>CAWAUF010000023.1:0-146525 GCA_963785145.1 uncultured Gammaproteobacteria bacterium | reverse complement strand
AACATTATACATGATGAATATTATCAATTAACAAGAGAATTACTGAATCGCATTGTTATGATGTTGACTAAAATGGCAAAAAAAACAGATTAGGCGGAACTCGGGCGGGCTCGGGCTTGCTGACGGGCCCGGGCCCGTATGGTTTCGTGAAAAGTTGAGCATCGCGTTATACTATAAAACTTTATATTTTAAAAGGAAAACTCCGTCCTAAAGCACGGGATCTGCAGCTTCGATCCCATGATTTATTGTTTGGCTGGTTCCGAGGTTTTTTCGTTGTAATTAGGAATAAATCGTTGCAAAGAAGCGCTCTCAATTGCCTTAACCGCTATATCCTGAACTTGCAAATTGGCTTGATTGCTTTTATCGGATAACTGTTTGGCTTGAGTTTCAAGATGAGCTACCTTTGCTTCCAGTGCTGTAATCATTTGCTGCAGTAATTTTTGCTCCCCTTCCTGTTCTTTTTGAGCCAACTTAGTTTCATAATCAAATTTAAAAGTAAGTTTTTCAGTCAAGGCATTGGTTGCATGATTTATCGCCTTTTGTAATTCGTTTGGAAATGCTTCTGCTTGTTGTTTTAGTAGTTGAAATTCTTGCTCTTGGGAGCTGAGTTTTGCTTCTCGGGTTGCGAATTCTTGTTCCAGAGCCATGCGTTTGGATGCCAATTCTTTTTCCAAAGATTCCTTTTCTAAATGGTATTGATCACGTTCTTTTTGACGGCTTAGATCTCTTTGATATGCGTATTCATCTTCTTCGCGTTGACGCAATTTAATGGTTTGTTGTTCATATTCTTTACGAGAGATTTCAAACTGATCTTGTTCCTTTTTCCAAGCAGCGCGCTTTTCAACGATGTCTTGCTCAAAGTTTAGGTTTTTACTGTTCACATCCTTATCAAAAATCAACTTTTTTTCTTTTTGAGCATGCAATAAAGCCGCTAAGCTATCCGCATTCACCTTAATTTCATATAAATCGTTCAGTTCTTTAGTTTGAATATCAATGGCTTGCTGCAAGCCAGTCAATTGTTTGTAACTGGATAATAATTGTTCTTCAATTTCTTCAAGCGAACGCACCAAAGACAGCTTTAGGTTTGCAATGTTTTTTACGATGTCATCTGTAGAATGTTTGGTGGCTTTCACTACGATGTCTTGTTTTTCTTCAAGGGCTTTTAATTCGGGTTTAGTGGATTTTTTGACGGCTTTGAGTTGCGTAAGCGCCTCATGGTAAGCTTCAAGTATTTCATTTTTGGTGCTTTTAGCGCTGATGTCTTCATTCATTGAAAATCTCTAGTTGCAGTAAACGATAACTTTCCTACTTAAGGATGAATGAGTTCATCCTTAAGTAGGAAAGTTACATTAAAATGTGCAAGAAAGGTTTATTTCATCTAATAAGAAACATCAGCCTTATTCCGTGACTCCGAGTATGATACAAGTGGGGAGAATTAGGACTGAAGTTCCTTGGGTGGTTTTATCAGACAAGGTATAAACCCTTATACAGCCTGAGTTAGAATAGATTATTCTCGAGTGCCAACGTATTTATCATCAAAATAGCGTCGTAATTTAGTTCTTAAGGTTCCACGACTAATGCCTAACATAATTGCAGCACGCGACTGATTGTATTTGCAATGTTCCATCACCGCGCGAAACAAAGGGGTCTCAATTTCTTCTAAAACGAATTGATATAAATCCACAGGATCAGTTCCCTTTAACTCTGAAAAATATTTTTGCACAGAAGACGTTACGCTTTCGGCTAGGGAAGTGGTAGTGGTAGTTGTGTCTCCAACTTCATTACTGATTGTTGTCATTATTACTTAGCTCCTACTTATTAAAGCAATATAGTATCGAATTGTAAAATTCATGACAAGAGGAATACAAGAAAAACTAAATTAAAATTAGTTCCCTTTGCAACGCTTCAAATAAATTTGCACCTTTTCCCTGGCCTCGTAGATTGGCGACCCAAAGGATGGAACAGAGGCTAACTGCAAAGTTCATTTGGTACGTTTTTCACTCCATGCCTAAATTACTTTAATCGATTGCTTTAAAAAATTGTATTAAATTGGGTAAATGAATCCGATCATTTACCCAATACCTCTGCTGTCTTAAAACTTTATCGGAAACGACTGATCGTATGGCTTACCATTCACAGAGAATTTACCTTGATTGAGGCTCATTTCAATGGAATAATCCGGGCCTTGCGCCGCTATCAACCCTGCCTTGCTCCAGTGAAGCAAGTTTTTTGTCAGTATGCATGGTAGCTATCTGTTCTTGAGTCAATGCGGGTTGATTGATAGCTGGAATTGTGCTTTGACTTTGCAGCTGCTGGATTAGGTTTTGTTGCAATTCAGGCTGACTTGCCAATTGTTGCATCATGGATTGATGCATCAACGTTTTTCACAACTTCTTTAGGCATTTTCAACTTTGCTTTCCCTTGAATTTTCTGAAACAATTCAAAGAGATTGAGGTTTTCGAGTTTTTGGTATCGTAAGCAGCAAGTTACCTTGTACCAGACCCTGAAGGCAGCTTCATTCTAATTTCAGATATTTCAAGTTCTGCGCCTTTAGTAAATAACTTAGGCAAATCGGGCAGCATGGAAAACAACTTTTCTTCTGTTCCGAATCAGGACTGTTTTGCATGGCTTTCACTTGTTCATTTAATCTGGCTAACACGTCCGCATCAATATTCCGAAGTGAAATTTCAAATTACCGGACCATAGGTCTTTGTCCTTCAGATAAAATGGATTGAATGGACATACTGAAATGGGTGGAAAATAGATTTTTATCGACATCGCTTTCAGAACTCATTTTTAAGTCATTAATTGCAAATATTTTTTTATTTTGATTCTCAACGGTAAGCACGGGCAAAGCAAATTTCACATTACCCAAATACAAACCACTGGCATTTTTATGCAAATCATATTCCATGTTGGTGTTATTAATAGAAAACTTGGCATCGTTTTTGTTGAATGTCATTCCTTTTAGAACCAAATAACCGTCTAAATCTTTTTCACCTGAAGAGATGGAAGTTTTACTTTTCATGCTCTCCCAGTTCATCTGAGTTTTACCGTCTTTGGACATTAATTTAAACGAAGGAATTTTTTAACCCTATCGACGTCTTTTTGAGGTAATTTACAAAAATGCTAAGATCCAACTCTGGTTTAACTGAATCTGCAGTAAACATGGCATCGAATTTCTGAGTGTAATTGTCGGGCAATGGTAAGCGCGTGGTCGCATAACCCATACCCAATAATAGCTTCTTGTCCGCTATGATCAAAGGACCATGGTAAATGGTAAGCGGCATGGTTATTTTGTAATTTTGAGCCGGAACTATTTGTGGTTTACCTTCAGCATCCTTCATGATACGAGCAGGAACCTGTAATTCCCATTTAATTTCTGTTTGAGAAGTGAACCAACCTCTATGGTATGGACCTAACTCTGCAGTCAAACCTTTGTTTTGATTAACGGCTGCCATGTTTTTTTTGATGGCTTTTTCTGTAAAAATACCCATCCCGTAATAACCACCTAAAACTAAAACAGCCAGGATGATGATTAATCCTGCAAGTTTTTTCATTCTTATCTCCATGTTATTTTTAATAGACGTCATTCTACCTGAAGAGATGACGCTTGGCGATATCATCCAGAGTCAGCTATAATCTTTCTTTTTGAAAAATGAATTAAATATGAACTCTCTGAATTTTGCAATTCAAGCAGCCTACTCTGCCTCCGGTAACTTAAAAGAAGCCAATAAAGCTTACTTGGAATTCATAAAAGCCAATTTCATCATCCCTTTGGAACACAATTCACTCCCGGACCAACCGAAAGTTCTATACCTACAAGATGCAGGCAATGTGTATTTGCCTGTTTTCACGGAGATGGCCTATCTGGAGGTTTGGGCAAAGCCCATTAACAAAAACATCAAACTCTTGAAATTATCGGCTGTTGATTTACTGAAAGGAATTGGCGAGGGCGTGACGGTGTCCTTGGATTTGGGAAGTGAGTTTTATAAAGAATTCAAACCCGAGGAAATTGCGAGGATGCGGTCCATGGTGTTGAAATTATTCAAAAACAATTGAAGTACATAAGTGCTTCGACAAAAATACAGCAAGCTTAAATACCAAGAAATCTTAAAAGAGCCTATGAAGCGGGTTATAGGGAAGCGAAGGCAAACATACCATACCTTCATGGATAGGGTATGGTACGTTAGGAGTTACTGGATGTTTGACTAAGCCACCAATTCCAACAACTGGTAACCGACTATTGCTGAAGCAGCAATGGCTCCGCTGATTTCAAATATCAAGGACATGAAACTGGGCTTTTGGTAATATTGTTGATCATTTGCAGCCCTTTCTTTGTTGACTTCACATTCGTCTTGTTCACAATGACTCAGATCAAACAATGGTTTTTCACCGTAGATACCACACCACCAACCTTCTAACCATTGTTCTGATTCAGCTGATTCTACTGGAAAAGGATTGTCTTCTTCGTTCACATCTGCTAGGGCACATTCATACCCAAACATATAGCATTCTTCATAACTGGGATGATCAATATTAAAGTGTAATTTTATATGTGGCAGTAAGGCTGTTATATCGTTCATAATTAAATCCTCCTTGGATAGACTATTTGATTTACTTTCAACCAATTCAATTGGTTGAATGATACTCCCTGTAAATATGTTTTTTAAAACATTTCAAACTATGAATTAGGAGCTAACGCTTTAAGACAAACCCTTTTAAAACATATAAATCAAGAACCTTGTGTTATTTTGATTCCCATATAATCTTATATGCAATTGCTATGCCAATTTTTTTTAAAACAAATTTTCAGACAATAATGAGTTTAAACAAACCCAGTTATTTTCAGTACCATCACGCATTTTCTGAGTACAGAACGCATAGGTTTGACTGCGGTTGTTAAGAAAACCATATTTTTGATCAAGGTAATGACCAATAATTTAAGGGAAAGACATTATGATAGCGAATGGTCCTTCACGCTCTTAATATAAAAATTTGAAAAATTTTGCCACAGAATGACAGAACCTGCCGATCAAGGTGCCAAACGACGGCGTGACCACAGCACTTCCTGTCTTTGATAATGAATTCGGTCGTGCAAGCGATTGTCACGACCTTGCCAAAATTCAAACTCATCAGGAAGAAGCAGATAACCACCCCAGTGAATAGGCCTTAATACAGGGTCTTGTCCATGCTTCTCGATTAAATCATTCAACGATTTTTCTAAAATCGCACGATTAGCAATTTCTTGGCTTTGTTGAGATATTATAGCACTTAATTTGCTTTTATGAGGTCTAGTGTGAAAATAAGCATCGGATTCTTCTACGCTGGTCTTTTCTATACGACCACGAACACGAATCTGTCTGGCCATTTGGGGCCAATAAAAATTCAAGGCAGCAAAGGGAGCCGCATCCAATTGCTTGGCTTTGGTGCTTTGATAATTGGTATAAAAGATAAAATGTCCTTCTTCGAGACCCTTTAATAAAACAACCCGTGAATCCGGATGCCCTAAATGATCTACCGTAGACAATACCATGGCCGTTGGATCGTTTATTTCTTGTTTCAAAACGTCTTCAAACCAAAGTTTGAACTGAGCAATTGGGTCGGACAAAAGGGAATCCTCATCCAGACTCAATTCCCCATAGTCTCTACGGATGTCCTTTAGATCTCTAAAATGCGTCAATCCCTTACCATCCAGTCACTTCAGCAATTGCATCACCTAAATCCGCTGGAGATCTCACGGTTTTAACCCCTGCGGCTTCTAAGGCTGCGTATTTTTCTGCAGCGGTGCCTTTACCACCAGAAATAATAGCACCTGCATGTCCCATGCGTTTACCAGCAGGTGCTGTAACACCAGCAATATAAGAAACAACTGGTTTTGTAACATGCGCTTGAATGTATTCGGCGGCTTCTTCTTCAGCCGAACCACCAATTTCACCCACCATGATGATGGCTTCGGTTTGTGGATCTTTTTCAAATAAAGCCAATAGCATCAATGAAATTAGTACCAGGAATTGGATCGCCACCAATTCCAATGCAAGTACTTTGTCCAAACCCTTTATCTGTGGTTTGTTTTACTGCTTCGTAAGTTAAAGTACCTGAACGTGAAACAATACCAACTTTACCTGGTAAATGAATGAATCCTGGCATAATACCGATTTTACATTCACCAGGAGTAATAATACCGGGACAATTGGGGCCAATTAAACGTGAATGAGTGTTGTTTTCTAAATAAACTTTGACTTGTAACATATCCAAAACAGGGACACCTTCAGTGATGCAAACAATCAGTTTAATTCCTGCATCTGCTGCTTCAATATGGAATCTTTGCAAAATGGCGCAGGCACATAAATGACTGTGCATCCGCTTTAGTTGCTTCCACGGCTTCTCGCATGGTATTAAAAACGGGCAAACCTAAATGCTTTTGCACCGCCCTTTCCAGGCGTTACTCCACCAACCATTTTCGTGCCATAAGCTATGGCTTGTTCAGAATGATAAGTTCCTTGCTTGCCAGTAAAACCCTGACAAATACTTTGGTATCTTTATTAACTAATACACTCATTGTTAACCTCAAAATTTATAATCGAAGGAGATCAAAATCACGTTGATTATCCAATCAGTTGGGATTGTACTTAGGCGACTGCCGCCACAATTTTTTTTGCTGCATCGGTTAAGCTGTGTCGCAGCAATGACATTTAAATCACTTTTATCTAAAATTTCCGCACCTAACTGTGCATTATTGCCTTCCAGTCGAACCACGACAGGAATTTTCACATCCACTTCTTTTACCGCAGCAATAATTCCTTCTGCAATCAAATCACAACGGACAATACCACCAAAAATATTCACCAATATACCTTTGACTTTCTCATCAGATAAAATAATTTTAATGCTTCACTAACGCGTTCTTTTGTCGCACCACCACCAACATCTAGGAAATTTGCTGGTTCACCGCCATGTAATTTGATGACATCCATGGTGGCCATCGCCAAACCTGCACCATTGACCATACAACCAATAGCTCCCATCTAAAGGAATATAATTCAATTCCCAATCACTTGCCCGATTTTCACGTTCATCTTCTTGAGAAGGTATCGCGCATGCTTTTTAATTTAGGTTGCGGATATAAAGCATTGCCATCAATGTTGATTTTGCCATCTAAACAAATCAATTGCCTGTCTTTTGTAACAACTAAGGGATTGATTTCTAGTAAACTTAAATCACATTCAACAAACATTTTACCCAGAGCCAATCATTATCTGGGTAAATTGTTTGATTTGCTTCGTCATCTAAACCTAATTTAAATGCAGTATCACGACATTGAAAAGGCATGACACCTACCAAAGGATCCACGATTACTTTAAAAATTTTTTCTGGGGTTTCTTCAGCAACTTTTTCAATTTCTACACCGCCTTCGGTGGAGGCCATTATCACCACACGTCGTGTAGCCCGATCAACTACCGCACCAAGATATAATTCTCTAGCAATCTCACAGGTTTCTTCAACTAATACTGCATTAACGGGTTGACCTTAGCATCGGTTTGATAAGTCACCAGTTGCGTACCCAATAAGGCTTTGACTGGTTGCTGCCAATTCATCTTTAGTAGAGACTATTTTAACGCCCACCGCTTTACCTCGTCCGCCTGCATGCACCTGGGCTTTGACCACCCACTTGGGCGTGGACAATTTGGATGCTACTTGCAATGCATCTTCCACAGTGTAAGCAACCTCACCATTGGGAACGGGTAAACCGTAACTTGCAAATAATTGCTTTGCTTGATATTCATGTAAATTCATTGTTGTACCTTTCTAATAAGCAAAACCCACCAAGGGGTGATGCAGTGACGTGGATATTAAATTTGCAATAAAAGACGCGCCGGATCTTCCAATAATTCTTTAACGCTTACCAAAAATTGGACTGAATCTTTGCCATCAATCAAGCGATGATCATAAGACAAAGCCAAATACATCATGGGACGAATCACAATCTGTCCCTTTTCAACGATAGGTCTGTCTTCAATTTTATGCATACCTAAAATGGCAGTTTGTGGTGGATTGATAATGGGGGTGGCCAACAAAGAACCAAATACTCCGCCATTTGTGATGGTGAACGTGCCGCCTTGCATGTCTTCCATGGACAATTTCCCTTCCCTGGCTTTGCTTGCTGCCTATTAATGGCCAATTCAATTTCAGCCAGGCTCTATTTGATCAGCATCTCGAATCACAGGAACCACTAAGCCTCTTTCAGTAGAAACCGCAATACCTATGTCATAATAACCATGATAGACGATATCTTGACCATCTATGGAGGCATTGACCGCAGGGAAACGTTTTAATGATTCAACCACCGCTTTGGTGAAAAATGACATAAATCCTAGTTTTACACCATGTTTCTTTTCAAATACTATCTTTGTATTGAGTGCGTAATTCCATCACGGCTTTCAAATTCACTTCATTAAAAGTGGTCAACATGGCTGCATTATGTTGCGCTTGCAATAAGCGCTCAGCAATTTTTGCCCTTAATCGCGTCATAGGAACACGTTGTTCTTCACGAGCCCGGAAGTGGGAACTGGACGATGGTACTGTCTCGCCTTTAGTCGTGGATTTTTTTCTGATTGGATTCAATGTATTCAACCACATCTTCTTTCGTAATCCGCCCATCTTTACCAGATACCTTGAATCTGCCCTGGTTGTAAATCATTTTCAGCCATGATTCGTCTCACGGCTGGACTGGTTGATTTATCTTCATGGGCTTGATATGGCAGCGTCATCTGCACTTGATTGTTTCTTTAGGAGTCAGCTGCAGCTGCAGTTTCTTCTGCAGATTACAGCCAGCAATTGACCTTAGAACCACTACGTGATCTCCTCTTGAAAAATGATTTCTTTAAGCACTCCATCTGCTGGGGCAGGAACTTCAAGAACTACTTTATCGGTTTCAAGATCCACTAGATTTTCATCACGCGTGACTTGATCACCTACTTTTTTATGCCAGCCAGCCACAGTTGCATCCGCCACTGACTCGGGCAGAACAGGTACTTTGACTTCAATAGACATGATTATACCTTCTTATTTTATTAGATTTATTACTGAAATTGACGCGATTTTAACTAAACGCTTGCTCAACCAAAGCCTGCTGTTGTTGTGCATGCAAAGCTGAGCTTCCAACTGCTGGAGCGGCAGCAAACTCTCTACCAGCATAGAATAATGTTTGTTCTGCACGCAAACAATCGACCATATTATGCTGAGAAGAAAACCATACCCCTTGATTTTGGGTTCTTCTTGGCACCATACCACTTCTTGTGCATGTGAGATATTTATCCAATTCTCTCCTTAAGGCTTTTTTAGGAAAAGGATACAATTGTTCTATGCGTACAATAGCAATATGATTTAATTCTTTATCACGTCGCGTTTGTAATAAATCATAATACACCTTACCACAACATAAAACTACTTTTGTTACTTTTTGCGCATCTAAAGCATCAATTTCAGGAATAACAGTATGAAATTTACCTTTGACTAAATCTTCTAATGGCGAAACCGCTAATTTATGACGTAATAAACTTTTTGGAGTCATCACAATCAACGGTTTACGGAAATTACGTAATCATTTGTCGACGTAATAAATGGAAATATTTGTGCTGGCGTGGTGGGAGTACACACTTGAATATTTTGTTGCGCACATAATTGCATATAACGTTCTAAACGCGCAGAAGAATGCTCAGGTCCCTGCCTTCATAACCATGCGGCAACAGCATCACCAAACCACATAAACGTCCCCATTTTTGTTCGCCAGAACTGATAAATTGATCGATCACTACTTGAGCGCCATTGGCAAAATCACCAAATTGCGCTTCCCAAATGCACTAAAGAATGACGGCTCGGAGGATGCAAAACCATATTCAAATGCCAACACGGCCTCTTCAGATAAGACGGAATCAATCACTGTAAATGATTTATTTTGCTGCTGTAATTTGTTCCAAAGGAATATAACGTTTCGCCATTTCTGATCATGTAATACCGCATGGCGATGAGCAAAGGTTCCTCGACCTGAATCCTGTCCAGATAAATCGTCACACCATAACCTTCTTGTAATAAACTGGCATAAGCCATGGTTTCAGCATATCCCCAGTTCATAGGTATTTCGCCTCGCTCATTTTTTCGCGTTCATGCAATAATCGCTGAACCACTGGATGCAGATGAAAATCCTTTGGGTAATCGTTGCAATTGTTTGGATAGATTGTTGTAAATCTTCTTTAGCTAATAGTGGTATCAGCTTTATCAGTCCATTTTGCATTGAAGATAAGGTGCCCAATCAACCGCGATATTTGCCCTCATAATCGCCATGAACTAATATCAACCACGGCTTTTCCCTTGATCTAAATCGTCACGATAAGCTTCAACTAATTGCTCACTTCATCAGCAGTTAATAAGCCCTCTTGAATCAATTGTTCAGCATAAATTTCACGTAAAGGCGGCATGGATTTAATTTTTTTATACATGTTGGTTGAGTCACTGCAGGTTCATCTGCTTCATTATGCCATGACGTCGATAACAAACTAGATCAATCACCACATCTCTTTTAAATTTCATTCTAAAATCAAATGCAATTTGGGTGGCAAAAACACTGCTTCCGGATCATCACCATTGACATGAAAAACCGGCGCCTGAACCATTTTTGCAACATCAGTGCAATAAAGTGTAGAGCGTGCATCTAAGGGATTACTGGTGGTAAAGCCAATTTGATTATTGATCACAATATGGATGGTTCCGCCAGTACGAATAACCACGTGCTTGCGAAAAATTAAAGGTTTCCATGACCACACCTTGACCAGCAAATGCAGCATCACCATGAATGACTACAGGAACTATGAATCTTTCTTTATCTAAATCATGACGACGTCGCAAGCGTGAACGCACAGAACCTTCAACCACAGGACCAATAATTTCTAGATGCGAAGGATTAAAGGCTAAGGCCAAATGCAATATGCATCCTGAATCGGTTTTGAAGATCGGAAGAAAAACCCAGGTGATATTTCACATCACCAGTGCGTTCATATTTAATTTTTCCTTCAAATTCCTGAAATAATTCTCAGGTTCTTTACCTAATACATTCACTAAAACATTTAAACGACCACGATGCGCCATGCCAATGACGATTTCTTTAACCTTTTGCTTGCCAGCACTATGAATGATTTCTTTCATCATAGGAATTAAAGAATCACCGCCTTCAAGTGAAAAACGTTTTTGACCCACATAACGAGTGCCTAAATAACGCTCTAAACCATCTGCAGCAATCAAATCCTTTAAAATCGTTCAATTTTTTCATTGCATTAAAATTAGGACGGCCGCGTACTGATTCCATTTTATGTTGCAACCATTCGGTTTCTTCATGTTAGAAATATGCATGTATTCAATGCCGATACTGCCACAATAAGTTTCACGTAAGGCCTTTATATATTTCGTCCTAAAGGCATCTTGGTCCATTAAAATATCGTCCCAGCATAAAATTTACGAGTTTTTATCTGCCTTAGATAATTGATGGTAAGGCTAAATCTAAACTGGGACAGGTACGCTCGAGCATTTCCAAGGGATCAAGTTTAGCCGCAAGTGTCCGTAAGATCGATAAGCATTGATTAAATTGGCAACTTGGTATTGTTTGATATCTACGTGTTGAACTGCTTGTAAGGCTTGGTTTTTTATCTGCATTTTGTAAAAAATAATCACGAATATCTCTAGTGAGATATACTCTTTTGTAGCCCCAATTGGCTAGGCAACGCATCGAACATCGTTCGCCAATCAGCAGGAACCGAATTGGGATCTGCTAAATAATCTTCATATAGACCATCGACATAAGCCATGTTTCCACCAGACAAATAGGAAGAAGCCCATTGATTTTGCAGATCAGAACTGCTCATTCTATTCTCTCCACAGGATAAACGTAGAGGCTTAGCAACAGAGTGCAACTGAGGACAAGGCCCAACAACCTGCTCATCACGTCAGTTTAGGTTTCTTGCTGTAACATTTGTATACGAATTTTGGCAATCGCTTGCGTCGGATTGAGTCCTTTCGGGCAAACATTCGCACAATTCATGATTGTACGACAACGAAACACGCTAAATGGATCTTGTAATTCATCCAAACGATGTTCGGTCGCTGTATCTCGACTGTCTGCTAAAAAACGTCTGGCTTGCAACAATCCAGCAGGACCGACAAATTTTTCAGGATTCCACCAGAATGAAGGGCAGGAACTTGTGCAACAAGCACATAAAATGCACTCATATAAATCCATCAAGCTGGGCGCGCTCTTCAGGAGATTGCAAACGCTCTTGGGCTGGCGGTACGTCATCATTTTGCAAATAAGGTTCGATGCGTTCATATTGTTGATAAAATTGCGACATATCAACAACCAAATCACGAATCACTGGAAACCCTGGTAAAGGACGAATGACTATTTTATCTGTTTTTAATTGTAGAAAGCGATGGTGATGCAGGCCAAGCCATTTGTTCCATTGATATTCATCCCATCGGAACCACAAACCCCTTCTCGACAAGAGCGACTGTAAGTCATGGTTGCATCTTGCTCATGCTTTCAAACGTTCAAGCAAGGTAAGCAACATGGGGTCACTTTTAGCCGGGATTGCCAGTTCATAATCTTGCATGTAAGGCTTGTCATCCACCTCAGGATTATAACGATAAATTGACAGACTCAAGTTTCTGGTGTCTGCCATGATATATCCTCTTTAATAAACGCGTTCTTTTGGCTCAAAAGGCTGCAATGTGTTTGGGTGATGTATTGACTGGACGATAATCAATGAGCTCACCGTCTTCAAAATACAAGGTATGTTTAATCCAATTCGCATCATCTCGCTCGGGATAATCTTCTCGGCTATGAGCACCACGGCTTTCTGTGCGCGCAATGGCAGATTTTGCCGTTGCATAGGCTGTTGCCATTAAATTATCCAACTCCAAGGCGGCAATGCGCTCGGTATTAAACACTTGACTTTTATCATCCAAATGAGCATGGGCCAATCGTTCACGCAAAGCTTGTAATCGTTTTAAACCAGAATCCATGATGTCTCCAGTTCGAAATACACCAAAATCTTCTTGCATCACCCGTTGCATTTGATCACGAATCAGCGACTGGACTGTCTCCGTCATTTGGATTGCTCCCAACGGTTATAACGCGCTAAGGAAGCATCACACCTCTTCGCTGATATGTAAGGCATGTCAGGCAATTGATTTGATTGCCACAATTCTTCAACATGCAAACCTGCAGCGCGGCCAAAAACCACCAGATCCAATAAGGAATTACCGCCTAAACGATTTGCTCCATGTACGGAAACACAGGCACATTCACCTACTGCATATAATCCTTCAACGATCTGTTCTTTGCTTTTTGGTTTTACTGATGACTTGGCCATGCATGTTGGTGGGTATTCCGCCCATGCTGTAATGGCAAGTGGGCACGACGGGTATGGGTTCAATAATAGGATCAACCCCGGCAAATTTCATCGAAATCTCACGAATGCCTGGCAAACGCGACATAATTAAATCGGCACCCAAATGATCCAATTTCAATTTAACATAATCTACGCCTTGGGGATCAAAACCTTTACCCGCCCGAATTTCAAGTGCCATAGATCGGGAAACAACATCACGTGAAGCCAAATCTTTCACATGAGGGGCATAACGTTCCATAAAGCGCTCACCGTCTTTATTAATCAGATACCCCCCTTCGCCGCGACAACCTTCGGTAACTAAAGTACCGGCACCAGCGATGCCTGTGGGATGAAATTGCCACATTTCCATATCTTGTAAGGGAATGCCTGCTCTTAATGCCATGCCAAAACCATCGCCAGTATTGATGTAGGCATTGGTAGTGGATTGGATAAATACGACCGGCACCGCCGGTTGCTAAAATGCATACTCTGCTATTGAAAAAAGACAACCTCACCCGTTTCAATGCACAAGGCAGTCACACCGGCAATTCGATCCTTGGAATCTTGCACAAAATCAAGGGCATACCATTCACTGAACACATTGGTTTTCGCTTTTAAATTTTGTTGGTAAAGGGTATGCAATAAGGCGTGCCCTGTGCGGTCTGCTGCAGCACAGGTTCGAGCCGCTTGTTCGCCTCCAAAATTTTTCGATTGGCCACCAAATTGACGTTGATAAATTTTTCCATTGTCCATACGAGAAAAAGGCAAACCCATGTGTTCCAATTCATAGACTGCTTCTGGACCGGTTTTACACATGTATTCTATGCAATCTTGATCACCGATGTAATCCGCACCTTTGACGGTATCATACATGTGCCATCGCCAATCATCCGTATCCGCATTGCCTAAAGCAGCAGTAATCCCACCTTGAGCAGACACGGTATGTGAACGCGTTGGAAAAACCTTGGATAGTAAAGCTACTTTTAAACCAGAATTAGCCAATTGCAAAGCGGCACGCATGCCAGCACCACCAGCGCCAATAATGACTGCATCAAAACGATTTCGTGCAATTGCCATGCCTCATTGCCCCCACATGATCATTAAACCCCAAATAAATTGACTTATAAGCAACAAAGCCACCACCATTTGTATGGATACACGCAGCATGGTGCAAAAATTCAAATAGTCTGTCGTAACAGTCCAAATGCCTATCCAAGCATGCAGTAAGAGCAGCAACAGTGCGATCGTGCTTGCTATTTGAAACAGGCTATTTGTAAACAATACATGCCATTGTTCATAATTCAAGCCAGGATGGTAAAATATAAAACCCAATAAAAAAAGAGAATAAATGGTCAAATAGAATGCGGAAACGCGTTGAATCAACCAATCTTTCAACCCATTTCCCGTTAAGCTCGTGACGTTGGTTACCATATCCAAATTCCTAATAAAAGCGTCGAAATAACAGTCAAAACAATAATCAGCACAGCGGAACGCCGACTCGAAGAAAGCGTTTCACCATAACCAAGATCCATTATCATGTGGCGTATTCCCGCTAGCAGATGATAAGCGAAGGCTGCTGCAAACATCCACAGCAGGAACTTATAATAGGGATTAGCCAGCATGACTTTCATTTGCGCAAACCGATCTTCCGAATGCACAGACCAACTCAGAACAAACAACATAAAGGGCAATAGTAAAAACAATACAATTCCGCTGATACGATGCAGTATGGATACGATAGCCATAGGAGGGTATTTCAAACTGGCTAAATCCAGATTAATTGGCCTTTTTTTATTCACTATCATGTCTTCCTCAATAATCATCTGAACGGTCATGTGGTTTCAAGCTCTAATCCGAGCTTATGTAAAATGAAAAGTATACCATTGTGTTTTTATCACGGAAAGTTATGTCTTCAGGATTTGCAAAAAAGACAGGTTTGTGAGTCATTGCTTCTATTTTTTTTTTGAAATATAAGGGATACTACCTGACTGTTTTCTCTGCGATACGTATTATGGCTCAACTTAGAGCATTTCTGAAATGGGCTGGCTCTAAATACAATTGTTTAAAGCAAATTATTCCTTTACTGCCTCCAGCTCGTCGATTAATAGAACCTTTTGGTGGTTCTGGTGTTGTTTTTCTTAATACAAATTACCCCTCTTATCTTTTAGCGGAGACGAACCATGATTTAATCGATATATTCACAACCTTACAATGTAAGGGGGAAACCTTTATCGATTTTTGCCAACATTATTTTCAATTGGAAAACAACTGCGACGAGCAATATTATAAATTGCGTCGAGAATTCAATGAATTAGAACAATCTGAGTTAAAATCTGCACTCTTTTTATACCTAAACCGTCATGGCTACAATGGGCTTTGTCGATACAATTCCAAAGGAATTTACAACGTACCCTTTGGGCTTCACAGCAAACCCTATTTCCCAAGAAATGAAATGGGCATTTTTTATCAACAAAGCCAAAAGGTTCAATTTCTTTTAAGTGATTTTAGAAAAACCTTTGAAATGGCTGAGCCAGGTGACGTCCTATATTGCGATCCACCTTATGTACCCTATGTAGAAAATACGAGAACCTTTACTTATACCCAAAACGTATTTTCCTTGGATGATCAAATGGAATTGGCTGAATTAGCCAGGCAAACGGCGGCTAAGGGAATTCCAGTAATCATATCCAATCACGACACACCCTTTACCCGACGTCATTATGAGAAAGCTCAGATTAACAGTTTTAATGTATCCCGTTGGATTAACTGCAAGGTCGATGAAAGACAGCCCGTAAGGGAGTTGGTTGCAGTGTTTAATCCCTAAGGTAGGTGAATTTTAATCCAAAATTTTTGTTTTGATAACATAAGCAAGAATTAGAACCAGCACTAAGGAAATGGGCAATACTGAAAAAGCCGCTTGATAACTGGAAACAGAGTATACATGCACACCATCCAGTACATGAGTTTTATCACCAAAAACATCCAATAATTTACCGACCAAAGGTTGAAGGACCACTCCGCCTAAAGAGACAATCATATTAGTCACTGCAAATACGGTGCCGGATAAGGTCACAGCAGTGCATTCTTTTGCCATGATGAAAACAATGATTTCAGTAGAACTGAAAATGCCATATAACAACAACAGAAGATTCAAATTAAAGTGAGACAGTCCTGGGTAATACAATATCAAACCGATGCAAATCAAACTGAATAGGGCCCCTATGACGAGGATGGATAATCTGCTACCTAATTTGTCGGAGATAAAACCGGCTATGGGCGCACCAATGGCCCAACCCAAAAATACAAAGGATACGGATTTGGCAGCCTCAACTTTGGTTAAATGATGTGCCTGTTCCAAATAAGTTTTGCCCCATAACTCGCCAAATACGGACAAAGAAGTGTACATAAACGCACCGACCAAACCAATCAACCACACTTCTTTCGCCATAAGCACTTTCCACACATTGTGAAAAAATTTAGGCAAAGGATATTGATTTGGAACATGACCTTTCGGTCCATCGCGTACCACTAAAAATATCAAAGCATTTAAAACAAAGCCGGCCAAAGTAATGACGAAGAGCACTTGTTCCCAACCCACTTGTACAGACCATTCGGTAATTTTAATCTGTCCATACATAGGGCCTAACATGCCTAAAGTGGTGATGAGACCCACGGCCAGAGAAAAATAACGTTTCGGTAACCAGTGCAAGGCAAGAGCAAGAACACCAATGAATGCAAAGGATGAGCCAAATCCCACCAAAAATCGCCCACAGCTTACCAAAAACAAGGAAGAAGTTAAAGTAAACATCCAGGAGCCTAAGGCACAACAAAGGCAAGCTACGGTGAGAAGCCGTCGAGGACCAAATCTATCCATGAGCATGCCCACTGGCATTTGCATGGGGGAATAGGCAAAATAATACAATCCTGATATTTCACCGAAAGTGGTTGCGGTGATGTGACCCATGGCTGCAGAGAGCTCGGTTTCAAGGGCGCCAGGAACGATGCGAAGTATGAATTCATAGCAATAAAAAGCAGCGCCTATAAGGCAAACTAGGAGGCCAAAGGCAAATTGGCCTCGAGAAATTACATCATTTTTTAGCATGAGCGTGGGTTTCTTTCAAAAAGAAGGTTAGTAATGCAGCGATAAATATACCCAATGGTATAAATGCCAATGCAAATCGATAGTCAGTCACCGTATAGAGTTTTTTTAGATTGACCAATCCCATACTGGTTAAAGCTGAATCCCCAAGCCTTAAGCTTAAACTAAAGTCCAATAAATGTCCAACTAAAGGTTGAAGAAACATGGCGCCCAACATCACCATCATGTTGGTTAAAGCCATGGCAGTACCGGCGGCTTCACCAGGACTGATTTCTCGACCTACTGCAAAAACAATGGCTTGCGAGCTGTAAAGCAAACCCAATAAAAACATCAAGGCTTGTATGCTGGATTCACTTAATCCAGGAAGATAAAGAATCAACAACATCACGATCGCAGCACCCAAGGCACCGATGAACATAGGAAATTTACGTCGTGCGATTCTATCTGAAATATAACCCATCAATGGGGCACCGATGGCAAAGCCAAGAAAAAGGATGGAATTTGCTAAACCCGCAGCTTCCGCAGACAACCCATGAGCATGTCTTAAATAGGGGATCCCCCATAATTCAGCAAACACGGAAGTAGGAAGATAGACTAGACAACCGTACAACCCATTAACCCAAATTTGTTTGTTTCTAAATATGATTCCCAAATCCTCAAAACCTTTTTTAAAGCTAGAAATGGTACCGCTTTGCCTATGTCGCCCTTGTCTGTCGGATATTCCAAACCATAAAATAATCGTTAAACCAATTCCAAAAAAAGCGGTGATGTTTAATGTTCTAATCCAACCCAATTTATCCACAAATACGCTTAAAAAATTATCACCCAACATAGCACCCACAGTACCTAAAGCAGAGGTAATTCCAGCGACCATAGCCAGTCTATTTTCAGGCAACCACAACGTTGCGAGCTTTAATACACCCACAAAGGCGAAAGCGGATCCAAAACCCACTAAAAAACGACCAATGGATGCTACCCAAGCAACAGAAGTACTGGTGTAAATGAAAGTGCCTACAACGCAAATAAAACAGGCCAATGTCAATAATCGTCTAGGACCGTATCGGTCCAATAAGACCCCAACAGGCAGCTGCATGGGAACATAAGCTAAGTAATAAATGGAAGAAACCATGCCAAAACCGGTGGCAGAAAGGTCAAAATGTTCGCGCAAAGAATTTTCCATTGCAGAAGGGGCTATGCGCAATAAATATTCATAACTGTAAAATATGGCACCGAGTCCGCAAATCAACCACCCGATGATTGCATAATTATTCCGATTTTCAGAATACATGGATTATCTCCTTAACAATATGGTTAAGCAAGAGTACATACCCGCTGACAAATCGAGGTAAGAACAGGACTCTCTTTATTTATTTAAATATGGATACTAGGCATGGTGCGCACTATATTTGACTCACGCCACTGGTTATCGCAGCTTGAGATACTGCGGCTGAAACTCGCTCTCTCAGACGAGGATCTATTGGCTTAGGAATGATATATTGAGGGCCAAACTCCCAATTCATAATTCCAGGGTAATTGTCCTTGACGACCTGAGGAACAGCCTCATGCACCAGTTGTCGAATGGCTTCAACAGCTGCAATCTGCATGGATTGGTTGATGCATTTAGCACGTACATCCAACGCGCCACGGAAAATATAAGGAAAACACAACACATTATTGACCTGATTTGGATAATCGCTTCGTCCTGTGGCAATCACAAGATCTTCACGAACTTTATAAGCCAATTCAGGTCTGATTTCAGGATCTGGATTGGACAATGCAAAAATAATAGGCTTGGGGGCCATCAGTTTCAGTAAATTAGGACTCAACAGATTGGGTTTTGCTACCCCGATGAAAACATCTGCATCCACTAAGGCTTGTTCTAAAGTTCGTTTTTCTGTGGATTGAGCAAAGGCTTGTTTGTGTGAATTTAAATCCTTACGGCCTTGATGAATCACGCCTTTGGTGTCTAACAACAGCATGTTTTCTTTTTTAGCGCCTAAAGCCAGCAACAAACGCATGGATGCAATGCCCGCGGCGCCAGAGCCGATGCACACGATCTTAACCTCTGGTAATTGTTTGTTTTGCAGTTCCAATGCATTCAGTAAACCGGCCGCTACAACGATTGCTGTGCCATGTTGATCGTCATGAAAAACAGGAATGTTTAATTGTTCGACCAAAGCTTGTTCTATTTCAAAACAGTCCGGGGCTTTGATGTCTTCTAAATTGATGCCACCAAAAGTGGGAGCAATGTGTTTTGCAGTAGTGATGAAGGCCTGAGGATCGGTTACATCGACTTCGATGTCAAAGGCATCGATGTCGGCAAATTGTTTGAATAAGACAGCCTTCCCTTCCATAACGGGCTTGCTAGCCAGTGGACCCAGATCACCTAAACCAAGCACAGCCGTGCCATTGGTCAATACAGCAATCAAATTGCCCTTATTAGTATAGCGATAGGCATAGTCTGGGTCCTTGGCGATGGCAAGCACTGGTGCTGCCACACCCGGGGTATAAGCTAGGGATAAATCAGCCTGGCATGTGGTGGATTTGGTTACAAGAACGGAGGTTTTTCCAGGAAATGGAAACTCGTGATAGGCCAATGCACGTTCGTTTAAATCGTCTTCAACCACGATGTTTACCCTCTATTCCTGACCACACCAAGGTGATATCCATTGTTAGACATGTTTACTTCTTGTCCCTATTGTAACGATCACGGAATTTTTGAACGCGACCACCAGTATCCACTAATTTTTGTTTCCCAGTATAAAACGGGTGGCATTCTGAACAAACTTCTATGCTCAAATCGCTGGATAAAGTTGAACGGGTTTCAAACACTTTCCCGCAACTGCAAGTTACTTTAATCACATTATAATCAGGATGAATTGAATTTTTCATAATACCACTCTCTTAACATTGATTGAGTATCGCCACCTGAACCAGTCGCCAAGCACCATACCTATAGATAAATGACCGGCAACAATACCAGAAAAAAAGATTTAAATCAATTATTCTTATTCCAATTTCCAACGTTTGTGCATCCAATTCCATTGTTCAGGATGTGCAAGAATAATCCGTTCCAAGGCCTGATTGTAGGCTAAGGTATTGTAATAAAGGGATTCTTGTTTGCTGGGGTACTCTTTCCATGGAATGGGTTCAAAAAACTCCAGGACGTGTTTTCCATTAGGCAAGCGATACCCTGCGGCTGGTATAACCGGCACTCCAGTATAACGCGACAAGGTGGCAAGACTGCGATAAGTTCCGGCTTTTTTACCAAAAAAATCCACGGCTATTCCATCCTTGTTCGACAGGTCTGCGTGTTGGTCCAAAACAAAAATGGCAGCATGATTTTTTTCAAGAGCAGCACACACCTGATCCAGGGAATTTTTTTTAGGAATGACGTTTAAACCTGCTTGGTAATACCGTTTAAATAAGATCCTTTCTAAGGCTTTAAAACCAATGGTTCGCCTTATGAAATGAAATTGGCCCTGATATTCTTTAAAATTTAAAACACCGCCTATGGGGGCAAATTCCCAGTTTCCAAAGTGCCCGGTCAAGACTAAAACCCCTTTCTTTTGGGCAACAATCGATAACATGATTTCATGACCACGGATTTCAACCCTTTCTTGTAAAGCCTCCTGACTCATGAAACGCAATTGAAAGGCTTCTTTAATGGATAGGAGCAAATGGGAATAATAGCATTGGGCCAAGCGCATTTTTTGAGAAGGATTCAATTGTGTTTGAAACACTTGGTCGATGTTGGTCATGATGACAGATCGCCTGTAGGGCAACAGGTGATAAATCAAACGACCCATCCAATGAAGGGGTAATGCATCCATTTGTTTTGCTAATTCATTCACAAGCTTTAATCACCAAACACACATTCATACTGGAGAATCCTCGGTTGATCATCAAGGCGCAGGCATTGGAACCCAAGGGTTGTTGATTGGCACTTAGAGCTAAACCTTGAGAGGATGAGGCCGGTTGTTGCAAATTAGGAATGCCTGGGGCAAAACCCATTTGCAAGGCATAGGTGGCCATGACTGCATCCACAACTCCTGAGGCACAGAGAGTATGTCCCATAGACCATTTGAATGCAGTGATGGGTACGGAATGTGCTGCAAAAACTTGATGAATGGCCAAGGCCTCACTGTCATCGGATTTTCCATTGCCATTTCCATGAGCAACCACCAAGCCAATGTCTTTTGGACTTACTTGCAGGGTTTGCAGCGTATTGCTCATGACTTGGCTCAGATGATTGCCATCCGCTGCTATGGAAAACAATCCTTGGGCCTCGCTGGCGGATAATCCGCCCAATAATTCACCATAACAAGTGGCCTGACGGGCATTGACACTGGCCTCGCTTTCTAAGACTAGGGCTGCGGCTCCTTCGGCTAAAATAGTGCCGTCGTGTTGGGCATCGAATGGTTTCAAGTGACGCTCACTGATAAGGCCCAATTTCTCATAATAATACAAAGCTTGAGGCTCTATGCCCATATCGTATGCAACCACAACGGCCCTATCCACCTGTCCACTGCGAATGGCATGAAAGGCTTCCAATAAAGCTTGTGAACCGCCCACTGCGTGATTGGTTACATTTTGATTGGGCCCTTTAAAGCCATAGGTGATCCCGGTATAAGCCAACACGTTATTGGGTAAAATACGCAAAAGCCACATGGGGTGGACCTCATTGAATAATTCACCGGCAAAAGAGCGCATGTTGCCTTGGGTTTTAGCAATCAAAGGCAAAAAATCGTATTGCTGAAAATATTTATTCCCAGGCGAACCCACATAAATACCCGTTCGATCATTAAATGAATCCGGATTGTTTAAGCCATCTCGGTAAGGGATGATTTGGCTGTGTTCAACGGCTGCAACAGCCGTGTGAATGCCTATGGCATCATGCCGAGAAATCACTTTCATTAGTTTTCGATCCGGCAGCATTTTTGCAGGCTGAAAATCTTTCAACTCCCCGCCTAAACGATGCGACCAGCCAGACAGCTCCCATTGCTGGATTGCATCAAGGCCACTTTTCCCTGCACACACCGCGTCCCAAGTGTCTTGTGCAGTAGCACCGCTGGCAGTGAGTGCACTGCGTCCAGTTATAAATACCCTATTGAAATCTGAATCAGCCATGATACGCTCCATTAAAGTCAGGGTGTTTAAACAACAGGCAGCTATTGGACCCACCGAAACCAAAGGAATTGGACAACACCACGCCCAAAGACTTTTCACGCGGACCATCGACCACGTAATCCAAATCGCATTCCGGATCGGGGTGAGTTAAATTGGCTGTTTGAGGAATCCAGGCTTCCTCAATGGACTTGACCGCTAAGACGGCCTCCAGTGCACCTGCAGCTGCAATTAAATGTCCAGTTTGTCCTTTGGTGGAACTGACGGGTAGACGACTGCTTTGTTGTCCAAAGACCGCCTTAATCGCATTGGTTTCGCTTAAGTCATTCATTTTAGTGGAGGTACCATGGGCATTGATGTAATCCACCTCATGGGCATGGAGTCCCGCATCCTTCAAAGCCGCTTCAATGGCTTGAATTGCGCCATCGCCATTGGGATGAGAATCGGTAATGCGGTAGGAACTTAAAGAATTGCCTTCACCAGCTAACTCTGCATAAATGACGGCTCCACGGGCCTTGGCCTTGTCCCACTCTTCAAGAATCAAAAAGGCAGCACCCTCCCCCAGAACAAAACCATTTCGGGTGCCATCAAAAGGACGACTGGCGGTTTCTGGAGTATCGTTGTAGGTGGACAAGGCACCCAATAAACAAAAGCTGGACAATCCCAAGGGATTGATCATGGAGTCAAAACCACCGGCCAGCATAAAATCAGCCTCCCCCCGACGAATCACTTGCATGGCCAAGCCCAAGGCCTGTCCTCCAGAAGCACAGGCGGTGTGTACGGACGTAGCATATCCTTGAATACCAAATTGTTGAATCAGTAAAGACAAACCGGAATTGGAAGTGGTTTTTCCAAAATCGACTAATTGATAAAATTCTCTGGTTTGGGCTTGCAAACGGTTCCAGTCTATTTCCCCATCCAAAGCACAGGTTTGTTGAAACCGATGCAAATAATCAAACTCTGCCGTCATCATGCCAGACCCTGCCACCACGCCCCAACGTGAAGCGGTTTCTGGGGTGGGTGAAATGCCAGAGTCTTCAAAGGCTTGTCTTGCGGCTTCTAAAGCAAACCGTGTAAAGGACATTGCAAAGCGAGAGTGTTTGCTTGACATGGCAGGATGAGGTGTGAAGCCCTTCACTTCTGCGGCAATCTGCGTTGGAAAAGCTTGGGCATCAAAATGAGTAATTTCTGCTATTCCAGAACGTCCAGCCAGTAAGTTAGTCCATGTGGACTTCACATTATGACCTAGGGGCGATACTGCGCCCAGGCCAGTAATTGCTACGCGTCTTTTTTTCATATCAGAAGTTCCTAGGGTTTGTTTTCAATTGTTTCTATGGATGCAAACACCACCTCGACAACGCAAACTCGTTTACCCTCGACTTCGCTGCGATAAGAAAGAATCAATTCTTTTTCATTTTGCTCTTTGACTTTTACGTAAGTAGTCAGCACATCTCCAGGACATACAAATCCGTTCATTTTTATTTTACGAAATTCGCGAAGACGGTAATCAAAAGAAAATGCCGCCTCACGGATAAACGATTTGGCCAAATTCAATTTGCATTCCAATAATACGGTCAAGGGCATAACTGGTTTATTAGGAAAATGATCGGGAAAATAAGACGCAGCTCGAGTCAAGCGTTTCTGCCCAATCATACTCACTCCGGGCTCACAGGCTAGAATCCTATCAAAGGTCATGGATTGGGTGCTTGGAGGCACGCAAGTAATTATCCCAGACATTGCCGCTTCTGCACGGATTAAAGGCCAGTCACCAGGCCTATAAAGCTCTCTAAATTGTCCAGTCACAACCTCTTTTGAGATGAAATCTTCCATGGGTAATAAAGGACCTAAGGCGCCTTCTATGGTAAAAACAACCTCTTCCCCAATTTTGGCTTGGCTATGATACTCAACCACCTGGTCATCGAGGGCATCGATGAAGGATTCAAGCAATAAGGTTTCACCAAGATAAGCGTTGCGATGCAATCGCGCACTCGACACAACGCCTGCAACCGGTCTTAGGCTAAACTCATTGACTTGCATCACATTCCAAGCTGCCAACTGACCTAAAACCTCTCCGATCAAAGAAGGAATGAAACAAGCCTTTCCTTCTTCGTCTGCAGTCAGATAAAAATCATCCGAGGTTATGTGCTTAATCCCCCGAATGCTCACCCCAGGGGAGGAGTGCACGATCCTATCAACAAATAAAAACCGCATCAGGCAGGTTCAGCTAGGCTTGCACTTTGAGCGGCAACAACTAACTTACAGAAGGTTTCTACAGTAAACAACATGGGGATTTCATTGACCTTCATGTTAGATCGAAACTGATTGGCTGGCACTTCGCTTAAATAATTTTTCAAAGCATCAAGACCGGCAACAGTCAATACCCCACCTTTTTCGAACTCATCTTCAGCTAAGGTACCGCGAGCATTTTTTTCCAATTGACCGCGAGGAATTTTAATTTTAAATTCTTTTTCCAATTGAAAAACCAAATCAAGAAAATCAATGGACTCTGCGCCTAAATCCGTAATCAAACGACTGTTTAAAGCAATGTCTTCTTCATCAATAACCAATACATCAGCAATAATTTCCCTCACTTTGGGGTATACGCCAGCACTATTCATAATCCCATCCTCAGAGCTCATATGACCTAAAAAGCGAGGATTATATCACAAAAATTTTTTAAAAGTAATGCGTTTAACCCACCTGACTATAACCCGCATCCACAAACAAAGTATGGGCATTGATCATCGACGCTTCTGGCAGGCAAAGCAAATACACCGCATTGGCCACGTCCTCCGGAGTCAGCGGTCTATCGGCTAAGGAATGGGCCTGATACTCATCCAATAATTGTTCCCTATTTGGAAAATGCTTCAGGGCATCGGTGTCCACCACCCCGGCAGATATGGTATTCACGGTGATCCCAAAGGGTGCCAATTCAAGACTTAAAGAACGCACCAAGGCTTCAAGAGCCGCTTTGGAAGCGCCTATGAAGGCGTAATTGGGTATGGCTCTCGCCGCACCCAGACTGGATAGAGCTAAAACACGACTGCCCTTGGCCATGAATTTCAGTCCTTCAGAGACCAAATGATTCAAAGCCAAGGCGTTGGTTTCTAAACACCAACGCCAATGTTTGGTAGACATCTTCAATGCCGACTTCAACACCCCACTGGCAGCATTGCTGATTAAAAAATCAAGCCTATCAAATCGGTGGCCAAAGGCTATAAACAATTCTTTTACAGACTGATGATCGGCCACATCGGCTTGGATAGCCAGCGCTCTAGAACCTAAATTCGTAATGTCCTCAACCAAGGCCTGGGCTTCATCTGAACTGTTGTAATACACAATGGCAACATCGCAACCTGAATGCGCCAACTTCAAAGCCGTGGCCTTGCCTATCCCGCGGGCAGCTCCAGTAATCAGGGCAACTTTTCCAGTAAATACTTTGTTCATGAAGGGATCCTATGAGTAAAGCCGGAAACCTAGCTGGATTTTAGTAAACTGTCAACAGCTCTTATTAACCTAAAACCGCCCGCGAGTGGCTTTTATTTTTTTAAACGAATTACTTAATTGACTTGTGTATAATCCTCATCCTTTGTACCATCCGCAACATGATCCATTTAATCAAACGAATGCATGAAGTACCCTTGGTCTAAAACGGTCTTTCCCATTGCTGCTATTTTTTCCTTTCGCATGTTGGGTCTTTTTTTGTTAATCCCTGTCTTCACGCTCTATGCAAATCATTTGCAAGGCGCAACTCCTGTTTTGATTGGTTTTGCATTGGGGGGATACGGTTTAACCCAAGGTTTACTGCAAATCCCTTTTGGCCTGTTGTCGGATAAATTCGGTAGAAAATCCCTGATCACTTTAGGCTTGTTTTTATTCGCTTGCGGCAGTTTGCTTGGAGCAGTGGCGGATTCGATTTATGGCATGATTTTAGCCAGAATCATACAAGGGGGGGGCGCTATAGGCAGCGTATTGATTGCCTTACTGGCCGATTTGACACCGGATGAGCAACGTACCAAGGCCATGGCCGTCATTGGAATGACTATTGGGACTTCCTTTAGTTTAGCCATGGTCTTAAGCCCGGCCTTGGCACACCGTTTTGGTCTAGCCAGTATTTTTTATTTGACCATGGTTTTGGCCTTTTTGGGCATTCTGTTATTGCATTGGATTATCCCCAATCCTTTAAAGCAACAGTTTCATAGCGACAGCGAGGCCCAGTTGTCCCTCATTCACTCCGTGATCAAAAATCGGCATTTGCAAAAGTTGAATTTGGGTATTTTTTGCCAACATTTTATTCTAACCGCAACTTTCTTTTCCATTCCAATGATTTTAAATCAACAGCATTTATTAAAACAGTGGCATTTTTACCTTCCCCTGATGATAGGCGCTTTTATTTTGATGGTTCCTTTCATCCTTTTGGCTGAAAAGAAAAAACTAATGAAATGGGTTTTTCTCCTGTCCGTAAGCCTGACTTCCATCTCCCAGGGCCTATTGGCCTTTCATTATTCTCATTGGATAAGCCTTTGCCTGCTTATGTTTGTCTATTTCCTAGCCTTTAATATTTTGGAAGCCTCGCTTCCCTCACTGATTTCAAGACAAGCCAATTCAAACTCTAAGGGCACGGCCATGGGGATTTATTCGACCGGGCAATTTTTAGGGATATTCGGTGGCGGGGTGTTTGCAGGATTGTTGTATCAGTGGGCTGGTAATCCGGGGGTATTCCTTGCCAATGCGTTGTTGGCGGCTTTATGGTTTCTTATTGCCCTTTTTATGCAACCCGATACCTATTTAACGACTCTCATTGTGCAGTATCCTGCATCGAATCCAAATGAAGCCGAACTGATTGCTCGCTTTTTAAAAATCCCCGGAATTAAAGAAGTGGCCTTGTCAAAAAAAGAACAAGTCATTTACTTGCGAGTGGCTAAAGAACACTATCAAGCAGGCAGCGCGGAAGCGCTTCTAACCTCAAACAAATCTTAATTCACTTCTGTTTTAAATTGAGTATAATGCTTTTCTAACAATCGCATAAAGGAGATACAAATGGCAAGAGGTATTAATAAGGTCATACTGATTGGAAATGTAGGTGTGGAACCCGAAGTACGCTACATGCCCAATGGCAATGCTGTGGCTACCATTTCATTGGCAACCAGTGAAACATGGAAGGATAAAGTGACCGGAGAAAAACAAGAAAAAACCGAATGGCATCGTGTGGTTTGCTTCAATCGTTTAGGAGAAATCGTCAACGAATACGTTCGTAAAGGCTCCAAGCTATACATAGAAGGCAGTTTGAAAACGCGTAAATGGCAAGATCAACAAGGCCAAGATCGATACACCACGGAAATCGTAGCCAATGAGCTGCAAATGTTAGACAACAAAGGCGGTGGATCATCCAACTACGAGGACATGCCTCAAGCCCAATACGCCACGGCCCCTATTAGCCCGCCACAAAACAACAAACAAGCACAACCAGCCGGCGATGCCTTTGATCAATTGGACGATGACATTCCCTTTTAATTCCTACCATAATATAAATGGAGCCAATGAACCACTTGGAGTTTTTTGGTTTACTAAGTTCCGGTGAAGCCCGCAATTCACTCATTGCTTGCGGGCTAGGGACTGTAGAATGGATGGAATGATTACAATCCAGGTGCAGTGGCTTTCTTTTCGTTGGGTCCATCGACATCGACAACTTTCCTACTGCCTCGAGACAAATCCGCCGGTGCATAACTCACCAATGGGTTGAACTGCACCTTTTTTGATCCTTGAGGTGTACCCAGCTTTGACAGATTTTTAGCACTCTTTGTAAGCGGCGGTTTACTCGAACTTAAACTGACTAATTCTTTTTCAGCAGCCTCCATGATGATTTTCATACCATGACTGGATTGCAATTTGCTTGCATTGGTATTGATGTTATTCGTCATTTCTGATGAGCAGGCAAAATTGGTGTTTTTAGCCTTGAAAACGAAAGCACCGGTGCTTGATGCCAAGATCCCTAGTCCAATTACCCCTACAGAAATCGATAAGGCCAAGCCTAAAGGAGGGCAACCAAAGCCTAAAATGCCCATCACGCCCATGCCAATACCCATGCCTAAAGAAGAAACCGTTCCCAATCCTAGACATAATTGTGCCACAGGCCAGAGTTTGGGAACAAAGGATGCGACTATGCCCAAACCCAAAACCCCAGCACCAATTGCTAAAGCAAGATCCAAAGGCGGAAAAACGACTCCCAAAATGGTTAAGGCAATGATGGCAGCTCCAGTACCGACGGAAGACAAGACGCCAAGTCCTAAGACGGTTTTCCCTAAATTCCATATCCCTCGAGCAAAAGACTTCGCGATGATTTGCAATTTAGATGGACCGGCTTGATCGGAATGACTGATGCTGTTTTCATCCCCGTTCATTCGTTTGTCGTTGACAACCTGAGCGAGGACTTTATCCAGCTCCTCTGGTTTCATTTTTGGTTCTTTTAAAAATCGGTTTAAAGCCTCATTCAATTCAGTGGGCAAGGCATTGTTTTGGCCTTCACACCCAATCAAGAAACCTGTTCTTTTCTGCACGTCTTCATGGCGTTCATTCGCACTTTTACATCCAGCAACGGATTTTTTTTCTACAAATATAGACAAAGCCTGGATGAGGCTTCCATAGTTTTTATCGTAATGATAATTGTGTTTATAGATTTTCAGTAAAGCCATATTGGCTTTAAAAACAAGGCTTGAGTTACGAGATATTGTTTCCTCCATGCTCAGATGTTTTTTGAATTGTTGTATTAACTTGGATGCATTCTGCCCTTGTTTTGATTTATGAAAATATTGCGGTTTGGGAGAGGTATTCAAAAATTGTTGATATTGAGAAAGTACATCATTGTAAGGGGACGATAAAGATAAAAGGTTAAGATTGTGTTGCAGTGTATACAACAAGGCAATGTCTGCCATCAGCTTGACTTCTTTTTCCAAGGGTGAGGCGAAAAATTCGTTTAAACTGTTGGAATGACGATTTACGCTCAGATTTTGCACCCAAATGTATTTGCCATTAGCCGGGTTTTGAACATCTTTGAATACGCGTTGATTGTAACGATGGGAGCCCTCCAGAATACGTCTGGCGGATTCGTTTTGAAAATTCTTTTTATCCCTTTGTTCTTCAAAGTAAGGATCAAGAGAAGTTAACAAATTATAAACAATGGCTTGATTTGACTCACTGGCTTTTTCTTCTTTGGATTCATAAAAGGCGTCAAATTTCACATGAAATTGTTGGAAAATCTCAACGATTCCATCCACATCGCGTCTTACATCCTGAAGAGTATCGTCTGCTTCAACGGATGCAACCGAAGGTACTCTGGCACTTATCTCACCCCCTGGACGAGCAGTCACTTGCCCCGCCATGGATAAACCATTACGCACCATGAAACGTAGAGCCGATGCCCCAAATACCCAAGCATGTTTGTTATGGGCCGTTCTATCCCCTGAGTTGGTGATGTAAGAGGTGGTGCCGTTGTTGAAATCTATGCCTAGAATATCGTACTGATGCGCTGGAGTTTCTTTGTATATTTCCTTAAATTGCCGGTCTTTGAGTGCGGAGTAAATGATCCTTTTCTGAATAAGCTCCATGTTTTCGATTTGAGATTTAAATACACCAAACCAGGTCATCTTTAAACTTTTATGAAGGTTGGAGCGTGCTTTATCCAATTGTTGATTGATTTCCCTAATCGATGAGTTCTGTTGTATAGTCTTAGCAACTGCATTGACTTCCTCTTGGATGTTGTTTTTTGCGCGCGTAAAGGCTTGCGTCAAAGCATTGTCGACAATAGGGGGCAATGGGTTGTCCAAGAGTTTTTGCAGCCGTTTTCTAACGGCTGCATCGTTGTGCTCGATATTAGCCAATAATTCTTCATACAGAGGGATGATACTCATTTTTTTATTCGTATCGCCCAGTCTTTCATTATTTTCATTGGTATTTAATTCTTCGATGTTAGCTCGGATTTGGGGATCTGTTACCTCGGAATTCAGATCCAAATTACAACGAATGGGAAAAGTAAAGTCAATTCCCACCAAAGATTTCAAAACCCTGACTCGATTATCAAAATCTTGCGGTATTTGTGTATAGCCTAAGAAGGTCAAAATCTTTTCCAGATCGAACTCGTTCAAGTTTAAATCATAGATGGCGCGACCACGTATATCAAAGCCTACGTTCCCTCGGCCAGTAGTTGCCTCTGCTGCCGCTTTTTTATAGGCAATTTTTAATAAAGCGTGTTGAAATTTAGCTTGATTTTTTTGAATTGATGAAGGCATACGTAAATCCCATTGTTGAATTATGTTTCCATTATACAGGGAGAATTCTTAAGATGAAATTAAATACAAGAAGAAATTTAAATTTTCTCTGTGATTTAAACTAACGCTTAATGCCCGCGGGAGAGGAACCGCGCGGTAGTTTATAGGTTTCGCGTGGTGATTCAGAGGGATATCCATAGCCTTTGTCCGCGATGCGTTTCACCGTTTGCAAATACCGCTCACCCCAAATACCGGGATCAAAGTTTGTAACCACAACGTTGAAGTTTAAGTTGATGATGGATTCAAATGCTTTTCTTTGAGCCAATTGGTGACCACCAAAGGAGACTTGAACTTCGGTTTCGGTATCCACACCGCCAGATTTTAAGCGTTCTATCAGAATGCTTATCATTTTTTCAATGGTGTAATACAACTTGCACATGGACATGCCCGCAGAAAACATGTCTTGAGCTTTGGAGGTGGATAATTTAAACCCACTGTCCAATATGGGATACACGGGTTCAAGCTCTGTAGAATCTGGAATGGGTTCTGGTAAAATAACAATGGGCGGAGCAATGATGTCGAGGTGAGGAGAAATCACGTAAAGATGGAAATCAGCCCAATGAGCCCAAATCAACCAAACACGCTCGACCAAAGTCAAAGGATTGTCTAAGTCTTCTGTAAAGGCTAATTTTTTAGCGTCAAGATATTCCTCATCCATTTTAAAATCATCAGTCAGCTCAGACATGGTCTCATCCAATCATTTCATTTATCATCATTCTAGCTTAAATTAGGTACTTCAGCACGAACTGGGAATGGTATTTCAGTAAAAAAAAAGTAAACCAGGTTAGGGAATTGCGTAGTATTCTAAATTTTGCTTGCGGCATTTAAAACAAGTGCTTTGACAGTTTGCTTGTTCTTTAATTTTCTTGATGATACCTTTTTTAATCAGCAAATCCAGCATGGGCTGAAGGGCAAACGCATCGATACGAAATTCTCGCGTCAATTGTTGATTACTCACCATTCCCCCAGAACGAATACAATCACGTATTAGCAATAACATGTCCTCTCCTTGAATGATTCTGAGTCCGATAAAAAAAGACAATGATCGTGGATAAGATCAAAGAGATCAGCATTAGCCAAAAAAGACTTTGTTGTGGATGATCAAAGAAATGAGCCATTTGGTAAAACAAAACGGCAGCGGCGTAGGCTAGAATGAAAGACCAGAGGATGGAAGTCCACATGTAAAACCGATTGGCTTCTTGACGAATCACAGCCATGGTGGATATGCAAGGAATATAAAGCAGAATAAACAGCATGTAGGCATAAGCCCCTATTGAGCCATTGAATCGTTGTCCCATGAGGCCATACACGGATGCTGACAGCGTATGTTCTGGGGTTTTAGCCAAAATGGGGTTCCACAAAGCCGAGCCTAATTGCGCCAAATTATGCGGTATAGACCATAAAGCCTCTTGTAGGCCTCCCCAAAAATGAAAAGAACTAGCAGTGGCTTGACCCAAATGACCCACCTGGGAATACAAAGAATTCAAGGTGCCCACCACCACTTCTTTGGCCAACATGCCGCTTAATAAGCCGACTGTGGCCGGCCAATTGTCCTGAGAAATACCCATGGGTGCAAACAAAGGCGTTATCCATTGCCCCAGGATAGACAATAGGGAATGAGGATGGGCAGGATTGGAATGGAGGGCTCCATTCCAGCTGATGGCATTTAACCCACCTAAAAGAATGCAGATGGGTAAAATCAATTTTCCAGCACGTAAAACAAATAGGCGCAATCTCATGAAGGTTTCTTTACATAAACGTCTGAGGGCAGGCTTGTGGTATGCAGGCAATTCGAGAATCAAGGGTGAGGCATGACCTTTCAAAGTGGTTTTACGCAATATAAAACCTGTTAAAACGGCCATCAGGATGCCAAAGAGGTATAAAGAAAAAACAATGTTTTGTCCGCCCTTGGGAAAAAATGCAGCCACGAATACCGCATAAATGGCCAAACGCGCACTGCAGGACATGAATGGACTCATCATCACGGTCAACAACCGGTCGCGCTCAGAGTCCAGGGTCCGAGCGGCCAGGATGGCAGGCACATTGCAACCAAATCCTACGATCATGGGCACGAAGGATTTACCAGGCAAACCCAATACCCGCATGGCTTTATCCACCACAAAGGCCGCGCGGGCCATGTAACCTGAGGTTTCCAATAAAGATAAAAAGAAAAACATGGTCGCAATCACGGGTACGAAGGTCATGGTAGTGTTGATTCCTTTACCTAAGCCGTTGGCCAGCATTGCAATCACCCAATTGGGCGCATGCAATTGTTGCAATACCCAGGCAGTGCCTTGGACAAACACTGTATTGGTACTGATATCAAAAAAATCCTGAAAAGCGCCGCCTACGTTGATTGCGAATAGAAACATCAGATACATCACTGCAAAAAATATGGGCAGAGCAAACAGACGATGCAATACGATTTTGTCTAATTTGGCAGTGAAATGGTCGCTTGCATCAGACTTTTTATTTTGCACTGCACGGACGATTTGGTGAATTGTTTGATAACGCGCATCGGCCATGTCCAGATCCAAGTTGGGAGAGGTCTGATTTACACCGGAAAAAGAATCTTCTGCCAATCTACGAGCCAAATAATAGGCCGTTTGCGAGCTGTATCCTTCTTGTAACAATTGAGTTTCTAGTTGCAAAAGTGCGCTCACCATCTCCTTTTTTAGAGGCAAAGTCAGCGCAGATGTGGGATTGAGTGGTTGTTTTAAGGTTTGCAACAGGGCTGGCAGGCCGAGGGATTTGTGTGCTTGCAATGAGATCACCGGACAGCCCAATTGTTTTTCTAAAGCCGCCACATTGATAAAAATACCGCGTTGTTGCGCAATATCCGTCATATTCAAAGCCAAAATCACAGGCTTACCCAATTCCAATAATTGACTGGTCAAATACAAATGCCGCTCCAGATGACAGGCATCGACCACGTTGAGGATGCAATCAGACTCCAAAGTCAGGATAGACTGCACAGCAATTTGCTCATCTTGACTTAGGCCTTGGGTATTGGCCACCAATGAATACACGCCAGGTAGATCCGTCAGTTGAATGACTTCACCTGCTGCAAGGATCTCCCCCATTTTTTTTTCAACGGTTACCCCAGGCCAATTGCCAACGCGTTGATTGTCACCTGTCAAGGCATTGAATAGAGTGGTTTTGCCGCAATTTGGATTTCCAACCAGGAGAATATGTCTCATATACGCTCCAACACCAAATGGATTGCTTCTTCTTTGCGCAAAGTAAGTGAGGTCCCGCGGACTTCAATTAGTATAGGGCAACCCAAAGGAGCTATACGAATGACCGAAAAATCAAGACCACGGGTCACACCTAAAGATAAAAGTCTGCGTCGGTAATGGGCGTTCGTATCTCCAAAAGAGTGCAATCGAATTGTATCCCCTGGGGTAAGATCGGTAATTTTTATCATGATTCATTCTGAACGAAAGCTGCTTTTGCCTATTTTAACACAAATGCTATCGATAATTATTCTCAATTAGAAAAAAAAGTAAGTCAGGGGTTTTGATTGTTTACATGTCGCGGTCCAATCGGCGCGGGTGACGTTGCAGATAATCCACGGCTTGCATCTCAAGCAAACGGCTAGAGGTGCGTTTAAAAGCCTCTTGCATACGACCTTTTTGATACAGCTCTTCAACTGGCACTTCCGCCGATACTATCAATCGAATGCCGCGATCGTACAAAACATCTATAAAATAAATGAACAACAAGGCTGCTACTGCATGTTCGTCCAAAGCGGGTATGTCGCTTAAAAAAATGGTCTCAAAGCGATTGGCAATTTCCAAATAATCGGATTGGCAGCGAGGCAAATTACAAATGGTGTTGAAATCAAACCAGATGGATTTTGCCCCACGCTTCAAAAAAGGAATGTCACGATTTTGCACAGAAATCACACCCTTTGCCTCCACTTTCGGGTTGATTTGTTCAAATTGTTTGTTCATGATGTCTTGATTGTGCTCGTTTAAGGGGTGTAAATAAGCCTTGAAATCTGGAGGGCGTCCACGCCTATAATCTGTGTTTTCAGTCAAATGAATCAATTCGCAGTGGGTTTTAATCAGCTCAATAGCAGGCAGAAATCGAGCACGCTGAATGCCATGGTGGTATAACTCATCGGGAGCAGTATTGGAGGAAATCACCAAGAGAACGCCACAGCGCATGAGGGCTTGTAACAATTCAGCCAGTATCATGGCATGTGCCACGTCATGGACCAGAAATTCGTCAAAACAAAGGATGCGAGTGGTTTTGGCTATGTCTTTTGCAACTTGAATGAGGGGATTTTTTTGGCCCTGAATTTTGCGCAATTTAATATCAACTTGCTGCATGAAATGATGAAAATGATATCGAGCCTTTTTTCTTTCGGAAAGATGTTTGAACAATAAGTCTATGAGGAAGGTCTTGCCCACACCCACGGAGCCATGAAGATAAATGCCTTTCAAAGGCTGCCTGCGTCTAAACCAATTGGATTTGTTTTTCCCATCGACCAATTTTTGCATGGCGATTAAAACGGCTCTTTGTATGGGATCAGAAACGATGTCCCCTCTTTTCACGGCCGATTCATAATGAGTTAATAAGATCATGATTTATCAATTAATTTAGATATCATTTGCAACAAGAGCGATTTAAGCTCCACTAATTTGCCATGAAAAAAATGACCAGTGTCCAAATAAGTCAGGGGTAAGGTTGGAATGCATTGCTGGGCAAATTCAGCGACTAAGGTTGCAGGAACTACCTCGTCTTGATCTCCTTGAATGATGAACCATGGGTAAGGCAGAGGATGAAAGGCTGTGTAATCGTAATGATGGACTGGTGGGGCGATGGTGATTAAGCTCGAGAGGGGAATTTGTGCAGCGGCTCTGTAAGCCACGTAGGATCCAAAGGAAAACCCAGCAAAGATAAAATTCGCCTGAATGAATTCACGTTGCCATTGGGAAACCAACTCCAGTAGGTCTTCACTTTCCCCAATGCCGGCATCGAAGGTGCCCTGAGATAGACCGACGCCGCGAAAGTTAAATCGCAAACAAGGGATCCCGGATTCTTTAAAGGCGCGGACCATGGTGGTTACGACTTTGTTATTCATCGTGCCGCCTTGCAGGGAATGAGGATGGCCAAGAAAAGCAACCGTGGAAGCATGAAGGGTTGAGGGAACGGTTAATATGCCCTCCAATTGCCCAACTTTACCGGTCAGAACCAGTGAATGCTCTCCAGGAATGGACAGCTTGTTTTTAAATTGCATAAGAAAGCCTTTTTCTGAAATACATCCATTATAACTACTGGAACGCAGTTAAAGAAATATTATATACTTAACTCTGCGCTGACCAGAAATCGGCAGCGACTTCATTTCATCTTTTTAGGAGGACTTGAATCCATGAGACAGGTACCTGTAACACCCGCTTTCTCCACTTTTTGTGGAGGTCCCTTATGAGAATCCAAGATTTTCAAAGAAAAAAACAAAATTCCTCAAAAATTGCCATGGTCACCTGCTACGATTACCCCTCAGCCTGCACCATTGCTCAATCCAACATCGAGTGCGTCTTAGTGGGCGATTCCGTGGCTATGGCAGTTCATGGTTACGACACGACCATTATGGCTACCATGGACATGATGGTTTTACATACTCAAGCCGTGGCAAAAGGTTTGGCCAAGCAGTTTTTAGTGACGGACTTACCCTTCCTTTGTCATAAAATGTCTCTGTCAGAAAGCATGCACAATGTGAAACAGTTAATTCAAGCAGGGGCTCAGGCAGTCAAAATTGAAGGCGCCGACTCCAACACCTGTCAAACCATTGATTACATTGTTCAGGCAGGCATTCCAGTCATGGGACACATCGGTTTAACTGCACAATCCATTCATCAATTAGGCGGATTTAAAGTGCAAGGCAAAAGCAAAGAGCAAGAAGAAGCTCTTTTGCATCAAGCACTGGATTTAGAGCAAGCCGGCTGTTTCGCTGTGGTGATTGAATGCGTGCCCATCGAATTGGCTAAACGGATCACCGCTGCCTTTGAAAATTCCCACCATTGGCATAGGCGCAGGTGGGAAACGGATGGTCAAGTCTTGGTTTGGCATGATCTGTTGGGCTGCAAAATACCTTTAACCCTAAATTTTTAAAAAAATTTGCTCAAGGGTATCATTTCTTCTTAAATGCCTTAAATGCCTACGCGCATCAAGTTCAACAAAAGAGTTTTCCTGCTCTTTGAGCATGCATTTGTCAGTCTAGAGGCTTCTTAAACTAGGTGATGTCAATAGGAAACTGAAATGCGAATTTTTAAAGATCTAAACGAATGGATGGACTTTAGGCAAACCTTGCCTGTTGAAAAAACTTTGGGCTTCGCTCCTACCATGGGCAATTTACATGTTGGGCATGCCTCATTATTTTCAACCAGTCAAGCTGAAAATGACTACACTGCCTCTAGTCTATTCATTAATCCTACTCAATTTAACAACCCGGATGATTACGTACTTTATCCCCGAACACTGGAAGACGATTTAGTAACGATGGCTGATTCCGGGGTTGATTTTTGCATTTTGCCGACTAAGCAGGCCATTTATCCCGATGCCTATCGTTATCAAATTCAAGAAAATGAACTCAGTATGCGGATGGAAGGGCAACATAGACCAGGGCATTTTCAGGGCATGTTAACCGTGGTTATGAAATTCTCAACCTCTGCCGACCCACACGCGCTTATTTTGGTGAAAAGGATTTTCAACAATATTCCTTAATAAAAGGAATGGCTCAAGCTTTTCTTAAATACAGACATTAAACTTTGCCCAACCATTCGCGAACCAAGCGGACTCGCATACAGCTCGCGAAACAATCGATTAAGCAAAGAGCAAAAAGAGCTTGCCCATGAATTTGCAAGAATATTCCACCAAACCAGTACACCTTGTGCAAACATAACCGATGAATTGAATGCCCTTGGAATTGCAGTGGATTATATTGAAGAACACCAAAACAGACGCTTTGCAGCTGTGCTGATTGGGGATGTACGATTGATTGATAATTATTTGTTTGAAATTGTATGACTTAAATAATTCAGCTTATAACCGGGCTCGTGTGTGAGCCCGTTTTTTTAAAATCCAAACTCTCAAATAAATCCATGACAAGAAAGTCAAATAATACAGTCTTAATTTCCCCATATTTTGTCAAAATTTATTTGACAGTAATGTCTTTTTAATACATAGTATTACCTGGCAGTAAGAAATTAAAAATTTAGTCACAATATTTTTTGGAAAAGGAGAATGTCATGTTGAAAGAAAAAATAGGAATTCCAATTAAATTTTATCACCACCCCAATGAGTTGGATAAAGATTCGTCCTTGTCCAGAGAAGAGAAGGTAAAAGCGCTTGAAAATTGGCTGGATGATATACGACTTAAACTGATTGCAGAAGATGAAAACATGGGGTGTACCTTTCCAGCACCTAGATATTTTACCAGCGAAATCATGTCACTCTTAGAAAAATACGACGCTTGATTAGAGCGGAAAAAAAACAATCTGCCTATTTTTTGAAATGGCAACACGTTCGTGTTGCTTGTTTATATATCGGGGTAATCCATTATGTTAAATGCTTCCTTACTCAAACGAACCATAAAAATTTGGCTTATGCCCTGTTTCTTCATCGCAAGTTTCATGCTAGGCCATCAGCTCTTTCAAAAATATTCTCATCATCTAGCGCACCTCTTTCCTTTTGCCAAGCAAATGGATTTGATTGAACAAATCCTTTATTTTACTGCCATGGGGGTGGGTGAATATTGGCTTTTTGTTCGCATCATTGAAAAAACAGCCAATTTTCTAAAACAGCAGCTTGTTTCTGAAAAGTATCAGCTCATGATGCTTCTTATTCCCTTCATTTCTACGGTTTTAAGAACCATTACCTTTTTAAATGCATTCAACTTCGTGGCACAACATTTGAATTTGCCTGATGAATTGTTATATGTATTCAATAAGTTAAGCAGCATTTCCATCGTATGTGCTGTCAGCGGAATCGCATTGAAACTCATCGATCTCGCTCGAGAATTTTTATTGCATCATTACGCCTCTGCATTAATCGGTAAGGGGGTTGAGAGAAAAATATACACTCAAACCTTGATTTTAAAACGGGTGGCTTATGTTCTGGTATTCATCCTGACTGTAGGCAGCATCTTATTATTATTTGATAATGTCCGTGCTTTAGGTACCAGTGTTTTAACATCCGCAGGAATCATAGGACTGATATTAACCTTTACCGCTCAACGTTCTTTAGGAAGCATTTTTTCCGGTTTAGAAATTGCCTTAACGCATCCCATCAAAATAGGGGATAAAGTTTTCGTAGAAAATGAATTAGGCACGGTAGAAGAAATTAATTTTAGAAACGTCGTGATCAAATTATGGAATTGGCGTAGGCTTATCGTACCCACCAGCTTTTTTTTAGAAAAACCCTTTCAAAATTGGAGTCATGTAGAAAACACCAGCCTCATTGGAACAGTCTACCTATATGTGGATTTTACCATGCCTGTATCCAAGCTTCGAACCAAACTCACAGCCATTTTAAAAGAAACCAACCTATGGGATGGTCACGTGAACAAGATACAAATCAGCAAATTGAAAGAATCCTCGGTGGAGCTTAAAGTATTAGCCAGTGCTAAAAACGCAGAAGACGTATCCAATTTAAATGCTCTCCTTCGCGAGGAATTGATGCTTTACATCGTCAACCACCACCCCCTGTCTTTACCCAAAACACGTTCCAGCACGGTTGCGGAGGGCATTAAAAATTCCATGGAAGCCTTGAATTATCAATAACATCATGTTTTAATCCCAACATGTATTTTAATAAGGAAAGTAACCTGATGGAGATAAGTTATGCCCATTATTAATAAAAAAAGCATGGATATAAGTCCAATAAAGGCCCAAGTCAATCCCATTATCCTGGATCAAATCGAAAACTATTGCCAATGGGCTGGAATTTATGATTTAGGTTATTTCATTGAGAAGGCTGCAAATGATCTGTTTTTAAAAGACATCGAATGGAATCTTTATAAAAAACAAATGGAACAAGTTGAGGACCCCATCAATTAGCGACCCAATGATTCCCTGTCGCGGATCCTATTTTTACCTAAAACTCACCGACTTACGGCGATTTGTTCGCGAGATCCAGGTGAATAGCAAGCGCACTCAAAATCCATTTGTTTTTTCCTTATTTAGCATGGCTGTCGCAGCAAAAATCAATCAACCATACAACCTAGGGGCTGTTGACATTTGAACCCCGATGTCGACTTACCGCGGTTTATCCCTGAGAGATGGTCACAAAATGTGTCTATAAGCAATTGAAAAAATGAATGATTTTTTTGACGTGCATGAAAATTTTTGATCAAATAGTGTTTCACCACATTATGAGGTCAATTTCATGCACTTATTCACATGATTACATAAAACCTTTAAAGAGAAACTACCTGAGGTCCTTCAAACTCGATTAAATAGCTTAATGACAATATGCGCTACAGCAGCTAGTGATAATAAACTCTATCTACAAGGATTAGGTAGGTCGATTTCTAATATAAACAAAGAAAGTAGCAATATCCAAAAGGTGGATATATTATTAGGTAAGGGCCATCTTCAAGCAGAACGAGTTTCTTTTTATAAGGTGATGCTTTCCTATGTGCTCCAAGACAATAGCTCGTCTTGGATTCACATTGACTGGACCTGTATTAATTCAACAACCAATTTATATGCATTACGTGCAAGTTTATCTATGAAAGGCCGTTCTATAGTTCTTTAAAGAAGAAAGTCATCCAAAAAAGAAGAAAATAGCCATGCAACACATAAAGAATTTTTAAATAAACTCAAGACTCTTTTACCTGTAAAAGTAAAGCCTGTTGTTGTTACTGATGCAGGATTTCGCGCTCCTTCGAGAGAAGCCTCATTATGGTTAAATTTTGTGAGGCTCTCTCAGGATAAACAGCGGTAAGTCGACATCGAGGTTTCAAATGTCAACAGCCCCTATTGATTTTCAGATTATTTTTGTAGGTTGGGCCTTGGCCCAACCAGTTCAAAACTATAGCTAAATCCTTTTGCGCCAAGGCCCAACCAACGTCTCGTTGAACATTTTTTAATGGGACAGCCCTGTCTTATTTAGACTCATCCCTATTTTTTTTGAAGTCTAACCATTCCTCATCGTTTTTAAAGATGTGTTGGCAGGCTTTTTCAATGAAGTAATCGCGCACACGGATCCCTGCCCATTGGCAATAATCATCAATTTCTTTGTAAATGGATTCAGTCATACGAATTCTAAATTGAATTTTATTTTCAGCCCCTGGCTCACGCATAATTAGCATTTTCTGTATTCTCCTAAATATAAGCTCTATTGCCCTGCAAAGGATTCTGTGACAGGCACCTCTGCAGTTTTAGAACATATACTTTCTATTTTAACAAATTTATTATAATTAATGGAGAATTTTTTTTGTGACAGGGTTGGTCACATGATTGCTTTGAATCAAATGAATCAGCGGCGGTCTTATTCGATTGCGTGCCAATTTTTTTGATCTCTAATCTTGAGCGTTTAAGTCGACCGTCCCTGGTCTAATAATCCATTTATTATTTATTAGAAATGGTGTAATCCACCTTGCCTGGTAAACGCGTTTTTTCTACGGCATAATCATTGCCTTCAATTGGAACATTCGTATGTTCACATATTAATCCATTATTCACTAGGGTGTAATCGATTTTTACCTTTTTCGAAGGAAGACTAATCGTCGCAAATTCAAAATGTCCTTCCATGGGCACATTATCAGCACTGCCATTGACCGTGAAGACTATTTCGGAACCGGCCTGAAGTTTCTCAAGACTACCTGGTTGAATCGAGGCGCCATTCAATTTGACGCTGGTAGCTACCAAGTTATCCGCTAAATTATTTTTAATTTTAAATGCAAAACCATTGCAAGCACTATCTGCTTGAGCAATTCCGGCTGCTAAAAAAACGACAACACCTACTATTTTTGGTAATTTTTTCATTTCACTCTCCTTTGTTAATCAATAGTTCACATTAGGCCTTATATTTGGCCCTATATAGTGACGCATTCAATATAATTGATTGTGACAATTATGTCAAACATTTTATAAAAAATAATTTGCATTTATTTTTTATATTTGGAGAAATTATTATGACTATTTCTATAAAAATTATTTGACAAATATGTCGTTTCAAATTAGTCTGAATTTGTTTAAAAAAATAATCTCAATCCATGAAGGATGTAACCCCTTTCTAAATTTATAAAATTTTTATAGGAGATGTACCCATGAACGACTTACTTTACACCCGATTGAATACCGAACTTTTTAATAATAAAGACTCTGCAGAAAAAGCCTATGATAAAGCCTTATCGGCAGGTTATACCCCAGAGGACATCACCATTCTTCTGTCAGAAGACTCCAAAAAAAAATACTTTGATTCTGTTCTCATAAAAAAATCCAATAAAGCATCTGAGGGATTGGGTGTTGGAGGAGCCATCGGGGCTGCCGTATTAGGTCTTTCTGCTGCCCTTGCAGCCTTGGGTACCAATCTTGTAATCCCCGGATTGGGAATGATAGTTGCAGGCCCCTTAGCAGCGGGTTTAGCCGGTGCTGGCGCAGGCAGTGTAACCGGAGGCTTAATCGGGGCTCTGATCGGTTGGGGCATTCCTGAAAATCAGGCTCAACTATACGAGTCAGGCCTTCATTCTGGAGGCATTGTTTTAGGTGTAAACGATCATCTACCCAACAACCAAATGGATTGGCAGGGGGTATTCATCGAAACTAAAAAATCTCTTTTAAAAAATCAGTCATACTTTCCCAGGCGCGTCGACTAGCACAGGCGTTGTAGATTAATCCTGCATTTTTATCGTGCGCATTGGGATTGGTGAATGCATGTTCCACATGACCATACATGTGAACTTGCCAGTCCACCTGGGCTTCATCCATCTCTTTGCAAAACTGGTTGACTGCCTCTGGTTTAACCATGGGATCATCGTAGCCATGCAAGACCAGCACTTTTGCCTGAATTGCTTTCGTTTGAGGTTGAGAAGGTTTTGCAAGCAAGCCATGGAAACTCACAGCGCCTCTGATATCGGCGCCGCTTCTTGCCAGATCAAGAGCGCACAAACCTCCAAAACAAAAACCAATGATTGCAATCCGATTGTGATCGACCTCTGGCATGGTAACTAGTGCATCCAAAGCAGCCCAGACTCTATCACGCAGTAAGCTTCTATCATTCATTAAGGGTTGCATCAAAGCCATTTTTTCATCATCGGTGGTACCGATTCGTCCTTGACCGTATACGTCCAATGCAAAACCTATGTACCCCATTTGGGCAAGCATTTCGGCTTTTTTACAAGCAAACTCATTGCGTCCACTCCAATCGGGGGCTACCAAAATGGCTGGACGTGGGGCATTCTCGGCCTCATCATAAGCCAAATGGCCATGTAATTCTTGTTCACTTTGATAATAAATGTAGTTTGAGGTATGCATGTTTAAAGATCCTTTTTGCAACAGAGGTGTGGTTAAGACTCTATGTATTGGCGCAATTTCTTCATTGCATTTTTTTCCAGTTGTCTGACTCGCTCAGCAGACACACCGTATTTTTCTGCAAGATCATGCAAGGTTAATTTGTCATCATTAAGCCAACGTTGTTGCAGAATGTCTTGACTGCGTTCATCCAATCGTTCTAAAGCAACCATCAAATTTTCTCGACCTCTGTCATCCGCATCTTCTTGCTCTAAAATGAAGGCTGGATCGTCCTTGGCATTGTATAAATAATTCTCTGGAACTTTTTTTAGCTTGTCCTCGTTGTCATCCGTTTCTGTGGAATGGAAGGATGAATCCATGGCATTTAAGCGCTGCTCCATGGTCAATACCGCTTCACGGCTTACACCCAAATCTTTGGCTATGGCATCCACTTCTTCACTGGTATACCAGCCTAAACGATTTTTCATTTGGCGCAAGTTAAAAAATAATTTTCGTTGGGCCTTGGTCGTAGCCACTTTCACAATACGCCAATTGCGCAAAACAAATTCATGGATTTCTGCCTTAATCCAATGCACAGCGAAGGAGACCAGGCGCACACCCATTTTCGGATCGAAACGTTTTACAGCTTTCATCAGACCAACATTGCCTTCTTGAATTAAATCATTTAAAGGCAAACCATAACCTAGATACCCTCGAGCCACGCGAACCACGTAGCGTAGATGGGCAAGAACCAAATGCCTAGCCGCTTCTATGTCGCCCTCCGAATGAAAACGCTCCGCATACGACATTTCTTCTTCTAAGGTTAACAAGGGGATTTGATTTACTTGATGTATGTACGCATCAATACTACCTATGGATAAATTCATTCCTGAAAGTTGCAACTGCTGACGCATATTTCCTCCAACCACAACAAAAACACTTTTGACCCAACGCAATTCTACTACCCTACCTTCTGCAGGAAGTGGGTGAAGATTGATTCACGACTGATTTTATTTCGCGACAGCGATTGGCTTCTATGAGCAGGGTTCTATACTCTGCAATTGCCTTCTCACAGAAAACACAGCCGCTAGCCCGCCTAGTATAATCGCAAAGGCCATCAGAGGCAAGGTTTGTCGTATTGACATGCCTGATAACGAATAGTGCATTTCGTACACAGATACCACTTGATTGATCATCGCCGCCGTAGACAAGACCAAAATGTTGATCATGAGCATGGCAATGAATGCTCCCGCTGCTCCATACCAAATGCCTAAATACAAGTAGGGTCTTACAATAAAGGAATCTTTCGCGCCAATTAATTTTAAAACTTGGATTTCTTCATGCCTGTTGTGAATGGCCAAACGCAGGGTGGTTCCAATGATTAAAATCACCGCCAGTGCTAATAAAATCATCAGACCATGAGCAAACTTTGCTGCAACATGAATGATCGCATGCAATCGATTGATCCATTCCATATCCAATTTCACTTGATCCACATTGGGCAACCGCTGCAACTGCTTCACCAAATCATTCAATTGACTAGGAGAATCCACCGTCCCAGAAGGTACGACGTCTATTACCGCAGGCAGAGGATTTTCAGGAAGATAACGCATGATGTCGTGCATGCCTTCTTGCTTCGCCAATTCAGCTAAACCTTCTGCAGAGGATTTTAAGGTGGCCTGTCCCACGGCTTGGGTATGTTGCAAGGAAACCAGGAGATCTTTTTGAGCACTTGCATTCATGGGTTTCAAATAAAGCGATATGTGGTCGCTGCGTTGCCAATTGGCCGTGGCTTGGTTTAAATTATCCGTGAATACCCAAAAAAAAGCAGGCAAAGCCAAGGCTACTGCGATGATCAAAATGGTCATCGCGTTTGCAAGCGGTTTTTTAGCCATAAAATTCAAACTTTGGCTGACCGCCTCGGCATGAAAGGCCAGGGATGATTGCATTTTTTTAGTTAGGAACACAATCGACCTCCCTTGAGCATCAGGATGCGGTGCTTCATTCGGGCAATCAAGGCCAAATCATGAGTGGCGATCATTATGCTCACCCCCACCTGATTGAATTGTTCAAAAATCGACATTATTTCCGTAGACAATTTGGGATCTAAATTTCCTGTGGGTTCATCTGCCAATAATAAGGTGGGTTTATGAACCACAGCTCGTGCAAGTCCTAATCGTTGCTGCTCTCCGCCGGATAAATGCATAGGCATCATTTTTTCCTTAGTGAGTAAACCCACCATGTCCAAAGCCGCATGCACTCTTTTTGTGATCATCAGTTTGGATGTGCCTTGAATGCGCAATGGCAAAGCCACGTTGTCAAAAATGGTTTTGTCGTTGAGTAGATGAGGCGTTTGAAAGGTAATTCCCAATTGACTTCTGTAGCCGGCAACTTCGGATTTTTTAAGTTGATTTAATTTAAGCCCATTGACAGTAATCTGGCCGCCACTAGGCCATTCTAATAGAGAAACCAATTTTAAAAGCGTACTTTTACCGGCTCCAGACTGACCCGTTAAAAAAACCATTTCCCCTTTGTCCAAAGAAAAATCCAGCTGGCTTAAGGCTTCAAAACCACCGGGATAGCGTTTACTTACTTGTTCAAATCGAATCATTAAATATTGCCCCCACAAATTGCACCGGCATCAAAGGACCGTAAATCGTCTATACCCTCTCCCACCCCTATGTAACGAAAAGGTATTTTTAAATCAGTGGCTATGGAAAATAATATTCCACCCTTTGCAGTTCCATCCAATTTGGTCATGGTAATTCCAGTCAAATGAATGGCCTCATGAAATTGACGCGCCTGAACCAAGGCATTTTGTCCAATGCTTGCATCCAAAACCAACATGGTTTCATGAGGCGCCTTAGGATCTAATTTTTGTAAAACGCGTTTTATTTTTTTTAATTCTTCTATTAGATGAGCTTGCGTATGTAAACGTCCTGCTGTATCGGCAATTAACACATCTATTTTACGCGCTTTTGCTGCCTGCAAGGCATCAAAGATGACCGAAGCACTGTCTGCTCCAGTTTGTTGCGCAATTACGGGAATGTCATTGCGCTCACCCCAAAGATGCAATTGTTCCACCGCAGCAGCTCTAAAGGTATCGCCTGCTGCCAGCATCACTTTTTTGCCCTGCTGCTGAAACTGTTTGGCTAATTTACCGATGGTGGTGGTTTTACCCGCACCATTGACTCCTACCATTAAAATGACAAAAGGCGAGCTATCCTCGGTTTCTAAGGATAAGGCTTGGGAATGGTCGCTTAGTAAGTTCTTGCAAATGCAATTTTAAAGCGTCATAAACGGAATTGCCATCGGATAGTTTTTTTCTTTCCAAACCTGCCGTGACGTTTTTTAATACTTCTTGAGTTGTCTCTATACCTAAATCGGCACTGATTAAAAGGGTTTCCAATTCATCCAATAAATCTTGAGTGATTTCTTTTTTACCCAATAATAATTGGCCAATGCCATCCCCTAATTGATGACGTGTTTTACTTAAGCTTTGTTTCAATTTTGCAAAAAGGCCTGTCTTTAAAGTCTCGGTTCTTCTTGGCAACAGATTCAACCATTCTTCAACAAGCGTCTCTACAGTGAGTCTGAATTGGAGATCAGGAAGAGGGTGCATTTTTGTTTTTGTTAAACCATATTAATCATTTTAGTATACAAATCCTAATAAATATGGAATTCTATCCTCTTTTTCTCATAGAGGTTAATGTTGTGCGTAAACTACTCATCATCGTATTCATACTCCTATCTTGCCAGACCTTATGGCCAAGTTCAAGAGTTTATTTTGAATAATGGCTTAAAAATCATTGTGAAAGAAGATCATCGTGCTCCAATTGCCGTATCCATGATTTGGTACAAAGTCGGATCAGCTGATGAACCAGGAGGACTCACAGGTGTTTCACATGCTATTGAGCATATGATGTTTAAAGGTACCCCAAAATTTCCATTAGGCGTGTTTTCTAAAACCATTGCCGCAGTTGGTGGTGCAGCAAATGCCATGACCAATAATGATTATACCGCTTTCTTTGAAAAAATAGATGCCAAAGAACTGGCAACAGCTTTTGAATTAGAAGCCGATCGCATGAATCATTTAGACTTAAATGCCAATGAATTTGCCAAAGAAATCAAAGTAATTCAAGAAGAGCGGCGCTTACGAACCGATGATAATCCCAAAGCACTTACCATGGAACGTTTTTTAGCCACCGCTCATTTATCAGCCCCTTATAATCATCCGGTGATTGGCTGGATGAGTGATCTGAAACAAATGAGCGTGGACGACATCAAACAATGGTATAAAACCTATTACGCACCCAATAATGCAACCTTAGTGGTGGTTGGGGATGTGACAGCCAGAAGTCATCCACGGGCTGGCAGATCAATATTTTGGTTCAATACCCCAATCAATTGGTCAAAGCCGGCAAACCTCAAAAGGAACCGCCTGCTCTGGGCAAAAAATCAATACACGTTCAAGCCCATGTCCAAGTTGCCCATGTTGCTCATGGGATATTCTGTGCCTAGCATTAAAACTGCAAAAAAAGCAGTGGGAACCTTATGCCTTAGAACTGATTGCTGCCATTCTGGATGAGGGAGAAGGTTCACGCTTTGCAAAAAATCTAATACGAGACGGGATTGCAAATTATGCAGCTTCTTATTACGAGTTGTACTCCAAATATTCTACGCAATTCATTGTATTAGGCACTCCCAGTCAAAACCATTCCATTCAAGAATTAAGAAAAGACCTGCTTGCGGAATTAAAGGCTTTAAAAAATACACCCATCCCCGAACAAGAATTGCAACGCATTAAAAATCAACTTGTTGCCCAAAAAACATTTGAAAAAGACTCTATTTTCAGCCAAGCCATGGAGTTAGGTGTTCTAGAAACGGTGGGAATTGGTTGGCAGAATCCAATGAATTCAATCAAGCAATTCAAGCGGTGACTGCTGAACAAATTCAACAAACAGCCAGACGTTATTTTAAAAACATCAATCGAACTGATGCCCTATTAAAACCCATTTTGCCTGTTGAGAAAAAATCATGAGAATTTTAAAATCAATCCTATTTTCTTTGCTAGCTTGCGCATCCCAATACGGCTTAGCCTCTTCTTTTAAAACCGAAAAATGGCTGACCAACAATGGGGTCCAAGTGGTGTTTTATCAAGCCATGGAAGTGCCCATGCTGGATGTCAGTTTGGCTTTTGCTGCAGGCTCTGCCTACGATGGGCCTCATTATGGTTTGAGCTCATTGACTTGCAATATGATAAATCAAGGCAATCTTGGACAAGAGGCAATTGCAATCGCGAATGCTTTGACCGAGCTTGGGGCGCAACTGGATGCTCATACCAGTCGAGACATGGTTGTTTTTAATTTAAGAACCCTGACGCAGGAAAACACCTTAGAAAAAGCCAATGCCATTTTTTCCAAAATCATCAATCATCCAGACTTCCCGGACGAGGCCTTTGAACGCGAAAAAAATCAATTGCTCATGCACTTGAAACAAACTCAAGAATCTCCTGCAGACATTGCCAATTTAAACTTTTTCCAAACACTTTATAAAGATCATCCCTACGCCCATTCCGTCAACGGTACCCTGGAAACCATTCAGAAACTGCATAAAAATCAAGTAGTTGATTTTTATAAGCAATATTATGTGGCACACAATGCCGTTTTGGTTTTGGTTGGAGCAATCGACCCTTCCAAGGCGCATCAATTGGCCGAACAATTGACCCAGGAACTTCCAAAAGGCAAGCTTGCCTCCCTGATTCCTCCTGCCATGCAAGTGGCACATGCGGAACAAAAAATCATTCCTTTTCCTTCGTCTCAAACCATGTTGCGACTAGGTCAAATCGGCATTGATCACCACAATCCAAATTATTTTCCTCTGCTTGTGGGCAATTATATTTTTGGAGGCGATCCATTGGACTCTCGCTTAGGCGAAGAAGTACGAGAAAAACGAGGATTGACCTATGGGGTGGATAGCCAGTTTGTGCCTATGCCGGGTGAAGGCCCCTTCCTCATCAGTTTGTCCACCAAAAACAACAATGCCTCCACTGCTCTTAAAATCACTCAAAACACCTTAGCGCATTTCATTCAGGAGGGACCCAATCAAGAGGAGTTGATTGCTGCAAAACGATATTTAATTGGAAGTTTTCCTTTATCACTGGACTCGAATCGTACCATTGCCGACTTATTGCTTCGCATGGCCTTTTATCATTTACCGGATGATTTTTTAAATACTTACGTGGACCGAATTCAAGCCGTGAGTTTGGAAGCAGTGAAGCAAGCCTTCAAGCAGCAAGTCGATCTGGATAAATTGGTCCTCATCCGGGTGGGTCAATCTTGAAACAAGTGGTGCGCATCATCGGTGGCCTCTACAAGGGAAAAAAATTGCTGTTCCCAGAGGCGGAGGGTTTAAGACCCACTCCCGATCGAATCCGAGAAACACTGTTTAATTGGTTAATGAATGACATCCGGGGTGCACGTTGTTTGGATGCTTTTGCTGGCAGCGGAGCACTGGGACTGGAAGCCTTTTCCAGAGGCGCTTCATCTGTAACCTTTTTAGAACAATCCTCTATGGTTTATGCACATTTAAACAAAATCATTTCGGAATTCAATCAGCCTAACCTGAAGCTGCTTCAAGTCGATGCCTGCACGTTTTTACAAAGCAACATTCAAGAATTTGACATCGTCTTTCTAGATCCGCCCTTTACCAAGAATTACTTGCCACAATGCCTTCAGTACTTGTTCGAAAACAAGGGTTTCATTAAAAACGGTTTCGTCTACCTGGAATCTTCCCAAGCCCTCCAAGTCAACCCAAATCAGTGGCAACAACTCAAATTGAAACAGGCGGGACAGGTGGTTTATGGACTTTTTAGAAAACTCTAATTCAAGCTCGAAATGACGGGTTTTTAAATTGAATGGAGTTTTAATCACCCCCCAAGTTAAGTATGTCTTGACATCTCCTCAAGCTCCTGTTCAAATCAAAGGAATATACACAACCACCAAAGAACATTGAATGAACAACAAGCGTGTCATAATGTTGATGCAGGTAGCCTTGCTTACAAGTTGTGCACATCATTCATTTCGAAAACCACCTGCGAATAATCCTGCGGATGATGCAACCATTAAATTAGCAGAGGCTGCGGTTTCTGTGAGTGACTCCATGCTTGAAATGAACCGCGTTGAAAAAGTCATTCATCCTCCCCAATTGGATAATGTTTTAACTATTCCCAATGCCTATAATTTACAAGCTCGTGCAAGTGTTGATTGGTCTGGCCCCATTGAAGAACTCACCGAACGCATTGCCAAAGCCGCTCATTACAGGTTGCGCGTTTTAGGGCAATTGCCTTCCTTGCCCATTTTAATCAGCATCAGTGCTAAGGACAAAAGTTTAGCCGAACTCTTGCGTGATATCGATTACCAGGCTGGTAAAAAAGCTTACATTCACGTGTATCCTAACTGTCAAGTTGTAGAATTGCGTTATGCCAAAATTTACTCGTAGTTTCTTAATTGTTTTTCTATGCCTGCTGATGCTTGGTTGTCATAGAAATGTGTATATGGGCGATACCTGTTCATTAAACGGATTGAAAGCCATGGCCAATGCCAGAAAAATCAGACCATTACGCGGACAATCCATCAGTAGAATTCGCGCAATGGCGCTTAAAGAAACCGCCTTGAGTCTTAGGAGCGCAAGCTGGTTTAGCCGCTAGAGCAAAATGCATCGATGAAAATTTAACAAAACAAGCGCGAAACCTGGACATCATTTATGATTTCAACAACTTGATTTTAGAGCATAATATTTTACCCCCAGTTCTCTTGGAAGGTCAGAAATACCTTAAATCTTGCCGATACGCAAACCATCCGAATTTCCGATCGCACCTATAAAGTATCCAAACAAGCCCGCTTTATCACAACACCACCCAACTGGCGTCAATATTTATGGCTGGATTATCAAAAACCCGATTACCCTAACCTCACTTTACTTCCTTGCAGCAAGGCAGAAAAAAATTATGGTGTACCTAGTCGGCAGAGGCTGGAAAAACGGCGTTGATCAGGCCAATACCATTCTAGAAGAAAACATTGCCCGGATTAAAGAAGATTTCGTGGGCATGATTTTGTATAGAAAATTATTAGCCATGAATATGATCATCTCCACCCTATGTGTCTCATACCGATTTAGGGGTAACCGGTGATGCCACGGAAATGCACATCGATGATCGAGTCTTACGCATTACTGCCTTCCTGACTCAACCTCAACAGCAAAGAATGGATAGCAGCAGTTGCCAAAGATGAAAATGCTCTAGAACATTTCACTCATATGGAAAAAATGCCATGCATGCTAAAATTGTGATAACCAGTAAGGCCTGGCAACCTGTAATCACTCCAGTGAGTTGATATGATGATAAATGAGCATTTAATGGAGGACGAACCCGCGCGTTTTACTCCTGTATTTATGGATAAAATGCTTGAGCATACCTCAAGGCTCGATGCTTCAGATATTACCATTCAAACCGGCGAACCTATTTTTGCAGAAGTGTATGGCCGTCTGCTTAAAATCACCAATCGGCAACTTATCCAATACTGAGGTCGGTGATTTAATCAATTCCATTTACGGTCCCAATGCAACCACGCAATTACTTGCAGGTAAGGACATAGATACCCATTATGAATTTCGACCCAATCGAGGAGTTCGCTATCGTTATCGAGTTAATGGCACCGCCTGTTTAGTAGATGGTCATGATGCCATTCAAATTACTTTAAGAACCATTCCAACCACTCCTCCTAAATTAAGCACCATGAATTTGCCGCATAATAGTTCTGGATGCCATAGCACCCCAAGAAGGCATTGTATTTATTACCGGAGCCACGGGTTCAGGGAAATCCACTTTGTTGGCATCCATTATTCGTGAACTCATAGAAATCAGCGATTCCAATCGAAAAGTACTCACTTATGAATCCCCTATCGAGTTCGTTTACGATGAAATTGAAACCATTTCTTCTGTAGTCAGCCAATCCGAAATCCCTCGCCATTTACCCAATTTTGCCGATGGTGTTCGCAATGCCTTAAGGCGCAAGCCACGCTTCATCATGGTAGGAGAGTGCAGGGATTCTGCAACCATCAGCGCCGCTTTGGAAGCTGCACTCACTGGTCACCCTGTATACACCACACTTACATACCTCAGGGGTTGCAGAAACCATGCGTCGTCTGGTGACCTCATTTACAGGAGAAGAGCGTTTAGGCAGAACCATTGATATTTTAGAAACCATCAGGCTTTGTATTTGGCAAAAACTGGTGCCTACAGTGGATGAAAAAAGAGTGGCCTTAAGGGAATATTTGGTTTTTGACGAAGAGGTTCGCGACATCTTGCTGGAAGGAGATCCTAATGATGTGACCTCCGCCACTCGTAAATTGGTTAGACAAAGAGGTCAATTGATGACTCAAGATGCAAAAATCAAATTTGAAGAAGGGATCATCAGCGAACGCGTCTTATAAATTAATTATTGCAGGTGCCAAGGATTATCAGCAATAAACGACCCATTGTAAAATTATTTTATATTTTTTATTCATTTTACTTGTAGGAACCCTTTGTTTTGGTTAAAATCGCCGGTTTATAACAGAAAGATTACTATTTGGTGTTTTGGAGTTTATTTAATGAAAACATTTAGTGCCAAAGGCCATGAAGTGCAACGTGACTGGTTTGTGGTGGATGCAAGCAATGTAGTTCTAGGTCGATTGGCAACTGAAATTGCTCGTCGTTTGCGAGGCAAACATAAAGCAGTATATACTCCACATGTGGATACCGGCGATTACATCATCGTAACCAATGCTGAAAAAGTCACCGTGACTGGCCGTAAGTTTAAAAACAAAATATACCATCATCACACTGGCTTTGTTGGTGGGATCAAATCCATTACTTTCGAGAAATTACAGGATAAAAACCCTGCAAAAATAATCGAACTTGCTGTCAAAGGCATGTTACCTAAAAATTCTTTGGGTAGAGAAATGTATCGCAAACTAAAAATATATGTTGGCAGTGAGCATCCACATACTGCACAACAACCTAAGCAACTTGAGATTGAGGAATAAGTATTATGGCTGCAAATACAGCAATACTATGGCACGGGTCGTAGAAAAAGTTCAATTGCTCGTGTTTTTTTACGTCCTGGTAAAGGCGAAATTAAGGTGAACAACCGCACTTTGAAGGACTATTTTTGTCGTGAAACCTCTTGCATGGTTGTTATGCAACCTTTAGAGACTGTTGAATTGGTTAATAAATTTGATATCTATATTACGGTTGCGGGCGGTGGCGTTTCAGGCCAAGCCGGAGCAGTTCGTCTTGGCATAGCCAGAGCTTTGGTTGCTTATGATGAACATGACTTAGCGGAAGATGCAGAACCAAGTCCGAATTCACTCCGCAGAAAGCTACGTGCTCGTGGTTTTTTAACCCGAGATTCACGTCGTGTGGAAAGAAAGAAAGTGGGTCTACACAAAGCACGTCGTGCAACGCAATACTCCAAACGCTAATCCAAGATCATCTACACCTCTTCAAGATATTCTAAGCTGATTGCTTGCAATCGGCTTAGAGTACATTCTCCTTTCTGATTTTAAGCTTAGCTGATATATTTGCCAGCACAACGATATTTCGCCCAGTAATTTTGAGTGAACAAACGCAGGGTGGGCACGCAAGCTTTGCCCTCCCTACAAATTTAAAATCAAATTTCTAAAACTTGTTAGCAAAATGTAGAAGTATTTAAATGGGAGTCTAATAATCATTTTAAAAAAAAATTGTCCAGCACAACCTTGTTTTGTCCAAGCCTGAACGTTCATAATATTTCGTTAATATTTCTAAGGTACACTATAAGCCCATAATTCGATCGGGTCCATCATGCCTATAACCAAAGAAAACAACAAAGACTTGTTCATGCTTGCACAAGTAGCGCTGATTCAGATCGAATTAACGCATGAAAATGCAAACAATAAAACCGCGCAAAGAAAAATTGCCAATGATCAATTGCAATACACTAAAAAGATTTTTGAATTGGTGTTGGAGCCACCAAAAAGTGCTGGCGCCGTCCTTAGAAAGATGGCAGAACTGGAATGGTATGAGCCATGGGCTGGTAAAAAAACTTCAGACATCATTTCAGATCAGATGTCCTACGAATTGGTTAAGCTTTTAAATCAATTGTGCAAAATTCTGCTGGAAAATAAAGAAGAGTATTTTCTTTTCATATCAAAAATGTCTACTAATCAAGCGGTTGTCAGCAAAGTCAGATCGCAATTTGATAAATTCATATTAAAACAGACAGCCTTTGAGAAGCTCTTACAAAAGTATGAAAAAGAACACAGCATCCTTCGAATACCAATCCCATTACCTTTGGAACTGCGTACCGACCCTGTGGTTATAGTTACTATTGAAGAACAAAAGCAAGAAGTCTCTGAAAATGGGGAAGTATTAGAGAACAATAAACAATACCCTAACTGCTCAACCACAACGGCCTTGTCTCAAAATAGGCATTTGGATCTTAAACAGGAGGAAGCAGATGTTTTAAACCAAGACCTGAAGATCCAAGCTGTGATTGAAGAAAAAGACGAGCATAAGCAAGATGCTGTAATAGAGACAACCTCCTTAAAAAATGAAAAACCAGGCTCCAGTCTTATCACTCAGCCTGCCTTAAGTCAAAATTGTAATTTGAATCACACTCCGATTGAAGCCGAAGTGAAAGAAATGAAATCCAACCTTCAAGAACACATCACTCATTTGACTGCTCTTACGTCCAAACTGAGAACTGAGTTGGAAGTAAGCCTTCAAATACAAACGACGGCTCAACACACAAAGTTGACAGAAGAAGCTGCTTTGCTGAAAACTCTACACAAGAGTCCTTTTAAAATCCTGAAGGATGATGAAATTCAATCTGCTGCTGCCTTGAGACAACAGATGAAATCTCTAGAGAACACTAAAAAACAAAAAATACGGCAATTCAATGGCTTTAGAGATTCGTCTTTAAATAAGTTGTTTTTATTTTTCAAAGACCAATTAGACCACTTAAGCCACAATACAGGCTGTGTCGATTTTGGTTTGCTCGAATCCCAGTTGAATAATCCAGCACTTTACACCGAATTATTACACCAACCCCTTGTAGATAAACACTCAAATTTTAATACCTTGCTGGATGTTTTAAGAGTTCAATCCGATGGTTTTTGGGGGTTCCTCAAATCCCAACCCCTCTCCCCGCAAAATCTTCAAGCGGCATTGAATGCTGTAGTGGTTTTTCTAAAAAGTAAGGTGGATGAATTTTTTGAACAGCACAGACAATGCATGGAATTCATAGACACTACTATTGAAATATTAAATCACATCTTGGTATTGTCAGAGCAAATACCTCAGTTTTTGGACGAATCTTCGTTTCTTCAAATCAATGTAGAACAAAACCAAAGACAATTGGATGTCTTAATCCAGATTGCACAATACCATGACTCTATTTTCAACCTGAAAGAAACTATTGAAAAATTAGAACAAAATGATTTTAAACAATACCTTGAAGATCACTTAGAGGAAATTGAAACACTGCTTAAAAAACCCTATCTGGGTTCTGCACTCGACTTCGAGCGCCAGCCCTATTTTAATGAACTGATCTCTCTTCTAAAATCCACAGAAAAAGCATTGATTACCCAATTTAATTGGGTGAATGAAGAAAACCAAAAGCAATTGAAACAATTGGAATTAAAACTGGAAGACTGCAGACAAAGTACAGAGTGCATAAAAATCATGGAAGATATTGAAACGCTGGTTATACAGATAAACAAGCACAACCACAATGAAAAGAAAATCTTAGAGCTCATTCCTGAATCGGAGCTTAAAAAAGTCCATCAAAAAAAACAAGACCAATTATCCCAACGCATCAGGAATAGTCAACATTTGACCTTTAACAAGTTATTGGCTCTATGGGACAATTATAAAAAAGCATTAGCCCTTTATGATAACCCGACAGAAGCGAAGATTGAACAAAGCATCCTTGAAATTGAATTCATTAAAACTGAATTGGAGCTGCTTTATCATAAACTAGAAGTGAATAATGCAATCCAGGAACATCTAGAAGCCGATAGAATCGAGTTGCATCGAATCGAACTGCTCAATCGCAATTTTTTAAATACAGCCAGGAAAAAATTAGTACACCCATGCATCGCGGGACTGGATGCATACCTAAGCGCACAACCAGAAGTCCCTGCAGGAAGGATGACGACACTGATTGCTCTGTTGAAGGATTTTGCCGAAAAAGGTGAACCGACTGTTGCGGCTGCGGAAAAAATAGTGATTCACATTAAAACCACACTGCCCTCTGTTCCCATGCTTCAGACTAAAGAAATGCTGCATAAAATCAGCCTGGCATTGCTTGATTACAACCAGTTTCCAGTGGAGGAAACCAGCGTAAAAACCAAACTGCTGCAGTTGGGTGAATCGAACCAACCCTATTACAATGCTCTTGTGAAATTGTATGCTCACATCGACGCCCTGAGGGATCATGCGCAGAAGTTATCCCTAAAAAATAACAAAGCTGAAGCCTCAGTCCCACATCAATTGGCCGAAGGACTTAAACAGGATTTGAATCGGTTTGTAGCAAAAGAAAGGCCTGATGCAAACGATTGGGCAAGGCTAAACGACTGTTTTGGGGCAAGATTAGGCAGCGAAGAGTCCTCCTTGAGCAAACATCGCTCCGTATGGAAACAAATATTGGCAAGCCTATTCACTTTAGGTGGATATTTAGGCTATCAAGCCAAACAGTCATATTACAAAACAGGTCAAGTCCGTTTGTTCACAACGGAACGTCAAAACAAACTGGAAGCATTGAAATCAGTGGCAAAAACTGAATTAGAACAAATCAAGCAAAGTTGTCAAATTCAATGAGATTGACCACCGCTTATTTTCTGTTAATTTTTGACACATTTCTAAAAATTCTAACTAAATTTCCCACCGATTTATTGAATATTATGGTATAATATTTTTCTTTATTCTATTGAGAATAAATATTGAATGCGACTATTTGTCAGAGATGGTCCTTGCAATACGTAAAAATGGTCTTTTTTCTTACAGGAAGAAGTTAAAATGTGTCCCACCTTTATCCACTCATCCGCCCTGAACAGGCACCCTTCTATTTCAAAAGGGAGAAGAAGGCGATGCATTGAGAGTCCATGCATTTAATGAGCGCAGTATTTATTTTTACAGGTTTAATGAATTAATAGGAGTTGCTCATGGCAATTGTTGCAAAACGCACTATTATGTCTTTGTTTTCAGATGTGGATGACGTCTATAGCCATCAAGTTCGTATAGTTCTAGCTGAAAAAGGCGTCAATGTAGAAATTCTTGCGGTGAAACAAAACCAGGCAAGTGAGGATTTATTAGCTCTTAATCCCTATGGTACCATTCCTACATTAATTGACAGAGAGCTGGTGCTGTATGAAGCACGCATCATCATGGAATACTTGGACGAACGTTTTCCTCATCCACCTTTGTTGCCAGTTTATCCAGTCGCTCGTGCAGAAACCAGAAAAATGATGCATCGTATTGAACAAGACTGGTATCATTTAATGCAATCCATTGCAGTGAATCAATTCAGAACAAGCAAGAACCAATTTATTTGAAAGTTTAACCAGCTTAGATCCTGTTTTTGCAGATAAAAATCATTTTTTAAGCGATGAATTCTCTTTATTGGATTGCACCTTGGCTCCTTTATTGTGGCGCTTACCTAAATTAGGTATTCAAATTGGCCCTGATTTCATTGGATTAACTTCTTACATGCAAAGGGTCTTTAAACGCGATTCCTTTCAAGCCAGTTTGACCGATGCTGAAAAACAATTAAGAGCTGCTTAATCATGTCTATGACCTCAAATAAACCCTATCTCATTCGGGCTTTCTATGACTGGATAGTCGATAATGAAATGACACCTTATATACTGGTCGATGTTTCTTATCCTGGAATACAGGTTCCACAAGAACACGTTCGTAATGGTCTTATTGTATTGAATATTTCTCCAACAGCCACTCGGGGACTCTTATTGGAAAATGATAGAATTGTGTTTACTGCTCGTTTTTCAGGACAAGTTGAGCAAATTTTTATCACACCAAAGTCCGTGTTGGAAATTTATGCTAAGGAAAATGGCAGGGGCATTGCCTTTGCTTTAGAGGAAGATGGCGATGGAGAGCCACCTCCAGGGAAGGACGCTTCATCCACTGCTTCGTCCTCTCGAAATAAGCCCGCATTAAAGTTGGTAAAATAGACAGGTCGGATCTTTACCAGAATGGGAGTGATGCTTGGCCATCACGAACGCATTTGGTTTCGTAATGTCGTAGTTACTATGGTTGAAATGCAGCATAATCTGGGAGTTCAGCGTTCCTACTACCCGGATTAGGTGGCACTTCATCCAGGCTACATTTACATCTCCCGTCCACTCCTGCAGTTTGAGAATACCAACTCATGATTTCTTAACCCTTTACGGGAGTTTCGTTATGACCAAACTGGACAATGCCTTATTTTCTTGCGAGCAAATTAGACTTTTTGAGCAGCAAGCAATTGAGCTCTATGGTTTTGATGAATTGACTTTGATGTTGCAAGCGGGGATGGACGCATTTTCATTTATTCACAAAAACCACCCTGACACTCGTCATCTCGCAGTATTTTGTGGTAAAGGCAACAATGCAGGAGATGGTTATGTGCTTGCAAGATTGGCCTATGAACAAGGCTTGTCGGTCATTGTGTATCAATGCAATCCCTTGGATGACTTAACAATCGCTGCAAGACACATGGCTATGAAGGCCATGGAGGCCGGTGTTGAATTTCAATCAGCAGATGAACCGATAGACTGTGAAGTGGAATTGATAGTGGATGCCCTTTTGGGCATAGGCTTAAAAGGTGCAGTGCACGGTTCCATCGCAGCAGCCATCAGCCAAATCAATAGCAGTGGTTTACCCATTGTCTCTTTGGATTTGCCCTCTGGGCTAAATGCAGATACAGGGCAAGCGGATTCTTTTTGCGTCCAGGCTCAAGCAACCTTGACCTTCTTGGGGCTAAAACCGGGACTCTTTACTTGGGATGGCCCAGATCACTGTGGGAAACTGGAGTGTTTTAGGTTGCAAATGGAACAGTGTCTTGCGAATACGCATCCTTACGCTTCTCTTTTAAATTATGATTCACTGCCCTTACAAAAACGCAAAAAAAATTCTCACAAAGGTCAATATGGCCATGTCCTCATCATTGGAGGAGGGCCAGGAATGCCAGGTGCGGTTTGCCTTGCGGCTAAGGCTGCTTTACGCAGTGGTGCAGGAGTAGTGACGGTTGCAACTTACCCCTCTCATGTCAACGCTGTGCTGCCCTTTCTACCCGAAGCGATGGTATCTGGAGTGAATACGGCAAAGGATCTGGACTTCTTATTGAATAGAGCAACGATTTGTGTGATTGGTCCTGGACTTGGTGAAAGCGAGTGGGCACAGGCTTTATTTTTAGCCGCGATCACTTCGCAATTGCCCATGGTGATCGATGCTTCCGCACTGCACCTTTTGGCCAAGAATCCTCAGATGGATGACAACTGGGTACTGACTCCTCATCCAGGTGAGGCCGCAGCTTTGCTTGAATGTTCAACAAAAGAGATTCAATTGAATCGATTTGATGCTGCCGAAGCCATACAAAATCAATACGGTGGAGTCGTGGTGTTAAAAGGCATTGGTACCATCGTTCAAAGCATAGAAAAGGAACGCTTTGTTTGTTCAAAAGGGAATCCAGGAATGGCTTGTGCTGGCATGGGGGATGCATTAAGTGGTATCATTGCCAGCCTTTGCGCGCAAGGCTTATCTCTATCGGAGTCTGCAAAGTTGGGGGTTTGGGTGCATGGGAGTGCTGGAGATAAAATAGCAACAACGAAAGGCGAAATTGGAATATTATCCAGTGATTTAATTGAGTGGATACCGGTTATTTTGAATGATCTACGAACCATCTGAAAATACATTGATTCTGACACTCCCGGATGAAAAGGCCAGTGAACGTTTTGCAGTTCAACTGGCCAAATCTTTACCCAAAGCGGCAACCATCACCTTGGCTGGAGAAATTGGCAGTGGAAAGACAACCATTATTCGTGCCATACTCAAACAGCTTGGCGTAAGAACCCCTATAAAAAGTCCAAGTTTTTCCTTGGTTGAATCTTACCAATGCCAGGAGCATGTGATTCATCATTTTGATTTGTATCGCATTCAATATGAGGACGAACTAGAGTACATTGGTTTTAGAGATTATTTTAGGGATGAAGGCTTTTGCTTTATTGAATGGCCTGAGCATGGGGGTGGTCTATTACCCCACATCGACATGAAGTTGTGCTTAACTTTTAACGGGACCGGCCGGACCATGCAAATCTATGCATTGACAGCCCTGGGTAAACAAATTTTATCTTGTTTGATGAGTAAATCCTGATCATGCGAATCGTCGGTTTTATATTGTGTTTATTCTTTGCCATTGCCCATGGAGCAGAATTAAAAACCATTCAAATGAATCAACAGGCAAATAAAACCTCATACTATCTGACCATTCAAGGCACCTTTACTCATCGCTTGTTTTTCCTTACCAATCCAAATCGCATCGTTCTGGATTTAAAGAATACTCAAATGCCCGTTCAGCTCAATTCGCACCTCACCAATACTTTGGTCAGAGGATTGCGCAAGGGGCAGTTGGATGCAAAAACGCTCAGATTGGTATTCGATGTGAGCCAAAAGGTGCAGGTCACTTCCCTTCCTTGGCGCGTTCAAAATTCACTCAAAGGCATCCAATTGGATGTAAAACCAATGGGTGGTGCACCTACATTGCCTTTAAAGACAGCTGTCTTGAAGAATAAACCCCTTCCTCCACAGCAGACATTGAATAAAAATCTTGCAAAAGAATCCACCCACTCAACCAATGCCTATCTATTGCCTAAGCCTTCAGCCCAAGGAGCAAAGCTGCCGTCTCTCATTCAAAATGCAACCATTCCCAACAAACCCCTAGCTTCAAATCAGGCAATCCTGATTCACCAAACCCCTATTCATGTACCCCACGTCCCTTCTTTGTCTCTAAGAGACGTGGTGGTAGTTCTGGATGCAGGTCATGGTGGTAAAAATCCAGGAGCAAAAGGACCGAGGAGAAGCCGAGAAAAAGACGTAACCCTGGCCATTACCTTGAAGTTAAAACAACTGATTGACAAACAAGTGGGCATGCATGCCGTCTTGACTCGCTCTGGCGATTATTACCTAGGATTGAGAAATCGATTGGACATTGCAAGAAAATACAACGGCGACGTCTTTGTCTCGATTCATGCCGATGCCTTTAAAAATCCTCATTCCAATGGAGCCTCGGTATTTGCTCTATCGCAAAGTGGAGCGACCAGTGAGGCTGCACGGTGGTTGGCGGAAAAAGAAAATTACTCAGAATTAGGGGGCGTAAACCTAGGTGATTTAGACGATCAAAATGGCATTGTGCGTTCGGTACTCATCGATTTGTCTCAAACGGCAACCATTAATTCGGGTTTACAAATGGGAAAAGGGGTGCTAAATCAAATGCAAGTGTTTACCAGGCTGCATAATTACAAAGTGGAACAAGCCCGGTTTATGGTTTTAAAATCGCCGGACATCCCCTCCATTTTGGTGGAAACTGGCTTTATTTCTAATCCTCAAGAAGAAAAAAATTTAACCAGCCCCGCTTACCAAACCCGCTTAAGCCAGGCTATATTTCAAGGGATTAAGGGCTATTTTTGGGAAAGCCCGCCTCATGGCTCTCGCATAGAAGCCATGACCAATCATGTCAGGCGATATCATGTGGCACGATCTGGTGAAACCCTATCTTCCATCGCCCGAGCTCATCACGTGTCGCTTGCGTCACTACAAGCCATCAATCACCTTTGGAGCAATGCAAAACCAAAACCTGGACAAAAATTAGTGATTCCTTCAGCATGGTCATGAGAATACTTCAATTACCCCCGGCAATAGCCAACCAAATTGCCGCTGGAGAAGTGATAGAAAGGCCGGCTTCGGTGGTAAAAGAATTGCTTGAAAATTCACTGGATGCGGGTGCAAATAGCATTTCAATAGAAATCAGCTACGGTGGGTTGAATCAAATCAAAATCAGCGACAATGGACACGGCATCCTGGCTCAAGATTTACCCCTAGCCCTGGCCCCCCATGCTACCAGTAAAATCAAAACGCTTAATGATCTATACGCAATCCACAGCATGGGTTTTAGAGGCGAAGCCTTGGCCAGTATCGCCTCTGTGTCTAAACTGAGCTTAAACTCTAAAACTGCCGAGCAAACTCATGCAATGAGCTTACGTGTCGTGGACAACGGCATCGAACTATCTCCCTGTGCACGCAGCACAGGAACCACGGTGGATGTTACGGACATTTTTTACAATGCCCCGGTGCGTAAACGATTTCTAAAAAATGAAAAATTAGAATTTCAAGCCATTGAAACGGTCGTTAAACGCTTTGCCATGAGCGCCCCTCATATCGCAATCACTTTAAAACACAATGGAAAATTAATTTTAACTTTGCCGCAAGCTTGCAATGAGTCAGCACAAAAAAAACGCATGACCAAACTACTGGGGACATCCTTTGCAAAAAATGCTGTTTTTTTAGAGGTGGAACATGCCAACATGCGATTGCAAGGCTGGATAAGTGATCCAAATTTTCAGCGTTCACACAATGACAAACTTTGGGTTTACATCAATCAGCGAATGGTCAAAGACAAATTAATTCATCATGCCTTAAAACAAGTCTATGAGGGAATCCTGCATCCGGGTCGTTTTCCGGCCTGTTTGCTGTATTTCAGTATTCCAAATGCCGAAGTGGATGTGAACGTTCATCCGACTAAACATGAGGTGCGATTTGTTCAACCTAAATTGGTACACGATTTCTTTACCTCACAACTCACTGCTGCATTGAATTCAGTCATGTCCAAACAAGACAAGCTTGCATTGGCTCACATCCAAAATGCATGTGTCCCATCCTGTATTTGGCCTGCGGAAAAAAGCATACTCAGGGGGGATATCAGTTTAAACGACTCTCCCCCATCCGAAGGCGCTTTGGTTTATTTGAATCATCGATACCTGTTGATGGTCTTGCAACAACAACCTTATATGGTAGACGTCCACCGGTTTTTACAAGAACAAACAAGACAGCAATTAAAGCGAATGCCTTTGCCTTTGAATCCTCGTGAGTTATTGGTGCCCATTCACATTGATCTAAACCAGGAATCAAAGGACAAAATAATTCATTTAAAAGACAGGTTGTTTCGATTAGGTCTGGACATAGAATGTCCTGAAGAAAATCGACTAATCCTGAACACCATCCCCTCCATGATTCCAAATTTGGACATTCGCTTTTTCTTTACTGTCCTTCAACAGGTTTCACCGGATGATTTGGATCAAATTTTAGATCTTTTATGCCGCTCTCAAAGAATGGATGTAAGGCTTTTAAATGATGAAGACCGAATGCAGATGCAACATCATCTCCAAGCAGAGAAAGACCTAAGCGCTCTGCCTTGGGCTAAAATCTTAACCGAAGAAGATTGCAGGATGTGGATGTATGCCTAATTTGAGACCTCTTGTTGTTTGTTTGCTGGGCCCAACTGCTTCTGGAAAAACGGCTTTAGCTTGTGAATTGGTGGGAATGTTTCCTTTTGAAATCATCAGCGTGGATTCAGCCATGATCTACAAACAAATGAACATTGGCACTGCCAAATTGACTCCAAAGGAATTAGCCATCGCTCCACATCATTTGATTGACATCATAGAACCCAATCAATCCTATTCCGCAGCAGAATTCTGTGAAGATGCCTTGGTTTTAATGCGGGCAATCCTCGAAAAAGGAAAAATACCCTTATTGGTAGGCGGCAGCATGATGTATTTTAAGGCCCTGCAGAAAGGCTTATCCCCTTTGCCAGAGGCCGATAACCGGCTGCGTACTCAATTGGAAACGCAAGCGCAACAACTTGGATGGGACCTACTTCATCAACGATTGACTGAAATTGATCCCAAGGCAGCAGCCCGGATCCATCCACACGATGCTCAAAGAATTCAAAGGGCTTTAGAAGTGTTTTATTCGACTGGTGTTTCTTTATCCAACTTCATTGCCAAATCAAAAGCAAAGAGTCCTTTCCAATTTGTGAATATTATTTTATTTCCAGAAAATCGCGCCTGGTTGCATGAACGAATTGCCAAACGGTTTCTGCACATGTTGGATGAAGGGCTGATTGAGGAAGTGAAACGCTTGCAAGGGATCTGGGACTTGAATGCCAATCTGCCTTCCATGCGTTGCGTTGGGTATAAGCAAGTTTTAGAATTTTTGCAAGGGGATATGACTGAGTCAAGCCTCATCGAAAAAGGCATCGCAGCCACTAGACAATTGGCAAAGCGACAGCTGACTTGGTTGCGGCATTGGGAGGATGGCTTTTATTATGATCCCCAAAAAACGACTTTTACCGCGGAGATTATAGCGCAACTCAAAGAAATATTGGATAATAACCCACCCAGTGCCGCATAGGAACCCTTATGTTAAAACCAAAACAACCGGCAAGTACTAAAAAAAATTACGTAGTGCGTCCGCATCAATTGCCCTTAAGCTGTCCCACCGATGAGATGATCTTATGGAATGCACACCCTAAAGTCTATTTACCCATAGAAAAAACCGGTGTGGAAGTATGTCCCTACTGCGGTTCACGCTTTGTTTTACAGAATGATTGATTCCATTTGCATTGTAAGGCTTTCTGCTTTAGGTGATGTGATGATGTTGGTGCCGCTCATCCGCACCTTACAATCCGGTTTACCCCATACCCAAATCAGCTGGATCATCTCCAGGCCAGCCTATGATTTGGTGGAAGGCATGGATGGAATTGATTTCATTGTCCTCGAAAAGCCTAAAAATCTCGTCGATTATTGGCGTTTTAAAAGGCAAATAAGCAAGCGACGTTTTGATGTATTGCTAGCCTTGCAAACCACCTTTAGAGCCAATTTATTATATCCTTTGATCAAAGCCAAAAGAAAAATAGGCTATGATTTGACCTTTAGGACCGACGGACATGGTTTCTTTGTCAAGGAAAAAATCAGCACGCAGGGATGTCATACTCTGGATGGATTTTTAAAATTTGCCCAACACTTAGGAATTCAAAAACCAGTCATTCAATGGGACTTACCCCTTCAAGCTGCGGATTACGCATGGGCTCGTAACCAATTGCCTTCAAAAGGCCCAGTATTGATAGTCAATCCTGCCGCAAGTAAAGCTGAACGTTCCTGGCAAGCCCAACGTTACATCGAGGTGTTGAAACAAGCTCAAACAAATTGGTCTTTTCAAATCGTCTTAACCGGTGGTCCAGGTCCTTACGATAGACTATTGGCCGATGAGATTTTACAAGCCATTCCTGCCATCGATTTAGTCGGTAAGACCAAGCCCAAACAATTATTGGCCTTGATAAGCATGGCCCAAGCCGTACTTTGCCCCGATACAGGTCCTTCTCACATGGCAGTAGCCATGGGTACTCCTGTAATTGCCTTGCATGCAGTTACCAATCCCCTCATATCAGGACCCTATACCTGTCAACATCTGGTTGTGAATCAATACCCACAGGCAGTACAAAAGATTTTAGGCCCGGATCAGAAACAGCACCTCTGGGGCAGACACGTCCATGGAAATGAAGCCATGCAATTAGTCTTAGTTGAAGACGTAATGGAAAAATTAGCTCAGGTTTTTGAATCGATTAGGTAATCTGGATGCCATTAAGGATTTTGTCGATTTAAAAACGTAGGTTGGGCCAAGGCCCAGCCTATGTTTTTTCTTAACGCATCACTTAGGTGGTGGCGGTGGAGAGGCTACTCCTAAATCAGTACCAGGTGCTGCGGCGCTTTGAAGCTGCATGATGCTTTGTGTCAACAGCATGCGCTCTTCTTGTTGTCGATTTAAATACATTTGATAATTGATTTCTGCCAACAACACAGCAATTTCTTTTTGTACCGTGGTGGTGGATGCGCTGTTGATGCCTTGTAGCCATTTTGAATCAGTCAATCGATGGGTTGCCATGTTGTATTCAATTTCAGCCTGACTGAGTTTTTCGGCTTTGTCGCCACCTTGATCACTTTTGAGTTGTTGGGTCATTCTTTTTGCTAGGATGTAATATAAATTACTGGCACCCACAGAAGTGCGTGCTGCATAAATTCTCAACTTCGCGAAATAAGTATTTAAAGTGTTTTGCGCATCCATTTTTATCTTGATAGACGCTGAATCGCTGTTTACTTTCGTGTCCAACATGGCCTGGTTGTACACAATTTTATAGGTATTGTAATCCACCAATGTGGGAGGAATGATGGTTCCGGAAGCATAACGTATGAAATTGGCTGCTTGACTTGCTTGACTTGGAGCTTTAATCCCATCATTGACTGACGAAGTATTGTCATTGGTGGATGTGGTGGCCTCGCTGGTATATCTTAAAGGAGCTATCAGCGAGTTACTATTAAGCTGGCTTAAAAATCCTTGTATGAAGTTGACTCCAAAGAAGGCATCCGCTTCTTTCGCGTTGGTGTCTGGAATTGTGCCAATTAAATTATTCAATATTTTATTTCGATAAATTAAAGTACAATTATCCAAATCCTCTTTAGATAAATTGGATCCACCAGGTCTACAAAAAGAAACGTCTGGAGTTCCTAAAAGATTATAGGTCGTTTGATTGACCGGATCGGGTTGAAATAAATTGTCTTTACTATTAATGTTCGGCTGATCGATTAATGGATTGGCAGTGACCCGAGCGCTGTTGGGAGTGTTATAAGGATGCACTTTAAAAGTATTGTTAGCCAAATTATTAATGACTGAAGCATTCTCTGCATCCGTGGGTAGGAATATATTTTGCTGCAAACTGTTGACTGGAATTGCGCCTAAGAAAGCCTGAATCAAATAAGTATTGATTTTTTGAATATCTAGAATTTTAATCAAATTTTGCACTATCGGCGGTTTCAGTTGTTTGGGATTTATTGTTAAGTCAAAACCGAAGTAACCACCAAAATTGAGCAAATAGGTAGCTAACTTATTCTCAGGGGTATTATCCGTATTACTATTGGGTCCTTGATTGATTAAATTGGTCATCGTATTGGCTGGATTTTCCTCCGTATTGTTTGCGCCTATGGGTAAACTAGGCAATAGAAGAATAGCAAGCAATATCTTTGGCAACAGTTTCATTTATTCATCTCCTTCAAGTGCGCGTAAAACCAAATTCAGTCGGTATTGACAGAATACTCGGGCTAATAAACGCAGTCGTTCAAATACAATGTTTCTTTTTAAAAAAAACCCCGCGGCATCGTAACTGCCAAGACTGGTTTCCTCAGCATGTATCAATACCCTTGAAGCACTACCCGGATGAACCGTATCGATGGCTTGAAGCAGTCTTAAGCCTCTACCGGATTTAATGTTGCCTACGATTTGAATGAATTTTTCCTCTTCTGAAAGCAATCCCATATCAATTTTTTCAATGTCATCCAGTTCTTTTCCTAATTGAACCATGGCCGCTTCAAAGTCCGGATTGCCATCAAGCGTCCAATCCTCCACACTCTCCATAAAGGTGATGACCCGATAAATCATGGGGTCCAAGTATTCAAACCAGTATTTAGATGATGCTTCATTACTTATATCGGGCATTATTTACTCTTTTTTTACGTCCTTTGATACTATAGAACTAAACTTAACATACTGATATAGTATATTATCAACTTTAAAGTACCAAGATTTTTAACCACCATTTAAGTAAAAATTATGATAAAAAGAACGAATTCATTTATCAAAAAAGGCTTTTCCAGAATCGGGAAGGGCTTTTTAAAAGTGATTCAAATCAATTATTGGTTGGATTGGGCCAGGGTAAAGGCAGGCACATCTTATCTTAAACAAAGTGTTGTCACTTTATTTACTCCACAAAAAGAAATAAAAGCGGAATCTTTCAAAGTGGCAGTAAAAACTTTTCAATTAAACGAGGCCGAGTTACTGATAAAACAAAAAGCCTTATTTCGTTTAAGCATTATGATGTTGTGTGCAGCCGTCTTGATTTTTAGTTACGCCATTTATCAATTGCTTTATGGTTCTATTCACGCCACCCTGATCAGTTTAGTAGTGATGGGGATAGCCCTGGTCTTGGCATTTCGGTACCATTTTTGGTATTTTCAAATTAAAAATCATAAATTAGGTTGTACTTTCCAAGAATGGCTCCGGGCATTAAAGGGTGGATCACATGAATAAATTACTCATCACTGCATTGCTCTTATTGTTCTCTTCTTTGGCTTTAGCGGAAGGAAATTTAAGTTTTACTCCGCCTTCTACCGATTATTCCGTGGTTTTTCTTGGCAATTTATTTGGCATTGTAGATGGTGTGCTTTCAGCTGGTGGAACTGGAAGTCAAATCATGGGGGCCATGTTTACGGTATTTAATTCCGCAGTCCTGGCTTTGGGCGGAATAATCATCATGTATACTTTGATTGTATCCACCATGAATACTGCTCATGAAGGACAAATGCTTGGCCAAAAATGGTCATCCATTTGGATCCCCCTTCGTTCCATTTTAGGTTTGGGTTTATTAATCCCCAAAGCATCCGGTTATTGTTTGATGCAAATTTTTGTGATGTGGATTGTGATTCAAGGGGTAGGTGCTGCAGATAAGGTTTGGGATGCTGCCTTGAGTTATTTAAACCGAGGAGGTCTCATCATTCAAGCTCAAGGCGTGAATCCAGCTACCGCATTGTTGGATTCTGCCACAGCAAACATAGCCACCGGCGCTACTAATATTTTAACTGGTCAAGTCTGCATGCTTGCTTTAGAAAAGCAGCTCATCGCTCAAAGACAATCTTATCTTAAAGACACCAGTAACGGCAAAGGATCTTGTGCCGATAGCAGCAATAATCCTTTGAAGGATTTTTGTAATACGCCTGTTCCGGATTTCTTAAGTTCTGTCAATGCGGTGGACGTACAAAATTCCAGTTTGACTTCCACTTACTCAGTAACCATGCCCAATTTTTCCAGTACTTTTAAAAATTACAAAAAATTAAATGGCATCTGCGGTATTATTACTTGGAAGGCCATAGATCATCTAGATACGACCCAAAGTGGTTCGAACACACCTCAAGATCCCATTCAAAAGCAGATTCAAGATACCTTTTCCGAGGATGAATTCAAAACCGCCCAAATGTCTCGAGCCATTGCCATTCAGCAGATGTATACGGATTTAGCCGCAATAGCACGTGTCATCGTAAACAATGATCCACAAATAGGTTCAAATGAGCCAGCCCCTCAGGCTTCAACTCTCTTTGCCTCACCCTTTGCTAAGGAACAGTTCGGGGTGCCTTTAAATGCTCAAGGCCAAAAATGTGCTAAATACATTGACAATTGCAAGTCTTGGGGACCGTCACCGTCTTCTTCGAGCAGCGCGGTTTTATTCAACGGTACGGAATTTTTAAATGCCATCAATGATTACAATGGTATTATGAAACCCACCCTCAATGCCATCCAAAGAGCCGGGGATGTGGGTAGTGACAATGCTTCCCGAAAATTCATTACTCAAGCTTCTGCTCAAGGCTGGATAATGGCTGGAGCCTATTTTTTTGATTTGGTTAAGCTCAATACTGAATCAAAAACTACGGCCAACACCACGGATACCGGTACGGGATTGGAGGGGTCAACTGGTAAATTTTCTCTAAGTGTAACTGAATATCCCATATTAGCCACATGGTTTGAAAAACCTGCCTCACAAGCGATCTACCCTAGATTAGAACAGATAAAAACATTATTTACCGGTGTTGGAAATCCAGCAGTACAAATGCCGAACCTACCCAACGCGGATGCAATAAAAGGTCTTGCACTACAAGACAGCACAACAGGCTCATCCTCTACTGTTTTTGGTTTTATTAATAATTCAGCCATGATTCAAATGCCCGATCAACCTGGATTGGCTCCGCTGACCTTTGCAACTAAGATTATTTTTTCTACAAGCGGTAAACTTTGGCCTGATATTCCGGAGTTGAATGGAGTGGGCTGTCATTGGTATTGGGGGGAAGTTTACAACCCCATAGGCCCAAATATTCCTGCAATTGGGTGTATAGACGATAAAATAAGTAACTTTTTATATAATACTTTTGTGGCAGGAATAGTAAACCAATTCTCAACCTTTATTTTTTCAGCCATTCAAGCCACCATGAATGCCATCTTGTGGTTACCTTTACAAGGGATTGCAGTAATATTCCAACAAGGCTTAGACTTAATATCCAAGCCTGGCGTCAACCCAGTTGTCGCATTGGCCAATATGGGTGTGTGGTACATTAATTTTGCAGGGAATTTATGGGAAAATTTGTTCATCGTATTGCTACCTGTAGGCTGGGCGCCACCTATCATTGCTTTATTGATGTTGGCTATGCCTATTGTGTTTAGTTGGCTCGCAGTCATGGTGGCCATTGCTTTTACCACAGCCTATTACATACCCATTTTACCTTACATGATGTTTACTTTCGGTGCCATAGGTTGGCTAATGGCTGTGGTAGAAGCCATGGTTGCCGCACCTTTAGTTGCATTGGGAATCACCCACCCAGAAGGCCATGAGGCATTCGGGAAAGGCGAAGGTGCCATCATGATCCTAATGAACATCTTTTTAAGGCCTGCCATGATGATCATTGGGTTCATCGCCGGTATTGCGCTCACCTATGTTTGTGTTTGGATTCTTAATTCGGGGTATAATCATGCCATCAGTTACATCCAAGGTCCTGTCGATAAACCAGGCTGGAGTTTCTATCCATCTCAAGGTTCAGGCAGCGGCCAAACACAATACAACGATTGGGCTGGGCTTTTTGCATTTTTCTTTTCAGTTCTAACCTATACCTCCATGTATGTGATTTTGGTGCAAAAATCCTTTACTTTAATCTCTGTTCTCCCAGATAAAGTGCTGCGTTGGATAGGCGGCAGCCCTGAAGGCATAGGGCAAGAAGCGCAACAATGGGGTGAAGAAGTCAAATCAAGTTCTAAAGAAGGAGGTGAGAAGTCCTATACAGCTCAACAACAAGTGGATAAAACAACTGCTGCTGGTGCTGAAAAAGGTAAGGCTTGGGCGGCTGAGAAGGTTAGTCAAGTAAAAGGTATGATGTCAATGAAGGGTAATACACCTGATGCCACTAAAAGTCCACCAGGTGGCGATGCACCACCGGGTTAATTGAAAGCTTGTCTACTAGGTTATATCAAGAGCGAGTCTACTGGTTTATTCTCAATCAAATGGCTTTGAATGATTTCATCAATGTCTGCAAAGGATGAATAGGTGTACCAGATCCCTTCAGGATAGATGACTATGCAAGGCCCAGAACTGCAGCGGCCAAGACAACCTGACTTACTGACACGGATCTTCCCAGGGCCATGCATCCCCAACTCCAACAATTTGGTTTTCATGTAATCAAAAAAAGGCTCGCCGCCAGAGTTAGCACAGCATTGTTTGCCTGGGATTTTTTGGTTGGTGCATATTAAAATATGCTTTTGATAATACGACAAGAGACTAACTTCCCTTGGCTTCAATTTTCATTTTTAATTTCAAACCGGGCTTAAAGGTGACCACTCGCCGGGCTTTAATCGGGGTTTCTTTGCCTGTTTTTGGATTTCTACCCGGTCTTTGAGGCTTATCTCTTAGGGTAAAATTTCCAAAACCGGATAACTTGACATGGTTTCCGTGTTCCAATGCACAACGCAACTCTTCAAAAAAATTTTCCACGATTTCTTTGGAAACGCTTTTTGATAATTTCAATTCATCACACAGCGTTTCTGACATAATTGCTTTGCTCAGTGCATTCATGATTAATCCCTTAATGTAATTGAAAAATTATTTTCCAATGAATCAATTATAGCATTAATTAACGAATTGATCTCAGAATCCACTAAAGTTCTATTGTCGTCTTGCAAAATCATGGCGATGGCTAAACTTTTTTTACCCTCAGGAATACCTGTTCCTTTATACACATCAAAGACGTGAAAATCCTTAAGCCAGTTGTCTTTTATAGTCGATCTCACGAGGGTTTCAATTTGCATAGCAGAGACGGCATCATCGACTAAAAAGGATAAATCCCTTCGAATTTGGGGATATTTGGAAATTTTAGTATAGGGCTTAGGCGTTTTGCGGATTAAGTGGTTTAGGGTTAATTCAAATAAAACCACTTCTTGCCCAAGGCCCAATGCCTCACCTAAGCGAGGGTGTAAAATCCCCATCCATCCTGCCTCTAGACCTGCAATGACTATTTTTGCACACTGGCCAGGATGTAAAGCCGGATGAGAAGCTGCAATCCACTCGACTTGCTCTATTTGCAAGGATAAAAACAAGGACTGAAGTTCCCCCTTGAGATCGTAAAAATCAAAAAATCGTTTCTTTTCACTCCAATTGGTAACCCCCTGCTCTCCCATGAGTAACCCGGCTATGCAGGAACGTTCGATTAGCTCCTCCTGGTTCACATCAAAAACAACTCCAATTTCAAACAACTTAAGTAGATTTTGTTGTCTGTGTACATTATAAATCATGGAGGCAATCAAACCCGGCCACATACCTACTCGCATTTGGGATAATTCAGAAGAAATTGGATTGAGCAATTGCATGATTTGCGTTTCAGGGTAAAGGGATTCATGCAATTGAGGATCCACGAAACTATAGCTGATGGTTTCATGATAACCCCGACTTCTAAACCAAGAAGCAAGACGAATCATCATCGCTTCATTCGCACTCATCTCTCCGGCTTGAACGATGGAGTGCATGGCTTGTCTTTCAATTTATCGTAGCCATACAGACGAAGGATTTCTTCAACCAAATCCACTTCCAATTGAATATCAAACCGATGCGATGGAACAGTGACTTCAAATAAATCGTCTTTCAGTTGAGTAAGGCTCATGCCTAAGCCTTCCAACAAATGCTTCATGGTGGCTGTAGAAAGAGTTAAGCCGGTTAATTTTTTAACTTTGGATGCATCAAAGCGGATTGAAATTGAAGGAGGCAGTTGTTTGGTCTCACAGAATTCGATGACAGGACCGGCCTTGCCACCTGCTATGGATAATATCAAAGCACTGGCCCTTTCAAGTGCTTTCAGTTGCAAATCAGGATCCACTCCGCGTTCAAAACGTTGCGAAGAGTCACTGAATAATCCAAATTTTCGAGCAACTCCAGCCATAGAAATTGGATTAAAAAATGCACTTTCTAAGAACACATCCTGAGTGGTTGGTCCTACTGCACTCTCCGCACCACCCATAATTCCAGCAATGGCTAGAGGTTTCTTTGCATCGGCAATCACCAACACGTTTTCGTCTAAGGTCATCGTTTGACCGTCAATAACTCCAACTCTTCTGATTCAAACCAAAACGGACATTGATTGCATCTTGGATTTGAGCTAAATCAAAGGCATGCATGGGTTGACCAAGTTCCATCATCACGTAATTTAATACGTCGACGACGGGATGAAGGCTTCGGATTCCACTGCGATTAAGCGTTCTCTCATCCACAAAGGCGTGGTTGCATCTGAATGGATACCCCTAAGAATGCGACCACAATACCGCGGACAGGCTTGACTTCATGGACATGGACCGGCAATACATCCTCAAGGGAGGCAGGAACTTTGGAAACGGCGGGCTCTAATAAAGGCAAATTGTTGAGTACTGACAATTCCCGAGCAACTCCCAACAGGCTGAAACAATCCGCTCGATTTGGGGTTAAATCAATATCCAGGACATAGTCATCCAGATTTAGATACTCTCTAAGTTCATGCCTAGGGGGGCATCCGCATCCAATTCCATGATGCCATCCGATTGTTCGGCTAAGCCTAATTCCGTTAGGGAACACAGCATACCGCAGGATAACTCGCCGCGTAAGGTGGATTCTTTGATCTGAAAGTTTCCTGGCAAAATGGCACCCACCATGGCCAAGGCAACTTTTAACCTGACTCACATTGGCGGCTCCACAGACTACTTGCAGAGGATTTCTGAATTCCCACGAACCTGGCATAGGGTTAACTTATCTGCATTTGGATGCGGTTTCGTAGACAACACTTCAGCGACCACGACCTGGCTAAATGATCCTGCAACTGGACTGACTGCATCCACTTCCAAACCGGCCATAGTCAATTGACTGGCTAATTGCTTTTCGGTTAAAGAGAAATGACCCATTCATTTAGCCATAACATACTTAATTTCATTTAATCTCCAGCCATTAAACTTAGGGTGTGTTGACTATCTCATCAAAATTGACGTAAAAAATTCAAATCGTTTTCAAACATCATTCTCAAATCGTCTATTCCGTAATACAACATAGCCAATCTATCCATTCCCATACCAAAAGCCCAGCCTTGATACTTCTCGGGAGAAATATGGACAGCCGTCAATACGTTTGGATGCACCATGCCACAGCCCCCGACCTCAAGCCAACCAGTGAATTTACAAGACCGGCAACCTTTGCCCTGACATTGAGTGCATTCTATGTCCATTTCTGCTGAAGGTTCTGTGAATGGGAAGTAAGAGGGTCTAAAGCGCAATGCCAGCTCCCGGCCGAAAAAAAACGAGAAAAAATCTTGTAACAGTCCTTTTAAACCAGCTAAGGTAGCCTCTTCATCGAGGAATAGGCCTTCTACTTGATGAAACATAGGTGTATGGGTTAGATCCGAATCGCAACGATACACCCGCCCTGGCACAATCAAACGAAATGGTGGTGTTCGTTGTTCCATGGTCCTTATCTGAACTGGAGAGGTGTGCGTCCTTAAAAGACGTCCGTCGCCAAAATAAAACGTGTCGTGCATGGCACGTGCAGGGTGATGCCCTGGGATATTTAAGGCTTCGAAGTTATAAAATTCGGTTTCAATTTCAGGTCCATCCACGGTATCGAAACCCAAACGACTGAAAAAATCAATGATGCGATGCCTCACTTGAGTGACGGGATGCACTGAACCTTCGTCTTGATTACGACCCGGGAGAGTCACATCAATGCATTGGGCAGCTAATTTTTCCAACAGCTGTTTTTCTTTTAAATCATCCATTTTTTGTTCAATCAAAGCAATGATGTGTCCTTTGACTTGATTTACTAACTGACCCAGTTTGGGTTTTTCTTCAGCAGATAAGCCTGATAGTGATTTTAAAATTTCAGTTAATTGTCCTTTCTTACCCAAGAAGTCTACGCGAATGGATTCTAGGCTTGAAATATCAGTGGCTAAGATTATCAAATCACTGGCTTTTTTTTGTAAATTAAGGATATCCTGCATAGTAGCACCTTAAAGATCATGGCGAGTGGCGGGGCAAGGTATAAAACTATAAAGACGTATTAGTAGCCTGGATGAAGCGCAGCGTAATCCGGGGAGTAGGAGAGCTGAACTTCCCGGATTACGCTGCGCTTCATCCAGGCTACTATTCTAACAATAGAGTCAAGCCTTTAATGCAGCTTTAGCTTGTTCGGCTATTGCAGCGAAAGCTACTTTATCATGCACTGCCATATCTGCCAGTATTTTTCTATCCAATTCGATGGCTGCTTTTTTCAACCCATCAATCAAACGACTGTAAGACATACCGCATTCACGCGCTTGCGCATTGATACGCGTAATCCATAAAGCACGGAATTGGCGCTTTTTTTGACGTCTATCGCGATAAGCATATTGTCCTGCTTTAATAACGGCTTGTTTTGCAACCCTATAGGTTCGACTACGGGCGCCGTAATAGCCTTTTGCTTGATCTAAAATTTTCTTGTGACGTGCTTTCGCGGTCACACCACGTTTAACTCTTGGCATTTTTCATTCCTCCCATTAACTGCCGTGCAGCATACGTGCTGCAAGACGTGCATCACAAGGTTTTAAAGTATCAGCACCTACGCGTAAATGACGTTTTTGCTTAGTCGACTTTTTGGTAAGGATATGATTTCTATAGGCACCACGGCGTTTAATCCCACCGTTGGCCGTCTTACGGAAGCGTTTAGCTGCTCCCCTATGTGTTTTAAGTTTCGGCATAGTATATACTCCGCATTCATTAAATAAAAATAGGCAAAGTTCAAGCCCAAATCTAGACGTCACTCAAACGGACAGATTTGAGTGCAGGTTGGGCGAAAAAAGAATTTAAAAAGCGCAGCATAGATGTCTATGTGAGCATTTTTAAATGCTTTTTTCGCCCAACCTGCACCAAATATGCCCGTTTCGCTCTAGAGGCAAGAAATCATCTATTTGGTTTTTTTGGGTGATAGGACCATCATGAGTTGCCTTCCTTCACGCTTAGCATGCTGTTCTACTATGGCAAAATCAGCAGTATCTGCTTGTAAACGCTCCAGAATTTTCATACCCAGTTCTTGATGAACCATTTCACGGCCGCGAAAACGCAGCGTGACTTTTACTTTATCACCATGATTCAGGAAACGGATCAGGTTGCGTAGCTTGACCTGATAATCTCCTTCTTCCGTCGTAGGACGGAATTTAATTTCTTTGATCTGAATTTGCTTTTGCTTTTTCCTTGCATCGGCTTGTTTTTTACTCAGTTCAAATAGAAATTTACCGTAATCCATGATGCGACAAACCGGTGGCTTGGCGGTTGGTGAAATTTCAACCAAATCATAGCCGCCTTCCTCTGCTGCACGCAGGGCCTCACGGGTAGATACTATTCCTGCTTGATTACCATCGACATCAATTAAGCGTACCTCAGGTACAATAATTTGTTCATTTATTCGTGCGCGATCGCCTTCACGCTTAGTTGGTGCACTAATGATTTAATCCTCCAGTGTATTTATATTGATCCCTTACGGGCAATTTCTTGCGTTAAGATATCACAAAATGCATCCATTGTCATTACGCCAAGGTCCATGCCTTCACGTGTACGCACAGCTACTTGTTTGGCTTCTACTTCTTTATCGCCAATGACCAATAGATAAGGAACCTTTTGCAAAGTATGCTCTCGAATTTTAAAGCCAATTTTCTCATTTCTCAAGTCAAAACTTGCTCTAATGCCCATTTTTTTGTAAAAATTGACTGACTTTTTCAGCATATTCGTTCTGTTTTTCACTGATTGTAAGCACCATGACTTGAATATGGGGACAACCACAAAGGTAATTTTCCGGCATAATGTTCGATTAAAATGCCCATAAATCGTTCAAAAGTACCCAATATGGCACTGATGAATCATGACCGGAGTTGTATTTGTTGCCGTTTTCTGCGACGTATTCTGGCCTCTAATCGCTCTGGCATGGAAAAATCCACTTGTATGGTTCCACATTGCCATAATACGCCCCAAACAATCCGATAAGGAGCATTCGATTTTAGGACCATAAAAGGCACCTTCTCCAGGTGCATCTATCCATTCGATTTCTCGGCTTTGCATGGCTTTTTTTAAAGCATCCTCGGCCTTGTCCCAAACTGCATCAGAGCCCACTCGTTTTTCTGGGCGTAGCGCCAAACGATAGGTGATGTCATGAAAACCAAAATCAGCATACACGGATTGGACTAATTCCAATATCATCGCGACTTCTGATTGAATTTGATCTTCCGTACAAAAAATATGGCCATCATCTTGGACCATATTGCGCACACGCATTAAACCATGCAAGGAACCCGAAGGTTCGCAACGGTGGCAATTACCAAATTCTGAGAATCGTAAGGGCAAATCTCTGTAACTTTTCAAACCTTGATTATAAATTTGAACATGGCAAGGACAACTCATGGGTTTGATCGCATAATGACGATTTTCCGTTTCAGTAACAAACATGTCCTCTCTAAAATTATCCCAATGACCTGATTTCTCCCAAAGCACTTTATCCACCAATTGTGGGGTTCTAATTTCTTGGTAACTGAATTCTTCCAACCGGTTCGCGCATGTAACGCTCGAGCATTTGATATATCATCCAACCTTTGGGATGCCAAAAGACCATTCCTGGCGCTATGTCTTGAAAATGAAATAAATCCAAGGACTTGCCTAGTTTACGATGATCGCGCTTTTCTGCTTCTTCGAGTCTGAATAAATAATCCGCTAATGATTTTTTATCAACCCAAGCAGTGCCATAAATTCGTTGTAACATTTCATTATTTGAATCACCTCGCCAATATGCTCCGGCAAGTTTCATGAGCTTAAATACTTTTAAAAAACCGGTGGATGGCACATGAGGGCCGCGGCATAGATCTTCGAACTCGCCTTGTTTGTAAAGAGAGAGCACTTCATCTGCAGGTATGTCTTCAATGATTTTAGCCTTATAGGTCTCACCTATGCTTTTAAAATGAGCAATCGCATCATTCCTAGACAACTCCCTGCGAGTCACCGGAAAATTGGCCGCAGCCAATTCCTTCATCGTTGCTTCAATCAAAACCAAATCATCGGGGGTAAAGGGTCTTTCAAAGGCAAAATCATAATAAAAGCCGTCTTCAATCACCGGCCCATGGGACTTGAGCTGTGGGAAACAGACGTTTTACTGCCTGGGCTAATAAATGTGCAGTGGAATGACGTATCACCTCCACTGCTTCTGGATTTTTTCAGTGATGATGATCAGGCTGCAATCGCGGTCGAGTAATGATGCTGGTGTCCACAAGGCGTCCATCCACCCGAGCAGCCAAAGCACGCTTTAGCCAATCCAGGGCTTATATGATAAGCCAGTTCATACACACTCAAAGGGGCATCAAACTGTTTCAAGCTTCTGTCTGGTAATCTAATTGTTGGCATGATTCCATCCACCCGTCCAAGCAGGTTTATTAAAAAAAAAACCCTGCTAGGCAGGGTTTTACTTCAAGTTCATGGTAGGCACGAGTGGGATTGAACCACCGACCACCACCATGTCAAGGTGGTGCTCTACCACTGAGCTACGTGCCTATTATTCAATCTTAAAACTCAGCAAGTATTATATATTGATCCTTTGCCATAATACAAGTGCTTACGATGGCCTACATATCCATAGCAATCTTATCAGTTTCAATTTCATCAGCACAATGCGCGATGTCACTGAATTTCGGTTTGGTCAATTTATACAATCCAAAACTGGCTAATCCAGAAACGATTGCACTTCCAACGCCTATGCCAATCAATGCAGTTGTACTCAGTACAGTATAGGTTGCAATGGTGGCAGTCGCCGCAGCTGCAACTACTGGTATACCCAGACTGACCAAACTTAAAGAAGCCAGAAAAGCACAACCTAGAACCAATAAGGCAGCACCCATACATATCTTGGTCAAAGTTGATCGTTCAGACAGTCTTTTAACCAAAGACTCTAAATTTTCCAGTTCCTCACCAAATGGAAGTTGCTTAGTTTGTTCATCATAGACACAGTTTGCAACGCTAACGCATAAATGCATCAGATCCCTCATGTCTTCATTACTCAGATCTTCGGTATTCAAACGATCAAATTCCTCTAAGAATTTAGTTAAGGCTTCCAATTTCCATTGCTCAATATGATCACGATCATACCCTCGAACACGCAATTCTTTCTCAGTTGCACGAAATCGTGTGATTTCAGGAAAATCATCCCTTGGTGGATTGGGCTGGGAGTTTGAATTTGCCTTTTGTCCGGACAAAGGCCGTATTTTTGTAAGCGTTAAAGCCGCCATCTCATCATCCGAAAAATGAGTCTCATGCAAAATAACCGGACTGTCTACAGGTTCCGTTCTGTGCACATGAAAATTATTGCCCAGCTCTAAATCCACCCATGGACTTAGAGTATGGTCTTCAAAACTATGTTCTTGGATCTCGCTAAAAAGAAATCTTGGAGCAAATTGTTTCGTTTCCTGACTACCGACGCCTATCACAAGATTGGGTGACATAAGCTTAGGTGCTCTGGGTGGAGTGACCTCTAAATCAACAAATTCCTTTTTACTAGGAGATCGTATGGCTTGTGCCCGCCTAGGCCTTTTAAACGTTCCTCCCAGCAGAACAGTCCCTGAATTCAAATCATCAGGAACCACAACCGAAGAAGAACTGCTGCTTGAAGCCGCTGTTACATCCGGTGAGAAATGTACATTGTTTTGTGGTGAAGGAGGCAGAATCAAAAATGAATCCTTTTCTTCAGCAGATGGGGCCTCGACCCTCACTACTGGGCCAGTTCGTACATTGGCTTTGGGTGTCATATCAGTAGCCAGACTTGGTGTCTCTTTTACAGGAACAGGAGGCAAATGAATGTTAGCTGGTTCCAATTTGAATTCTTGATGGGACTGTTGGCCAAGTTGTTTGTCAATCTGGAAAATTGTGCTTTTTTCATCCTCAAAATCCGCACCCACAAACCGAGTAAGCGCTGCAGTCAAGGCTTTGTTGTAACTATCGTCTTTTGAGCCTCGAACGGTGGCACCGGACACATTGAAGATCAAGTCTTTGTCTTTAGAGTCCAACTTATTTGCATTTTTAATATTCATGTCATTGCAGGCATAATTAAGACGTAGGTCGGCCAAATATGCGTTTATTGTATTTAAACTAGCCAAGTTTTTGATTGATGGTTTACCCTTGATCAATTCCGCATCCAGCAAGCGAACGATGCCTTCGTTATCAATCCTAATTTGTTGAAGCTTTGGCGGTTTGGTTCCATCCGCACAAGTAATCCACCAGGTGTTTTCTTCCGTATTTTTTATAAATATTATTTTCTTCATATCCGTGATTTCTGCACTGTCTTCCAAATCTTCGCCATCATGCAACTCCATTAAAGAATGGACACATCCAGATACGCACCGGCTTTTTAAGGTGTTGTATTCTTCTAAATCCTTAGGTGTTTTTGGACGTGGGATCCAGCGACAATTGTTGTCTTCCACGTTGATGTAATAAAGTTCATCATTATGCAGTACAAAAACTTGCTTATTGTTTTGAGGATCATTGGGATAATATTCGGTTATTTTTGCAGCGATGAGATCAGCAACTTGATTATAATAATTGACGGGAACGTCTTCTGACTTCACTTCCAAAGGAGGAACAAGATCTAAAGCATCGGTTGGCATTTCATAAAACAAACATTCTTTGGCGACATAAGCCTCGGTTTCGACCAAATAACCCACCTTACGGCTTTGATGGATGGCATTGATGAGTCTTGCTGTGGCTTCTGCTTGCATCTCATCCACCAAGGCATTATCAAAGGCTGCCTGAATTCCATTGACCCAAGGCATGTATCCTGCTGTGGTTTGTCCATCCAAATCTTTTAAGAAAGGATCAAGCGAACCTTTGGTCGCTTTATAGATTCCAGCGGCCATTTTTTTAATGAACTTCCCTTGCTCTTCCGGTGTGTCTCCAAACTTTGTTTTTAAAGTTTTCTTCATGGCTTTGAATGCTTCGGTGTCAAACCAAGCCGTCAAGGTTGTAATTAAAAGCCCTTCCAGCACTTGCTTTTCTGCAGCTATCTCTCTAGCCACGGCTGTGATTTTGGGCTCTAGCTCTAGCATCTGAATTGCATCAGCATCAGTGAAGTCTACAGTGCCCCTCTTTTTCTCCAACTCTTTCCAAGTGTTTTCCAATCCCTCAAGATTCAGCTCCTTTCTTTTGGCTGTCATGATATGAGTAAATGCTTTAGTAAAGGGCACTGACACTTTGCTGTTTCTTTCAATTGTAAAATCTTTTCTTACTCTGGCTAAAGCAGCAGTTTGTTTTGTGTCCAATTTGACTTCACCAGCCGGTTGAGCCAACAAAGGAGAGAAATTTTGCGACAGAAGAAAGGCAAACTCTCTAATCGCATTCACGCCTGCTTCTACGGTTGATTTTTTAAGACTGCCATTTTCAAGTGCGTCTTCCTGATACTTGTCAGATGGCTTAGAAAATCCCTTAAAACCCTGAGTAGACATATTGCCCCAAGCCGCATACACGATGCCTTCGTCTTCTAAAAGGGCATAAGGATGATCTTTTAAGCCGGTGTAATCGGCATCAAAATGCTTGATGTCTATGCCCTGTTTGATTTTATCTTCAACTATTTTTTGAGGATCATTGGTTATGGCCTCGCCGTCTTCGTTGAATTTGATGTGAACGACGATGGTTTTTGCATCAAAATTTTCTTCGCCATCTTTTTCACTTTGTTGATTCAAAGGACTCAAACCCAAACTGTTGCCCTGTGCGTCTAAGGCACCACGGGTTTTAATGACCGCATAGGAGGGTAAGCCTATGTTGAATACGCCCCCTGGAAAAGCCCGTTGCAGCATGGCTAAGAATTTGGGATTGATTACAACCTGTTCGTCTTTGATTTCATAGGGTGAAACATTGAAATCCCCTATCCAGATGGCATCTAAACAAGGTTTTTGCCCATTTTTCTTCGCATCTTTTATTTTTTGAGAAAATTGCCTCATTTCTTCAGCAATTAGATCTTGCTCTTCAAATCGCAAGTCATCGGAACTACCAGATCCATCAGCATGATACTTATAAATTGCTTTCAAATTTCCACTAGGAGCGGTCAGGGTTTCCTTGCTCAATTTGAAGTTCATTTCTGGTAATTGTTCTAAAACCGTGGGCGACTTTAAATTAACAGTGGTGGTGTTGGTATCCGAGGTCGAATGACTGCGGCTGATTACTTCTGCACCCAAAAGATTGGCTTGAAAAACCTTTTTTTCAAAAGTCTTCACTGAAGCCGTTTTGCGACGGGTGCCCTTTTTTTTCTCTTGTTTTATTTCTCCCTTTGCCTTGGGTGAAACCTCCATCTTAACTTCAGGCTCAACAATTGCAGCGGCGGCTATTGGTTGCGGATTTTGAGTGGCTTTATTACCAGGAATAAGAGCCTTTCTTATACCTAAAAGAATAGAATCGAATGCCCTTTCTATTGGCGCAACTGTAGTTGCTGGTTCGGTTGGTGCGGGCATGTATATCTCCTAATCAAAAATAAAAAAACACGTCTCCTGTTGAGAATCAGGATACGATTCACATCAAGACCAAGTATGAAGGCTTCAAATAGGGCGGATACTATCAGGTAGATTGATCTTACGCAAGTCTTTGTGAGCTATATTTAAACTGGAATTTTTCAATGTGATTAATAATGCTGCGAGAAAACCTTCATGCCCTTGAAAAATCGAAAGAAAGTACAGAAGAAATGGAGGCTTGGTTTAGAATGAAGGCCATCAGCCTATCCACCCCCAAAGCCACCCCACTGCATGGTGGCAATCCATGTTCCAAAGCGGCCAACAAATTGGGATCCATTTCAACGTCTTCTAAGCGCAGTTGGTTGCGTCTTTGTTGATCCTGAACAAAACGCTCAGCCTGAATCCCAACATCCGTCAATTCATGAAAACCATTGGCCAATTCCACTCCCCGATAATACACTTCAAAACGTTCGGCCACCCCAGCTTGAACCCGCGCAAGACTGGCCTGAGAAGAAGGAAAATTATAAATCGCCACAGGCCTGGCCTCTTCTGCCAAAGCCGGCTCTATGAGATGACTCATCAATAAAAACAAATACTGATCTCTATCGGTTTCATCCAGAGAAAGCACCCCAGCCAAATCATGTCGCTGTAAAATGGCTTGAAATTCCTCTAAAGACGCAGTCAATGGATCAATTTGCAAAATCTCCAAAAAGACCTCCTGATAGGTCTTTTTAAGCATAGACCTCGATTGCATCAACCTTTGCAATAATAAATCCACTTCTGCCATCAACTCATGATGGTCAATACCCAATTGATACCATTCCAAAAGAGTAAATTCAGGATTATGCCAACGACCCAATTCATCATCCCGAAACACCTTCGCCAATTGAAAAATCGAACCACTGCCAGCAGCCAGCAAACGCTTCATGTGATATTCCGGGGAAGTGTGCAAATAATGGATTTTATTTCTAAAACGCGCTGTAATGTTGCTTAAATATACATCCGTCACTGCGTAACTCCCCATAATGGGTGTTTCCACTTCAAGATAAGAGCGCTCAGTAAAAAACTGACGAATACTTGCCATGATTTGAGCACGTTGGCGTAATATGTCAATGGAAGCCGAAGGTTGCCAATGATGCTTTGTCCGCTCAATAAAAAATCCCCAATTCAAGTCTTGCCGCTTCTGTCATTCGGTCCTGAGACCAAGGTGGCTCCCAAACCAATTCAACCGTGCAATCATGCACTCCTTCGACTTGATTCACCGCCTGCTCAACGGTTCCCGGAAAGGTTTGAGCCACAGGGCACCCCGGAGTCGTAAGCGTCATTTCAATGTCCACATGCCCATTGTCTTGGATGGTTACCTTGTAAATAAGACCTAAATCATAAATATTCACCGGAATTTCAGGATCAAAAACGCCTTTAAGCGCATCAACAACCGCTTTTTCCAGCAATTTATGATCCTTTTTACTTTTAAATCCAAGCATGAAATACCTCGTTTATTCCGTACTGACCGTTTTAATGTCTTTATTCAAAGCAGCTTCCAAAGTATGCCAAGCCAAAGTGGCGCATTTCACGCGCACAGGATATGCCTTTACCCCAGCAAGTACAGTTAATTTATCTGCAAGGTCCCAAAGGCTGTCCCCCTCTTGGGTGAGCATTTTATGAAAGCGATGAAACAATTCATGCGCTTCTTCCAGGCTTTTGCCCCTAACTGCCTCCGTCATTAAAGAAGCCGAAGCCTGAGAAATGGCACAGCCACTTCCGACAAAACTCAAATCACAAATCATACCCTTTTCTACTTTGGCATAAACGGTTAATTTATCCCCGCACAAGGGATTAAACCCAAGCGCTGAAGTGGTGGCATCCGCCATGGGGTGATGATTGCGCGGGATTACGGTTGTGATCAATGATGATTTCTTGATAAAGCTCACGCAACTCCATACTCATGCAAAAACCTCTTTAACGCGTTTTAAAGCCTTCAACGCACCGATCAATTTCTTCTTTGGTGTTATAAAAAGACAAAGAAATCCGTGACGTTGCAGCCACATTGTAAAAATCCATCAAAGGCATGGCACACATGATGGCCACTGCGGATGGCAATCCCCTCACTGTCTAAAATAGTGCCTATATCATGGGCATGAATGGTACCATGCACAAAAGAAAGCACCGGTACCTTCTGTTTGGCTGTTCCTATCAAATTAAAGCCTTTAAGGGATTCAATGGATGCCGTAGCATAAGACAACAATTGTTGCTCATACGCTTCCACAGCTTTCATATCCAAAGATCCTAAATAATCAATGGCAGCACCCAAACCAATTGCACCGGCAATATTCGGAGTACCGGCCTCAAATTTTTGTGGAATGGCCGCGTAATCAGTGGACTCAAAAGTCACGTTGTTGATCATTTCGCCCCCACCCTGATAAGGCGCCATAATGTCCAATAAATTCTTCTCGACCCCAGAAAACGCCTATGCCGGTTGGACCATACATTTTATGACCCGAAAAAGCATAAAAATCACAATCCAAATCCTGCACGTCTACTTGCAAATGTGCCGGAGCCTGAGCCCCATCAATTAAGACTTCCGCACCCACCGCATGAGCCATTTCAATCATTTTTTTAATGGGATTGATAGTGCCTAACGCATTGGAGGCATGAGCGATGGCTACAAATTTGGTTTTTTCATTTAATTTTTTTGCAAACTCATCCAATGAAATTTCCCCATCCACAGTAATGGGGACAACTTGCAATTTAGCCCCGGTTTTCTTACAAACCATCTGCCAAGGAACGATATTGGAATGATGCTCCATATGAGTTATCAAAATCTCTTCGCCAGGTAACAGCCTTGGAGTCACATGTGCTTTGTGCCACTAAATTAATTGCTTCCGTGGTCCCACGCACAAAAATACATTCCTTAGCTGCTTTTGCATTGATAAAACGTCTGACCTTGGCTCTGGCAGCTTCATATTGCTCCGTAGCGCGCACACTTAAAGTATGAACGCCTCGATGTACATTAGAATTATCTGCTCATAAAATAACGAGTCATTGCATCAATCACCGCTTTTGGCTTTTGAGTGGTGGCCGCATTATCAAAATAAACCAAATCGTAGTCGTTGATTTTTTGTTTTAATATAGGAAAATGCCTACGAATTGCATTCAACATCCAAGCTCAGTTCATTGGTTTGCTCCAATTGTTTCGTTAATAAATTGACTCATCCAATCCGCCAATTCTGTTATGCGGTATCAAACCTAAATTCTCATTTGCAAAGGCCTGTAGTAAATAATGGGTTGCTTCCAAATGTCCAATCCCTCGAGTCGCTAAATAAAATAAAGCCTCTTCATCCAATTGACCCACTGTCGCACCATGCGAACAAAACACGTCATCAGCAAAAATTTCCAATTGCGGTTTAGTATCTATTTCAGCCTGTGCAGAAAGCAATAAGTTTTTATTTTGTTGTTTGGCATCGGTGTGCTGTGCCTCTTTTGCAACATAGACTTTGCCATTAAATACCGCGCGCGAATGCCCGTTCAAAATGCCTTTATAATCTTGCTCACTCTGACAATTAGGAACCAAATGATACACGCTGGTGTGATGATCCACATGCTGACCTTCACCGGGTGCATAAATTCCATTCATCAAACACTGAGCTAACTCTTCTTGTAAATGAATGCTGATATCAGATCGAGTCAACTTTCCACCCAAACTCAAAGAATGACTGGCAAATTCGGCTGCTGCTCGATTGTTTAACGGATAAATGCCCAAGGTGATAGGCCGATTTACTTTCTCTTTGTATTTTATAATGCGTCACTTGAGCATTCGTCCCAACAAAAATTTCGGTTATGGTATTGGTTAAATAACTGCAATCGGGCTGACCTCGATACTCTTCAACAGGGTGCTTTGACTGCCAGCTTCAGCAATGATCAAATGCCGTAAATGAACTCGCTTGATTGCTCGTCTTGCAAATGCGACAGAACCATGCGGCTTCTTCAAGGGTAACGCCTTTAGGGATGTAAACGAATACCCCACAATGCATCATGGCAGTATTTAAAAAATGAAATCCATGCTCTTGCCTTAAAATGCTGCCTAAATGAGGCTTAACAAAATCCGCGATGTCCACCAAGCATGCGCTAAAGGCAACACCAAAACCCCAGCGGGTAATTGACTTTGAAGCCTCTCCAAACCTTCAATGAAACCATTGTGCAATAACTAAGGGGTCATGGCAAGGGCAAATCGGAAGCTTTGACCAATGCCTTGGGCGATTTGGTCTTTTGCTGTACAAAAGATTGTTTCAACAATGCATCCACAGCCGTGTATTTCCAATCTTCATCATGTCGTACCTGGAAAACCACTGCTGCTGAAGTTGTTTAAGGCATTGGTTTGAATGCTGGCAAGCCAAGGGATGGAGGAAGTGGCCGCTTGAGCTTGTTGTTGATAAAAATCTAAAATCTCGCTCATGACTGCTCCGTTTCCTCAAGCCAACCATATCCTTTTTCTTCCAATTCAAGTGCCAAGGTTTATCACCCGATATAATAATGCGGCCATTCACTAACACATGGATATAATCTGGTTCAATATAATCGAGCAAGCGTTGATAATGGGTGACTAAAATAATGGCACGTTCGGGTGATCGCATGGCATTGACCCCTTGAGAAATGACGCGCAAGGCATCAATATCCAAACCCGAATCGGTTTCATCCAAAATAGCTAACTTAGGTTCTAAAGCCACCATTTGCAAAATTTCATTGCGTTTTTTTTCACCGCCGGAAAACCTTCATTGATGCTGCGATATAAAAAGCTTTCATCCATGTCCAACAATTTGCATTGTTCGCGGATAAAGCTTAAAAACTCAATCGCATCCAAGGTATTTTTCCCTTGCCCTTTACGCACCGCATTGACTGAGGCTTTGAGAAAATTAATGTTGGTGACTCCAGGTATTTCTACCGGGTACTGAAAAGACATAAAAATACCCGCTCGCGCTCTTTCTTCAGGAGATAAAGGAGCAAATCCTCACCTAAATAAGTCATTTCTCCGCTTAGTCACCTCATAGGAAGGATGACCAGCCAATACTTTGGATAAAGTACTTTTTCCCGATCCATTGGGGCCCATAATGGCATGCACCTCACCGCCTTACTTTTAAATTAATGCCTTTTAAAATGGTTTGTCCATTCACTGCACATTTAATTCATTAATTGTTAACATATTAACCTACCGCCCCTTCCAAACTGATGCCTAATAATTTAGTCGCTTCCACCGCAAATTCCATGGGTAACTCTTTCAATACTTGTTTGCAAAAACCATTCACAATCATCGACAACTGCATCTTCTGCATCTATACCTCGTTGTTGGCAATAAAACAATTGCTCCTCACTGATTTTTGAGGTGGTGGCTTCATGTTCCACTTGTGCCGTTGGATTTTTCACTTCTATGTAAGGAAAAGTATGCGCCGAACAATCGGATGCCCATTAACAAGGAATCGCATTGAGTATAATTGCGTGCATTAGTTGCTGTGGGCGCAATACGCACTAAACCTCGATAAGCATTTTGCGCATCGACCTGCGCTGATTCCTTTGGAAATAATGGTGGAACGGGTATTTTTACCAATATGAATCATTTTAGTGCCTGTATCCGCTTGTTGATAATTATTGGTCAAAGCAACCGAATAAAATTCACCCACCGAATCATCGCCTTGCAAAATAACGCTGGGGTATTTCCAGGTAATGGCTGATCCGGTTTCAATTTGTGTCCAAGAAATTTTTGAGCGCTTGCCTCGACAAGCCCCGCGTTTGGTCACAAAATTATAAATTCCGCCCTTGTCCTTCTTTATCGCCAGGATACCAATTTTGCACGGTGGAATATTTAATTTGCGCCCCATCCAAGGCAACCAACTCCACCACAGCTGCATGCAATTGATTTTCATCACGCATGGGAGCTGTACAACCTTCAAGATAAGACACGTAACTGTCCTCATCGGCAATGATCAACGTACGCTCAAATTGACCCGTGGAGGCTGCATTGATTCGAAAATAAGTGGACAATTCCATTGGGCAACGCACACCTTTGGGGATATACACAAAAGAGCCATCACTAAACACCGCGGAATTCAAAGCCGCATAAAAATTATCGCGATAAGGCACTACCGTGCCTAAATATTTCATCAATAATTCAGGATGTTCATGCACTGCCTCAGAAAAAGGACAAAAAATCACGCCTTTTTCAGCCAATTTGGCTTTGAAAGTAGTAGCCACGGAAACGCTATCAAATACCGCATCCACGGCAACTCCTGCCAACATTTCCTGTTCTCGTAAAGGAATGCCTAATTTTTCATAGGTTCGAAGCAATTCAGGATCAACTTCATCCAAACTTTTGGGAGCACTGCTTTGCTTTTGGGTGCGGAATAATAAGAAATGGCTTGATAATCCACCGGGGGATAATGCACGCTGGACCATTTTGGAGGCAGCATAGTCTAACCAATGTCGATATGCCTTCAAACGCCATTCCAATAAAAATTCAGGCTCACCTTTAATGGCCGACAAACGACGAATCACGTCTTCATCCAAACCCGGTGCAAAGGTTTCTACTTCAATATCAGTAACAAACCCGTGTTGGTATTCTCTATCGAGCAGAGAATTAATGTGCTCACTGCTTTTAGACACGACTTACTCCACTTACTAATTGCTTCACAATTTCTTTTAATTGCCGAAAGTTGGCTTTGCAAAAGCCTCTAGACTGACAGCTATCCAAGGCGGTTTCTATGGCATGGCTTATCAATCGCCAATTGCCCTGAATAGTGCACACCCCTTGCAAAGAACATTCATTGGGTTGCAAACTGCATTCTGTAAAACCTCGATACTCTTCCAGTGCATGAATGATTTGGAATACGGATATGCTGGAGGCTGCTCGTTGCAATCGATAACCACCACTCACACCCCGCTCTGAAATCAACAAGCCAGCCTTGGTTAAGCGCTTTAAAATTTTAGACACGGTGGGCACCCTTAAGTGCGTATGCAAGGCAATGTCACGTGCATTACACACTTCTTGAGCATGCTTTGCCAAATGAACCATCACAGCTGTTCCATAATCGGCCAATTTGCTGATGCGCAGCATAACACTTACTCCTCCAATAATCTAGCACCAAATCAGTCTTAATTAATATTAAAATTGCTGACATTATACTATAAATATAGTACTAATAGGGTTCTATATAAAGAAAAAAGGGGTAATGGCTTATTATTTATTAAGAATTCACTACAGACAGGTTAAATAGAACAAATTCACCCTGTGCCAAAATGCGCTTTTGGTGAAGTTGCAAAATATGTTCTATAGTATAAAAAGAACTGCAATCGAGCAATTGAAGATGACCCATGATGAAGAGGTTTCCCTGCTGGTCCAGGCAGTAGCGGAGAAAAGTCTGCAGCTGATCGATAAAATAAAAAACAATAAAATGCAGCTGCCGGTGTTAGTCAATCAATACATCCATCTGACCTCAAACTTTCAAGACTTAACGCACCTGATGTTGAACAATCCTAAAACCGTCTGGAAAATGCAACTCAACTACTGGCAAGACGCCATGGAGTTAGCGCAAAGGCAATTTCTGCATTGGCTGGATAATAAGCCCCTTCCCATAGAAGACAAACGCTTCAGCGACAAGGCCTGGCTTCACAACCCTTTTTTCAATTTGTTAAGTCAACACTATCTTTTAGCCAGTGCCCACATGAATGCCTTGTTGGAAAAGATCGAACACAAAGATAAAAATTCAGCAAAAAAAATTCAGTTTTTTACCAAACATTATTTGGATGCCCTATCCCCATCCAATTTTCTTCACACCAATCCACAACTCATTGCTGAAACCCTGCAAACCCGAGGCGTCAACTTATTGCGTGGGCTTAATAATATGTTGTCCGACATAGAGCTGGGCGCCTCAGGTTTAGCGATTAAAATGACAGATCGCAGTGCCTTTGAACTGGGCAAAAATTTAGCAAAGACCCCAGGGAAGGTGATTTTTCGCAATGCGATGATGGAATTGATTCAATACACTCCCCAAACCTCCCAGGTCAAGTCCATACCCCTGCTTCTGATTCCACCCTGGATCAATAAATATTACATTTTGGATTTGAGTCCGGAAAAATCGTTCATTCAATGGCTGGTAAAACAAGGGATCACCGTATTCGTCATTTCCTGGATTAATCCCGATGCCAGCTATGCTAAAAAAAGCTTGTACGATTATCTAAAAGCAGGCCCCTTAACCGCAATCCAAATCATCAAAAAACAACTGGCTGTGAATGAAGTCAACGCCTTAGGCTATTGCATAGGAGGCACTTTGTTGGCGATTTTGTTGGCTTATAATCAGGCACATCAGGACACATCCATCCATTGTGCTACTTTTCTAGCTTCCATGATCGACTTCAGTGATCCTGGGGACGTATCCGTTTTCATCGATGAACCACAAATTAAAAAGATGGAACAAGAGATGAAGGCCAAGGGATTTTTTTCAGGCAAACAAATGGCCTCCAGCTTCAATTCGTTAAGAGCAAACGATTTGGTTTGGTCCTACTTCATTAAAAATTATTTAAGCGGTAAAAACCCCTTGCCTTTTGATGTTTTATACTGGAATGAGGATTCCACCAACATGCCCGCGACCATGCATTCTCAATATTTAAGATGGATGTATTTAGAAAATAAATTAGTCAAACCTGGAGCCATTCGACTCAACCGCACCCAATTGGATGTCAGCCAAATCGACCTCCCGACTTGTTTTATCTCCTGCAAAGGCGATCACATCGCTCCCTGGCAAACGACTTATCTCGGATTCCAACTCATGCAAGGTCCCAAACAATTCATTCTAGGAGGATCAGGTCATGTAGCAGGCATCATCAATCCGCCAGCTCTCAAAAAATACTCTTATTACACCAACAACAAGCCCGCCATAAGTCCTGAATCTTGGCTAGCAAACGCCATAGAACACCCAGGTTCTTGGTGGCCACATTGGTTTAAATGGCTGAATAAACGCTCAGGCCAATCGATTCCTGCTGCTATTTTAAACCACCCGCCTTATAAACCCTTAATGGATGCCCCTGGTTCCTACGTTCTAAAAAAATAAAATGAAACTTATATTACCATATTGAGTTGATATAACCCATCATGGTGTATACTCATAAGAGGGGGATGGTTATTTCAGGGGAGCATCATGCCAAATTTGAGTCCGTTTGTGAATCAATTGTTGATTGCAATGCCATCGTTGCATGACCCCAATTTTTCAAAATCCGTGATTTATCTTTGTGAACATCATGAACAAGGTTCCGTGGGTTTGATAATCAACAGACCCATGCAATTTCCCTTAGGCATTGTGTTTGAGCAACTGCAAATTGAACCTATTCGCATGGAACAAAATATGTTACCTTTGATGTTTGGCGGGCCAGTGCAACCGGAAAGAGGTTTTGTCATTCACAAACAAGCCGGCGGCTGGCGTTCCAGCTTGTTTCTAAGAGATGAAGTGACGGTCACCACCTCCAATGACATCATTCGTGCCATTGCCCAAGACACCGGACCCAAAGACGTTTTAGTCACCTTAGGTTATACCGCCTGGACTGAAAAACAACTGGAAAAAGAAATCATGGATAATATTTGGCTGGTTTGTCCATACAAATCAGAAATTTTATACGAAGTTCCCTTCAACAAACGCTGGGAATACGCAGGCCTAAGTTTAGGTGTCAAAATGAACGAATTAAGCTCCGGTGCTGGTCATGCCTGATCCGGTTTATCTTGGTTTTGATTTTGGTTATAAACGCATAGGACTTGCGGTGGGACAACGATTAACTCACACGGCCTCACCTCTTCCTACCTTAGCTGCTAAAACCGGCCTACCCGACTGGAACCTCTTAGAAAAAATCATCGCGCAATGGAAACCCCAAGCCTTCATTGTCGGCATACCAACTTGCATAGACGACCGTTTGCTTTATACCACCGCTGCCGCAAGACGTTTCGCCAAACAATTGAAACAACGCTTTCATTTAGACGTGCATTTGGTGGATGAGCGTTTGACCACAGTGGAAGCCAGAGAGCGCTTGTTTGCAAAAGGTGGGTATAAGAAAATTCAACAAACCGAGGTGGATGGGATTGCCGCCTGCATTATACTGGAACAATGGTTACAAAGCCCTACTCCCTGAGGGGGCAGCCTTCCTAGGAGAATTTATGCACCATTTTTTAGAAATCAGTCAATTGTCAACTCAGCAAATTGAATCTTTGCTGCAACGTTCGCTCTATTTGAAACAATCCAACACCTTTCCCGCCTATCCAAAACATGCAGTGGCTCATTTATTTTATGAAAACAGCACCCGAACCCGAGTGAGTTTTGAACTCGCGGCCAAACGCCTAGCCATGAATTCGGTCAATCTGGACTTGCACTCTTCCTCGGAAAATAAAGGCGAAATCATAGCCGATACGATTCAAACCTTGGCAGCCATGGGGATAGGCTGTTTTGTGATCCGTCATCAACAAGACGGATTGCAACAAGACTTGGCCGATCAATTAGGACAAGAGGTCCACATTGTGAACGCAGGGGATGGCATGCACGCTCATCCCACCCAAGCCTTGTTGGATATGATGACCATTATGGAATCAAAACCTGATCTCTCCAAACTAAAAATCGCCATGGTGGGCGATATCAAACACTCCCGGGTGGCCAATTCCTTTCAATGCATTTGCAAAAAACTGGGCATTGGGCAATTGGTGTTGGTTGCTCCCAAACCTTGGCAACCTAAAACCCTTCATTTTGGTCAAGTCACTCAGCAGTTGCAAGAAGGATTAAGCGATGCGGACGTGGTGATTTGCTTAAGAGTGCAACAAGAACGACTGCAAAACATTGAACAATTGGACTTAGAAATATACAGAAAGGAATTTGCCTTAACCAAAAGCCAATTGGCTTTTGCCAAACCCAATGCCATGGTGATGCATCCTGGTCCTATGAATCGTGGGATTGAAATCGACTCGGAAGTCGCAGATGGATCCCAATCTTACATTTTACAGCAGGTGAAAAATGGGGTTTATGCGCGTATGGCTGTGCTTGAGGCTTTGATTGGTTAAAAACCGAGTAAACAGCAGGCTTAGGCCTGCCCTTTCTCAAGTTAACTTAATCAATAAAAGTAGCTGGTGCAACATGAAATCGTTTCGCTAACTTCTTAATATGGGCAATGTTCAGTTGTCGCTTTCCGTTTAGAATTTCAGAAACAACGCCCTGACTTCCGATTTCATTTTTAAGATCGCTTTGCTCTAGACTCTGCTGCTCCATGAGAAATTTTAAAGCTTCAATACCCGTTCCTTTTTGTATTTGTTCATCCTGTTTTAAATCATACATCGTGATCATATGGCTTATCACATCAACTAATCCCATTAATTCATGAGATTCATTGTCACCAATAATATCCAACAATTGATCAAGCATCTTGGCCAGTTTTTTATACTCATCATCATTTTGAGGATCATGAATAATGGGGGAGATATGTTTCCAATGTCGAATTGTCTCTTCTAGATAATTGTTGCGCGCTAAAGCAGTCATATTCACTCCTTCCACCTACTTTTGTCATACTCTTGATGGGTCAAGATGTAACGTAGATACAATTTTTGTCGATTAAAATGGATGCTGGCTATCAAACGGAGTTTATTACCCCCGATGTCAAAGACATATAAATCATCCACTTTATCAATCCTGTTAAATGTAGCCTTTAACTCAGCAAAATTCTTAAATTCATTCTCCTCCACAATTTTTAGCCATCCAGCTAGACCCGATGCACAATAGGGATAAAGTGTCTTTGCCTCGATAATCCTTCTTCTGGTTATAATATGCATATAAAAAAACACCCTTATTAAATTATATCTCAATTTGAGATATATGTATATAGCCACACAGGAATTGAACCCCATTCACTCGGTTTTACTTAGGCATCTGCAACACCTGTTTAAAAGACAAAGCTTGCTGCAAATGATTCAAACCAACGACAGCGCTTTGATCCATATCCGCAATGGTTCTCGCTACTTTCAATAAACGATGAAACCCTCGAGCGGAGAGTTTCAATTGATTCATGGCTTGGCTTAAAAAATGTTGCTGATCTGCTCCTAATTCACAAACCTGTTCGCAAGCCTTGGGATTTAAATGGGCATTCAAGCACTGTTGTCTGTTCCTTTGGATCTCACGAACCTGAATCACACGTTCTCGGATGAGTTCACTTTGCTTTTGTGAACTGGTATTGGGTTTGATCAATTCATCCTGGGACAAGGCCTGCACGCGCACGTGCATGTCTATGCGATCCAATAAAGGTGCTGACAGTCTAGCCAGGTAACGCGCGATTTGATCTGGATTGCAAGAGCAACTGGCTTCTGGATTACCCCATTGACCGCAAGGGCAAGGATTCATTGCAGCCAATAATTGAAATTGAGCTGGAAACTCGGTTTGTATCGCCGCTCTGGAAATACAAATCTGGCCGGATTCCAAGGGCTCTCTTAAGGTTTCCAATACGTTGCGATTGTATTCAGGCAATTCATCCAAAAACAACACGCCATGATGCGCTAAAGAAATTTCTCCGGGCTTTGGAGGATTGCCCCCACCGACCAAAGCAACGGGAGAAGCCGTATGGTGTGGGGCGCGAAAAGGGGGCAGCTTCCATTCTAAAAAATGATTGGTTTTACCCCGTATGGACCGGATGGCCGCACATTCTAAAGCTTGGGTTTCAGACAATGGGGGCAGTATGGTATTGAATCGTCTGGCCAACATGGTTTTGCCACTGCCAGGAGGCCCACTCAATAAAATACTATGCCCGCCACAGGCTGCGATCTCCATGCCTTTTTTGGCATGAAACTGGCCTTTAATATCCGACCAATCCAATTCATAGGCAGCAGAAATGGGAGTTGGACTCGGCGGTAAAGCATTCAAAGCCTTGCCCTGACACAAATAACTGCAAATCTCCCTTAAATGATTGGCCACATACACGTCTTGATGCCCAACCAAAGACGCATCCAAAGCATTGGCATCGGCAATGATCAAACGCTTTTTGTCTTGATGCGCTGCCAATACCACTGGAATGATCGCAGAAACGCCTCTAAGCTCCCCGCTTAAAGTCAATTCCGCTATAAACTCATGATCTAATAAGCTTTGCCCTGGGATTTGTTTGGATGCCGCAAGAATGCCCAAAGCAATGGGCAAATCAAAGCCACTGCCTGATTTGGGCAGCTCGGCTGGGCCTAAATTCACGGTGATTCGACGACAAGGAAATTCAAATTGGCTGTTGATGATTGCACTTCTCACCCGGTCTTTGCTTTCTTTAACAGCCGTTTGCGGCAAACCCACTATAGTAAAGCTTGGCAAACCATTGGACAAATGCACTTCCACCGAAACCGGATGAGCGGTAATACCCACGGTGGAGCGGGTTTTTGTAAAGGCGAGATTCATCGTTTTCCTTGATTCCAGAGTTGGACTTGACGCTTTTCCTAGGTCAATTGATTATGCTTTGTGTTGCAAGTCATCCACTTGTTTTTGTAAGCGGTCTACTTTTTCACGCGTGCGCAAAAGCACTTTCGCCTGCACGTCAAATTCTTCGCGCGTTATGAGATTTAAATGAGAAAAGGATAATTGCAGGATTTCTTTAAATTGTTGTTGTATGTCCTTTTCAATATTTTGTAAACTGCTGGGAAGAGTTGAAAACAGCTTTTTTGCTAAATCGTCAAATTGTTGAGGGTTAAACATTATCACTCCTTGTTTTTAGGCATTGTAACAAAACCATCAACGAACAACCATACCCGATAACGCAGGTAAACAGGATGAGCTTTTATGAAAATGATCAGTGCTATCATCAAACCCTTTAAACTGGATGACGTTCATGAAGCCTTAATGGATATTGGCGTACCGGGAATTACCATTTCGGAAACCCGAGGTTTTGGACGCCAAAAGGGACATACCGAATTATACCGCGGCGCCGAATACGTGGTGGACTTTCTGCCTAAAATTAAAATCGAATTGGCTCTACCCGATAACATGGTGGAAGCCGCCATTGAGGCCATTTGTAAGTCTGCCTATACAGGGAAAATTGGGGATGGTAAAATTTTTGTCTACTCACTGGATCAAGTGGTGCGCGTGCGCACCGGCGAAATTGATGAAGACGCCTTAACCTAAATCGAGCTCGTGGTTTATCAAAACGATGCATTGCGAGGCAAACAGCATTTTCTTACCCAAACTTATGGTTTTTAAACCTTGACGCTTCAGTCCTTTGATGGTTTTATGAGGCATAGCCAAATGATCACTTAAGATGAATACCGGATCCGGCTCTATGGGGGTTGTACGAATATCTCCGCCTTTGTGATCCAGGAGATACAGAGTTCTTGTGGGTATTAATTGTCTGATCAATTTATCAAAACCAAAGCCCAAAACCCCTACCCCGGAATCCACTCGAATGCTCTCGTCTTTTTTCAAACCCTGACTGTTTTTCAATGCCTTTTCTACCAATTGCACCACTGCTTCTTCGTGAAAACCGGCAATGGACAAGCCGTCAGCACCAGATAAGTGAATGGTCCTAGGAAAATCATCCGCACTGTCCAATACAATATAAACCTCCACGTCCACCCTGAAATCGCTGGAAATAAAAAAAGCATTGATCACTGAATGAGCCACTACTTCGAAATGATCTTTGGTACCAATCTGCGATCGAAGCCGCTCCCAACGAGTGGTCCCTTTACAGAGCTCTGATGATGAATGTGCGCATGTTTTGTCCAATAAACGGCATCGGTGGTGATCACCACATCCAAAGGAACATCCCAGGGACAGGGGTCCAGGAACGAGACTTTTTGGAAAGGATAACCCACCCCCACCAACAGTGCCTTGGTTCTATTTGTTAAAGTTCTATCATAATACCCAGCCCCCATCCCCAACCGAGTGCCCTGCGCATCAAAAGCAACCAGGGGCAGAATCATGAAATCCAACTCATCCACTGACAAAGCCAAGTCAGGGGCGACATCCGGTTCCAATATACCAAAACGATTGGCCTTAAAGGCCGTTGCCGACGTTGCTGGTAAAAACAACAAAGTCAAATCTTCTTGCAATGCTGGAAAATAACAAAACTTTCCCTGCATTGGAGCGCTATCCCATAAAGAATTCAGATCGATTTCCCCATGTATGGCATGATAAAGTGCGATGCGTTTGGCTTTCCTGTATTGGTCTAATGTACGAATATGAGTACAAATCTGATTGGAAGCGGTGATTCTGAAGTGGGGAGAAAGATTTGAACGAATTTGCTTCATGGTGTTTCTTAAAGCAACTTTCAGTGGATCAGTCATCCGAATTTGTGCTCCTCAAAGCCTGGTCATGCATAGAACAGGCTCATTCATTTGATAGCGATTATTCATGGGTTATTAATAAAATTCAACCATTTGACTAAAAATGAAAAAAAAACTAGGCAAGAAATTAAAAATAGGTTATATACCCTTTTTTAATTGTCTCGTGACATCGAGATTACAATAACTCTCTGTGAGAAAAATATGAGTGACTTATTTGAAGACGATGATGTGACTGATGTTGTAGAAGATTTGGATAAACTAGACGTTGAACCCGAACTCATCAAAGTACCACAGGTGAAAGATGCTCGAATTCGACTGGAAAAAAAATTAGACGAAAAACGTTTGCGCGACGAACTCAATGATTTTATTGATTATTAAATAGGCTAAGCTTGAAGAGAGAACACCATGGGTAGTATTTTCAACATGTTTGGGCCATCACCAATCAGGCCAATTGAACAACACATGCGCAAAGTTCATCTCTGTGCCAAACAACTATACCCGTTTTTTGAGTCGGTTTTGCAGCAGGATTGGAAGACCGCCAAAATCATTCATGACAAAATAATCGCCCTTGAAACCGAAGCCGACTTGATCAAACGGGATTTACGACTTCATCTTCCTACTGGACTCTTTTTACCCGTTTCACGCACCGACTTACTGGAACTGCTAAGTGCCCAAGATCGAATTGCCAACAAAACCGAGGACATTGCCGGATTGATTTACAGTCGACAAATGACCATTCCTGAGTCGATACAACCCATTTTTATGCCCTTTTTAAACCGTTGCCTGGATGCGTCTAAACAAGCCTGCAGTGCGATAAATGAACTGGACGAATTGCTTGAAACGGGCTTTAGAGGCAATGAGGTGAAAATTGTGGAAGAGATGATTCTTACATTGGATGAAATCGAACAAGATTCGGATGAAAAGCTTGCAGACATACGGCATCGTATTTTTGATCTAGAAAAAACATTATCAGCAGTGGATGTGATTTTCCTTTATAAATTAGTCCAATGGATTGGCGAATTGGCTGATCATGCGCAAACCGTGGGTGGTCGTCTTCAAATTCTCATAGCCAGGTAAACCATTCATTATGGAATATTCAATCGTATATCTTGTCCTTGCCTTTTTGCTTTGTTTTCTGATGACTTGGGGCGTTGGGGCCAATGATTTAGCCAACGTCATGAGCACCACCATGGGTTCCAAGGCCGTTACGGTCAAACAAGCCTTGCTGATCGCCATCATATTTGAATTTGCCGGCGCTTTTTTGGGCGGGACGGGTGTGACTGAGACCATGAGAGATGGCATCATCAATACCAGTCAATTATCCCAACAACCTTTGGTGCTCATTGAAGGCATGTTGTGTGTTCTCTTTGCTTGCACCATTTGGATGAATTTAGCCAGCTACCTTGGAGTGCCCGTCTCCATCACCAATGCCTTGGTTGGCTCTATGGTGGGCTTTGGCGCTGTGGTGCTGGGCCCGGAAGCCATTCATTGGAATCAAGTCGCTCGCATCGGCATCAGCTGGATCACTTCCCCCATCATCTCAGGCATCACGGCTTATGCCTTATTCATCAGCATTCAACAAACGATTTTCATTAAAAGCAACCCGCTTTCCAAAGCGAAAAACTATGTACCGATTTATCTTTTTTTAGTAGGCTCCATTTTGTCTTTTATTACCGTGTTTAAAGGACTGAACCATTTTAATATCCACCTGAATTTAAAACAAAATTTAGCGGTCACCTTGGCCACCAGCATCCTCATCACCTTTCTAGGCATGATATTCATCAAACGCATCCCCGAACATCCCAGAATCACTCGCAGGGAACAGTTTATTCAGGTGGAAAAATATTTTGCAGTGTTGATGGCAATGACCGCTTGCGCCATGATTTTTGCACACGGTTCTAACGACGTGGCCTTGGCCGTTGGCCCGCTCACGATAGTATACAGCCTCATCACCCACTCGCCTCAAGCCTTTGATGCCAACAATTACCCCTCTTGGATTATTTTATTAGGATGCACAGGCGTGCTGGCAGGCCTCATCATGTACGGTCGAAAAGTGATAGAAACCGTGGGTTCTGGCATCACGGCCTTAACTCCCAGCCGCGCCTTTGCAGCCACTTTGTCTGCAGCAACGACGGTGGTGGTTTCTACTAGTACCGGAATTCCAGTGTCTGCAACACAGACCTTAGTAGGAGCGGTTTTAGGGGTGGGTTTGGCTCGAGGTATTGGCGCTTTGAATTTGATTGTGATCCGCAACATTTTCATGTCTTGGATATTAACCCTACCCGCGGCCTCTTTGTTGACGATTTTATCGTATAAACTGCTGCAATTTGCAATGAGGACAGCGTCCTAGCTCGGATAAACGGTCGTTTATCCGAGCTTTTATCCTTTAAAAAGATTCCCAGATCTCACTGCTGTCATCCGCATACTCTTTGTTATCGCGTTTTTCAGCGATGGCCAGGTGCTTTTTAATTTCCCTTAATTGGGATTTGGTTTTCTCATGATTTGCATCAAATTCAAATAAGAATTTATCATATGGGCTTACGTAAGCTTTATCGATATCATTTGTACTCATACATCTTTCCAAAAAAAGTTCTCGCTCTATTTTAACCGGTTTTAGGTCCAGTTGACAATTCTTCTTCTGAGTATGTTCTGATTATGTTCTGATTTTAAGGTCGTCGTTTTTATAGATATGATAGCAAATTAATCTCATATCCAAAATCCTACAAAAATAAACACGTGACAAAATAAACCGATGATGTTAAATAGAATGCTGTTTTAATCTGGGAACCACATCCAATGACCTTAAAAAAAGCCGAATTACACGTCCATTTAGAAGGAACCATTACACCCAAACTTGCAGCCAAAATTGCAAAACGAAACGGGCTCACACTGCCGCCTGGATTAGTAGCCTCCGATGGAGAAAGTTATGTTTCCAAAAACTTTCTGGATTTTCTAAAAGTCTACGATACTCTAGCTGCGGTCATCAAAGCGCCTGAAGATTATTATGACATCACTTTGGATTATTTACGCAACAATGCTTTAAACCAGGCCATTTATGTGGAAATGATGTATTCGCCTGATCATGCTGAAAGCTCCAGTGGCATCCCCTCAGCGGAACACTTGAAAGCCATTCAACAAGCCATCGACGATGCCAAAAGTCAATACGGCATTGTGGGTCGCATCATTTTAACAGCTGTTCGCCATTTTGGAGTGGAGGCCGCCTTAAGAGTGGCCACACAAGCACATGCAGACAAATTGCCTTGCGTGACGGGTTTTGGTTTGGGTGGAGATGAAGCCAAATACCCTCCTAAATTGTTTAAAAAAGCCTATCAAATCGCGATGGATGCTGGTTTGAAATGCACTGTGCATGCGGGTGAATTTGCATCAGCTGCTGGGATGGATGAAGCCATGGAGCATTTACCCATCCAACGCATAGGTCATGGGGTGAACTCCATTTATTCCCCAAACACAATGGCCATGGTAAGAGACAAAGGCATTGCTTTGGAAGTGTGTCCGACTTCAAACATTTTTTTAGGATTGTTTGAAGACATGCACCATCATCCGTTTCCAAAATTTTTTGAAGCTGGGATTCAAGTCAGTATCAGCTCCGATGATCCACCTTTCATGAGCACCACTTTGGCCCGGGAATACCAACGCGTGCAGGAAGCCTATCAATACAGCGATGCCCAAATGAATGCCATCACCAAAATGGCCCTTCACGCAGCCTTTGTAGATGAGCCAACCCGACAAGAACTTTTAGCTAAAATAGAGTAATCAGAAGGAAGTCCTTCATGTGCCGATTCGTAGCTTGACTTAGGTGAAAGCATTTTATTAGAAGACGTCCTAGTCTCTCCAGAAGACTCTCTGGTTAAGCAAAGTTTGTATGCCAGAGAATCCTCGATAAGAACCAATGGCGATGGTTTTGGCATTGGCTGGTATGTTCCGCAAATCAGCCTTGAGCCTGCCATCTTTGTTTCTGTGTTACCGGCTTGGAATGATATCAATTTGCTTTCATTAACCAAGAAAACAAAATCTTGCTGTTTCTTTGGCCATGTGCGTGCAGCCAACATCGGGTCTGTGGCCGAATACAATTGCCATCCCTTCAATTACAAAAATTGGATGCTCATGCACAATGGCGACATCAGTGATTTCATATCGATTAAACGCGATCTCTGCAATCTACTGGATGAGGACATTTACAGCTGGATTAAAGGACAAACCGATTCAGAACATTTGTTTGCTTTGTTCCTCCAATTAGGAAAAAACAAAGATCTGTCCACGCTGTCCGTGGTCGCGGAAGTTTTGGAAGCCACTTTCGATACCATCGATCAATTATTGGTGAGGGCAGGCAAGGTCAATCGTTCTTTTTTAAATGTGTGTTTGACCGATGGGAAGCGCTTGATTGCGAGTCGTTATTGTGTGGATAAGAAAGCTGAACCGGAATCTTTGCACTATTTACCCGATCCTTATTACTCACCTAAACAAAGAGCTAAGGTCAGGCCGCCAGAATGCGTCTTAATTGCGTCTGAAATGCTTACGAATATTAAACAATGGATTTCTGTACCGCGCAGTCATTTTGTTTGTGTTGATGAGGATTATACCGTGAAGTTAAAGCCTATTGTTACATGTGAGGATTCAAAGGGATAAACCCTGGGTTGCAAAAGTCGCAACCCAGAAGGTACTGATTACCAACCGTAACCACCACCACAGCTACCACAACCAGAGTAGCATACTCGATGGCAAAGAGGACGGCAGCAAGAAGTTCTGCAGCAAGAAGATCTGTAGTATGGATAGTATACTGGTCTTACGCAGCTTGAGCAGCTTGAACCACATCCACTATGACGATATCCACAGCCGCCACTCCAACAAAAGGCGCTTGCAGAAGGAATATAACTTGCAGCAAAACCTAAAGTACAGAATAATGCAATTGCTTTGAACATTTTCATTGTTTTCTCCTTAAAAATGGGTTGCACTTTGCAACCCAAAGCTTGGATAATATGGTTGTCTACCAGTGACGGTAATAACTGCAACCATAATTACCACAATATCCGTGTCTATAATAATTCACGTGCCTGTAATAAGGTCTGTGGCCATAGTAATACCCGCACTTTTTCCAGCAACTATACCCATTACATTTGGTCACGCAAAAAGCATCCGCAGTAGGGATATAACTATAACCAACCCCTAAAACGCTGAACAAAGCAATTGATTTGAATAATTTGTTCATTAGAGTCTCCTTCTTAGTTGTTTTAGTTATTATTATCTCCTGCAAACTGAGTATAGGATATATTTTGAATGATTTGTTTATTTTTTCCACAAAAAAATGCAAATTTTTTCAAGAACCAATAGTTTTCGTTTTTAAAACAATGAGTTAAAAAAACAAGAGAAATCTTATTTTTTTGTTCAATAGGGGCTGTTGACATTTGAAACCTCGATGTCGACTTACCGCGGTTTATCCGCGGTATCCAGGAGATGTCTCGAGAAAAATCAAATCTAGGATTTTTTTAAAAAAAGAGGACAATCAGCTACAATTCGGGTACATCCAATGGTTCAATCGAGTAATCAATTCTTCTATGCCTTCTTTTTTCAATGCTGAAAACGATTGAACGGAAATGAGATCGGGAACTAAGTCGTATTGTTTGCGAACTTTCAAGATGGAATTTTTTACTTCTGATTTACTTATTTTATCGGCTTTGGTTAATAAAATATGGACTTGAAGCTCTCGATTCAATGACCAATCGATCATCATCAAATCCAGATCTTTTAAGGGATGGCGAACATCCATTAATAAAACCAAACCCTTTAAACATTGCCTCACTTCCAGATAATGTGCTAAATGTTGTTGCCATTCCAATTTGACTTTCAGGGGCACTTTGGCATATCCATAACCGGGCAAATCCACCAACCGCCGAGAATCGTCTATGGAAAACAAATTGATGAGTTGGGTACGGCCTGGGGTTTTGCTGGTTCGAGCCAGATTATGAATGCCGGTTAGATAGTTCAAGGCACTGGACTTGCCTGCATTTGAACGACCGGCAAAGGCCACCTCATATCCTAAATCGGGGGGCAATTGGTTCACACGGGCAGCACTTTTTAAAAAAACAGCTTTGGAGTAAGGATTTGCTAACATAAATCATCATTTCATTATAAAATTCGGTTCAGGCAGTGTATCATTAATTTAAAAAATGGTTTATAGAAAATACATGGGGAAATTCCTGTTGTTTTTGTGCTTGTCTTTATTTGGTTTTACTCAGCCGCTTCACTGTCTAAGTCAATCCAAAATAGCGGCTTGCAGCCACTGCCATGGTCAAAATGGAATAAGCCCTAACCCCAAATACCCAAATCTTGCCGGTCAACACGCAAGCTATTTTATAAAACAGTTACAGGACATGAAAAACCACAGACTCGATTGTCCACCGAATATGAGAAGCTTAGTGTCCCAGTTTGATGAAAAAGAGTTGGAGGAGCTGGCAAATTTTTATGCCAGGCAACCCACCCTTAAACACAGGAAGAAAATAAAAATCAACCACAGAGGCAAGACTCTTTATACAAGAGGTGAGTACGATAAAAAAATCATCGCCTGCATCATTTGCCATGGCCCCAGAGGCCAAGGCAATGCAGAAGCCGGTTTTCCAGTATTGGCCGGACAAAGCCCACACTACCTTGTGAAAGAATTGAATGCCTTTAAACGAGGCAAGCGCACCAATGATTTAAATCGTGTCATGCAAACCCTATGCAGCCAAATGAGTTTATACGACATGAAAGCCCTAGCACATTATATTGAACGTTTCTAAAGGAATTCAGCCATGCTTAAGCAATTCGTCTGTATTATTTTTCTACTGCCTAATCTGGTCATGGCAGCAGAGTGCTTGGAGGGTAAAGATTATCAAGTGATCTCCAATCCCGAACCCAACTTGAGCAGCATTAAAAAACCGCTGGTCACGGAATTTTTCAGCTATGGATGTCCCTGGTGTTATAAAATCGAACCCCAACTCGACCAATGGCTGGCACAAGTAGGGCAATCGGTAACCGTGGATAAAGTGCCTGTGGTCTTTCACGCAGGCTGGGATCTATATGCCAAAGCCTTTTATACGGCGAAAATCCTTGCTCTGGGCAATAAAATCAATCCCATATTATTCAAAGCCATTCAAGATGATAAAAAAATCTTAAACAAACAACAACTGATGGTGGATTTTCTAGTGGCACAGGGTATGGATAAAGAAATCATTCAAAGTGCCTTCAACAATTCCTCCACAGTTGACACCTACGTCAACAATGGCACGGCCTTAATGGCACGCTATCAGATAACAGGCGTACCCGCCTTTGTAGTCAATAACAAATTCAAGACGGATTTAAAGATGGCCGGAAGTCCCGAACGTTTATTTGAGATATTGGACTATTTGATTAGGAAATCATCCTAGGATGATTTATCGTCGACCTGCTGGATTTTCTAAACTTAAAATCCCCGTATTGAAATCATAAGCAAAAATCTCTGCATAACGTCCCCAGTCGATCATGGTTCGCAAGACGCGCTCGGCTTCTTTCTCACTCAAATAATCTTCCAATTTGGTTAAAAAACGCTCTTCAGACACTCTGATGTCCCAATTTTTCATCTAAAACTCGCCGAATATAACGGGCAAGAGGCACTTTTTCTAACAATCTTTGGGCAAATAGTTGTTTGCGCTCTTGCAAATCCGCCTCGGAAAATTGTTTGCCTAAGTCACTTAATTGAATATCCCCAGCCGAAACCTTGGCAAAACCTAATATTTCTAAGGTTTCAAGAATAGGGAATAAATCATCAATATTCATCATCAATTCATCAGCAAGTTCGGGTAAATCAATACGCTCTTCAAAGGAAGTCATGGTTTCAATCAAACCCGATAATTCCGAAGGTTCCACATCCGGTAAACGATAACCTAAACCAATTTGACGTTCTCGTTGCGCACGCTTGGCCTTTTCTTTAGGACCTGTGGTCATCAAAGTATAAATTTTATCCACTAAAGCTCGGAATTCAGGGGATTCAGGATCCCGTGGCTGAGGTAAGGTGACTGGTAATTCAGCACGAATGTAGCCTGGATCATTGCCAAAAATCACGATTCTATCGGCTAAAGTCGCGGCTTCTTCAATATTGTGAGTGACTAATAAAATGCCATTGGTATTTGTTTTTTTCTCTTTCCACAACTTCAGTAAATCCGATTTTAAATTTTCAGCGGTCAAAACATCCAGAGCAGAAAAAGGTTCATCCATTAAAAGAACATCGGGATTGATGACTAAGGCTCGGGCAAAACCAACCCGCTGGCGCATTCCCCCTGACAATTCTTTAGGAAAAGCCGATTCAAATCCATCCAAACCAATAATATCAATGGCCTCAATGGCTCGATGCCGTCGCTCTTCCGGCCTACTCCTTGTGCCTCCAGACCCAATTCCACATTTTCCAACACAGTGAGCCAAGGCATCAAGGCAAAGGATTGAAACACCATGGCAATGCCTTCAACCGGTCGCGTCACCGGTTTGCCCCGGTAAGTGACCATCCCAGCTGGTAGGCGCCACCAGTCCTGCAATAATACGCAATAAAGTGGATTTACCAGAACCTGATTTGCCCAGCAAAGCGACAATTTCGCCTTCATGCAATTTAAAATTAACGTCTTCTAGAACCAGCAAATCTTGCGTGGACGCTTTTTTAAAAGACTTTCTTAAATTTTCAATAGTAATAATGGTTTCAGACATAATGAGTCTCAATTTAAAGTGAAAACGTTCTTCCGCCAAACGATAAAGCGGACGCCAAATAAGTGATTAAAGGCTAACACATACACACACATCATGGCCGTGCCTAAAGCAATTTGAGGAAAATTGCCAGCCGTGGTGCTGGCTTGTATATATTCCCCTAAGCCGGTGGCTTTTAAGTGTGGTATCGCCCCAACTCACCCATTCCGCCACGATACTGGCGTTCCAAGCACCACCTGCGGCGGTGATTGCTCCAGTGATATAAAAAGGAAAAATTCCAGGCAATGCCAATCGTTTCCACCATATCCACCCCTTTAGACCAAAATTATCCGCAACCAAATACAAGTCGCGCGGAATATTGGAAGCACCAGCAATCACATTAAATAAAATATACCATTGTGTTCCAAGAATCATCAACGGGGTGACCCAAATTTCAACATTTAATTGATAACGCACGATGGCAATTACAAATAAAGGATAAAATAAATTGGCTGGAAATGCCGCAACAAACTGAATGACGGGCTGTATTTTTTGGGCAATACCCGGTCTTAAACCCATCCAGACGCCAACGGGAATCCAAATCAGGGAACTGATGACGATTAAAACAATCACGCGTGTCCCTGTGGCGGCTCCAAGCAAAAAAACTGCAAAATCTCGCTGGCCTTTAACTCAGCCAGTATAAATTGTAATAAAAACCAACTGCCTATGAACAGCAGGATTAAAACCAGGCCTCCCCAAATTCTATCCAGTCGTTTTCTGCTTTACCAAATCAATTTCTTTCACAGCAGGTGGCTCACCCATCCTAAACCAAGGCGCATTGATAAAGAAATTGGTAAACATCCCCACGTGATTGGTCCATTGTTTTATCAATCGACTGCCACGTATCAAATCAATTAACCAGGATTGGTATTCCGCCTCATCCGGTGACTTTTCCACTTTAAATTTTTCTGACCAGGCAATCAATGGTCTAAATAAAATCTGATCGTATAAAAAAATAACGATGACCATGGTTAAAATCGCATAACCAACCGCATGCAAATCCTTCTTGCTCAATCGCCAAAGCAATGTAAGAGCCAACCCCAGGTAAGCGAATGTTTTGATGTGCGAAACCGAAATGGCTTCGGATAAAACCACAAAAAACCAACTGGCTGACATTGAAATCATCATATTCCATAACAGACCCAGACATTGAAAAGGGAACCTCCACTTTCCAAAATCGTTGCCAAGCAGATAGGCGCAACATGGAGGATACTTCTATTAAATCATAGGGCAAGGTTTTTAAGGATTGATAAAAGCCGAAAGGTCATATTCCAAACTTGCGCACAAAAAATAGCAAAAATAGAAGCGCATTCCGGCCCCAATAAACTATTTGGAAACAATTGAATAAACACCGTAACGGTGATCGATAAAAAGCTTAAAACTGGAATGGATTGCAAAATATCAATGGCAGGAATAATCACTTGCTCCGCACGACGATTTTTGGCAGCAAAGGCACCGACTATAAAGGTAAATAATATGGAAAAAAACAAGGCAATAAACAGTCGCAATACCGTACGCAACGCATAAAAAGGAAGATTTGCCGGCGCTAAAGAAATCGGTATTTGGTTCTCCTAACTGATAAGGAGTGGCCATTTGCGAGCCTGCCCAGCCTAAGAAAAATAAAAGTGAAGAAAATTAAAATAAGTAAGAGCACATCCCAACGATTTATAAATCGACCAACCTTATCAGGATTAGCAAAGTAAAAACGATTGTTATACATGCGCCTCCTTAAAATATTTGGGTTATTTTTTCTAAAGTTGACTATAGTAACAAAAGAGGGTTTTTTTGTCTTTAAAAACTGATTACACTTTGAGTTCAGTAACCATCACCGGTATAAATGGATGAACAAACTCTTCAACTCTTTCATGGCTCTTGCTTTTTTATTCATTGTTCAATGCTCACAAGCTCCGAACCCAATCCCTCCCAAACAAAGTGAATTATCCGTTTGGGCCAATGAAGCCATCGTTTCGACTTACACCTATAATTATGCCAATTACCTCTCGGCAGAAAAAGAAATGGCCAAATATTTTTCATCAGCTGCTTGGATAGCCTATACCAAGGCCCTGAATGATTCCAAATTGCTGGATACGGTCAAAGCCAATGCATATACCGTTTCTGCAGTAGCAACCAGTCCCCCACAAATCAAAGTCATCGCCCCAGGTCGTTGGCAAGCCAGCATGCCGGTGTTGGTCCTTTACCAAGGCCTTGGCAAACAACAACAACAAAATTTGCTGGTCACCATCACCATCACATCAGCTCCATCCGGTCAGGGCGTTAGAGGGTTGTACATCATCAGCTTGAAATCAGAAACAACGCCTTCCCTTTAGAAATCTGGAGTTTGGACAAAAAGCCGGGCATCGTAGGCGTCCCCGGCTTTTTGTCCAGTTAAATAAAAAATTGCCTAACAATAAAAATCAAATGAAAGGCAAGCAACATCCCCACCAAGATTATAATGACATTTAATTTAGTGGGTATGGATATGTCCAATGCGGATTGTTCCGGATGATTGGGATTATAATACACGTCCATTTCTTTATTTTCTCGAAAAGCAACAGCCACCTTATAAGCAATTCGACGCGCATAAGAGCTGTTGGGAGTGTTGTGGGTTGTGTCTAAAAACAGATACTGACCGACGCAATTTTGATCGCAGACGGTGTAGGTGTATTCAATTTTTGGCCAAATGCTGCGTCCGATTTTAGTCCATTCGCAATGGATGATTCGGGCTTTGGTTATAAGCCAAAACTGAGCTGCAATCAATCGTCGTCTTTGTTGCCAAAAATGATTCAATAGCAGCAACAAAACAATCAACCAAGCCAAATCCAAGAGCCATTTCCCATTAGGGTTCCAAACCATAAGTACCTTCCATAAAAATACCTTGATGGATAGTGCGTGAAATATTAGAAAAAATCAAAGGCAAATTCTCGCAAAGTGAATTACAAAAAGTATATAATCGCATCCTCACAAGGCAAAAAAGGATAGCTATGATTGCTAGGACACCTCTTTACGACAGCCATCTGGCATGCGGCGCAAAAATGGTTGATTTCTTCGGTTGGGAAATGCCTCTCCACTACGGCTCACAAATCAATGAACATCATCAAGTTCGCCAAGATGCTGGCCTGTTTGATGTCTCTCACATGACCATCGTGGATATCCTTGGGGCGGGTGGGCGTTTGTTTTTACGTAAGTTGTTGACCAACGACGTGGATCAACTGCCACACAATGGCAAGGCTTTGTATAGTTGTATGTGCAATGAACACGGGGGAATCATCGATGATCTCATCGTTTACCAACGGGCTTCTGATAATTACCGCGTCATACTCAATTGCGCAACCCGAGAACATGACATCGCCTGGATTCGTAAAAAAAGCGAAGGGTTTTCTTTAGGCCTTCAAGAGCGTCCCGAACTGGCCATGCTGGCCATTCAAGGCCCCAAAGCAATCGAAAAAACATTGACCGTGCTCAATCCCACGCAGATTGACTCCGTCTCTACTTTAACCCAATTTGAATGCGCTGAGGTGGACAATTGGTTTTTTGCCAAAACCGGCTATACCGGTGAGGATGGTTTTGAAATCATCGTCCCCAAAGAGCATGTGGTTCAATTGTGGTCTGATTTAATCCAAGCGGGAATAAAACCCTGTGGACTTGCAGCCAGGGACACTCTCCGTTTAGAAGCCGGCATGCTGCTTTATGGACAAGACATGGATGAGACGACAAGCCCCCTTGAATCCGGTCTTTCTTGGACGGTCAAATGGGAACCTCAAGATCGCCATTTCATCGGCATGGGGGCCTTACTCTCTCAAAAAGAAGAGGGATTGAAACACAAAATGGTGGGTTTGACTCTATTAGACAAGGGCATCATGCGTCACGGTCAAAAAGTAATCATTGAAGGTTGCGGTGAAGGCATCATCACCAGCGGCGGTTATTCCCCCACACTGGAACAATCCATCGCTCTGGCAAGGGTACCCATAGCCACCAATGATAAAGTTTTGGTGGACATACGCGGCAAATTAATCCCTGCTGCCGTGGGTAAACCCCGTTTTGTAAAACAAGGAAAACCCATTTAATGAATTGTCCGCTTCCTGGGGGTCGCGGCTCGGTCATCGATTCAATACCTGAAACAATTATAATTCAAAAGGACGATAGCAATGAACGATTTAAAATTCACACCCACGCATGAATGGTTGAAGAAAGAACAAGAAGAAGTCACCGTTGGAATTACTGATCACGCACAACAATTGTTAGGAGATATGGTCTTCGTCGAGCTGCCTGAAATTGGGGAGCGTTTCAGCGCTGGTGACGAATTGGGCGTGGTCGAATCCGTCAAAGCAGCCTCTGATTTTTATGCGCCCATCAGCGGCCTCATCACAGCAGTCAATGAAGCCGTGATTGAAAACCCCGAATTGGTCAATGAATCCCCCTATTCTTTGGGTTGGCTTGTCCGAATGAAACCTGAACAAATAAGTGAAATGGAACAATTGTTGAACATGGAACAATACCAAAACGAGATAGCTGAGGAGTAAACATGCCATACATTCCCCACACCCCCAAAGACACAGAAGAGATGCTGGCATCCATTGGCGTTAAGGACATTCAAGACTTATTTGATGAAATCCCACAACCTCTACAATACACAGGTTTTAAAGAAATCGACCCTGGCATCAATGAAATGGATATGTTGAGGCAAGCGCAACAATTGGCCAATAAAAACCGCAATGGTCTTTGTTTTATTGGAGCAGGATGCTATGAGCACCACATCCCTGCCGCGGTGTGGGACATCGCCTCACGGGGAGAGTTTTTAACGGCTTATACGCCCTACCAAGCAGAAGCCAGCCAAGGAACATTGCAATTATTGTATGAGTTTCAAACCATGATATGTGAACTCACTGGAATGGAGGTCTCCAATGCCTCCATGTACGATGGGGCAACGGCCTTGGCTGAAGCCGTTTTAATGGCAGTTCGAGTGAATAAGCACAGCAAAACCAATCGCGTGTTGATAGCTGGAACCATTCATCCTTTCTATCGTGAAACAATAGAAACCATAGTACGCAATCAAAACATCGAAGTCACCACCCTGGCCTTTGATGAGCAAGAAGGCACCATCCCCCTGTCCGCCTTGGATCAATACAAAGGGGAGGACATCACCGCTCTGGTGATCGCGCAACCGAATTTCTTTGGTTGCCTTGAAGCCGTGGACCAATTTGCCGATTGGGCTCATGAAAATAAAACCATCAGCGTGGCCTGCGTGAATCCAGTCTCCTTGGCTTTATTAAAACCGCCCGGCCTTTGGGGCAAATTTGGAGTGGACATCGCCTGTGGTGAAGGGCAACCTATGGGCTCACCCATGGCTTCTGGCGGACCCTATTTTGGTTTTTTAAGCACTCGCATGGCTCATGTACGACAATTGCCAGGGCGATTAATCGGATGTACCGAGGACAAAGAAGGCAAACGAGGTTTTGCCTTGACCTTACAAGCCCGCGAACAACACATCCGTCGCGCCAAGGCTACTTCAAACATTTGCACCAATCAAGGCCTGCTGGTCACCGCAGCAACCATCCACATGAGTCTTTTAGGGGCAGAAGGCTTAAGGCAAGTGGCCAGTCAATGCCATCAAAACACGCACGAATTGGTGCAAGCCCTCACGGCAATCGATGGGGTCACCGCAGTGTTCAAGGCGCCTTATTTTCATGAAGCGCTGATCCGTTTCAATCGTCCCGTGGAGTCCATATTATCCCAGTTGGCGGCCGTTCACATTGCCGGTGGCTATGCTCCCGCCATTCATTACCCTCAATTGCCCAATACTCTTTTAGTCTGTGCCACGGAAATGCGTACCTCAGAAGACATCCACTATTACGCACAGAACCTTGCAAAAATCATGAAGGGGGAGGACTCCACGTGTTCATAGTGCAATTGACTTACAAAACCCCACTCACAGAAGTGGACAAATATTTAACAGCACATCGTGATTTTCTTGATTACCACTACAAACAAGGACTTTTAGTGGCTTCAGGACCGATGAAACCCCGCACGGGTGGGATTATCATTGCCGCTACGAATGATAAAAAATATTTATTGTCTGTCTTCAAGCAAGACCCCTATTATCTGGCTGAGATAGCCGATTATCAATTCATTGAGTTCACACCCGTGAAACATCGAGAAGAACTTAAAACACTCATTCAGAATACGGAAGGCAATCTATGTTAATTTTTGAATATTCCAGAGCCGGCAGACAGGCAACCGCTCAAGCACCTAAAATTTCCAACAGCAAGTTTCCGATCCCTCAATCTTTTCAAAGATCAACTCCACCTCGACTGCCCTCTTGCTCGGAGTTGCAAGTGGTGAGACATTATACCCGTTTATCCCTGAGAAATTTTTCCATAGACACGCATTTTTATCCCTTGGGCTCTTGCACGATGAAATACAACCCTCGTGGGGTGCACAAGGCTGCCTCCATCCCAGGATTTGCTAATAGGCATCCTTTAGCCCCTGAGGAAAATAGCCAAGGATTTTTAGAAGCCCTTTATCATTTGCAAAAAAACATCGCAGAAATCACGGGATTGCCCGGAGTATCTCTAACGCCCATGGCCGGCTCCCAAGGTGAGTTTGCAGGCGTTGCCATGATCAAAGCCTATCATCAATCTCGCGGCGACAGCGTACGCGATGAAATGCTGATTCCAGATGCAGCCCACGGCACCAACCCAGCTTCTGCAGTCATGTGCGGATACAAAGTCATAGAGCTCACCACCCTGGCCAATGGCAACATCGACATCGATCAATTAAAAACCAAATTGGGTCCCAAAACCGCTGGCATCATGCTCACCAATCCCTCCACTTTGGGCTTGTTTATGTCTGAAATCAAAGAGGTGGCAAACTTGGTGCACCAAGCCGGAGGCTTGTTGTATTATGACGGTGCGAATTTGAATGCCATTTTAGGCAAGGTAAGGCCTGGCGACATGGGCTTTGACGTCATGCACCTGAATCTCCACAAAACCTTTGCCACCCCACATGGCGGCGGTGGCCCGGGTGCAGGTCCTGTGGCTGTTAGCAAACGCCTGATTCCCTTCATGCCGCTTCCGGTGGTTAAACAAACCGAAGCCGGTTACCAATGGGCTACTCATCAAGATTTCCCCCAAAGCATTGGTCGTTTGTCCTGTTTTATGGGCAATGCCAGTATCTTATTGCGTGCTTATTTTTACATGCGTGTTTTAGGTCAAGAAGGCTTACACCGTGTAGCAGAATACGCCACGCTCAATGCCAATTACCTATTAAAGGAATTGACTAAAATTGGTTATACTCCAGCCTATCCTGGTAGACGTGCTTCTCATGAGTTTATCTTGGCCTTAAGTCCTGAGAAAAAAGCCTATGGCATCACCGCCATGGATCTTGCAAAACGTCTCTTGGACTATGGTTTCCATGCCCCCACCACCTACTTCCCCTTGCTTATCCCAGAATGTCTGCTCATTGAACCCACAGAAACTGAAACCAAAGAAACCCTGGATGCCTTTGTTGGCGCAATGAAAGTCATATTGCAAGAAGCCGCCCTGACCCCAGAAAAGCTCACTGAAGCTCCCCACACCCTTCCTGTGAAACGTTTAAACGATGTAAAAGCCGCGCGCGAATTGGATTTAAATTATTTCATGAGAGAATCTCATTGATCCGAGCCAGGACCGTCAGGGAGCCGGGTGTCCCACCTTTTTTGTCATCCGAATCTTGAGGCTCGCGCTCAAATTCGGGTGTATTCGCATTTTGTAGGTAGAAATGTCGCGAAAAATTGATTTCTGTGAGTCATTATTACGCACGAATCGTTTTTTCAAATAGGAAAAGAAGATTTTGATGTTTCTAAAATTGTGGATAATCACCTTAGGGAATTGCCGGAGTTTGTATGGTAAATATCGCATCATTTGATTAATGATTAAATCCTAACATGGCGCAGCAATAAAGAACGCAGTAAAGCAATAATAACAACTAAAAATGCATCCTCTATCAAAATAAGAATCAATTTGTTCATATATTATTCAAATAATATTTTATTTTAACCGGCAAATCATTTATAATACATTTTTTGATTTATTTAATCTCAAGGAGTATTGCATGCAAGATAAATTTGACCAAGTCCCCTCGATAGCCCAAGCAAAGCTATTGCCCACTCCCGAATTAGCTCGGTGGGCCCGTTCATCAAACCATCTTCATGCCTTATTTCAACCCCTATTAGATGCACGCAAAGAGGAACATTTAGCAGTAACTCATCTGCTATATCATGTGGTGCGTAGGGAGCATGAGGCGGTCCCTGCTCTGTTAAAAGAAAACATTGATTTATTATATAAAAAAGGCAGTATTACCGATTGTTAATGAGTATTGTGCTCAGCGGCCTTTCCAACCTACGCCTAATTTTACTGTCAACCCTGGTTCGCTTAGGCAGTTTTATAATAACATGACTAAGAAAGTTGAAGATTGGTTTATTGGCGGGTCCTGGGGTGTTATATATAAAGGGCGTGGCTTCCTCGCCGTTGGGTGCGGGCGGGCTTGCGGGTGTGCAGGGCGTGCCGCCTGCGATTTAGTCGCCATGCAGGAGTTATGTAAAGCAAGAACAACTGATTTTATCAATCTTGAAACACAACTTGAAGAAAGATTGGCGGTTGTAAATCAACCCCTAACTGTCCACATTTGATTGATTGGGTGACCCTTTGATGCAGGAGGGCTGTGGCATAAGCACCAGCCTCCTCATCCCAACAGGCACTTAAACACCATAAAAGCAAATCCTGGTATTGCCAATCTGCTGATGTTCTTACCACCACGCACACCATCGATTTAAGTAATTTCTGATCAAAGGGGAGATACCCCATCTTTGACCATCTAAATGAACTTATGAAAAGTGGGTTGCTTAATGGAGTACCTACAAAATGGGAATGCGCCCCTCAAATTCTTGTTTTTTAAAAAAATTCTTTGCTATTGGCAAAAAATGAGCTATAACATTCTTGTCAATTGAAATTGACGATTTGGGTTAAGAAAAAGCTGGACTAATATTTTTTCATGGAGTGAGAAAATGAACAGTAAAACCTTTTCACAACGCTTTAATCGCGAATTAGCCGTCTTAGGATTTCCTGAAGAGTTTGCAGAAAAACGCAAAGCCGTCTCAAAAGTTTTTGGTATCACCGGTCATTTAGCCTATTCTCTTATTTTTGGACATGCCCTACCAGCAAAAGAATTGTTGGATAAAATCGCAAGAATTTTGGAAGTATGTCCACAATGGCTAGGCGGAGCCTCCGATAAGAAAAAAAATTATTCTGGAAGTGAAACTGCCGATAACTTGTAATATAATAAAGGCATTCCTTATGAGCGTGCACGAGACCTTTGGATTTCGTGCTGTTTTTAGGGCTTATTCAGGCATTTTGCGGTATTGGACTAGACCCTTTTAAACGGTTCAATCATCCATTTTTTAAATGCCAATTTCCTTACAGGTTACCAAATATGGAATGCTTAAGTTTTTGTATTGCTCAAACCATCGATTTGTCCAGACTCGATCAATCTTTTAAAAAAACCACGCATGGGTTTGCTTCGGTGAAAAGTCGTGATGTGCTTAAATTACACAAGATTGATGCCAGTCAACAAACCATATTCGTTTTTAAAAATGGAACTTTGGTTTCTTGGGGACTCAAGCGATACGAAATGAAAGAATACTTAAGCATCATCAAATCCCTCATGGATAAACCGGTTGGCATTTCGGTTCATGATGAATTTCATTATCAAATTGGTGATGCGACGGCAATAGAACCCCATGATTTCTTTGACGTCGACTGTTTGACCATCGATGAAAACACCGATGAAGTCAAATTGAGTTTGTCTTACGGATTCTCCCAATCGGTGAAATTGCAATACTTTGAAACCATCATTGAAGGCCTGATTGAAAAATACAACCCCATGATCCAAACGCTCTCCATAAATGGCAAAATGCCCGTTAGTCGTCAACAAATCAGCCAAGTGATTGGTGAAATATTAGGTGCCAAGAGTGAAATGAACCTCATTTCCAATTTTTTGTATCATCCCAAATATTTTTGGCACCACCCCATTCTTGCAGAAAATTTCAGTATGCTTGAGCGTTATTTGCACATTCCAAGGCGCATCAATGCCATCAATCATCGGCTGGACACCTTAAATGAAATTTTCGACATGTGTAATGTCTATTTGCAAAACAGACACAGTCATAATTTAGAAATCATCATCATTGCACTCATCACCATAGAAATCATCATTGCCGTTTTAAAATTCTACGTTTGATTTTAGGAATTGTTCATCTTCGGGCGGATTTGTGGTCCGGAATCGCTTTCCAATTGTCTATAAAAAGCTTGTTCTTGGGCGAATTGAGATGAATCAAAAAATGTCAGTTCTTTTTTCCCCAATTTCATTTTTACACTCGTTTGTATTTGGTGGAGGATCTCCTCTTCATTTTCATCCACTTGTTGCATGATTCCCCAAAGGGTTGCCACCCCAGCAGGAACCCGTAATGAAGTACCGAATTCATCGATTACAATCGTCTTACCAGCACCTTCAGGGATATTCCATGAGGTTGAGAGGAGGTCTTTTTTTATTTTCTCTAAGCCTGTCCAAGCGATGGATGCATTCAAGGTCTTTAAGCCCGCATTCATAGCCTCCACCAGTTTCTCATGTTCTTTTTGAGTTAACCCGCTGCTTTGCCTGGCTTTTATTGCATGCGATAACATCGCCCAATGAATTTGTTTAAGCAACTGTTGTTGCACACTCTGCTTGGGAGCCAATTCGCTTTGACTCTTTGCAATCTCGCCTAATTTATTAATGACTGTATCAAGCTCCAGCCGGAAAAAAAGTGCAAAATCACCGGCTGGCTCCTTCAACAATTCTTTGTGTGCATTTAAAAAAATAGATTTTAGGGATTGAATGTGTACAGCATCCAATAGGGTTTTGTATTCGGGTTTACTTTCCCTCAAATCGGGTTCAAAAACACGGGCTTTTCCACAACATTCTTGGGCCTTCACATACTCTCCCAGTGCGTAATACACTTGAGCTTGACCCATCAATGCAGGCACATGTTTCGGATCAAATAGCAAGGCCAGATTGTATTCAGTTAAGGCCTGCTCATACCCATTCACTGATTTTTCCTCGGCTTTATTGGCATTTTGTGCTTTGGAAAAACAATCATTGCCCTGAGTACAATGCTTCTCCACAAAGGGTTTAAACACCTCTTCTTGATTTTCTAATCGAAATACCTCACACCATTTTTTTATCTCATTTTCATTGTGATTGGCATCGGCTCTATTCAGCGCTTCAAGGGCGGTTTTGAAGTTGTTTTCTGGTGCCTGTTTGATTTTTTCTAGATCGGGTAAGGCTTGAATCAGCTCAAACTGACCCTTGGCTTCCAATAACTTGTAAACTCTATGCAACTCTCCTAAGGGACACTTGGACAACAATGGGTGCTGAATGAAATATTGGACAGCTTCTATGTGGTTATGCTCTATGGCATATAACAAAAGACTCGCATCGGGCAAGGACATGGAAGGCAAAAATAATTGGTGTAAGCTATCCATGTTTCCAAGGTAAGAATGGAGTAAGGCAGCCAATTGCTTGCTAACAGGCATGTCGAAGTCTTCTTCAATTGAATTGATCACGCTGCTGAGTAAGGATAAATTTTCTGGAAAACGTGGATCAAAAAATGCCTTCAACAAAACATCCGCCTCTAATGTACTCAACTCCCCCTTATATTCAATGGTCCCATAAATGTCATCCATGATTGTTTCAGGATCCAAATCGCTTTCTAAATCCAAATGCAGCAAAGTGGATTCAGGAATGGCCGACTCATCCCCATCAGAGTAGTCAAGCGACAAGGATTTATTCACTGCAGCCATCCAGGTCTGTGTTTTTTTTTCGCCTGGACTTTCAGTATTTATCTTGTGGGTGGCTTGCAAAAAAACATCTATGATCGGTCTTAAATACAACATAGGAATTTCGCGATTGTACACTTGGTCATGGCCCACTTCATGCCCCTGCTCTAAACTCCGTGTAAACAGAAATTTGTGGATGGGATTGAAGGCCACTGTTTGTAAATTTTCAGTTGAACGCGTTCGAAATTCCTCAAAACCCAACTGATCCTCTTGTCGTTTGATCCAAAATCCACCTGCCAAAAGTTTTTTATTTCTTAAGCCCAGCACATTAGCCCCGTTCCTATGCAAATCACCACCGCCCATGCCTCCAGTGGAGACTGTCTTTTCCCGCATAGTGATGGCGTATTCACCCCCTTTAAATGGTTTGTTGAAGCGGTCCATGGGAATGTTTTTTTCAATGAGGGCTTGTCTTGCAGCCAGTTGCGCTTTGGCATCTAGACCTGATAAATCCACTGTTTCATTGGGATTGTTTGCTGCAAGTAAATGAATGGCCCCCGTTTCTAAATCAAGAAAATAAATGTATCCTTGTCCATCACTGCCCTTTTTTAAAAGTTCTTCTGAGGTTGCAGTCAAAAACAAAGAAGTAGGCATTTTGATTTCCAGTCCCTTGTCAAATAGTTTGACATAAGGCACTGGTGGTGCTTCAACTGCTAATGGATTCTCCAGCCTTCTTGATGGCATAACAATCCCCTCGACACCCATCTATAGTTTAATTATAGATCACCATGACCGAATGTGGACAAAACAATCTGGTGCGGAACCTTTTTTGTAGCATTGATGAAGAAATAGCCTAATCCAGGAGTTTTAAACAAAACATCAAGCAAATGATGAAAAAACACGCTAATCTTAGTATTATGAATCATTTTTAAAGAAGCCCTATGATTACAAATACCCATCAACTCAATCCCATCCAATTGCAAGATTTGTTAGAACTGCAATCTTTATGCGTGAAACAAGATGGCAATTCTCCCAACTTGTATACTCACATATTGAATCAACCGCGCACTTTACCAGCGGCACTTTTGGCTTATGAGAGAAGCCGTTTGGTTGGCTTTTTAAGCGTGTTTTTCTTTTATGAAGAATCGGTTGAAATCTCGTTGTTGGTGGCACCGAATGCGCGTAAAAAGGGACTGGCGAAACAATTGCTCCGTTCAATCATTCCTCTCATTCAGACTTATCAATTTCCAACCTTGATTTTCTCAAGTCCAGCAGGTCTCAATGACGATTGGTTGTCTGGATTAGGCTTTACCTATCAACACAGCGAATACCATATGGTAAGAAAAAATTTAAACCCTTTTTTGAATCCGGAACCTCCTTGCAGCATCCGTCTAATGCAAGAAAGCGATATCCCAGCCCTCATCCATTTAGATGAAGTCTGCTTTTCAAAACAACAAGTTGAATCTCAAGAACGCTTTAACTATTTGATCAACGACAAGGCTTATCAGATTTTCGTAATCCTAGAAAACGATCATCCAGTGGCCAAGGCTCATCTTCGCTGGGAAAATCATGGCGCAACCCTGTCTGACATTGCAGTGCTGCCCGCCTTGCAAGGACAGGGCTTAGGCACTGCATTGATTGCTCATTGCATCAACGTCGCTTTAAGCGATGGCAAGCCCGATATCCGCTTGGATGTGGAAACTAAAAATGAAAGAGCCCTGGGCTTGTATACTCGGTTGGGGTTCCTGACTGAGAACTCGTGTGATTATTGGAAAATTGGAATAACTCAATTAAAAATTTAAAGTAATAATCAAACGCTTGACAGGTTTTAATCTTCGCCTTTAGTATTGCTCTGGTGTCGGACTTGGGTGAACTAAAGGATTATTGATGAAGAAAAGAGTTGTCATAACAGGAATGGAAATCATTTCTTCTATCGGCACAGGGATTGATGCATTTTGGAAGGCTGCGATTCAAGGCACTTGTGGCATTAGAACCATCCAATCCTACGATGCCTCCCCTTATTCCACTCAAATTGCAGGGGAATTGACTGATTTTTCCAGTGATAGGCTCACGAATTTTCATAAAGTGGAACGTTATCCACGCGTGGCCCAATACGCTCTTTATTGCGCACAAGAGGCCATTCGCAAAGCTGGACTTGAATCCACGCAATTGCGTGAAGCCGGAACTTACCTTGGCACCAGTTTGGGTGGTTATCCAGAATTGGAATCGGGATATGAGATCTTTTTTAAAGGCCATTGGAAAAAAATCCCCCCTCTTAGTGTGATCAAAGGGATGCCCAATTCCGTCGCCAATCACATTGCCATTCATTTTGGCTTAGGCGGACCCAATTCAACCATCTCCAATGCCTGTGTTTCTTCAGCAGAAGCAATTGGTTTGGCCTACCAACAAATTTCCCAGGGTAGACTGTCAACCGCATTGTGTGGCGGCACCGAATCCTTGCTTTGGGAGTCCATTATGGCTGCCTGGTGTAAATTACGCGTGATGTCCTCTCACAATGAAAACCCATCCAAGGCCAGCCGCCCTTTTGATCTCATGCGAGATGGGATGGTGATGGCCGATGGAGCCGGCGTTTTAATTCTTGAAGAATTGCAACAAGCCAAGGCAAGAGGTGCTTTAATACTTGCGGAAATCATTGGATTTGGCGCCAGCTGCGATGCCTTCCACATCACCGCTCCCAACTCCGAGGGACAATCGCGTGCCATTTTAAACGCTTTAAATGATGCCAAAGTCTCCATCAATGACATCCATTACATCAATGCTCACGGCACTGGCACTCAATTAAACGATAGAATAGAAACTGAAACCATCAAAATGGTTTTCCAAGACAGAGCCTATGAGATCCCCATTACTGCTCAAAAAGCCATGACTGGCCATGCCATAGGCGCTGCCGGAGCGATGGAAATCATTGCAACAACCCTGAGCATCCAACATGACCTGGCTTTACCCACCATTAACTTACATGCCCCCGATCCGGCCTGCGATTTGGATTACACACCCAATGAGGCACGATCCTTGCCAATTCACATCGCTTTATCCAACCATTTTGCCTTCGGCGGAGCCAATGCCGCTTTGGTGCTGAGAAAGTACATTGCTTGATGTATGAACAATAAATTATCCACCACCACGGCTGTTGGTATTTCAATTGATAAAGACATTGTTCGGCGTGTTTTAAGCAAACACTATAAAAACAACCCTAAAGAGACAGGGCCGTCCTGGTTAACTTTTATTGGTCATATGAAAGACAGTCTATTGATTTATTTCGTTCTGAATCCATGTGAGCAAAGTATGATTTTGCCCTGCCTTCCCAATCAGTATTTTTGCATTCTTACTAATATAATGATAATATGTTCAAACTTTTTTTCGTTAACCATGAATTTAGGCAGTTGGAAAATCCATAGTCCCATTAGGGATGATGTGAGTTGCAATAACCCTTGTTCCAATTGAGAGTATTTACAATGACCATAATTGCTTCCCTTATTAAATCTTTAACCATCAGCAGCAGATTACTTAACCTTAGTAAACGCCAACTCAATAGAATACCCGCGAAGGAATTAATCCTAGAACTTGAGACAATCGATCCCAGGGTCACTGAATTAGATCTCAGTGAAAATAATCTGATTTCATTTATGACTTCAGATATTGTTAAAATCCTCGAAACTCCCCCAGAAACTGTCACCTCTTTTAATCTAAAAAATAATCTCCTATTTCAATTAGATGATTCTGCCAAAAGATTCAAAGACATTTTTGCTTCTTTCTTATCTAGAAGAACATTTGTGGATATCAGCGGCAATGGATTTAGTGCACAATTTTTCACCCCGTTGAAAGAAGTGATTACCTCAGTGACACCCAAACCAGGACTGACCATTTGTTTTGGTGAATGCAAATTAGAGTCTAGGGAAAAAAGTCAATTGAAAGACATGCTTCATGAAAAAGGAATTTTTTCAGATGAGGATGTTCTCTTAGAAACGCAGAAAGAACTTAAAACTAAAATTCCAGCACCCTTAATCTCTATGGTGAGAGCTTATTTGGATCTAAACCCCTTATTTTCTCCAAAAACTCAAATTGAATCACCCTCCGAATCAGATGTAAGCTCTATGCCCAGAGCCAAACAGTAATAAAAAAATAGTCATATTGTGCATTTAATAATACCTTAATGTAATTAGTATAAAATGTAAATTAATCATGAATGATGCCTGTCCTAAGAGATTGGTCATCATGATGGTACGTTTTACTAGATTGAGGGGTATATCATGCAGGCTAAAGACATTTCTTTTGTAATAACTTCATCGGCTAATGCTCCTGAAGTGAATATCAGTTTGAATTTAGAATTTTACATTGGCTTTTTAATTCAATACCGAGAGGAGCTGTTTGAGCCATCCCTGGATGGTGAACTTGTTGGAAAAACTGCGCCAAGTGAACAAGTGCAACAGAGAGATCTATTTCACGATTGTATAGATGGCCTGATGAAGAATAAACACACTTGGGACGAAGTTAAAAAACATTTCAAGGAACATCCAAAACTGGATAAAAAAATTAAAGAGGTTTTATCTAAAGAGGATATGCCTTTACTTATAAAAGTGATGGATGATGATATCGGTGTCCTGGAACTCATTAAAAATTCAGTCGATGCACTTATAGCCTGGAATTTAAATCCTAGACATCAAGGTGAAAAAATTCCTTCCACGGTCAGTATCACCTTTGGACTTACTTTGAGTGAATCGGGCCAAATCTGTATGACATATCATGATAATGCTGGTGGATTTCCTGAGGGCTTTTGCAAAAAATTCAATGCCATTACAGCCAATCCTAAGACTTTAGTAGAACATCTTCTAACCAAAAAAATAAATGCTAATTATAAGACAGATGCTGGTGTTTTCTTCGGTGGAGCTGGCATAGGAACAGATATATTGTTTGTCAAATTATTTGCTCCTAATTGCAATAATTCAGAGAGCATAATTAAATCAATACGTAAATATCAAATTCAATCTGATATTGATATGATTGTTGATAATTTTTGTCCTAACAGTGCATTTACATTTTCTAATTCAGGAAATTCAGCCGTCATCACCATTGAGACTAGTATTGAACCCTTCATAAATAAAGTAACCCATGCTTGGGAAACTAAAGAAGTCCCTCAAAATCACTTACAAAAAGTGCAGAAAGAGCCAAGTGTAGTGCTTGAAGATGAGCCATCATCGGTAATGGTTCTCCCAAAATTTGGGAATAAAAAAGCTTCTATTACTGTAGAAGTACCTGAAGTTACTTCTCCAGATTCACCTGATTCTTCGGGCTCTCCATTAGCTGCTGAAGAAACACTCTTGAGGGTTCTCCCGAAATGTGGGAATAAAAAAGCTTCTGAGTTTAAGTCGGCCCTTTCAGTTACTGTAGAAGTACCTGAAATTAAGAATCATATCCTCTCCAGATTCACCTGATTCTTCAGATTCTCCAGTAGCAGCTGAAGACCCGAGCAGTCCAGAGCAAATCTTAAAATCAGAGTCAGAGTCAGAGTCAGAGTCAGAAAGTGTTGATTCGGTGGATGATGTGAGAATTCATCTCTCCAGAGGTCAAGTTTTTGATACACAATCTGAGAGACCTGTGTTACCTCCCTCTCAAAATAGGTATGGTAGCTTCAATCAGCAGAAAAAACAAGTTTTGAGCAGGATGGAAGTTGACGAGCAATTTTCCCTTTCAGATAATAGTACTCCTTAGAGAGAGTTAAGGTAGGCTAAGCTTAGTGCTAGCCTGCCTACCATATAAGCGACTATTTAGGTTATAATGCACAGTCTTGAAATTTATAACTTAAAATGAGGTCCTTTGTGCCGAAGCATACACAAAAAAACAGTTCAGTGTCTGCAAATCCCGATAAGGAACTGCTCCTTGCATTTGTTCATAAACTACAAACCCTTGTTGGTCAGGTCGTGCCCTTTGGCTATGGTGCTCAATTGTATCACTATCTTAGTCCAAACTTTTTCGATAAAAGCGCCCATGAAAGATTCCATGAATTATTTGAATTAAGATTTGATGGAAATTTTGAGGATGTGCTTCATAGGAACCTAAATTCCCACCCAAATTTATACCTACAAGCCTATCACTGATCTAATTAATTTCATCTGAATTAACTAAAGACCGAAACGTTATTTATAAAATCAATATCTAGTGGATTTTTGGACAATTTATGCGATTTTTATTGTTTTCTGTGCCATTGTAGGTATAATTATTATACCTACAGAGACCAGGGACCTCCCTATGAGCTCAATTGTTCGTCAGAGAGTCGGCACTAAAATTTATCTTTATGAATCAAGCTCCTATCGCAATGCCATTTACCTCCAAATTTGCTCAAAAAATGATTGAGAGTGAACGAAAAGACATTGATTGCCTAGATAAGACCCTGGTTATTGGGGGGCAATCCTTGCGTGCCATTACAAAAAAACGTGCATGGAACAAAGAGCATCAATTGTATACCCATGTGTATTATGATGCTATGAAGGGTGCAAAGAGCCGCGAAGAACTTTATGCTTATGTTGCCACGCTTAGAGAACAGGCAGAGGGGGATCCGGTAATGGCACAGAATGATGGAGAATCCCAAAAATATCTTATTATCAGAAAATCAGAGCTTGCCTCAACAGGCTATACAATTAACATCCGTGAAGATGTGGTAACCCAAAATCTGAAGCATGCAGGCTGGTTGGTGGTGCTCAGTAATGATGTAGTTGATGCAAAGCAGGCTTTAATGATTTATCGTCAAAATGTCACTATCAAAGCTCAAGCTTCAAAATATAAACGGATCGTGTATTTTGTTCCCACTCACAAAAGAACAGAAAATAATTTACAATGCCTTTTCAATTACTGAGCCTGCGTAGGTATCATTTGGAGCGGGAATTTAGGATTTATATATACTTTTCTTGTATTCTGACTAAAACCGTATAAAAGCATATCATCATTCATTTTGTTACTTAACTTGCTCATAGTAGTGCTCCTTTAGTGTAATAAACACTATAAGTCTGGCACTTAAATGGGCAAATAGATTTGGCGGTGTGAGTGAATGCTGAAATAATACTGTGATGCTTATGTGTATGAGGTTTTAGGGGTTACCACCGACGTTAGGAGGTTTAGTTCAACGTACCTTATCCTTCACAAATGGGGTAGAATGGGGAAAAATTAAAAAAGTTACCCCTGATAGTAAAATAAAAGACTTTCCTGTCTAAAAAATAGATCCAAGTGGCTTCCCAGCGCAGAAGTCTTAACGTAGGGCCAATCACTTGGAATATTTATCAATCCTGGTGAAATAGAGCAACAAGTTCAGAGCGTTGACAAAAAAGAAAACAATACTATTCTTAACCGTAAGATATCACGAAAGATAAAGACGCTACTTCCTCTCATTACTTACTTAAGGAGAATTATCATGTTGAACATCAACCCTTCGAAATATTTGCTTGAATTGACGCTAATTACATTATTAATACCTGGAATGACGTACGGCGGCGATTCCCAGGATGTTACTGTTACGCCGGATAGTGCATGCTCCAAGATCGGGAGCACCCTAAAAGCCCCTACCAATTGCAAATACACGCGCATGGGGGGATGCATGTGCGAATGCAACAACGGCAATTTCTCTCAAGCGAACAATAGTAACTGTAATAAATAATCACCTCACGCCAGGACACTAGCGGGGCCAGGGTGAGTAGAACGGCCAGATCACTCCAGCCGAACCCTCCTCAGAACCAGGACTTGCGGAACTACCGCATCCGGCTCCCGATAGACCAGTGCCCTCAACACATATTCAGCGAGTAGGGAACATCGATATATACCCATGTGTATTATGATGCTATGAAGGGTGCAAAGATCCGCGAAGAACTTTATGCTTATGTTGCCACGCTTAGAGAACAGGCAGAGACGGATCCGGTAATGGCACAGAATGATGGAGAATCCCAAAAATATCTTATTATCAGAAAATCAGAGCTTGCCTCAACAGGCTATACAATTAACATCCGTGAAGATGTGGTAACCCAAAATCTGAAGCATGCAGGCTGGTTGGTGGTGCTCAGTAATGATGTAGTTGATGCAAAGCAGGCTTTAATGATTTATCGTCAAAAAGATGTTGTAGAGAAAGGCTTTTGGGTCTAAAAACTCAGCTCGATTTAGGACGGCTCCGCATGCATCGGGATGACAGCATGCAAAACAAACTGTTCATTGGGTTTATTGCGCTGATACTGATGTCCTATATTCATACTGTGATGTTGGACAAGGCTCTGTACAAGAATATGACTATGAAAAAGATGATAATGTCACTATCAAAGCTCAAGATTCAAAATATAAACGGATCCTGTATTTTGTTCCCACTCACAAAAGAACAGAAAATAATTTACAATGCCTTTTCAATTACTGAGCCTGCGTAGGTATCATTTGGAGCGGGAATTTAGGTTACATGTTATTAAACAGCGCATGATCGCTGGAAAAAAAGCAAAAGCACTGAACAAGCCCTGGTGTTAGCCACGTACCGACTACAGAAGGGTTCATTAATAAATCCTCATCGCACGTGTCCATCTCAGAATGCTCATGCAAACCAGTGTAATCAACTGGCACCCCAGAATAAGAATGCATACAACAAGAAAAAACAGGGGAATTCCCACAACAGACAAGCAAGTCCTCTCGGGATAACTTACGGAGAGCAATTACCCCATACTTTTGGTATATATCTTTCATTTCTTTTGGCGGAATATCAATGCTTAATTTAGATAAGATTTTGTGAGACGAGCTAATTTTGTTTTGTATTCGATTCAAAAGAATTGATTGAATGTATGGCGCTCTCCTGGGATCCCTCGCTGCACATTTATCATAAAAATCCTTTAACAAAGACTGAAGTGTATAAAAACCTTGAAACTTATGTTGATCCATGGCGTCATGTGCATCTAGTTTCAACGTTTTCCTCACTCTTTCTGATAAAAGATTGACAAAGCTAAATTTATGGGACCCTCTGCGGGAGGACAAGAAGAATATTAGAGGACATAGAATGAGGGTAGCCACAACCTTTAAAGCTGTATAAATTAGATTCCTAGCTCCCTCTTCAATTTCATTTGTTATCCTAATAGCTCCTCATTAAATACTTCTAAAAACTAACCACTCGAATTATGGCTCTGTCGAAAATTTTATAAGGAATTAAATCTGCCCTTATATCGGAGTAGATCTACAGAAACGGGGCAAATGCCAATTATAGTTCTATATTCATAGAATTTAGATAAATTTAAGTTCATCCGATAATTATTTACTCATAAATAATGGTTGCGGAGAGTTGCCTGCATTTTTTAAAGCAGCTAATTGCAATTCTAAGGGTAAATTTATTGAAACAGTGCACCAGCTGTATTTTTCTAATTTATAAGGGCTCTGTTATTGGAGAAGAGTTTGAAGATAAGGGCTAAGGAAATTGTATCCTGTCCAAATTTATGCTTAAATGCCTTCCGTCATCAACAAGATGATTATTAATATGATTTATTAAAATTAATAATATATTTAAGGAAGAAGCATGAAACCAATAGATGAACTTATCCAGATATGTAAATCAAGCAAAAATACAGATCCCAAGCTAGACGAAATAAACAAACTAGTACAAGAAAATGAATTCGAAGTTATTGACTGATTTTGATGGCAGAACCCCACTCGGTATTTTTTTGGCCACTAGGAGCAACATTGAAGGGATTGAATACCTTCTAAAGCAAATGCCTGATTTAGATATCAACCATAAGGATGATATGGGATGGACTGCTTTATCAAATGCCTGTTATTTAGGAACCGTTCCTATGATTACGGATTTATTGGCAGGAGGAGCCAATGCCTCTATAGTTGATTTTGGAGGCAAAACATTATTACACCTCGTCGCAGGAAATCCAAACTTGTCTCCCGAAGGCAGAACGCTTGCCTTTTGTGCACTAAAATCATATGGGGTCAATCCTGATGTTAAACTTTTGGAGGTAACATATACACTGATCTTATTGTGTTTCACCAAGCAACAGACTTAATTAAGGATAGAGTAGATCCTTTTGGTCGTACTCTCTTACATTGGGCTGCTTATGCATTCGATGCATACAAAACTTACTATGAGAGTTGTATCGATTTGATTGGTAATGTAGATGATGTTGGACGAACCCCTTTCATGTATGCAGCCGGCATTCCTAAACCTAATATTACTTATTTGACTGGCTAATCGCTCAAGGATGTTCTGTTACCAAACATGATAAAGGAGGCAAAACAGCCCTACATTTTGCTGCTAGTTGTGGGAACGATGAAGTAGTAAAACGATTAATAGCAAACGGTGCTGATCCTTGGACCTCAGATAATATGGGTCAGTCTGCAGTAGACATTGCTGAGCGTTATGCGCCTCAAATCTTGCAGCATTGCAAAATGAAGGCTCGACCCAAACATTTGCAGCTTAGTTATAGGGTTAATGTATAACAGCTTATGATGAGATTAGCCCTCAGTTCAGCTGGCCTAGTTGGAAAGATCTATTGTCACAGGCGCACAACAATACATATCAGTGCGCTTTTAGTAAAAAATAAAGGAGCTTGAAACAAGGCCTAAAAAATAATAATGAAAAGCCAGTAAAGTAGAACATAAACACACACCTTTCGTCAGCAGGCTTTGAGTTATTGTCAAATCCGGGTACCGCATTAGGTCTTATATAAAAGTTTGTTGCAAAACTTGTAAGATTTGTAACAAATAGTAGCATGCCAAATTTACTGGTTTACGCTTGTGGCTATCCACCACGAAGAAGCCTTGTCCTAAACTAGCATTTTGATATAATCCGCTATTTTAATGAAAAAGGATCCGCATGAATAGTTCCTTACGCGATATCGCCCATTTGGTCCAGGGAATTGTATTGGGTGATGATTCAATACAAGTCAAGACACTCTCCACTCTCGATGACATTCATCCGGAATCCCTAGTCTTTGTCGGCAAAGAAACCAGTCTAAAAACGGCGGAATCATCCAATGCTGCGGCCATCTTGGTTAATCAAACCATTGCGCATTCCAATAAACCTCTGATTTAGTGAAACACCCCTTCAAAGCGTTCATTGATTTATTGAATCATTTTCATCCGCCTCACAAGCCAAAACCTGGAATACACCCCACGGCAGCGATTGCGTAATATCATGTTCATTTAGGTCAAGACGTATTCATAGGACCTTATGTGGTCATTGGAGAGGGCAGCCGCATAGGCGATCATTCGGATTTTAAAAGCCACATCCATATTGGTCAAAATGTAACCATAGGAAATCACACCACCATTCACCTCTAACTCACCGTATATGACATTTGAACAGGCATCCCAAGTGACTGTTCATGCTTCCACCGTGATCGGTTCTGATGGATTTGGTTATACCTTTGTAGAGGGCAAGCATATGAGGTCCCTCATTTAGGTCGAGTTGTGATTCGAGACCAGTGGAAATCGGTTCCAACACCTCAATCGATAGAGCCACCATGGGTGCCACGCGGATTGGCGAGGCACAAAATCGATAATCTGGTCCAAGTAGCCCATTCAGTTCAATTAGGCAAAAACAACATCCTTTGTGGTTTCACTGGCATTGCGGGCAGCACCATCAGTGGAGACAATGTCATTTTCGCAGCCAATGTAGGCGTCAGTGACCACGTGCGAATTGATGACGGCGTGGTGTTGGTCTCGCACCGGTGTGCCTCCGAACAAACATCTGGTTGCAGGCAATGTCTATTTGGGCAATCCAGCGCGCCCAAAAAACCTTGCAATAAAGCATGAACTGGCCGCCAATCGAATTCCACTCATTCAAAAACAAATCAAAACCTTATCCAATCAACTCGCCCACCTCGAAAAAGAAGCTCACCGAACTAGAGGCGAAGGAATGATGAAACCGCCCTTGATTCTGGTCGACGCCTCCTCCTATTTCTTTCGTGCTTTTCATGCCCTGCCCCCATTAAAAACGTCAAAAGGCCAAGCCACTGGAGCCATTTATGGGGTGGCCAACATGATTAAACGGCTGATAAAGGATTACAAACCTCAAGAAATAGCCGTGGTGTTTGATGCCAAAGGCAAAACCTTCAGAAACGATTGGTTTCCGGCTTATAAAGCCCACAGGCCTCCAATGCCTGAGGAATTAAGTTCTCAATTCAAACCCTTGATTCAGTTGCTTGAAGCCATGGGCTTGCCATTGCTTATCGTTGAAGGCGTAGAAGCCGATGACGTCATCGGGACTTTGGCGTTGGCGGCAAGTAAACAGAACATACCGGTGGTCATATCCACTGGCGATAAAGATCTGGAGCTCAACTGGTTGATGAACGGATTTCTCTCATCAACACCATGACCAATCACCATTTGGACGTGGCTGGGGTGAAAACAAAATTTGGCGTATCGCCAGCTCAAATCATCGACTACCTGACTTTGATTGGCGACACCTCGGACAATATTCCTGGGGTAAACAAGTGCGGACCCAAGACCGCAGTCAAATGGCTTGATGAATACCAAACTTTAGACAACCTCATCCAAAATGCCCATGCCATTGGCGGTAAAATCGGCGAATCCTTACGTGCCTGCATCCCGCATCTGGCCTTGTCCAAACAATTGGTCACCATTAAAACCGATGTGTCCTTGCCCATGAAGTTGGACGAATTGAAGCCAAAACTCATGGACAAACAAAAACTCATTGAATTAACTCGAGAATTTGAATTTAAAAGTTGGCTTAAAGAATTGCTTGAACAAGAAGAAATTAAAGAATCCAGCCCTGCTCAAGTAGAAGTGCAGGATTCCTCCTATGAGCTCATCACCACCCAAAACGGATTCACGTCTTGGCTGAATCGGTTAACCGTCTGTACACTGCTCTGCATCCACACCGAAACCCTGAGTGCGGATTTTATGAACAATGAATTGATTGGCCTATCCCTTGCCATTGAAAACGACAAAGCCATTTATATCCCTTTTGGACATCAGGATGGTAGCCTGCAACTGAATAGAGAACTGGTTTTAAATGCACTCAAACCCATACTTGAAAATCCTTCCATAAAAAAAATAAGTAAGAACATCAAATTCGTTTATTGCATCCTTAAAAATTATGGGATCCAGCTAAAGGGCATCGCATACGACATCATGATGGAATCCTATGTTCTAAACAGCGGCGCCAGTCGCCATGATCTTGAAAGCCTGTCTTTAAAGTATTTAGGTCACAACAGCTTAAGCTTAGAAGATCTCTGCGGCAAGGGAACGAAACAACAAACTTTTAACCACATCGCCCTGGAAAAAGCAGCCGCTTATGCGGCCAAAAACGTGCAACTTTGTTTGCAATTGCATCAAACCCTGTATCCCATGATAGAAGACTCAATGCACCCTGTGTTTCATGAGCTGGAAATACCTTTGATAACCGTACTCGCGGACATGGAGCAACAGGGGGTTTTAATTGATTCTCAAACCCTGCAAAACCATGGCAAGCGTTTGAAACAACGAATTTTGGAATTGGAGCAAGAAGCTCTACAGCTAGCCGGCAAGCCCTTCAACCTGAACTCCCCCAAACAATTGCAAGAGATTTTATTTGAAGTCCTAGGCTTACCCATCCTCTCCAAAACACCCACAGGACAGGCTTCTACTTCCGAACCTGTGCTGGCCGAATTGGCCTTGAATTATCGAATTGCCAAAGTCATTCAGGAGTACCGTGGATTAACCAAACTGGTTTCAACTTACATCGATGCCTTACCTAAAAAAATCAACCCAGTTACGAAGCGGGTTCATACCTCCTACAATCAAGCAGTGGCTGCAACCGGTCGATTGTCTTCTTCCGAGCCTAACTTACAAAACATTCCCATACGCACCGAAGAAGGTCGTCTCATTCGCACAGCCTTTATCCCACCCGCAGGCCATCTGATTTTAGCTGCGGATTATTCTCAAATCGAATTACGCATCATGGCTCATTTGTCCCAGGATGCGAATTTGTTAAAGGCTTTTGCCAACGATTGGGACATTCATACGGCCACAGCCGGTGAAATTTTTCAAACCCCCTTAATGGACGTTTCTCATGAGCAAAGAAGACGGGCTAAGGCCGTTAATTTTGGTCTCATTTATGGCATGTCTTCCTTCGGCTTAGCCAAACAAATCGGTGTCGAGCGTCAAGTGGCCCAAAGCTACATGGATGTTTATTTTCAACGCTACCCCAAAGTACTGGACTACATGGAGCGCACTCGAAAACAAGCGCATCAAATGGGCTATGTGGAAACCCTATTTGGCAGACGTTTATACCTTCCTGAAATCAACACTCGCAACCTCATGCGACAAAAAGCAGCCGAGCGTGCCGCAATCAATGCGCCCATGCAAGGCACAGCCGCTGATATCATAAAAAAAGCCATGATACAAATGGCCCAATGGCAAAATTCACAAACCAATCCATACGCAAGAATGATCATGCAGGTGCATGATGAATTGGTTTTTGAAGTTCAAGAAAATGCCATCGAGACAAGCAAGGCCATGATTTCCCAAATCATGGAGAACGTTGTAGAGCTGTCCGTACCCTTACGCGTGTCCATAGGGGTGGGATCTAATTGGGATGATGCCCACTAATTAAACTTTGGACAAAAAATATGAAAAAACTCATGGCTTTCGTCCAAATGATTAAACCTGAGGGTTTGAGATGACTGACATTCTCAAACTCTCGATTAACTCATGCCTCTATACTGCATAATTAAATAATCACAACACTACAAGCTTGTGCCTTTTCTTGGATAAAACAACATGAGTCTTTGCTCATGTTGTTTTATCCAATGTCCAACCACTAAAGATCCCTGCATTTTAGGCCCCTGAAAATAAATCATATTTTTGTCTTTTAGCCTCTAAATCAACCATTTATTGGAGCATAACCCTAAAAAAAAAAACAATTCTTTACTAACTGGCTTGAAAAGATTGAATATTTTATTTCCCCGTCTATACTTAAGTAAATCACAGGGAAATTGTCAGCCTATGGTTGTTGGTGGCAGACGCGACTAAACGAGGTGGGTATGATTAAATCGGAACTCATTGAACACATCGCTGCTCGGATGATGCATGTGAGCGAGAAACAAGTGGCTGATGGCATTAATAAAATATTGGAACTAATGGGTGATTCACTCATCAAGGATCAAAGGATAGAAATTCGTGGTTTTGGCAGCTTTTCACTGCATTACCGCCCACCTCGAAATGCGCACAATCCGAAAACGGGGGAAAAGGTGATGACGGCGGCTAAATTCAGTCCTCACTTTAAACCCGGTAAAGAGCTTCGCGAACGAGTCGACGCATCACGCGCTCTGCACAAACTGCCCGAAGACGAATAATAGTCAAACTTAAGCCGCGAAAATTCAATGAGTCGCGGCTTTATAATTCATGCACAAGGTAATGTCACACCCATTTGTCCCTGATATTTTCCATTTTTATCACGATATGAAACCGAACACACCTCGCTGGCTTCTAGAAAGACGATTTGAGCCACGCCTTCGTTGGCATAAATTTTAGCAGGCAATGGGGTTGTGTTTGAAAATTCCAAGGTGACATGCCCTTCCCATTCGGGTTCCAAGGGGGTGACGTTGACAATGATGCCGCATCTTGCGTAGGTTGATTTTCCAAGGCAAATGGTCAATATGTTTCTTGGGATACGAAAATATTCCACCGTTCTCGCCAAGGCAAAGGAATTGGGTGGGATGATGCACACATCGGATTGGACGTCGACAAAACTGCTTTCGTCAAAGGCTTTAGGATCCACAATGACGGAGTTGATGTTAGTGAATACTTTAAACTCATTGGAACATCGTACGTCGTAGCCGTAACTGGATACCCCATAGGAAATAAGTCTTGCACCGGACTTCTCCCGAACTTGCCTGGGTTCAAATGGACTGATCATTCCATGCTCTAAAGCCATTTTTTCAATCCATCGATCTGATTTAATTGACACTATAAAACCTCTTCTTTTTAAAAAAATACATATCTAACATAAAATGCGGCGAAACAAAAGTCTAAGGAAAGACCCTTGACTAAAAATACCACTGTGTTAGGATGCAACTCAGTAACAATGACTTTTTATAAGACAAGAGACCATAAACATGTCAACATTAGACAGAAAAAATTCAAAACCGGACAACATCGAATTGAAAACAATGGATTTTGGTGGTTTTGGCGATTGTGGGTATCGGGCTATTTTTGGTGCATTTCTTTTAGCCCATGAAGCAAAGCAGCTAAGTCAAGCGCAATATCAATCCTTGGGCTTACAAGACCTGTTGCAATCCTTGTCCGTCTTGGGAAAAGCCTATTTGTCTTCTAATTTTACTAAAATGTCATCTGTCGCCCAATTAAGTGAACTCATGCAGTTATTCAAAACATCAAAGCCAGTGCGGAATCAGCTGATCATAGACGGAGCTGAGGCCCTTCGTAAAGTCAGCGTGAAAAATCTTCACGCAAGCCCGCGATTCAGTGGCTTCGTAGTCCGGGATGAATCCACCTTACCAGGTCAAGACGCAGACTTGAAAAAAAACAAAGCGGAAAAGGGAACCACCTACATCAGTGCCGCAGAAATCGCTTCGGCATCCGAAGTGTTACACATTCCCATTGCCATTCAAGCGGATGTGGGTTTAAAAACTCCAGAAGTGTACAATGCAACCGGATCTCAAGTGCCAGCTCTGAATATCGAACTATCAAAAGCACATTACACGGCAAAGGTGAGCGCCGAAGTGGTGAACACATTGACTCGGCCACATCACTTACCTACAGCCACAGCCCTTATAAATTCCCTGCCTTTTCTCACTTCGGTTATTCCAGATTCCAAACAAAATCAAAAAAACCAAGAATTGGATGTCGAACAAACTTACAGAAACCAAAGAGAAGTGCTTAAAACGATGGTGTCCGACCTTTCAACCCAAGAATTAAGCCATCTAGTCCAAAGCAACCAAAAAGACGACTACTTGGGCGGCAATCATCGGTTAGACACCAAAAACAAAGAAAATCTCATCCACCTCATCGCCACAGCCGCATGGAAAAATCCAGGCATTGCACAACAAGTGCTTGAGCTGTTGTCAAAAACAAATGCAAAGTCAGCCCAGGCATTTCAAGCTCAAATCAAACAGCAAGAAAACGAATCCATTGCAGCATTCCAAGAATACACCCTGACTCCATGAATTTAGGTCAATTAAAAACCCTGATAAATGTATTTTTTATACTATACTTATTTTAATCTAATCTACATTTCATAACACCTATTTTTATTTCGTTTAAGGAGACAGCAATGAAAACCTTGATGGTAATAAGTTCCTATCTCACACTTGTATTTTTAGCATATCCTACATATGCCCTGGAACAATGTACTAAATCGCAAATAGATCAATGCTACAATGGTTGCCCGGAGAAAAACCGCGAGTTCTGTACGTTTACTTGCTTAAATCACAAGAATTGCAGTCTTAATCATAAATCATAAAAAATTAGAGGTTCCTGGCTTTGAGGCATCCCAAAGGGGATGTGACAAGCAGTGGAATGATGCAGAGAAGAAAGGCTGGAAAGTACCTATGAAAAAATATACAGTGATAAACTGGTCAGAGGCTTCAGCCGCTGATTAAAAGAAGATCATGCCCTAGTCAGGAAATCCTTCACGCAAAAACAAATACTCAGGATTGCGTATAATAAAAAAAACCCCAATCGCCTTCAAATATCGCTATTTAAAAGAGAATGGGGCAAATAAATAATGAATTAGACTACTTCAACTTCTTCAGCCTGTGGACCTTTTTGTCCATTACCAGCTTTGAACATTACAGTTGCACCTTCAGCAAGGGTTTTGAAACCGCTGCTTAGGATTGCGCTGAAATGCACAAAATAATCTTTACCGCCACTTTCAATAAAACCGAAACCTTTGGACTCATTAAACCATTTTACTGTACCGCGTATTTTTTCTGACATGTTAATTTCCTAAATTGTTCAACTACAGTATAGCACAGTTTTATAACTTTTGCTGTTTTTTTATCAAATATTATAAATTTTTTTAAAAAAGTATACTATCAAAGGCTGCGGCTCTCTTCAAGCAGTTCTCTTGCATGCGATAAGGTCTGTTCACCGATGTTTAGGCCGCCTAACATGCGAGCAATTTCCTTGATTTTATGGTTGGCGTTGAGCAAACGAATGGTTGTGGTGGTTTTTTGGGTGTCGCTGTTTTTTTCAACCTGATAATGATTGTGTGCCATTGCTGCCACCTGGGCTTGGTGAGTTACGCAAAAAATTTGCAAACGTTGGCCTAATTGCCTGAGCATTTTACCCACCAAGGCCGCAGTGGCACCGCCAATGCCCACGTCTACTTCATCAAAGATTAAGGTGGGGGTAGAGCCTCTTTTTGCCGTAATCATTTGGATGGCTAAACCTATGCGAGATAATTCACCGCCTGAAACGATTTTGCTTAAAGCATCCAATTCCATACCCGGATTGGTGCAGACTTTGTATTCTACTTTATCCAGGCCATGAGGTTGAATTTTATCCAGTGGACTGATTTCGATCTCAACCCAACCCTTGGGCATGCCCAATTGATGCATGTAGGCCGTGATGTCTTGTGCTAATTTTTGTGCATGCAATTGCCTTGATTCTCTGAGGGTTAAAGCAGCCTGATGCAATGCCGCGAAAACTGCTTTTTGTTCCAATTCAAGCGCAATCAATTGTTCTTGAGAGGATTGAATGGTCTCCAATTCCACTTGCAATTGGTTTGCTAGAGCCAACAATTGGGAGCTGTCCACGTGATTTTTGCGCGCCAGGGAGTGGATTGCCGTCATGCGAAGTTCAATGTCATGCAACCGCTCCGGATCAAGTTGCACCTCAGCCGCAAATTGCTGGATTTCATCTAAAGCTTCTTCGCAATGAATCAAGGCGCTGTTGATGAGTTCCAGGCTGTTTTTAATCCGCGGATGCGTTTGTGGTAACTGCGCAAGACTGTGCAGAATGTGGTTTAAATGAGAACAAATGTCCGCCTGATCTTCGGATCTCAATAAACCTTGAATGACTTGGCTTTGTTCAAGAAATTCTTTGGCATGATTCAAAAGCTGATGCTCTTCATGTAGGTTTTGAACTTCACCCGCTTGCAAATCCAATGAAGACAATTCATCCAATTGAAATTGCAACCATTGCACTTTATCGGCCTGTTGATTTTGTTGATTTAATTTGTCTATTTTTTGTTTTATTTGCTGGTATTGTTTGTAACGTTCTGCGACTTCATCCATCAGAACCTGGTGCAGTGCATATTGATCCAGCTGTTGCCTATGCGTTGGATGTTGTAACAGGTTTTGATGTTGATGTTGTCCATGCAATTGAACCAGGGTTTGGCTCAATTCCCTTATTTTTTGCAAGGGAAAGGGTTGCCCATTCATGTAAGATTTTGAACGGCCTTCGGCGTAAATGATACGACGCAAATAGAGCTCATCCTCTTCTAAGCAAAGATCGTGATCGGCCAACCACTGGGCAGTCTCGGATTCTTTATCAAAGGTAAAACTCGCGGTGATGTCGCAGTTATTCCTCACCGGGTCTCATGATGGAGGCATCCCCACGACCGCCTAATGCCAACATCAAGGCATCGATCATAATGGATTTTCCAGCGCCGGTTTCTCCTGTAAAAGCAGTCATTCCTTGGGTAAAATCCAATTCGAGTTGTTGCACAATGGTAAAATGTTCGATGCATAAGGTGGTGAGCATGATTTATCCCTGATGTTTGGATTCCCAGCCAAGCTTAGATCGTAATGTATCATAATAATGGTAATCAAGAGGATGCAATAAACGCAATTGGTTGCCCATTTTTTTCAATGGCGACTTTTTGCCCTGGCTTGACCATTCGGGATTCATGACCATCGCAACTGATGCGCAATTCGGTTTCATTGTTTTCGCTGATATGCAGTTCTATTTGGGATTCGGCCATCGATGACTATAGGTCGTGAGCTTAAGGCTATGAGAAAACATAGGCACTAAGACAATGGCATTTAATTGTCGGGTGCATGATGGGGCCGCCAGCGGATAAGGCATAGGCCGTGGATCCTGTGGGTGTGGATAAGATCATGCCATCGGAGCGATAATGAGCTCACCAGTTGCTGGTTGACATAGACATCAAATTCAATCAAATGCGTTTCTCTACCACGACCCAAAACCACATCATTTAAGGCATCCCCTTCGAAATAAGTACGTCTTGATGATCGAAAATCCGCGTGTGTAAAAGAAAGCGTTTTTCCTCGGTATATTCGCCTTTTAAAACCGCAGCGAGCTGGGTTTCGATGTCTTGGGGTAAAATATCGGTTAAAAACCCAATCGGCCGCGATTAATCCCAATCACCGGAGTATCCACTTTAATGGCCATACGCGCTGCTGAAAGCAAACTGCCATCGCCACCAACCACAATGATCAAATCCTGTTTTTCACCCATGTCTTTCCTGGGCAAATAGAGGAAGACCCATCTCAAAACCAGAGGCCGTTTCTTCATCTTGATAAAGTTCTAAATCTTTCGTTTTCAAAAAGTCAACCAAGCGATGCAAGCTTTCGCTGACTCCCTGGTTTGCTCGGTGTTGTCGCGCATACAAGATAACGCGTTTAAAGGGGACTTCATTGTTTTTATTATTATTCTTCACTTTGAGCGTCGTGAGGCTTTTTTCCTGTCCATGTTCTTTTAATGATTTTTTACGCAAACGAATGGACATATGGAGTCACTTCAACCAATTCATCATCATCAATAAATTCCAAGGCTTGCTCCAAAGTAAATTTAATCGCTGGAGTCAAGATAATGTTTTCATCAGTACCGGAAGCACGCATGTTGGTTAATTGTTTTTCTTTAGTCACATTGACCACTAAATCATTATCACGGGCATGAATGCCAACAATCATTCCTTCATAACATACGGCTTGAGGCTCAACGAATAAACGACCGCGTTCTTGCAAATTAAACAAAGCAAAACCACGCGCAGTACCTTGGCAATTGGCAATTAACACCCCATTGGCTCGTTTACCAATACGCCCTTTAATGGCTGGACCATAATGATCAAAGACATGATACATTAAACCAGTTCCGGAGGTACAGGATAAAAATTCATTATGAAAACCAATCAAACCTCGCGTAGGAATCATATAATCCAAGACGCACACGCCCTTTGCCATCTGGAACCATATTTTGCAAGTCCACCACGTCGCTCACCTAATTTTTCCATAATGGTGCCTTGATGATTTTCTTCAACATCCACTGTTAAACGCTCATAAGGTTCTTGTTGCTCAGCCATCGATTTCTTTAATGATCACTTCAGGTTTACAAATCGCTAATTCATAGCCTTCACGACGCATGGTTTCAATCAGAATGGATAAATGCAATTCGCCACGACCTGACACTCTGAATTTATCAGGATCGTCGCAGTCTTCAACTCGTAAGGCCACATTATGTAATAATTCCGTATCCAAACGTTCACGAATTTTTCGCGAAGTGACATATTTTCCTTCTTGTCCTGCAAAAGGGAATCATTGACTTGGAAGGTCATGCTGATGGTAGGTTCGTCCACTGACAAAGTGCAGGTAAGGCTTCAACTATAGCCGGATCACAAATGGTATCGGATATTTTTAGATTTTCAATACCAGTAACTGCAATGATATTGCCTGCATTGGCCTCTTCCACTTCAATGCGCTCCAAGCCTTTAAAGCCTAAGAATTGTAAGATGCGACCGCGTGCGGACATTTGCCGTCTTTATCAATAATTTTTACTGGCGATTTGGCTTTAATGTGTCCACGAGTAATACGACCTATACCAATAGTGCCCACATAAGAAGAATAATCCAAAGAGCTGATTTGCATTTGGAAGGGGCCTTCGGCATCTACTTTTGGCGGGTTGACTTTATCGAGAATGGTTTGCAACAAAGCACGCATATCCGTGGCTTCATCTTCTAAATCCAATTTGGCATAACCGTTTAAAGCAGAAGTGTAAACCACTGGAAAATCCAATTGGGTATCATTTGCACCTAGATTATCAAATAAATCAAATACTTGATCCATAACCCAATGAGGTCTTGCACCGGGTCTATCAATTTTATTGATGACCACAATAGGATTTAATCCTCGGGCAAAGGCTTTTTGAGTCACAAATCGTGTTTGAGGCATAGGGCCATCCACGGCATCGACCAATAGCAAAACGCTATCCACCATCGATAAAATTCGCTCCACTTCACCACCAAAATCCGCATGTCCTGGGGTATCCACGATGTTGATTTGATGGTCATTCCAATAGACGCAGGTATTTTTTGCAAAATGGTGATGCCGCGTTCTTTTTCCAGGGCATTGGAATCCATCATGCGCTCTACTTTGGGCGCTCGTTCATTCAAAGTGCCTGTTTGTTGCAATAATTTATCCACCAAAGTGGTTTTGCCATGATCTACGTGTGCGATGATGGCGATGTTGCGTATTTGTTCAATCATAAATAACCCTGTAAAAAATAAATTCATATGTTCATAGTTTTTACATTATACACTCAATGCGCTCGATGCGAAACCTCTATTGGTAATAGTTTTGCTACACTCATAGTATGAAGGACAGATTTTGGAGAATCTTATGAGGGAATTGATTTTGCATCCCACCGACATCAGTCAATGGCATGCCCTGGTCAATGAGGCGCAATCGACCACCCGCTTGATTTTAAATGAGGCGACCGAAAGCTATTTGGTCTTTTTATTGATGCGGTTTTCGCAAAAACCCAAATTGGTGGAATCCATAGTCGCTCTTGATTTTTTGCATTGCATGAGCAAACCACGCCTACTTCGACAAGATTTATTGCGAGATGTGGGAGATAAAAGTCTATTGTTTTGCGGACTTTTTCCTGGCATGGCTGAAAAACGGCATGTTAATCTCAACTATTTTTCCAAAATGGGGAAAGCCGCCTATTTAACCGTGAGCGAACTGATGGAACAAAAAAGGGCTGATTTGTATTACCAATTGAGTGAACAATTTGCATCCTTAGAAAAAATATTGCAAGCCATGCGCAACGATTGCGTCATCATCAGCAATTCGGAATGGGGAATTTTTCGGCCAAGTTTGCAATGATCTGCGCAGGCTCAAGATCTAACAATTGACAAGTCTTTGAAACCCATGAACAATTGATGCAAAGCCTATCCGAGAGATCATGGTGCCTAAGTCCGTTTGCATCGTTTGGATGTCCCTATTTTTTCTAACAGCCTGCCAATCGGAGGACAAGTCTTTCAGTGGGTATCTAGACGCTGATCTGACCTATCTATCCGCCGATTTCAGCGGTCGATTAAAGGAATTGCCAGTAAGCAGAGGCCAACTGGTCAAAACCAATGAGTTTTTATTCAAACTTGAACAAACCAATGAACAGTATGCGGTTGATCTGAATCAACTGAATGGCAAAAGCTTGCAAGCCCAACGCCAACAAATACTGGATCAAATCCATTACAATGAAATCAATTACCGCCGCATCATTTGCATGCGCAAACAACATGCCGCAAGTCAAAATGACTTGGATGTGGCTAACAAAGATTTGCTAGTATCCAAACAGCAACTGGCCGATCTGAATGAAAAAATTAAAAACAATCAAGTGGATACGGCTTCAAAGAAATGGGTGGCTTCCAGAAAAGAAAATGTTGCACCTCAAGTGGGGCTTATTTTCGACACCTATTACACCCCAGGTGAATTCATTCAAGCTGGATACCCCATCCTCTCCTTGATCACCAAGGAGAAAATCAAGGTCGTCTTTTTTGTGGGTGAAAATAAATTAAGCGCTTTGAGACTGAACCAAGGCATTCAAATTTCAACAAGTTCGATTAAAAATTTCGCAAAAGGGCACATCGCTTTCATCTCCAACATTGCAGAATACACCCCACCCATCATCTATTCGCGTGAAGAAAGACAAAAACTGGTATTTCGTATTGAAGCACAAATCGATGCGCCTGACTTAGAAAAACTCCACCTTGGTCAACCCGTCACCTTGGAATTGGCCGAATGACAGAATACGCAATCGATGTGAGGGATCTGACAAAAAAATTCGATGGCAAAACTGCAGTCGATCACGTGACTTTAAAGGTGGAAAAGGGAAGCATCTTCGGCTTTTTAGGCTCCAATGGCAGTGGAAAAACCACCACCATTCGCATGATTTGTGGCCTATTGACACCCACCTCAGGCGAGGGAACCTGTTTGGGTTATGACATTCGCACCCAAACCAAGGAAATCAAAGAAAAAGTAGGGTACATGCCCCAAAAATTCAGTTTTTACATCGGCTTGACTGTGTACGAAAACCTGCGTTTCGTTTCCGATATCTTTAGGGTAAACAACACCAACCAAAAGATAAAAGACATGATCTCAAATCTTGAATTGGGAAAATACAGAGATGTCAAAGCAGGTAATTTATCAGGAGGGTGGAAACAAAGGCTGTCCTTGGCTTGTAGTCTAATACACCAGCCCCAATTGTTGTTTTTAGATGAGCCCACAGCAGGAGTGGATCCCAAAGCACGTAAAGAATTTTGGGATTATCTGCATCGAATTTCCAGCGAAAACAAAACCACCATTCTGGTAACCACTCACTACATGGATGAGGCTGAAAAATGCAATACCTTAGGCTACATCAATTTAGGAAAACTTCTCTACGAAGGACGTACGGAAGACTTAATCCCCAAATCGCAGGTTAAAGCCTATGTGGTTGATGTGGATAAACCATCACAAGCGGCTTTCATAGACAAAATCAATCAAAAATACCCCTCGCTGCTTACCTCCATCATCAACAACGAATTGCGCGTTTCCTCGCAAAAACAGGATAGTTTAGATAAACTAATCCACGAAAACAAAGACTTATCCTTTAAAGAGGTAAGGCCTTCTTTCGAAGAAGTATTTATTGGCTTAATACAATGAGGCATATGCAAGGAATATCGTTTAGACGGCTCTTAGGATTGATGCGCAAAGAATTCATCCTAATCACCCGCGACAGAGGCACCATCGCCATGCTGGTCATTCTTCCCATCATGTTGCTTGTTCTTTTTGGTTTTGCCATTGAATTCGATCCCAAGCATTTACCCACCAGCATCATAAGCTACGACCACACCGCCCTCACCAGAAATTACGTGAGCGCACTGGAGGCATCGGGTTACTTCAAAGTTATTCATGGATCCTCCAATGAGGCCCAAAAAAACAAAGATTTTGCAAATGGAAACATCAGTTTTGCCTTTACCATTCCACCTGATTTTACACGCAAATACATTCGCAATGAAAAACCACAGCTGTTGGTGGAAATCGATGGCACGGATCCTGGCAGCAGCGCCACGGCCCTTGGCAATGCCTTGCCCATATTGAACCAATCCTTGGATCTCTTTAATAGACAAGGCTTAGGTATGCCCTCCCCATTCGGGGTAAACGGGATGTGAATTTAACCATTCACCGACTGTACAATGAATCCAATACCAGTTCTTACAATATTGTGCCAGGTCTCATTGCGGTGTTGTTGACCTTACCATGGTGATGTTAACCGGAACAGCCATTACCTCAGAAAAAGAATCCGGCACCATGGAAATGCTGCTAAGCACGCCGTTAAAACCCACTGAAATCATCTTAGGAAAAGTCATACCCTATATTTTATTGGGTTATCTGCAACTGACCAGCGTATTAATTTTCAGTAAGTTACTGATTAATATTCCCTTTGAAGGCAATTTTGTCTTCTGTACCTTGCAGCTGCACCCTTTCATCATTGCCAATTTAATGGTAGGGATGATTTTTTCCACCCTGGCTTATACTCCGATGCAAGCCATGCAGCTGAGTATTTTTTACCAATTGCCTGCCATGTTTTTATCCGATTACATTTTTTCTTTTTATGGGATGCCCTCTATGGGCGCAATTTTTAGGCTATTGTTTCCCAATGACTTATTTCATTCGAATTACCCGCGGCATTATTTTAAAAGGGAGTACCCTGGATCAAATCGTTCCCAATATATTACCTATTGTGTTGATTGCTGTTATTTTGGTTATTTTGACAGGGAAAATATTTAAAACCAAATTGGATTAAGGCTACTCTTCCCTATGAACACGAAACAGATTGCTCAGTATGCAAATACTCCTTTGTTTTTTATTGGGAAGTTGCAGTCAGGATTTGCCTCATGAAGGGGTGGCGTATCCCAAAGTGACTCGTACTGGAGTACAATACCTTGAAAGCGATAAAGACTTAAGCAGACTGGCTTGGTGGATGGCATTGCATGATCCAGAGCTTGATGATCTGCTATTGAAAGCACTTGCCTGCAACGACAAGATCAAAAGTGCCTACGCCACCATTGAGTCAGCCCAAGCCCAACTGAAATCCGCCCAATACGCCTGGCTGCCAACCTTCAATTATACAGCTTCTGGTTTCAATGGCAGCACTTGGAATTCCCAAGCAACCCCGGGTTCTTTGATAACAAGCCCGCTGCCCTTTTTTACTCGTTTAACCAACATCAAATTTCACGGTTATCTGACCGGATTCGTCCCCAAATACGACTTGAACATTTTAAAAAACCTAAGCAACATCAAGGCCGCCAAGGCCACCTTGGCCATGCAAGAAGCACAAGCGGAATCCATCAAATTAAGCATCATCAGTCAAATGACCGGGACCTACTTCATGCTTTTAAGCCAAAGAAACAGTTGAAAGCTGAAACGGATTTGAGTTGTGATTTAAACGAATTGAAAAAGTTAGAGCAAGTACGCTTTCAAACAGGAGCCAATGACATTGAAGCCACGCTCAATCTGGACCAACAAATCGCAACCGAAGAGGCTAAAATACCCCAAATTCACAGCGTCATTGAACAAAGTGAAAACACCATACGGCTTTTATTGAATCAAAACCCTGGTCCTTTGTGCACCCACACTTCTTTACTGGCCTTAAATATCATGTCATTGATTCCAGAGGATCTTCCATCCTGCGTGTTGAAAAACCGCCCAGACATTCGAATTGCCTTAAGCAACCTAAAAACAGCCTGTGCTCAAATTGGAGTGTCTTATTCCGCCTTTTTTCCCAGCATTTCTTTAACTGGTGTTGTGGGAAGAGCGTCTCTTCAATTAACCAATCTTTTGAATTTAAGTACCAATCTTTGGCTTGTAGAAGGGGTTGCAGTCCTCAAGCTCCTGGATGTCAGCTCCTATCAAAACATCAAAGCCGCGAAAGCCGCTTTCAAAGCCCTGTATTACACCTACTTAGAAACCCTCCACACCGCCTTTACGGATGTAGACAACAATCTGTTCATTGCGGAAGAAAACAAAGCATCCTTTTTACACACAGAAACAGGCTACACAGCGGCCTTAAAAGCCTATTCCATTGCCTGCGTTCAATACAAAGCAGGCAAAACCGATTATCGAAATGTCTTGAATGCTGAGCTTGTTGT
>CAWAUF010000022.1:0-58055 GCA_963785145.1 uncultured Gammaproteobacteria bacterium | reverse complement strand
TGCTCAACTTTTCACGGAACCATACGGGCCCGGGCCCGTGAGCGAGCCCGAGCCCGCCCGAGTTCCGCCTAATCTGTTTTTTTTGCCATTTTAGTCAACATCATAACAATGCGATTCAGTAATTCTCTTGTTAATTGATAATATTCATCATGTATAATGTTTAAACGTTTGGATACTTCCAATATCGCTGCGGTTTCTGTAGCAGAACGTTTTGCCATGCGGTAGAATCTACTTTTTTCGTTAGGGGAGAACTCTCCTGAGCCCTCAGCAATATTCAATGAGATTGATGTCCCAGCTCGTTGAAGTTGGTCGGTTAAATAAGCTCTGCCGCGAGGAAAAGCTGTAGTGATTTTATCAATGAATACCACAACCTCAATGGAGGCTTGGTATACATCCAATTTTTCAAAATCGAAATAACTCATAGTTGGATTTCCTTATAATTAAGTTTTGGACTTGAAACAATTTCCTGTTGAGTGACATAGCGCTTTATTGTAATTTGGTTCGCTAAAAAGTGGGGCATTATCAGATAAACTTCATATGGCAGATGGATTGCCAATGCCTATTTGCCATTTTAAACGCGCGGGATTTAGTTCCATCTTTAAGGGTATTGCATCCTATGGTTACTGTGCCTCCAAGAGCGAGACCTACTACGGCTTTAAAGGCAATCTTGCCATTGGTTCCGATGGGATGATCACAGGAATCACTGTGACGCCGGCTAACATTGATGAACGTGAATCATTATGGGACATCATTGGAAACATTCGCGGTCTTTTAATCGCAGATAAGGGTTTAATTGGCGAGGATTATCAAGCACAAATCAGAGAACACACACAAGTTAACTTGCAGACACCATTACGTAGCAATATGAATGACCCGAGAGGGAGGCATTTTAGTCGCTGGCTAACATCAACAAGACGACTGGTTGAAACAGTTATTGGGCAACTATCGCAGCAGTTTCACATCGAAAAAGTCAGAGCAAGAGATCTGTGGCATTTAACAAACAGAATTGGGAGAAAAGTACTAGCGCATACTGTTGGTATGATGGTCAATAAAATATTAGGAAATCCTCCCTTACAATTTGAGTGCCTTGAAATTGTTTAAAAACCGGGCCCGGGCTCGCTCACCGGCCCGGGCCCGTATGGTTCCGTGAAAAGTTGAGCATCGCGTTAATTTATATTAGCCAGAACCTGCTGTTTTCGTGTATAATGCGCACATTTAATTAAATACAATTGGAGAGCACAATGACTAAAGAAAGAACTTTATCACTCATTAAACCGGATGCTGTTGCTAAAAACGTCATCGGTGAAATATACAGTCGTTTTGAGAAAGCTGGCTTGAATGTCATTGCAGCCAAAATGATGCAATTAACCAAAGATTAGGCCGAAGGATTTTATGAAATTCACAAGGAGCGTCCCTTTTTCAAAGATTTGGTCGATTTTATGATTTCTGGTCCGGTCATGATTCAGGTTTTGCAAGGTGAACAGGCAGTTGCAAAAAACAGAGATTTAATGGGGGCGACGAATCCAAAAGAAGCGGCAGCCGGCACAATTCGAGCGGATTTTGCAGACAGCATAGATGCGAATGCCGTGCACGGTTCGGACAGCTTGCAAAATGCGGCCGCAGAAATCGCCTTTTTCTTTCAACCTCATGAGCTCTGTGATTGATAATTTGCACTTGGAGTGGGTATGACCAGCCAGAAAGTAAATCTCCTGGATTACAATTATCCGAAAATGCGTGAACTACTCAACCAATGGGGTGAAAAACCCTATAGGGCACAGCAGATCCTTCAATGGATCCATCAAGTCGGATTGATGAATTTTAATGAGATGACTAATCTTGGCAAAGCTTTAAGGGAAAAGTTGTCGCGTTTATCGCAGATAGTTCTTCCTGAAATCATCACTTGTCAAAAATCAAGCGATGGTACGCATAAATGGCTCCTTAAATTGGATTGCGGCAATTGCATAGAAACCGTGTTCATCCCAGAAAGAAACAGAGGCACTTTATGCATTTCATCGCAGGTGGGTTGTGGTTTAAATTGTTCTTTTTGTTCCACTGCCAAACAAGGATTCAATAGAAATCTGAGTACTGCAGAAATCATAGGTCAATTATGGGTAGCGGTAAGGGAGTTGTCGCGCAGCTCAGGAATTCATGACAGACGAGTGACCAATGTGGTAATGATGGGAATGGGCGAACCCTTGCTCAATTATGAGAATGTAATTGATGCAATGAGTCTTATGATGGACGACTTTGCTTATGGTTTATCCAAGCGACGAGTCACCTTAAGTACCTCCGGCGTCTTACCTGAACTTGAACGTCTTCGGGATGTAAGTCCTGTGGCCTTAGCCGTATCTTTGCATGCTCCCACTGATGCCTTGAGAAATGTGCTGGTTCCCATCAATAAAAAATACCCCTTGTCCCAATTGATGACTTTGTGTAAAACCTATTTTAAAGATGAACCCCGTCGCAAGGTTACTTTTGAATACGTGATGTTAAAAGGGGTGAATGATCAGCCCGAGCATGCGGCACAATTGGTTCAATTGCTTCAAGATGTGCCTTGTAAAGTGAACCTCATTCCGTTTAACCCCTTTCCATTGACAGAATATGAGCGTTCATCTCCGGAAACCATTGAAACTTTTAGACAGTATTTGGATGGACACAACATCAACGCAATCACGCGCAAAACTCGAGGGGATGACATCGATGCCGCCTGTGGTCAATTGGCTGGTGAAGTAAAGGACAGAACAAGCCGATCCAGGCGATGGCAAACCATGCAGTTTGTAAAAATAGCCAATGGGTAACACAATCCATGTTTAATGCCATAAATCACTTTTAATTTATGGTTTAGCGGTTATAATGCGACATAAAATTCAAATGAAGTGGTTTTTTGTGTATAAAGCGGTTTTGTGTGTTTGTTTCATTGCTCTGCTGCAAGCTTGTCAAACTCAACTTGCACCAGGACAAATGCATAATAATAAAACAGATCTGAATCAAGCTGCGACTTACAATGTACAATTGGGTTTAAGCTATTTAAAACAAGGCACAAGACCTAGAGCAAAAAAGAAATTACTCTTGGCTTTAAACCAAGCGCCCAACTCTCCTGATGTGAATGCAGCCATTGCTTATTACTTTGAACAAACCCATGAATTGGAACTGGCTAAAGAATATTATTTGAAAGCCTTGGCTTTGTCTTCGAATAGCGGTGCTCAACTGAATAATTACGGGACGTTTTTATGTCGTCAGGCCCAATATCAACAAGCTGAGGCTTATTTTTTGAAAGCAGTACAAGACGTACACTATTTGAATACATCTGGGGCCTATGAAAATGCGGGTCTTTGTTCTTTAGCGATACCGGATTATAAAAAAGCAAAGCTGTATTTTACGGCCGCTTTAAATCAAGATCCCTCAAGACGAGAGTCCTTGTATGAATTAGTGACATTAGACAAGCGCATGGGTAAGGACTTGGATGCTTTAAGTCACCTTAAAAAATACCCAGATTTAGTGCTAAATGACAAACCCTGTTTAGCCCTAGCCAAACAGATTGCAAAGCAAACCGCAGATCTTGCTTATTTAAGGTGGCTTGATAAAATGCAAAATACAAATACTAGTGGAGCAAAAAATGACTACCGCACTGACAATGGATGAGATAAAGCAAGCTGAAATCGAAAAACCTGGATTGCAATTAGCTGATCTTCGCCAACAAAAAGGCTACAGCGTTGAATATGTTGCCAATAAATTGCATTTAAGAGTTCGCATCATCGAATTGATTGAAAATTCGGATTTTAATTCATTGCCTGAGCCAGTATTCGTCAGAGGGTATTTGCGGGCTTATGCAAAATTATTGGGCGTTTCCCCAGATTCTTTTTTAGCTGTATATAATAATCAATACGATTTTGAAAAAAAGCCGGAAAGAGCTTTATGGCAAAGCAAACGTGAAACCCATAAAGCAGAAAATCTGATCCGGTGGTTTACCATAGTGTGTGCGGTTGGCGTCATGATTGCTGTAGGCATTTGGTGGCAAAAAAACAGGGATACTAATCACACCGAGTTTTCCAAACAAGAAAAAACGACGGAAGTCTCCCTGGTTCAACCCGAAAGTGACATGAATCTAGCGGATTTATCCACCATCCAATCTTTATTAATGCCGGATTCACCAATGTCCGTGATGGAGAAAAAAGATGGCTGAGCGAATTCAAGCCATCCGCGGAATGAATGATGTTTTGCCGGATAAAACCTCTGAATTACGTTTGATAGAGCAGCATCTGGTGAATTGCGTCACGCGTTATGGTTATCAAGAAATACGCTTTCCAATTATTGAAAGCACGCAATTGTTTAAAAGAACTATGGGTGAAGTGACGGATATCGTTGAAAAAGAAATGTATACCTTTAACGATCTCAATGGCGATAGCATCACCTTAGACCGGAAGGTACTGCAGGTTGTGTGCGCGCTTGCCTAGAACATGGACTGCTTCACAATCAACAACAAAAACTGTGGTATCTGGGGCCCATGTTTCGTCATGAAAGGCCTCAAAAAGGAAGATACAGACAATTCACTCACTTTGGCGTTGAAGCCTTTGGTTTTGCTGGTGTTACCATTGAACTGGAGTTAATCCTTATTTGTTATAAGCTATGGCAACAGATTGGGTTTGTCCAATTGCGTGCAATTGCAAATCAATACTCTGGGAGAATTATCAGAGCGACAACAGTATAAAGAGACCTTGGTTGACTATTTCAAATGCGCATTACGACTTTCTGGATGAAGACTCTAAAAAACGCCTGAATAAAAACCCTCTTAGAATTTTAGACAGCAAAAATCCTGACATGAAGCAATTGGTTGCAGATGCCCCTAAGCTCATGGATGCTTTAGGGGAAAGCAGTCGTGCTCGATTCCAAGCCTTTTGTGAGGGTTTGGATGCCTTAAACATACCCTATCAAATCAATTCAGTGTTGGTACGGGGTTTGGATTATTATGGACACATCGTGTTTGAATGGGTCACTGATCAATTGGGCAGTCAAGCCACGGTTTGTGCGGGTGGACGCTATGATATTTTAGTGGAACAATTAGGCGGTGCACCCAGCCCTGCAATTGGATTTGCCATTGGTATTGAAAGACTGGTGTTGTTGTTGGAGGTTTTGAATTTATGCCACAAAGACAAACCCGATTTATCCTTGTTTATTATTGCTGCAAATGACAAGGCTCAGGTGAAGGCACTGTTGCTCGCAGAAACGATTCGAAATGCTTACCCGCTGATGGACGTGATTGTGAATCTTACAGGTGGCAGTTATAAAAGCCAATTTAAAAAAGCAGATAAAAGTGGGGCACGATTGGCCTTGATTTTGGGTGAAGAGGAATTGGAAAAACAGCAAATCAGCATAAAAGATTTGCGTAAAGAATCGGAGCAGATTACCCTAGAACAAAGTAAACTCAATGAACATCTAAAAACCTATTTAATTTAATCGTGCAAACAAGCAAGAGATTGTAGCCTGGATGAAGCAAAGCGTAATCCGGGAATTAGGAGCCACAATGCTCCAAAATGACCCATACAGGTTACAACAGGATGACCTATCGTTGCGGAGAGTATTATGTCAGTATACATGACGGAAGAAGAACAACTGGAATTAATTAAAAAGTGGTGGCAGCGTTACGGCAACCTCATCACTTGGTGCTTACTCGTGGTTCTTTTTTGCCTTGCGGGTTATCGATATTACAATTGGCATCAGAATAAAATTCAACAGCAAGCGTCCACCACTTATGAACGCATGATGAGTGAGTTTTCCAATAAAAACACCAAGCTGGTTCAATCTTACGCGGATGATCTCATTAAAAATTACGATCACACGGTCTATGCAGATGCAGCGCACATGACAATGGCCAAGATTTACGTGGCAAAGGATAAACTAGAAAAAGCCAAAAATGAGTTACAAGCCGTGGCTCTCCATAGTAACATGATGGCTTTAAGACAAATCGCTAAAATTCGTATTGCACGTATTTTAGCTTCTACTCAAGCTTACCCGGAGGCTCTGAAAGAACTTAGTTTCGTGGATGATAAAACGTACTTGCCCGTTGTCAATGAATTAAAAGGCGACATCTATGGAGCTACAGGTCAATATCAAGAGGCTATCCAGGCCTATCGTTTGGCGATGAATGAAGTCAAAACCAAAGGGATGGGTAATTTATTTTTAAAAATGAAAACCAACGAGGTGCTGGTAAAAAGCCAATCCAAAGCCTCTTTTGATACCGTAAAATCCATTTAGGGATGTGGTGTAGTATGCATTCCTTTGAATCTCGCCCTCATTTATTTTAAGGTCTTTTATGAAAATCCGATTACTTATTGTTTCTTTGTATGCCTTGTTGCAAGGATGCACTGCTGTTGATAATTACATGCTTGGGAAAGACAATACCTCTAAGCCGCGTGAATTAAAACAAATACAATCCAAAGTGACGTTTTCGCAAAATTGGCAGGTTGCTGTGGGCAAGCCTCAGCAAACGAACGAATACTTAAAACTGAAGCCGGTTATCCGTGACAATCTGATTTATACAGCAAATGCCAATGGAACCGTTCAAGCTCAGGCCAAAGCAGATGGTAGTATCAAGTGGTCCCATCAGTTAGAAGACGGCATCGTGAGTGGACCAACCGTCGCAGATAAGGTGGTTGCAGTGGGCACCAATTCGGCTTCTTTGGTTTTATTGAGTCAAACTGAAGGCAAAGTGCTGTGGCAAAATAAATTGTCTGGTGAGATTTTATCGCCCCCTGCAATAGCACAGGGGAAAGTCATTGCCAGAACAATAGACGGCAAGGTCTTTGCCTTTGATGTGGCTTCAGGCAAACCCTTGTGGAAAGCAGATCATGGAGCACCCTCCTTGGTATTAAAAGCCAGTTCCTCTCCTGTTGTTTTGGGCAATTTGGTTCTTATCGGTTTTTCTGATGGCAAATTGGATGCATTGAATTTGGAAACGGGTCAAGTCGCTTGGCAACGAAGCATCGCCTATGCATCCGGATCAAGCGATGTGGAGCGTTTAGTGGACATTGATGCTGATCCCATTGTACAAGGTAACATTGCCTATTTAGCCAGTTACCAAGGATACATCGGTGCTTTATCCTTGGCGGATGGACAATTCATCTGGAGAAAGCCGGCTTCGGTTTATAAGAACATGATACTCAAGGACAATAACTTGTATTTAACCGACAGCAACGACGTCCTCTGGTCCATCAATGCACGCAATGGACAAGTCAATTGGAAACAAACGGCTTTAAAGGCCAGAGGCCTTACCGAGCCTGTACTGATGGGCAAACAATTGGTGGTGGGTGATAAAACCGGTTATTTGCATGTTTTAGGCAGTCAAACCGGCAAGTTATTAGGGCGTACCCAACTTTCAAGTGCGGTGACGGTTTCCCCAAATGCAGTAGGAAAAAACGTATACGTGCTGACGGACAATGGAATGCTTAATCAATTTTCAGTGAGTTGACCATGATTCCTGTGCTTGCTTTGATTGGACGACCCAACGTTGGAAAATCCACCTTATTCAACAGATTGACCAAGACACAAGATGCCTTAGTCGCTGATTTTCCTGGCCTAACTCGAGACAGACAATACGGCCAGGCTTTGTTTGAAGACAAACCCTTTATTGTAGTCGATACCGGTGGGATTGGGGTGGAAGACATTGCGGTGAATAAGCTCATGTCCAAACAATCGACCATTGCCTTAAATGAAGCCGATGCCGTTCTATTTGTAGTGGATGGACGTGCGGGTTTAACTGGAATTGATGCAGAGATTGCCAAAGAACTTAGAAAAATCAATAAAAAAGTGTTTCTGGTGGTCAATAAAACCGAAGGCATGAATGAGGACATCGTTTGTTCTGATTTTCAATCCCTAGGCCTTTCAAATTTGTATCCTCTTTCGGCTTCTCATGGACATGGTATTGGGGATTTACTGGAAGACGTATTGTCTGACTTTAGGCGGAATGAAGAGCAAGAAGTTACTGCAGACTCTGGCATTAAAATTGCCTTTGCCGGCAGGCCCAATGTGGGCAAATCCACCCTCATCAACCGCATTTTAGGTGAAGAGCGCGTGGTGGTTTACGATCTGCCGGGCACAACCCGAGATAGCATTTCAATTCCTTTTGAGCGCGAGGGCACACACTATGTCTTGATTGATACGGCAGGGGTGCGTAGAAAATCTCGTGTCGATGAGAAAGTGGAAAAATTTTCCATAATCAAAACTTTGCAAGCGATCAAAGAGTCCAATGTCTGTCTGCAAGTTTTAGATGCCACTGAAGGCATCACCGATCAAGACATGAATTTGTTAGGTTTCATCATTGAATCAGGCAAGGCTTTAGTGATTGTGATGAATAAATGGGATGGCTTGGAATCCGAACACAAAGAACAGGTGAAAGAAGAGCTGTCTCGACGACTGCACTTTGCTGATTTTGCAAAAATCCGATTTATTTCCGCTTTACACGGCAGTGGGGTAGGCAACTTGTTCAAAGACATAGCTGAAGCCTATGCTTCTGCGACCAAATCCTTTTCCACCCCAAGTCTCACTCGATTATTAGAAGACATCACCGCAAGACACAATCCGCCTTGTGTGAATGGCCGGCGGATCAAATTACGATACGCCCATTTAGGCGGACACAATCCTCCCATCATTGTCATTCACGGCAATCAGTTGGACGCATTACCAGCCAGCTATAAACGCTATTTAAACAACGAATATTTAAAACACTTGCAGTTGGTGGGTACGCCATTGAAGATTGAGTTTAAAAGCAGTAGCAATCCATATGCTCATAAAAAAAACAAATTATCGCAAAGACAAGTGAATAAGAAAAAAAGATTGATGAGCTATGTGAGAAAAAAGAAAAAATAAATCAGACCCTAAAATAGCCAGGGCCTGGTATGAAAATAAAATTGAATACAATTCAATGCAAGAAGCTGTGAGCTCTGAGTATGCACGTTTGATAATTAGTTTTAGCCTTGATGAAGCGCGAGCCTAATCAAGGTTTGCTGATCAGATTCTTGATATTGCTTTTTCTATAAATGGCCAATCTTATGGTGGCATATGGGCTATTTGGGGAAAATCAAAAGACGATGACTCCAATACAAAATGACAGAAAGAAACGATGGCTATTTTCAAGCCTTTAGTTCAAGCCATTATATTGGAGAAAGGGGTATCGTCGAGGACTATCTCGAGTAAGACAGGCCAGGCCAAAAAAATGGCTAAACTTGAAAGCATTATAAAAAAATAGGATCCGAATGGATTATTTTTTAGATTTAATGGAGGAATTTAGGATCTTTGGGGACGGTCCGGGACCATCCCCAATTCTACTAAAGAACTAAATGGAAGTTGTATGCATGGATACAGCTTTTTCAACTGTTCCAGATTGTATGGACTCTAAGTTAGGTGCATTTGTGCTCATTTTCTTCAACTGTCTATAAAATCCATTGTGATAACCAGTGAGGAACTTAGTCGGATCCGCGGTTCTGCGCTCGGCTTTCGCCTGATCTTGGATACCTGCCAACACTTTAGTCGCGGTAGGTACATCCATGGCATCAACGCCTTGAATCGAATCGTATATCTCTGCCAAAGGAAGGGGTAGATTTTTGGTCACGCCATTACCCATGTCAACCATTTTTCCATAAGCCTTCATTTCCGATGGGCAGGACAGGTTTTCATCTTCGGCAATTCTTTTCTTAATTGCTAAAAGAGCTTTTTGTTGTGCTGACACAAATAAATTTTGAATGCCAAGACAAAATGCCTTCACCTCTTCGCTGTCATCGGTACTGATGTCCGCTACGATGGTTTTGAGATCTTTCAATAAGGCATTGGCCTCATCTTCACTGTTCATATAAGAAGGTTTGCTTAAAACAGCAGTATACAATTCAGAAATAATAACAGGTACTTTTATCATACGTTTCTCTACTGTGATCCGAACTCCAGTTTTAGACTCAAAAGATTGCAGTTTTTGAAAAATATCCTTTATGGCATCTCGGATAGGGGAAACTTGGTTTTGTGATGGGGGATTTTCATCATAAGGAGGGGGTGCAAGCTCTTGATTTTCTTGCTGGCCAACAGGAGCGTCTTTGACTTCCAAATTTCCGCTATTTAGAGTCATAACAGGCACAGAGGGAAGAGGCATTGCGGGGACGCGTTTTTCAAGCCACTGTTCAAAAGTATATGGGGTAACGGATGCTTTAAAAAAGGAATCAGAATTTATAAATTTTTTTCTATGTGCACTTCTTTCAGCTTCAATGAGTAAGTTTTTATTGCATTCCTTTTCTCCCTCGGTTTCACAATAACTTATATAATCTGAGACAAGCCTTGCGAAAACATCTAAACTAGGATTAGAGGCTTCTTGCTTAAGGATGATATCGAAAATGATTTTAAAATTTTGTAACTTTTCCTTGAAATAGCGTAATTGATCTTGTAATGATCCGTGGTTATAAGGCAGGGGCATGATTCTTTTTAACCAATTTATTTGCTCAGTTTTTTCCTGTATTAATAATAGCTTTCGTAGCTCAAAAGCCATAGGATCTCTAAGCTTAACTGCCCAACTAGAACAGGTGTTCACAGCGCTAGTAATTGCAGTTAACCTAGGACGTATTCGTGCATCGTCTGAATCATAAAACCCCGTAAGAAGTTCAACTACAGGTGGAAAGCGCTCCCAAGAATCATCATCGTACGATTGAACCAATTTTCCTGTATCAGGAGTAACTTTAAACAAGGCCCAACCATCGAAAAAACGATTTTCAAGTTGCAATTGAGAAGCATTGGGTGAAAATCTTGCAGTCTGATCTTGTTCCCATTGAGCTTGTTTTATACTTTCCTTTTTATATTCCTTAGGAAGAAATTCTCCATTAACCATTAGGGCAAATTCCCCGGTTTCGATGTTCAATGCACCAACAAGCCCCAATCTTTTTTCATAGCAATTTGTATTTACATCTACAAAAATGGAAGTTGCTAAATTGGTTTCATGAACAGAATATTGTTTCGGATTCACTTTGAATGAGTGTGGACCAGGCATAAATTATCTCCAAATTTTAAAAAAAAATCATCATACTACATATTGCGCTAATATGAAACACTAATGTAATAATTTAAACATAATTTGAGTGCAGCTGCTGATTTATACAATCGAGTAGCTCCCTCCCATTGCTGTGGAGAAGTCCTCTAAGCATCGTGCCACTTTCATGGCAATAGCTCAAGTCTTCGTAAGGCTGAATAAGTTTCACCCGGCATACAACATACTAGTGCCTATTAGGTTTACGAAATCGGTTGGTCATTAGCAAAATAAAAACCAGCAATCCAAAACTTACTCCCGAATAAATGGACGTCTTAGTTGTTGCATGCGTGAGTAGGCCTATCCAATACAGCAAAATTCCAGAAACCACAGTTGCTGCAATTACAAGAAAGTACGACATGGCCGAATAGTTTCCAAAAGGTGGGCCTAGTATCAGTTGTCTTAGTGAAAAATTCGAGAAAAGCGCTGTTGATCGTTCTGCGCCAATAATAAAAGCTGCAGCAGCAACCAAAACCAATTCCCATTCCCAGGTGAGATTATAAGGGGTAGGGGGAAAGGTCGCGGAAACTCCTAATTCGGCGAAAGCCAAAGCACCCAATAAACCTGAAGCAATCAATAATATCGGACCTCGAAATAGAACTAAGCAGAGGCCAATCGCTAGAAAGCATTCAAACACAATGTAAAAGGGCAGTATCCATTGGCTATAATCCGCACTGAGCTTGAGAAAAAAGTGAATCCAAGTCACATTGGAAGCCATGGAATAGTACACCAGTGAACTTCTAAACCCCTCCATTTTAAATAATCCGGTGAAATGGTTTTCAAACACTTGCATCAACAACATGGCGCCTATAATCAGCGTCATGAAATCCAAAGATCGATCGGCAAGTCCATGCCTATCTGTTTCAGGTTTTTCTTTATTGAGATGATAAAGGCCCAAACTCAGGATGAAAAAGCTTAAAGCCGAAAAAATAGCAATGTTTTTTCTAAGATAGACTATGTCAAAGGCATTGAGCGTCACATAATACAGCACCAAGGACAACCCAATGATCGCAAACAGGGATTGACCTATAGAAAACCCCAATTGTGAAAAAAGCGATTGAGATTTTGAAGACAATTTTCTGCAGCCTAATCCGGCAAACAAGGCAAAAATGGCTGGAAACAACAATTCAAAAGGCCAAATGCCTGGAAAATCCCAGCATAAAGCCCAGGCCATAAAAAAACAAAGGCATAGAAAGAGACCCATGTAAAATCGAGCATATAAGGCGATGCAAGCAATTGCACTGAAAAAAAGCCCTAAAGCCAGGACCATGGGACTCCAAGAGGAAGTGTTTTTTAAAAAACCAAGCAGGGCCTGACGCCAAGAATGGTAGGGAATGTATTGTCCAAGGTAATCGAGGTAAGTGACCCATCCCGTGGGTGTAAACACGTTTCTAAATAAAAAACTATAAAATTGGCTCAACAAGACCATGCCCATGAGCATGATGATTGAATTGACAGCAATGACGGGGGAAAATCCTTTTTTGTTCACGAGCAAGCTCTTGAAGGAATAATGTTCTTATTATAGACAATTTTTTATAAAGCCCGCGACTACGGCTCTTTTTTCACTGAGAAGCACGTTATACGTACGGCAAGCAGCGCCTATAGACATGCATTCCATACCGATGCGTTTTTCAGATAAGGACTTCATGATTTGCGCGGGGGGGAATGCGCCTGGCTGAGAGTGACCAATGAGGATGATCTCAGGTTTTGAGCGCAGCAACAATTCAAGATAAGCTAAATCCATGTCTTGGATTTTTTTTATTGTTAAATCAGGGATGATTTCTGTGCTGGAAACAATTAAACTCTGGTCATAGGATATGGAATTGATTTGAATAACTTGATCACTATAGGCTTGAATGGCATGAGGATCTGCTGCTTCTAAATTGATTTGCATGGTTTTAACGCATTGAGGCGACTTGGTGAAAGTATACCACAATGACCAAAATTCCCCTCAATAAAGAAAAGGTTTTATTGCATGATAGTGGTTATCAATGTGGATGATTCGTCCAATTTAAAAGACAACAGGCTTCTTTCCCAAGAGGAGGTGCTTTTAAATTTTTTAGTGGGATTGGGTTATGATCCTCTGGATCCGCCCTTAGGCGATTTACTCAGACGTTACCACGGCCTGGAGGGCAATTGGCTAATAGTCAGCCCCATGCATTGGCAAGCCACTCATAATGATGCGCACATGGTGGCAATGGGTAAGGACTTGCAATGGACGGAAGACGAGTCGAAACAGGCCTATCAATCCTTTGCGAAGTTTCTTGCTGCGGATGGGATGATGTTGCATTACCACAATCCGGAATGGTGGTTGCTGCGGGTTGACAACAAACCCATTTTAAAAGCAAAGCCGGTGCATCAACTTTTGAATAAATCCTTCATGCCGGAATTGCAATCCCTTGATCCCACCTTGTATTGGCAGAAATTCATCACCGAAAGCCAAATGTTCTTCGCCACTTTATCCCAGCAGACGCTTTTGAATGGGGTTTGGCTTTGGGGAGGAGCCCAATTAAAAAAGCAATCCTTAGCCCTTTGTGCGGATAATTCCTTCTATCCGTTGGCTCAAAAGAGCCTTGCCAAGGTAAAACGATATGAGCCCAGTCTCTGCCTTAAGAATTATCAACTGCTGTTGTTGGAAAATTTAGACACACTGTCTGAATCTCATAAAAAAGAATTAAACAAGATGACTGTGACCTGGTATTGGAACAATACCGCTTATGCAACTTACCCTAATTATCTAATTCGTCTGTGGAGAAATTTAATTCATGCGCATTAAACAACGTCCCTTACCCAATCAGGCTTATAATTTACCCAATGTGCCCGATCTTTTAAAACGCATTTACTTGGCTCGGGGGATTGAAGACGCATCCCAGCTGGATAAACAGATGCAAACTTTGCTTCCTTTTCAATCCCTGAAAGGGATTCAGGAGGCAGCCCTTCGATTAGCACGGGCCTTAGACTTGCAACAACGCATTTTAATCATTGGTGATTTTGACGCAGACGGTGCTACCTCAACCGCCCTAGCCGTTACCGCCTTGCGTACCATGGGAGCTGAATTCGTGGATTATTTGGTGCCAAACCGCTTTGAATTTGGTTATGGATTGACACCTGCAATTGTTGAAGTAGCAAAGTCCTGGCAACCCGACTTAATCATCACCGTGGATAATGGCATTGCCAGTTTTGAAGGCGTGGAAAAGGCGAACCAATTGGGAATCGATGTGTTGATAACGGATCATCATTTACCAGCTCAAACCCTCCCCAATGCCTGCGTGATTGTGAATCCAAATCAACCAGGATGTGAATTTTCTAGCAAATCCATAGCCGGTGTGGGGGTCATTTTTTACGTGATGTTGGCTTTGCGCAGACATCTTATCCAAACCCATTGGTTTAGTACAAGAAATCTTCCAGAGCCCAACATGGCCAATTTCCTGGATTTGGTGGCTTTAGGAACTGTAGCCGATGTGGTGGGGCTGGATCAAAACAATCGCATTTTAGTCAACCAAGGCCTAGCTAGAATTCGGCAGGGACTGTGTCGGCCTGGCATCCAGGCTTTGATTGAAATATCCGGGCGAGATTGCACGCGCTTAAGGGAATCCGATTTAGGCTTTTCTCTAGCCCCTCGTTTGAATGCCGCAGGTCGTTTGGACGACATGGCTTTGGGCATTGAATGTTTGATTACTTCTGATTTGGAACAGGCTCGCCGGTATTGCATTCAACTGGATGAATTGAACCAAGAAAGAAAACAGATAGAAACGGAAATGAAAGAGCAAGCCATGCTTGCTTTGGACAAAATATTCCTCAGCACCGATAAAAACACGCATTTACCCATAGCTCTTTGTCTTTACGATAAATCCTGGCATCAAGGCGTGATAGGCATTTTAGCCGGACGTATGAAAGAACGCTATCACCGTCCAGTCATTGCATTTGCATGGGTCAGCGATCAGGAATTAAAAGCCTCTGCCCGTTCTGTTCCAGGTTTGAATATACGCGACGTATTGGCCGCTGTGGACAAAGACCATCCAGGCTTGATGATTAAATTTGGTGGGCATGCCATGGCTGCTGGCTTGAGCATGCATCCTCAATCCCTGGATACATTCCGCCAGGCTTTGCTCGCAGAGGTGTCAAAACACTTGGATCTAACCCAATGCGAAGGAGAATTGTTGACGGATGGTCCCTTGGAAAGGAAGCACTTTAATCTGGAAACGGCTGAGCTCATTCAAAAAGCAGGCCCTTGGGGTCAACAATTTTCAGAGCCTGTGTTTGATAATGTGTTTGAAGTATTGGATCAACGTTTAGTGGGGCAAAATCATTTAAAAATGACTCTAGCTTTGGGTGAAACCGGCCTGTCTGTGGATGCCATTGCCTTCAACATCGATTTAAAAACATGGCCCAATCATCGGATCAAACACCTGCACGTGGCTTATAAACTGGACATCAATTTTTTTCAAGGAAGAACTCGTTTGCAGTTATTAATCCAAGCCATGAACCCCATCCATGTTCCCCATGAGGAACCCAATTCAGTGTTTCATCAGGAAGCCAAAGCCGTTCCCTTAGTGAGTTGAAAACATCATTTGTTCAATTCGAAGAAAAGGTATTGTTTTATCTCAATCAACAAAAAGCCTCGGCTCTTTTTTTACTTTTAGGTTTAAACACATTATAAAGAACTATAGAACGGCCTTTCATAGATAAACTTGCACGTAATGCATATAAATGGGTTACTGTCATTAAGCTATTTAATCGAGTTTGATGGACCTCAGGTAGTGTCTCTGTAAAGGTTTTATGTAATCATGTGAATAAGTGCATGAAATTGACCTCATAATGTTGTGAAACACTATTTGATCAAAAATTTTCATGCAGGTCAAAAAAAATCATTCATTTTTTTCAATTGCTTATAGACACATTTTGTGACCATCTCTCAGGGATAAACCGCGGTAAGTCGACATCGGGGTTCAAATGTCAACAGACCCTTGAAAAGTCAAATTATTTATTTTTCGGTCACGATGCTAAATTCTTAAAGTCAATACATCGCAAGGTGCGTGGTTGACCACAGCATGGGCGGTGCTTCCAAGAATGTGGGATAATCCCGTGTTGGAGTAACCAAGAATAATCAATTGACAATTAAGTTCGGTCACTTTGTTAAAAATATGTTCTTTAACGGAGCCAATTTCAACCAACAATTGTTTCTTTGGAATGCCCAGACTTTCACCTAACAGGGATAAAACCGTTTGGGCATCGTCTTTCACTGGGTATCCCAGTTCGGTAAATCCAAGGCCTTGAGCGATTTGAATACTGGCTGGTAACTCGATTACGTGTAACAGATAAATTTTTGCATGCAATTGTTTGGCAATGGAAGCTGCTTTTTCAGTGAAATGATTATGTTCAACGCTTAAATCGGTTGCACATAAGATATTGGTATACATAGAATAACTCCCTATTTTTCTAAATCCAATGATATACCAGGATTTATTTCGAATAAAGGAATAAGCACGAAGTTTCGAACTTTCATGTGAGGATGTGGGATAATCAGTTGTTTGGTTTGAATGACTCTATTGCCATATAACAGAATATCCACATCCAAAGTTCTAGGGCCGTGTTTTTTTTTGCGGACGCGTCCTTGTTTTTGTTCGATTGCATTGCAGAATTTTAACAAGGAATAGGGGGGTAATATGGTATGGATTTCCATTACAACATTACAAAATTGTTGTTGTTTAGCAAGGCCCCAAGCTTGATTCCAGTAGGGTTTGGATACCTTAGAAATGGTAGTGAGGGGAAGATTTTTAAGGCGTTTCACGGCTTGTCGGATTTGACGTTCGGGACATTTTTGATTTGATCCCAATCCCAGATAACATCGATTCAATGGCCTATCCCTTGTTTGGGGTTTTACGTTTTGGTTGCGAAGGGGGGGTGAGTACACGCACCATTTCCATTTGGGTTTCTTCGTCCACTTCTTGAAAAGTGGTCCACCATTGGGCTAAATCCATGCTCTCATCATTTGCTAAAGCCCTCAAAGCCATGAAATCGTAAGCGGCTCTAAATCGAGGATGTTGCAACAGATGCAAGGCCCTTCCTCCCAATCGTTTTGGAAAACGGTATTGCAGCAACCAGATTTCTCGAATGACTTGAGTAAATCGTTTGGGTATGGATATGACTTTATTTTGTTCAGAGATCACCAGAGACATGGCTTTATCAATTGAAGGCAAGGGATCAAAACCCTCCTTTTGCAATTCTTTCGATTTTTCGATCATCGGGAACCACAGCATCACTGCGAATAAAAATGCCGGGGTTACCGGTTTGTCTTCACGAATACGAGTGTCTGTGTTTTCAAGAGCTATTCCGATTAGCGTTTGAATGGGGTGTGTATTCGTTTGCAGCATGCTATGGGTTTGAGGGTATAGGTGCTCAAATAAACGGTATTTTAGGAGTAATTCTTGAACCCTTTGAGCTTCACCGCATTGATAGAGTTTGTTTACTTCATCAAATAGTCTTGAACTGGATATATGAGAAATCAATTGACTTATTTGTGGAAAGGGAGCTTCGGTATCCTGGGCTAATTTAAAATGAAGCTTGGCACTAAAGCGCACTGCACGTAACATCCGTACCGGATCTTCTTTATAGCGCGTTACCGGATTGCCGATGATGCGAATGAGTTTGTCATGAACGTCTTTGACACCACCTGTGAAATCGATGATGGAAGAATCTTGAACATTGTAGTAGAGTGAATTGATGGTAAAATCCCGTCTCCACGCGTCTTCATCCAGGGAGCCAAATACGTTGTCACGGGTTAACATTCCTCGTTCATTAATAGACTGATCGGCCGCAATGGAATCATGGCCACGAAAAGTAGCCACTTCTATGATTTCCCTATGAAATAAAATATGAACTAATTTAAACCGACGTCCGATGATTCGACCGTTGCGGAATAGGTTTTTAATTTGGTTAGGCGTGGCATTGGTGGCCACATCAAAATCCTTAGGCGCTTTATGCAGTAACAAATCGCGAACGCTACCACCAACCAGATATGCCTGAAATCCGCTGCTCACCAAACGATTGAGTACTTTTAAGGCATTGCCACTGATGTCGGTTTTAGAAATGGAATGTTGTGGCCTTGGAATAATATAAGCTGAGTCAGCTGGCTTTTTAGAAGCTCGGTTGATCTTTAATAGCTTTTTAATAAACTTGATGATTGCTGTTTCTCACTTGAGTTATCATGCGCCAATTATAATGGAATTGCTGACAAAAGGAAATCAGTCGACAAACACTGCTTTTGCATTTAACCTTGCAGAAATTTGTTGATGTATGTGAATATTGGACATTGGACAAAACAATAGGTAAAAAGACACCCATTGTTCTGTCTAAGAAATAGTACCTGCTTGAAGAAGCGGAATTTTTTTAATAATTGGAGTATTAGCAAAGTGAATTCATAGGGGTTTTGAGATAATCATATACATGATTCAAACCCCTAATTAATTCAGATCTCCAATGAAGAGATGAACCAATGGATTTTATTGATATTGTTTTAAGTTTAATGGCTTTGATTATTTTGGAAATTGTTCTTGGAATCGATAATTTGGTTTTTTTATCCATTTTAACGCAAAAGCTACCCAGTCAAAAAAGAAAAAAAGCCAGACGTTGGGGACTTACCTTTGCTTGGATGACTCGCCTGTTGTTGCTGGCCTCCGCTGTTTACATTATGAAGATGACCAAACCAATTGTATCTTTGGCCGGATTTTCTTTTTCTTTTAGAGATGTATTTCTGTGTTTAGGGGGAGTTTTTTTAATCTGGAAAGCAACCGACGAGATACATCAGGATTTCAACCAAGAGCCTGCGGTTGCCTTGGATCAAAAAAAATCCCATAAAGCCGTATCATTCCAGGCGGTAGTGATTCAAGTGGCCCTCATGGATATCATTTTTTCTTTAGACAGCGTTTTAACGGCAGTGGGATTGACCAATCGGTTTTGGATCATGGCCGTCGCTATCAGCTGCGCCATTTTGGTGATGATCTATGCCAGTGAAGTGGTCAGTCGATTCATTCACGATCATCCCACTATTAAAATGTTGGCCTTGAGTTTTCTGATTTTAATTGGGATGGTGTTGGTTGCCGATGGGTTTTCTTTTCACATTCCCAGAGGATACATTTATTTTTCCATGGGGTTTTCTTTGGCTGTAGAATCTTTAAATTTATTAAAACAGGCAAGAAAAAAGGGCAAATAAACATGTTGATTATCAAATCGTTTCACATCATTGCCATGGTGGCCTGGTTTTCAGGGTTGTTTTATCTACCGAGGTTATTTGTTTATCACAGCCAAGCTCAGGATAAGATCAGCCTTGAACGCTTCATGATTATGGAGAAAAGGCTTTATTATGCCATCACCTGGCCGGCTGCTTTGATGACAACAGGCTTAGGTTTTTGGCTTTTGAGCTATAACCTGACTTATTATTTGCATACCAAATGGATGCATGTGAAATTAACCTTGGTTTTTTTACTTTGGATTTATCATTTAATGTGTGGCCATTATCTGAAACAATGGAGTCGGGGTACTAATAAAAAAACCACCGGTTTTTACCGCCTTTTCAATGAAATTCCAACTCTTTTGTTGATAGCCATCGTGCTGCTGGTGGAACTAAAGCCCTAAAGTGTTGCCTAGGAGCCTGGATTATGATCCATTACTCCATTTCAACCATTTCAAAATCTTCTTTACCTGCGCCACAGTCTGGGCAAAACCAATTTTCAGGAACATCAGACCATAAGGTACCTGCTTCGATTCCATCTTCAGGCCATCCAAGGGCCTCGTCGTAGATGAATCCACAGATGACACAAATATACTTTTTGTATTCTTGCATAATGAAAACCTATAAAAAAAGATTAATTTATCCATTGTAAGCGATTATGTAAAGTGATACCTATAAAATACAGTTTTTTTTTTGCGAAATATGCTAAATGGCGGTATCATGGCGCACTACTGCCTGTGCATCCAATGAGATTTTTATGACTCAATCCAATGGCTTATACGAGCTTGCCCAAGATGTCATTCCGGGAGGAGTGAATTCCCCGGTCCGAGCTTTTAAAGGAGTGGGGGGGTGTCCCATTTTTTTTAAAAAAGGACGAGGTGCCTACCTCACCGATGTGGATGACAATCAATACATCGATTACGTATGCTCCTGGGGACCTTTGATTCTGGGACATTGTCATCCGGTTGTGATTGAAGCGGTCAATCAAGTGCTTCAAGATGGAATGAGTTTTGGTGCACCCACCGAACTTGAAATTCAATTGGCGCAGAAAATCACCTCCCTCATGCCATCCATAGAAAAAGTCCGTATGGTGAATTCAGGCACAGAAGCCACCATGACTGCCATTCGACTTGCTCGTGGTTTTTCAAATAAAAACAAACTGATTAAATTCAATGGCTGCTATCATGGTCATAGCGACGGTTTACTGGTGAAAGCAGGCTCTGGTTTATTAACCTTAGGGATTCCATCGACGCCGGGGATACCACCAAGCATTACTCAGCACACTTTGGTTGCTGATTATAACAATTTGGAACAAACAGCCCAATTATTTGAACAATTCCCAGAGGACATCGCTGCCGTGATCTTAGAACCTGTTGCAGGGAATATGGGTTTTGTAATGCCCAATTCTGGATTTCTACAAGGTTTACGTCAATTATGCGATCATTACAAAAGCGTATTGATTTTTGATGAGGTGATGACTGGGTTTCGAGTGGATTTACACGGAGCACAAGGGCTATACGAGATAAAGCCGGATCTCACCACCTTGGGCAAAGTGATTGGGGGAGGCATGCCAGTGGGTGCCATAGGTGGGGGGTCGGAGATCATGTCCTGCTTGGCTCCTCAAGGTCCTGTTTACCAAGCAGGAACCCTCTCAGGCAATCCTTTAGCCATGGCCGCAGGCCTTGCCACCTTGAATGAAATTGAAAAGCCTGGTTTTTTTGCAGGATTAAATAAAACCACCCAATCTTTAACCAAAGCCCTGTCTTTAGTGGCCCAATCCCTGGACATTCCACTGTTGACTGCCTCATTGGGAGGAATGTTTGGTTTTTGTTTTACAAATCAGTCTCAAATTTGTGATTATAAGGATGTGGCAGCATCCAATGAACCATTATTCAAAGCCTTTTATCATGGGATGTTGGATGAAGGCATTTATTTTGCCCCTTCCATGTATGAGGCAGGCTTTGTTTCCGGTGCTCATGTAGAGGCCGATATTCAAAAAACCCAAAAAGCCGCAGAAAAGGTGTTGAATCAGTTAAAAAAGGGAGGATAGTATGACTGAGTCCATGGGAAAATTGTTTAAAAACACAATAGCAAAAAACAAACCCTTACAAGTTTTTGGTACCGTCAATGCTTACAATGCGTTGTTGGCCCAAGCTGCAGGAGCCAAAGCCATCTATCTTTCAGGTGCGGGCGTGGCCAATGCATCCTATGGCCTGCCCGATCTGGGCATGACCAATCTGAGTGAAGTTTTAGAAGACGTTCGTCGCATCACCGCAGCAAGTCCTCTACCGATGTTAGTCGATGTGGACACGGGCTGGGGGCATTTATTCAATGTTGAAAAGACAGTGAAAAACATGGAAAAATCAGGCGTCGCTGCCATTCACATTGAAGATCAGGTGTTTGCTAAACGCTGTGGACACAGACCAAACAAAGCCATTGTCTCTCGATCTGAAATGGGGGATAGAATCAAGGCGGCAGTGGATGCGCGTGTGGATCCCGATTTTATGATCATGGCACGAACCGATGCCTATGCGGTGGAGGGAATGAATGCCGCAATCGACAGAGCTTTATATTGTGTGGAGCTTGGAGCCGATGCCATCTTCCCTGAAGCCCTGGCTCAACTGGAAGATTTTCAACGCTTTACCTCGGCCATGACCGTTCCAGTGCTTGCGAACAGCACTGAATTTGGTAATACGCCCATATATACTCGTGAAGAATTCAAACAAGTGGGTATTTCTTTAATTCTGTATCCTCTGAGTGCCTTTAGAGCCATGTCGCAGGCTGCATTCATGACCTACAAAACCATTATCCAAGATGGGACTCAAGAGAGCCTTTTAAGCAAAATGCAAACTCGGCAAACATTATACGAGGTTTTGGATTACGACCGTTTCGAACACAAATTAGATCAATTGATGGAGAGTGAAAATGACTACTAAAAAAGGAGGTTTAGCTGGGGTTGTTGCCGGACAGTCGGGGATTTCAACCGTTGGCGTTGCAGGTCAGGGTTTAACTTACAGAGGATACTCCATTGAGGATTTAGCCAATAAAGCCAGTTTTGAAGAGGTGGCTTATCTATTGATTTACGGTCAATTGCCCACTGAAAAGCAACTGCACGACTACAACCAACGTCTTTTGAGTTTAAGAGAAATACCGGAGTCTTTAAAAACGGTATTGAAACTCATCCCTCGAGATGCCAATCCAATGGATGTATTAAGAACCGCATGCTCCTTTTTAGGAACCATTGAGCCTGAACACAATTTTTCACAGCAAACGCAAATTGCCGATCGCATGCTGGCTTTATTCCCTGGAATTTTATGTTTTTGGTATGCTTATCATTTTCAAAATCGAAAAATTTCAGGATTACAGCGATGAGTTCACCATAGGAGGGCATTTTCTGGCCATGCTTCACGATAAAAAGCCAGAAAAACTGGAAAGCGACATGATGAATGCCTCGCTTATTTTATACGCAGAACATGAATTCAATGCATCCACCTTTGCAGCTCGAGTAACCGCCGGAACCTTATCAGATTTTTATTCCGCCATCAGCTCAGCCATAGGAACCCTAAGAGGACCTTTGCATGGGGGGGCGAATGAGGCCGCCATGGCTTTAATTGAACGCTTTCAATCCGTAGACCAAGTGGAGCCTCAATTAAAACAAATGCTGCAAAAAAAGTACTTGATCATGGGGTTTGGTCATAGGGTGTACACGACTTGTGATCCACGTTCGGACATCATCAAGAAATGGGCCCACCAATTGGGTGAGGCCAAACGCGATTTGCTGCTGTATCATGTGTCTGAGCGCATTGAAGGAATCATGTGGGATGAAAAAAAATTATTCCCCAACGTCGATTTTTACAGTGCTTCGGCTTATCACTATTGCGGTATCCCAACCTCTTTATTCACGCCCATCTTCGTCATGTCGCGCATCACCGGGTGGTCGGCTCACGTCATAGAGCAAAGAGCAAATAATAAATTGATTAGGCCAGCCTCGGAATACACAGGGCCTGAACCGAAAAAATTTCCTGCCCTAGCCACAAGAGGTTAGCATGTCGAGTTTCGTTGAAGAGAACATCAAGCCTGATTACGACAAGGTCATGGTGGACATTGCCGATTATGTCCTGAATCAATCCATAAACAGCGAGTTGGCCTACGACACGGCTCGCTTGTGCTTGATGGATGCTTTGGGTTGCGCCATGTTGGCGCTTAATTTTATCTGAGTGCACTAAATTATTAGGCCCCGTGGTTCCTGGTGCTATCCTTTTGGGTGGAGCCCGTGTTCCTGGAACCGATTATGAATTGGATCCCATCCAAGCCGCATTCAACATAGGCACCATGGTTCGTTGGTTGGATTTTAACGACACCTGGCTTGCTGCGGAATGGGGACATCCTTCGGACAATTTGGGTGCTATTTTGGCAGTAGCCGATTATCTGTCTAGAACCCATAAAGTCCACTTAACCATGCAAGACGTCTTGACTGCCATGATAAAAGCGCATGAAATTCAAGGGTGTTTGGCACTTGAAAATGCCTTCAATCGCGTCGGTCTTGATCACGTGTTTTTAGTTAAAATTGCCTCTGCAGCGGTTGCAGCAGGGTTAATGGGCGCGGATAAGGACATGATGCTGCGCACTTTATCTCAAGTTTTTGTGGACGGTCAAAGTCTTAGAACTTACAGACATGCACCCAATGCCGGTTCTAGGAAATCTTGGGCGGCAGGCGATGCCTGTGCTCGGGGTGTGCGTTTGGCTTTGATTGCACAAGCCGGTGAAATGGGCTATCCCAGCGCACTGACTGCCCCGAATTGGGGTTTTTATGCGGTCTCTTTTAAAAACAAACCCTTTGAATTTCAACGTGCTTATGGCTCTTATGTCATGGAAAATGTGTTGTTTAAATTGTCTTACCCAGCTGAATTTCATGCCCAAACGGCTGTGGAATGTGCGGTAGAATTGCATCCATTGGTTAAAACAAGATTTGATGAAATCGATAGAATAGAACTCACCACGCACGAATCTGCAATCCGCATCATCAGTAAAAAAGGTCCCTTGCACAATCCAGCCGACCGTGACCATTGTTTGCAATACATGGTGGCAATTGGTTTGTTGTTTGGGGATTTAAAAGCAGAGCATTATGAAGACAAGGTGGCGGCCGATGCGCGTATAGATGCCTTGCGTTCAAAAATGATAGTCCGCGAAAACCAAGCTTTTTCTAGGGATTACCATGAACCTAACAAACGCTCCATCGCCAACAGCATCCAAATTTTTTTCAAAGACGTGACTGCCAGTGAATTGGTTACAGTAGAATACCCCATTGGTCATAAAAGAAGACGAAAAGAAGGCATTCCAGCTTTGCTATTGAAATTTCAAGGCAATTTAGAAACACGCTTTTCAGCGGATAAAGTGCAAACCATTCTTCAAGCCATGATGGATAAAAACAATTTAGCGGCAATGAGAGTTGAGGATTTCATCGGTTTGTGGATACCCTAGTAGACTGTTTTTCTAATTTTGACTGGAATGGAATTTTTTTTTAAACCCACTTCGAAAAGCAAGCCCAGTGGTCTCAGGGTCCTGTCACTGCAGGTATCCCACCCCGTGCTCTCAAGCTGCGCGCGGCGTGAGTACTCCTGCAGTGCCACCCTTCGTCAGTCATCCGACCAGTCAAAATTAGGAAAGTCACAATACGTTAATAATTGTTCAGAGACCTAAAAGGATTGGTGATTTCTTAATATATCATCTGCTTCTTTAAAAGCTCTATCCTCATACTGGTCGTAGTGTGCACCTGCATCCGAGGAAAGTATATTTCTGTACCTCTTTCCTGCTTCCGTGTGTTGCAGAACAAGGAGTCGATCCGCATATGAAGGTTGTTCCCCCCTAGCTTTAGCCGCAGCTATGTTATCAACTGCCTTTTTTAATTTCGATCTCTCATTACGTCTCGTAATGTCCACATGGCAACTCCATAAACTTCCAAGCGAAGAATCCGGTCTTTCTTCCCCAAACATGGACCTGGCCACCAAGGGGCTTGGTTGTTTCTCTTGCGGCACGGAAGAAGCAGGGTGTTGTAATGCTCCTTGTGCTTTATTCACCAGTTGACAATGGGTTAGAGCGATTCGCTCGGAGGTTTTGCCGGGCGGTAAGTGATCACGACACCACGTGATCAAATCGGTGGTGTATTTTTCCATTTGTTTAGCGAGCTTCTCACAATCTTGAATTAAGGGCTCAATTATCTCGAAATACCTTGCAATATTCTCCTGCTCAGTAGGAGAAGACTTTGCATCAAAAAAACTACTAACCTGAGTTTTACTATTTTTAAGTTCTTTAATAAAAAGGTTAACCAGCTTTGTTTGAACATAAAAATCATCTAAGAGCTTAGGGTTGCTAATCCGCACTTCCTCATTAAAAAGTCTGAAGGCTATATGACGACTATCGGCCTTAACGATGGGTACTTGACGCATCTCATAAGCAGAATAGGTTGCCTTGATGGTTTGCAAAAGCTGCACTAAAGCCACTTGTTGTGCATCCAATCCGTCTAATGCAGCAGGCTGGTCTTCTCTTTTGGCATGGCTAGAAACCGGTGTAGGCTGGATCACAACAGCCTTAGCTTCACCAGCCTGAATTACTCGGTTAGCCCTCTTGAAAACTTGGCTATGAAGCCACACCTTCTTAAGGTGTCTCCGGTCTTCAGAGTCATTCAGCCTGGATGAATACCAATATAAACTTGCTTCATAGGATGTTGTTTTAAGCACCAATTGAGAATAGAGTTTCTGATAACCACCCACTAAACTTTCCAATTCATTAGAAAGTCTATTGAATGCCTCATTAAAATGCTTATCTGCGAATAAACCAGGAGATTGTTGCCATTGCTGGATACTAGTAAGGATTGCTCCCCCCTTATTGAATCCTTCTATAAGCTTCCCGAGTCTATGTACACAATTTTTGACAATTTGTAAGTCGTCCAAAGAAGCTTCAAACTCATTTTTATTGGGATATAATGTAACAAACCGTAAATCGAAACTAGAGGTAAGAGGTATTTCGAGTTCAGCCGCCAAAAGACATAATCCAAGGACTTCCTTCCATTGCTTATTCAAACTGTCCCAATCATCTGGCATTAGCTTATCCTGCAGGCTAAGAAGCTCCTCTTTTGGGATTTCCTTCGTTTCTGGCTGTTGGGGGTGTATGGTCACTGTCGTACTATCGCTTTGTGTTTGCATTATTATTCATCCAATTGTTTTTAATCTAGCTCATTTTAACAGGTTTCATTATAAATGAAAGTAAAAAATACTCTTCATGGTTTATTTTTGGCTTTCCCTAATGATCGTTGATATTGGAGTTTGGACAAATAAACATGAAAATGGTCAACAGACCCTAAAAAAGTTCCAACTAAATTTTTCTGTGCAATCCTGCTGCGGCTAAAATTTTAGTGGATATTTCTTCAATGGAAAATTTGGTGGAATCCAAATAGGGGATGCGTTCTTGCTTATACATCTCCTCCACCTCCTTCACTTCTAAACGACATTGCTCTAGGGATGCGTATTTGCTGTCAGGACGTCGTTCTGAGCGTATTTGTTTCAGTCGGTGGGAATCGATGGTTAAGCCGAATAATTTTTTTTTAAAGGGTCGGAGTACTTCCGGCAAAGAGAATCCCATCAAATCATCATCCGTAAAAGGATAATTGGCTGCCAAAATGCCGTATTGAAGGGCCATGTAGAGGCAACTGGGTGTTTTGCCACAACGCGAAACACCAATTAATATGATATCGGCTAATTCATAACCCCGGGTTTTAATTCCATCATCATGATTTAAGGCAAAATCCACAGCTTCAATTCGATGCATGTAAGATTTGTTGTTGCTGACTCCATGGGTTTTTCCAACGGTATAGGAAGACTTTTCTTGCAGTTCATGTTCTATAGGAGCAATGAATGTACTGAAAAGATCAAAAAAGCAGCCATTGGCTTTTTTAATTTGTTGGCTGATTTCAGGATTCACCAGGGTCATAAACACCAAGGGTTTGATGCCGTCTTTAACAAAAATGTGATTGATTTTCAAGACCACCTCTTGGGCTTTTTTTGGGGAATCAATATAGGGCAGGGTTTCTTTGGTGAAATGAGTTTTATTAAATTGAGAGATCAAACTGTCGCTTAAAGATTCAGCGGTGATACCCGTTCCGTCTGAAAGTATAAATACATGTCTTTTCATAATGCTTCCTTCAGCCATTCTATTCCTTTTGAGACTACCTGGATGTTCCTTTGGATTCAAGGGATTAGATAAGATTTGTCCAAAGTGGAAAATGCTCAAATTATGAACTAAAATTAAGTCGTCAAAGACACAAAGGAAAACATCATGGAAAAGTCAACTTTGAGATCCAACCTCAGTTGTTGTTTTTGCTTTACCTGTTTAAGTTTTAGCTTCAGTGCAGTTTGTTTTGCAAATACCGTGGTATTCAACCCCCGCAGTCATTCGTTTTCAGCAATTAATGATAGGGGAGGGATTGTTCGCTCGGGCAGAGCTTCAGGAGGCAAAGCCTATTGCGCAGATACTCATCACTCCTGTAGAACGCCATCGGGTGTTTTTTATGTCCAAAGCAAAGGTGGACCTGGTTGCAAATCGACTCGCTTTCCCATAGGTCGAGGCGGTGCGCCCATGCCTTATTGCATGTTTTACAGTAAAAATTATGCCATACACGGCTCCTACCAAGTACCCAATTACAATGCCAGTCATGGCTGCATACGGATCACACCGCATGATGCCCAATGGTTGAGTTATAATTTCGTTCATCCAGGAACTCGAGTAGTGGTAAAGCCTTATTAAGTTTGACTGGATGAGCAATGAGACTATTGCTCATCCAGTGTTTAACTTGACCTATTCCTTGTCTTCGTCCTCTTCTTCATCACCGACACTGAATGAGGATCCACAACCGCAAGTGGTTTTGGCATTGGGATTGCGAATGATGAATTGCTCACCTTGAATGCCTGAGCTGTAATCGATTTCTGCACGGTCTAAATATTGAATGCTCATGGAATCGATCACCAGCCTGACGCAAGTGATGCCATCTGAACAAAACTGAGTGATTTGCGTGTCGTCTTCATGAATTTGTTCGTCGAAACCAAAGCTGTATTGAAAACCAGAACAGCCACCTCCCAAGATGGAGATCCGCAAATTGAGTGCGGGATTGTTTTCCTCCTGAATCAATTGAGCCACCTTGTCTGCGGCACGAACGGAAAATTGAATGTCACTGGTCATAGCAAGCCTTTATATCTTGTGAAAAATGCACTGTCATTATACCAACTATTTGATCACTTGTTCAATGGTAGCCCCGCCAAGGCATTGATTTTTATGGTAAAAAACAATGTATTGACCGGGTGTAATTGCCCTTTGGGGGCTTGAAAACATCACGCAATGTTGATGTTTTGCATCCGGCGGTGAAATGAGACAGGGCTGCTCCATTTGCCGGTATCTGGTTTTAGCAAAACAGGACAAGGGCAATTGGTCTTGATTTGGGGCTAACCAGTGAATGGTTCCACAGATAAGTCCTTGACTATACAGCAGGGGATGTTGGCTGCCTTGGGCGATGATTAAGGTGTTGGTTTCCAAATGTTTATCCACCACATACCAAGGTTCTTCACTGGAATTTTTTAAACCACCAATTTTCAAACCCTGGCGTTGACCTATTGTGTAAAACATTAGACCATCGTGTTGCCCTAATGTGTCGCCATTCGTGGTTTTTATATCGCCGGGTTGAGCCAAAATGAACTCATTTAAGAAACTTTTGAATCGTTTTTCACCAATAAAACAAATGCCGGTGGAGTCTTTTTTTGCATGGGTCACCAAGCCTAATTCTTTGGCAAATTGTCTGACTTGCTCCTTGTCGTAATCTCCTATGGGAAATAAGGTTTTGGCCAGGGCGCTGGGTTCCACCGCGTGAAGAAAATAGGTTTGATCTTTGTTTCTATCTTTGGCTTTATACAAATAACCCACTCCATCGATTACAGTATTTTTTGCATAATGCCCAGTGGCGATGTAATCGGCTCCCAAGGATAAGGCATGATTTAAAAAAGCATTGAACTTGATTTCTTTATTGCACAATACATCTGGATTTGGCGTGCGACCTTGTTCGTATTCTCTTATAAAATAGGTAAACACCTTGTCCCAATATTGCTCTGAAAAATTGATGCAATGCAGGTGGATGTTTAATTGTTTGCAAACGCTTGAGCATCCGCCAAATCGCTGCTGCGGCGCAAAAGCTATCCGTATCGTCTTGCTCCCAATTTTTCATAAACAAGCCTTCCACCTGATAACCTTGTTTTTGTAATAATCCAAGCCGCAACGGAAGAATCAACCCCTCCAGACATACCCACGATGACTTTGCTGTTCATGATAAACTATTTATTTAAAAGGGGGGAGTATTATCTCATACCAGTTGAAGTTTGCCTATTAAAAGTGACAACGGCAATCCCCAAAATAGACATATTAAACCCGAAATACATAAAAAAGGACCAAATGAGATGCGGGTATCCATGGGTTGTTTTTTTAATCGAAGGTAAACCGAGCCTACAAGGATAGCACTTAGAGAAGAAATCAAGAGAATGAAGGGTAATAGAGTCCAGCCAAACCAAGCCCCTAAAGCTGCGAATAATTTGAAATCCCCATGTCCCATCCCAATTCTTCCAGTGATTGAATAGTACAATTGAATCATCAACCACAGGCTCAAATACCCTCCCACAGCCGCAAATACGGCATCCTGAGTTGAAGAAGTAAAGCCATTTTGTGTGTTGGCAATCAAGCCCAACCACAACAAACTCAAGGTGAGACTGTCTGGCAACAGTTGATGTTCCAAGTCGATGAAAAACAAGCAAATTAGCAAATAGATGGCTAACAGAGCAAAGACGAGTACGACAGTAAACCCGAAATTCCAGCTTGCGTATAGGGACAAGATCAGGGTCAACAGTTCAACCAACGGATAACGCAGGGAGATCCTTGCCTGACATTGCTGACAACGTCCTTTTAACAAAAGGTAACTGAAGAGAGGTATATTGTGCCAGGCTTTCACCGTCGATTTGCATTGAGGACAAAAAGATCGAGGAAAAAATAAATTCAATGGGACTTCTGATGGCCTGTCTTGAATACGAAGCAATTCACAACAATGTTGTTGCCATTGCCTTTGCAGCATGAGAGGTAAACGATGAATGATGACGTTCAATAAGCTGCCTATGGCAAGATAAAAAAGTCCCATGAACGCATACATCCAATAGCTGTGTTCCAAAAAAAGCTGTTCAATCATCCTCTTGTCCTCACCTAAACGATGGAACCTAATTTAAAAATGGGCAGATACATAGCAATCACCAGCCCACCCACCAAAATTCCCAAAATCGACATGATCAATGGCTCCAACAACTGGTTGACCAAGGCCATGGAATTGTCGACTTCTTCTTCATAATATTTCGCAACTTTATTCAACACCGCATCCAATGATCCGGATTCTTCACCAACGCTAACCATTTGCACGACCAGATGGGGGAATAAATTGGTTTTTTCCATGGCAGCATGAATTGAAAGTCCTAAAGAAATCTCCCTGCGGATTTGAGTTATTCCTTGTGCATAAAGCCGATTCTCCGTGGCTGCTGAAATGGCATGCAGTGCATCCACCAAAGGCAAACCTGCAGCAAAGGTGATGGCAAGCGAACTTGCAAAGCGGGCGATGGCTGTCTTTTTTAAAATAGGTCCAATAATAGGCAGTTTAAATAATAATTCATCCATCTTCAGTGAAAATCTGGGCCAGTGTTTTTTCATTTGAAAAAAACCGTAAAAACCCAGAATTGCAAAACCCATTAAAAAATACCATCCGGATTGTACCCATTTAGAGGCCTTCACCACCAGGCTTGTAACCCAAGGCAAATCGGCTCCAAACTCTTTAAAAATGGATTCAAATTGTGGAATTACGACAACCAGTAAAGCCAAGGTTACCATCAAGGAAATGAGGAGGATGGTCATGGGATAGGTGGCTGCTTTTTTTAATTGTTTTTTAATGCGCTCCACCTTTTCTTGATGAATTGCCACCTTCTCGAGCATGACATCTAAAGAGCCAGATTGTTCGCCAATGTGCACGAGGTTGCAGGTTAATGCATTAAAATAGGAAGGAAATTTGCCTAAAGCTTCTGCAAGACTGAGTCCAGTTTGGATGTCTTGCTGAATGTTGTGAATGAATCGCTTGAGATTGCGATTCGATTGACTGTTTGCAACCACATCCAAGGCTTGAAAGAGAGGAATTCCTGCTCCCACCAAGATAGCCAATTGACGACTGAAAAAGCAGATGTCCGCTTGCTTGATTTTTGTATAGGCCTTGTTAAAACAGGATCGTCGCTTCACGATTTTTAAAACGCGGATCCCTTGTTGATGCAGTTCCATTTTAGCCAAGGCAAGACTTGGCGCATCCAAGTTTTGCTCTATGAGTTGCCCCTGTGGATTGATGCCTTTAAAATAAAAATTGGACGTTTTTGTCATACTGATCAATCAATCGTTACCCGATTGATTTCCTCCAAGGTGGTTAATCCTAATTTTACTTTTTCCAGACCGGACTGATATAAGGTCAGCATGCCCTCCATTTGAGCGGTTTTTAATACATCCAGCGCATTTCCTCCTGACAGGATGATTTGAACAATGGTTTTTGTCATCGGTAAGATTTCAAATAATCCAATCCTGCCCTTATACCCTTGATTGCAATGATCGCAACCCATGGCTTGATGCAATTGGATGTGGGTTAGTTCGCAAGTCTGATAACCTAAGGCCATCAAATCGTCTGCAGTTAAATCAGTCCGCAAGGCTTTGCAGTGTTCACACAGTTTTCTCGCCAATCGTTGAGCCACAATTAAATGAAGAGAGCTGGTTAAATTAAATGCGGATACTCCCATGTGAAGCAATCGATTCAAGGTTTCTGCAGCGCTGTTGGTGTGCAGGCTTGAGAGTACCAAATGCCCTGTCTGAGAGGCTTTGATGGCAATCTCGGCGGTTTCATAATCTCGAATTTCTCCCACTAGGATGACGTCCGGATCTTGGCGTAAAAAAGCACGTAAACTGGCAGCGAAGGTCAATCCTGCTTTGGGATTAATGGAGACTTGATTGATGCCTTGTACTTTGATTTCAACTGGATCTTCCACAGTGGATATGTTGACTTCAATGGTGTTGAGGATGTCCAAAGCCCTGTATAAAGTCATGGTTTTACCACTGCCAGTGGGTCCGGTGACTAAAATCATGCCCTGGGGACGTTTGATCGCTTTTAAAAAAAGATCAAGCTGATGGGGATTAAAGCCCAAGGAGTCCAGGCTCAGTTTTGAGGTCAGCGGATCTAAAAGACGCACTACGATTTTCTCTCCGCCAATGGTCGGGCAGGCGCTGACTCTAAAATCGATGGAGTGGGAGTTGGACAGTTTCATTTTAAAACCGCCATCTTGAGGCACTCGCTTTTCTGCAATGTCTAAATTGGACATGATCTTAAGCCGTGCAGTAATCTGTGAAGCCAGCTCGGCAGGAGGACTGACGATTTCACGTAAAAGCCCATCTTGCCGGTAACGTATGCGATAGGTTGTATCATAAGGTTCAAAATGAATGTCCGAAATCCCCCGCTCAACGGCATCTTGTAAAATTCGATTGAGGCTTTCAACGACAGGTGAATCCGAGGGCTCAAACTGGGATAAGTCATTGGTTCTGTAAGTGTTTTGAGCCTTGTTCGTTAATAGGTGATTGATAAAATAACTCAGTTCATCGGTTTGCACCAGGATTGCACTTGGCCTAAGACCGGTATGAAATTGGATTTCCTTAAAAGCGTTTTGATTGCTGGGATCGTCCGTAGCCAAATAGAGCAGGTTGTTGCCTTTAAAAAGCGGCAGCATGAAGTGTCTACGAATCAATTCTTCATCCACTGCCTCGATGGGAATGGATTGAGGGTCCATGCACCTGAGATCCAATATTGGCAGGCCAAAGTTGCGAGACAAAGTGGATGCAATCAACTTGGGGCACAGGATTTGGTATTTTACTAAGTACTGCAGCAAGGATAGATTTTCAGAGGCTGCAAGCTTAAAACAATCCATCGCCTTGGGCTTTGTTAAAATTTTTTCCAGAACCAGGAGTTGTCCAATTCCTTGGAATTTTTGTTCAGAGGTGGCTACAACCATAAAAACGTTCGTTAGGTTATTTAATTAATTAAGTATATACTTGTAAGGGAATCAGGTTAAGGATCTTTTAGGAAAATACTTCTAGGGCGTGTCGACAATTAACCTAGAACAGAATGTAATTTCAAGACGAACACAGGAAGGCAATTATTTTGTTGATAAATCAACAGATACAAGAGTATGGCACCTTAAATCAATGGTTTCAATCACCATTAGGGCTTTTTGTTGCTCGAGAATTCACCTATCTATTGAAATCCTTAGCACAGCCCTTACAAGGAGAGACTTTGCTGCAATTGGGCAATTGTGGCAGCAATGGTTGGTTGGATACGCTGCGATTTAATCATAAATGGATTGCCTCTCCTCTAAAAACAAATCAAGTCAATCAAATTGAATGCTCACTCAGTCAATTGCCCATCTCGCGTAATAGTTTGGATTGTGTAGTCGTACCGCTTACCTTGGAGCCTTTTGGCAACGGCTTTGGGCTCTTGGATGAAATAGACCGAGTGCTAAAGCCCATGGGGTGTGTTGTTTTTATGAGCATCAATCCCTGGAGTGTATGGGGTGCTTCAGTAAAATGCGGATGGGTTCACTGTTATGCTAAAAATAAGATAAAATTGCGAACGCCTTACCATTTGAATAGGATCTTTTTACAACGGGGTTATGTGCAGCAATCATTGATTCATTTTTGCTACATCCCACCCATCAATGATCAGAACATGATCACCAAATTGAGCTTTTTTAATGAAATGGGCAAAATGCTTTGGCCCTTTCCATCGGGCTTGTATTGTTACATTGCTCAAAAGTACGAATACATCAAACCTTCTTTAATGTCCAATGCCTTAATAAAACCCATTTCTGCTGATTATAAATCACCCCTGCAGCCTGCTGTAAACAACCTGCATACCTAGCAACAATTTTATGCATAGGCCTGGTTGGGGGGCATCAAAATGGATTGCTTCTCAAGACTGGCTTCTTTTTTAGTTACAAAGAATTTGTAGGCAGCCCCCCACCCAACCGCGGCTCCAAAGGTTAATGCGCCTCCACAGACCAACAGTGGGATGATTGGGTGCATTGTGTTTGATCCATTTTATCATACATAGTACAGACTCTTTAATATTTGGAAATAAAATGATTCGCTGAGCGATTACTACTTAAAAGAGTTAGAATTCATAGTTTTCATAGTCTGTCTTTTTAGTTGAATAATACCCCGTTCTTTTTGTATACTTGGCCCTGCCTCTGAAACCGGTTCATTTTATGTCAAAAAAGACCCTTTATCGTATTAGCTTTGCTTATCAAGAAGCCATTTACGAAGTCTATGCGCGCTCAATTAAAGAGAGCGATCTGTTTGGATTCATTGAAATTGAAGAATTGGTTTTCGGCGAGCAAACCGCATTGGTGGTGGATCCCTCTGAGGAGCGATTAAAAATGGAATTCTCTGGGGTGAAACGCACTTTTGTGCCCATGCAATCCATTTTTCGAATTGATGAAGTGACGCAACAAGGAACTGCAAAGGTTAAAGATAAAAACAGTTTCGATAATAAAGTAACTCATTTCCCTGGAATCAATAAATTAAAAGATTAAGCCTTCATTTTAATAAAGAGATCATTCATGTCAATTCCTGAAAAAATCAAATCCGTTTATGAAAAATCAAGCTGTTTATATACTACTCACGAAGTAGAAGCCGCTTTGGATAGGATGGCCATTAAAATTCATCAGCAATTGCATGATAAAAATCCGGTCATCCTTTGCGTCATGATTGGAGGATTGATCCCATTGGGCAATTTATTGCCGCGCTTGGATTTTCCTTTGGAAGTGGATTACGTGCATGCCACTCGCTATCGAGGCGACATCACTGGCGGGGAGATTCATTGGAAGGTAAAACCGTCTGCCTCTCTAGTGGGCAGAACCGTGCTGGTGGTGGACGACATCTTGGATGGAGGCATCACCTTAGCCGTTATCATCGAAGAAATTAAGAAATTAGGAGCGGCCGAGGTTTTTAGTGCGGTTTTGGTGGATAAATACTGCAATCGCTTATCCAATGGCTTGGAAAAAGCGGATTTTGTCGGCTTAGAAGTAGACAATCACTATATTTTTGGATATGGCATGGACTACAACGAATACCTGCGAAATGCACCCGGGATTTTTGTTGTGCATCCGGATCATGAATAAAATAACGCTTTTAACTTCCATTTAATCGGATCTAACTCAGGCTACGACTCTACGCCCCGGTCACCAATCTGCCATTACCAGGACACTAACCCGCCATCAAATCGTCTCAGCTCCTGGGCATGACTGTTTGGCAAATGATGTTCTGCTTGTTTTAACATGCCTGCAACGCTGGTTTCCACATCGATTAATGCTTTTTCACCCCCCATGTTGGTTTTAACCCAGCCGGGGTGAATCAGCATGACTTGAATCCCTAAGGGTTTTACATCCAAACCAAAGCTGCGCATGACGCAATTGAGAGCGGCTTTTGAGCTGCGGTAAGCATAGGCTCTGCCACTGTCATTTTCTGCAATGCTGCCCATGCTGGAGCTCACCACCAGTATTTGCTTGTCTTCACTGAGTTGCAAGTTAGGCAACAAGGCATCGCAGATCTTGATGGCACTGATGCAATTCACGTTCAATACATGAATGAAGTTTTCTCTGTTGATGTTCCCAATACCAACACCTTGTTCGCCGCTGATGCCGGCATTGAGAATGAGAAGATCAATGCTCTTGTGTTTTAAAGTTTTTTTAAGCTGTGCGATGTCTGTATCTTGGGTTACATCCAAACAAAAGACTTCATCGGCTAACTCCTGCAATTCCTTTGCTTCATTGGTACGACGGCAAGTGCCTATGACCTGATAGTCTTTGTGTTTTAATTGCCTTGCGAATTCCAAGCCTATGCCTCTGTTCGCACCGGTTATAAGAGCCGTTTTCATTTTTAAATCCCTGCAGTCAAGATATAAAAATGGTATCTGCATTGATTTTGAAAGGCAAGGGTAACAGTCGATTTTATTATCATGCCGATTATTTCAATGAAACCACAGCCCCCGCAGGTTGTCACCTCTACTATCTTCTCCCAAAAAATTTAGAAGATAAAGAGGAACCTATGGTTTATGATAAATACGGTACTTTTAGAGTGGGTTGAGACTCTCTATGGTTCTTGCAAGAGCGATTAAAACCCCACCAAAAGAGAGAAACTAATTAAAAATAAAACAGGAAGCACTATCTGAATGAATAGGATGGCGTATTCGTATATTCTGGTCATGTAATGGGTCATATTGAATTGACCAGGCCTGTACTTGGTTAAAATATGCTGCCACATTTTACTGGCCAGCCATTCGCCTGCGGGTGTGTACAAATCCAACCAGGCTTCTGCCTTGTCCAAATTATGTAGGTTGTGCAAGTGATGTTTTAAATGCCGTTTAGAGGAGGCGATTTTAATCTTTTCTAAAAAGCTCAAAAAGGCATAAGTGATTGGATTATAAAATTTTTTTCTATTTTTTTTAGGGTTATGATACCATTCATGGATGGTGGATTGTATCAAATTGGTTCCTAAAATCCCTGAAAAATAAGCAATCCCAATCAATGGATTGATGAGATACAATACAGCTGACGTGACTGTATTCAAAGTAATCTTATACAGGAACATGTGTTTATTACTGGTAATCGAACGTGGGTCTATGAAATAGGCCATTCGTGTTTCCAACCAATACTCATGGTAGACTTTGGTGTTTTTGTAGTGATGAATGAAGGCATGATGTTCAAAAACGTTCATCTTTTTTTCTGGTAACTCTATAAACTGCGCATGCAACCGTAAGTGAACAACGGTGAATAAAAAATTGTCTGCAAGATAACATAAAACCCAACTGATTAAACAAAAGAGGGGGTTTACATACAAACAATATAAACTGCCTAAAAGAGCTAAAGAAACCACAAGGGCGTACACAAAAAGATAGAATATACGCTTAGCACCAGTAAGCACAAATGGAGATATGGGGCAATCTTCTGAAATATGGTCTCGATTATAAAGAGTCGATGCAGGCTTACCAGCAAGAGTCATGACTTATTCTCCTTATCCATAAGTTATCTACCATGAGTGAGCCCTGGCAATCATTGCAAATTAAAGGTATTTTAATTATAGAAGCTCCCTGAAATTTAGCCATTTTTTTTAATAACTATACCTTTAAGGCCCCTCATCTGGTATCTTAAATGATAGGGTTACTACAAGGATTGTTATCATGTTGCACTACAGCATCAGGCAGGAAGAAAAATTTTATTTTGCCATGTTCACTTTGATTTTATGTCTGATTGGTTTATTTTTTAGTTTATACATCACGCCGTTTTTAATTTGGAAATTAGCATATGAAGTACCTGTTTTTGTTGTGGAAATGATCCGTTATTTTCATGAAGAATATCTTTACACCGATGGGGCCAGCCGATTCACAGTCGGTCTTTTCTTTTATATCCCAACTATTATTTTGGGTTTTATAACCTATGTTTTATCTAGAAAATTTGAGGGCAAAGTGTATGAAGAAAAACCAAGCATGAATACAGAAGCCTTTAAAGAGCAAGTCCGGGAAGAAAAAAGAAGGGACTGGAATGAGTCTTTAGGATTTGGTTTTAAAATTTTATCCTTGCTTTTATTGTGCATTTTGGTTTTTTTATTGATACACGGAATTCTTTATCTTAGGTCTTAATGAAAGGGGTATTCATGATTGGTTTAAAGCAATGGAAAATAAACAAACTCATAAAAAAAATTAAGTCCATGAAGCTCAATCGAGTGCACAATCAGCCTAAGGATTCGCTTATAAAAAAAGAATTGTCCTTGTATTTCGAGCTCATCAAATTGCTGAAGCCGTTGAAGGGGCATAAAAAACACCAGCATTTACAAATTTTGTTGCTTGAATGCTATAGAGGTGCTGCTGCTTTGGAAGATGCCAAAGCGCATTATGAATTAGGGCGCTATTTATTGGATGAGGCCAAATACAGACACCATTTAAATGCCGAGGGTGTTTTTAATAGCAAAGAGAATTTAAACCAATGCCAACAAGAGTTTAATGAAGCGCTTTTGAATTTAAAAGCAGCCGATGAGGGAGGGCACGTTGCGGCTAAAAGATTAAGAGGGCTATGTTTCATCAACGGTTGGGGCGTGGATGTGGACAAAGAAGCCGGTTTTGACCTCATTGTTGCAAGCATTGAGCTTGAAGGAAGTTGGGATAAGGTGCCGCAAATATTTGCTGAAATTGGTTTAAACAAGCCTGAGTTTTTTTCCAAAGCTTTGAGTCAAAGAAAAAATAATAGGGGCTGTTGACATTTGAAACCTCGATGTCCACTTACCGCGGTTTATCCCTGAGAGATGGTCACCAGATGTGTCTATAAGAATTGAAAAAATGATGATTTTTTTTGACCCGCATGAAAATTTTTGATCAAATAGTGTTTCACGACATTATGAGGTCAATTTCATGCACTTATTCACATGATTACATAAAACCTTTAAAGAGAAACTACCTGAGGTCCATCAAACTCGATTAAATAGCTGATGCAGGATTTCGGGCTCCTTAGTTTGCTCACGTGCTTAAATTAGGTTGGGATTTTGTAGGGCGGTCTACGCAATAAAAATTTTATTTATTTGGATAAGACAGCTACTTGCTTGATCAAGCCGCTTTGCAAGTCCACCGAGAGAAGCCTCATTAGGGTTAAATTTTGTGAGGATCTCTCAGGGATAAACCACGGTAAGTCGACATCGAGGTTTCAAATGTCAACAGCCCCTAATAAAACTTTTCAAATAGCCTGCATCCAGGCTGCCACTCAGGAAGGGATTGACGTTATGAATTCTAACCCGACCCTGGTATAATAACTCTAAACCGAGGCCCGGTGCTTTTGATTTAGGATGTTTGATGATGCTTCATTTACAAGATCTTGCCATGCAAAAGGAACACACCCGAAAATTGACCTTGTCAGAGAGGTTGCCTGATTTTCTGCTTGCTCCTTGCGTTTTGGATGTGACCTATGGTGTGCAGGCTGAAGATGATTTTTATTTGATTCATCTGCGCGTGGATGGGGTGATAACCCTTTTATGTCAGCGCTGTATGCATGAGTTTTCCTACCCTTATACCAATCAAACCACGATTGCCGTGTGTTCCACTGAAACAAGAGCCGAGGCTTTACTGGAGCATTATGAATGCGTCGTGTCTTCGGATGGGCTGGTGGCTTTAGAAGATTTAATCATCGATGAATTGCACCTTTATGTGCCGCAAAATCATCCTGACATCCAGCAATGCGATGAAGATGTAACCCATATTTTGAATGGAAACAATGAAACTTATTAATATTTCGTGTATTTAATTCTTGGATTGAAGTAAAATATCGATAATTTTCCCGCTTTATGAATGAAATTGTTTAGGAGTAATACAATGGCAGTACAACAAAATAAAAAATCTCGCTCCGTCGAGACATGCGTCGTTCCCATGATGCATTCAGTCTACCCACGCTTTCTGTTGACCCAACCACCGGTGAAACGCATAGACGTCATCACATGACAGAAGATGGGTACTACAGAGGAAGAAAAATCATCGATGAAGGCACTACTTACGAAGAAGATGACGAATAAGAGTATCTTTTTTTGAAAAACATAACCCTTGCAATTGATGCGATGGGCGGGGATCATGGTTTAAGCGTCGTAATCCCTGCTTGTGTTTGTGCAGCAAAAAACAATCCCAATTTGAAACTTCTGCTGGTTGGCATAGAAGACAAGGTGAGTGCTGCATTAAAAAAATACGGTGTTCTTACTTCTCCTCAATTTTCCATTGTCAACGCAACGGAAGTCGTCAACATGGATGAGTTTCCCTCGCATGCATTGCGCAATAAAAAAGATTCCTCCATGCGGGTTGCCATCAACTTAGTCAAAGAAGGCCGAGCCTCAGCCTGTGTTAGTGCTGGAAACACAGGAGCTCTGATGGCCATTGCTCGATTTGTTTTAAAAACCTTGCCTGGAATTGACAGACCAGCCATTATTTCAGAGGTTCCCACCTTTAAGGGCAAAACCTGGGTGATTGATTTGGGTGCCAATGTGGATTCTTGTGCTGAACATTTATTTCAATTTGCGGTGATGGGATCGGCCTTGATTCAAGCCATTGAAAATAAATCCAAACCTAAAATTGCCTTGTTGAATATAGGTGTTGAAGAAATCAAAGGCAACGACCAAGTGAAGCGAACCGCGCATATGTTGTCTGAATGTCCTCTGTTGAATTACGTCGGCTATCTTGAAGGGGATCATTTCTATACCGGAGAAGTTGATTTTCTTGTGTGTGATGGCTTTGTGGGTAATGTGGCGTTAAAAGCAAGTGAAGGTCTAGCAAAGCTAATATTAACCGTTTTGAAAGAATCCTTCAATAAAAATTGGTTCACCAAAATGTCTGGATTCATTGCCCTTCCTGCCTTAAAACAATTGAAATTACGTGTGGACCCTTCCCGTTATAACGGAGCCACTTTGTTGGGTTTAAATGGCATTGTGGTCAAAAGCCATGGTGGGGCTACTGAAGAAGCATTCAACTACGCTATTGAAGAGGCCATACTCGAAGTGAAAAATAATGTAGTTGATTTGGTTAGGGAACAAATCAATGATTTTATAAATCAAGGATTGTTGTTATGAAAAATGCAGTGATTAGTGGAACAGGAAGCTATTCTCCTGAGAGACAAATCACGAACACTGAACTCGAAAAGCAGCTTGATACCACTGACGAATGGATATTTTCCAGAACGGGGATCAGCAGCCGAAGTATTGCTCAGGAACATGAAACAACTTCCTTCATGGCTGCACAAGCAGCCCAGCGTGCTCTAACCGCCTCCGGTTTAGACGTCGAAGAGATCGATTTAATCATCGTGGCTACCTGTACTCCCGATTATTTCTTTCCTAGCGTGGCCTGCCATGTGCAAGCGGCGTTAAAAATTAAAAGACCTATTCCGGCTTTTGATGTCTTGCTGCATGCAGTGGTTTTGTATATGCTCTGGATATTGCAAGGCAATACATCCGAGGTGGGGCGCCAAACATGTGTTGGTGATTGGCAGTGAGAGCATGTCTAAAGCTGTGGATTGGACGGACCGATCCATTGCGTTTTATTTGGTGATGGGGCAGGAGCAGTCGTTTTAAGTGCCAGTGAAAAAGAAGGCATTCTGGATGTCGTATTGCACTCGGCTTATGATGAAGACAAGTTATTATCTTTATCCAAATGCCACATTTAACCGGTAAAAATGCAATCATTAGCATGCGGGGAAATGAAGTATTTAAAATGGCGGTCAATATCATGGGTGATATTGTTGATGAAATTTTAGAACGTTTGTCAATTGAAACAATCAGATATTGATTGGTTGATCCCTCATCAAGCCAATATTCGCATTATTCAAGCCATAGCTAAAAAATTATCTTTCCTATGTCTCAAGTGATTGTTACCATTGGGAATCAAGGCAACACCTCTGCCGCATCCATTCCTTTGGCCTTAGATTATTCCATCCGAAGTAAACAAATTAAAAGAAATGATCTGTTATTGATGGAATCCTTTGGTGGCGGAATGACTTGGGGTGCACTGGTCATTCGTTATTAATCGTCTATTTGAGGATAGAGTAATATGGTAAAAACAACCTTTGTATTTCCTGGTCAAGGATCACAATCCGTAGGTATGTTAGCTGATTTCGTAGCCCAATATTCTATTTTTAAAGAATCTTTTAACAAAGTTTCAGAAGTACTGGGTTATGATCTATGGAATTGGTTTTACATGGTCCAGAGGAACAATTAAATCAAACCGAATATACCCAAGTCGCTATGCTGACTGCAGATTTGCTGTTTATCAAACTATTAATGCAAGCATCAAATCCCTATCCTGAGCTGATGGCAGGGCATAGTTTAGGTGAATACGCGGCTTTGGTTGCATCCAGTGCCTTAACCTTCACCGATGCGGTCAAATTGGTCCAATCGCGTGCCAAGGTCATGCAAAATGCGGTGCCCTTAGGGCAAGGTGCAATGGCTGCAATCGTAGGTTTAAGCGACGAAGAAGTTTTAAATCTGTGTAAGCAGGCTTGTTGAAGAATGAAGTGGTGACCCCTGCTAATTACAATGCCATAGGGCAAGTTGTGGTTGCCGGTCATACTCCAGCCGTTGAGATGCTAATACAGCTCGCCTTAAATGCGGACGCAAGACTTGCTAAAACAATTCCAGTCTGCGTTCCTTGTCATTGTCCTTTATTAATCCATGCAGCCGAACAGTTTGCAGAAAATTTAGCTCAAACTCCGTTTAATAAACCCTCGGTAAAGGTCATCAGTAATGTGGATTTAAGTATCTATCAATCTCCAGAGGACATACGTGCTAAATTAAAACAACAATTGTATAGCCCAGTCCGTTGGGTGGAAACAATTCAACTGTTTAAAGTAAAGGGGTAGGGCTTGATTATCGAATGTGGGCCGGGTAAGGTATTAGTGGGTTGATTAAGAGAATTGATAAAAGTTTAAATGTCATTAGTGTTTATGATACAATTAGCTTAGAATAAAGCTATAAGGAATACGCTTTGCTTTAGCATTTTGAGAGGAAGGATGAGTAATTTAAAGGGTAAAATTGCCTTATTACTGGCGCAAGTCGCGGAATAGGCCAGGCCATTGCTTTAAAATTAGCCGAATATGGTGCCTACGTGCTGGGAACAGCCACCACGGACTCGGGTGCAGATTCCATTAGCCAGTTTCGAAAAAGAAGGATTAAAGGGCAAGGGGCTGAAACTGGATGTCAATAACCCTCAACAAGTTGAGGATTTAATGTCTCATTTAACCGATTTGGAACAATGTCCTTCTATATTAGTCAATAATGCTGGAATCACTGCGATAATTTATTATTGCGTATGGATGATGAAGAGTGGTATAAAGTCATAGAAACCAATTTAAATGCAGTCTATCGAATGACCAAAGCCTGTTTAAAGCCTATGTTTAGAGCCCGTTGGGGTCGTATCATTCATATTGGTTCGGTTGTTGGTTCCAGTGGCAATTCAGGTCAAGTGAATTATACTGCTGCAAAAGCGGGTCTGATTGGTTTTTCCAAGTCTTTGGCTCAAGAAATTGGCAGTAGGGGAATTACGGTCAATGTGGTTGCTCCGGGATTTATTGATACGGATATGACTGCTGCCTTGCCTGATATGGTTAAAGAAGAAATGCTTAAAAGAATTCCTTTGCGTAAACTAGGTAAGCCGAAGATATCGCAGATGCAGTTGTTTTTTTGGCATCAGATGGTGCCAGCTATATTACTGGTGAAACAATTCATGTCAATGGCGGTATGTACATGAATTAAATGCACATTGCGTTATCTGTATAATTGAATAAACTACCCGTCAGTATTTTAGTTATTTCTATCAATCGAAAGAGGAAAATTAAGTTATGAGTACAGTTGAAGATCGTGTACGTAAAATTGTTGTTGAACAATTAGGCGTTAAAGAAGAAGAATTAAAAAATGATGCATCATTTGTTGATGATTTGGGAGCAGATTCTCTTAGACACTGTGGAATTAGTTATGGCTCTTGAAGAAGAATTTGAAACAGAAATTCCTGATGAAAAAGCTGAAAAAATCACTACGATTCAAGAAGCAATTGATTACATTGAATCTAATTTAAACAAAGAAGAAGTTTAATTTTGAATGATTTCTTTAAGTTAAGAAAAAAAGTAGGTTGGGTCTCGGCCCAACATCCGTTTTTAATTCGACAAAATCCTTAACTTAATGGCAGTGGGGCTTGGGATCTAAGCTGAGCCTCAGTTTTTGTGGTAAACAGTGACATAGCAGTTTAAAAGGAACTCGTTGGGCTAAGGGCCTGACTACATCCTATGACGTATTTTTCGGGGTACTTTCATTGAATAAGCGACGTGTGGTTGTTACGGGTATGGGGATGCTTTCTCCAGTTGGTCTCAATGTAGAGGAAACTTGGCAAAATATTTTAGCTGGAGTAAGTGGTGTAGGTCTGGTAGAAGATTTTGATACCACTGATTACTCAACAAAATTTGGGCTAAAGTCAAAAATTTTAATGTCGAAAATCACGTACCTCTTAAAGATGCTCGGAAAATGGATGTTTTTACTCAATATGGTATGGTAGCAGCTGATGAAGCAATGCTTGATTCTGGTTTGATGATTGATGAAGCCTTGTCCCGTCGTGCTGGTGTTGCTGTTGGTGCAGGTATTGGTGGTATTCAAACCATTACCAATAACCAGGATAAACTCATGTCTGGTGGCCCACGTAAAGTGTCTCCTTTTTTTATTCCAGCAGGCATCATTAATATGGTTGCTGGACAAATTTCGATTAAACATCAATCTGAAAGGACCCAATATTTCTGTAGTTACTGCTTGTACTACAGGCACCCATAATATCGGTCTTGCTGGGCGTATGATTGCTTATGGTGATGCCGATGTGATGGTTTGTGGTGGTGCAGAAATGACTTTAACGCCGCTATGTTTAGCTGGATTTTCAGCTGTACGATCTTATCCAAACGTAATGATGAACCTGAAAAAGCATCCAGGCCTTGGGATAAAGATAGAGATGGTTTTGTTATGGGTGAAGGCGCAGGTATTCTTGTTTTGGAAGAATATGAACATGCCAAAGCACGTGGGGCGAAAATTTATGCAGAACTAGTTGGCTTTGGGATGTCAGGAGATGCTTATCATATTACGGCGCCTGATGAAGATGCTGATGGCGCTTCGCGCGCGATGCAAGCTGCTATCGACGATGCGGGCATCAGATGCCAAGCAAGTCGATTACATCAATGCCCATGGTACTTCCACTTATCTTAATGATATAAATGAAACAAAGGCAATTAAACGAGTATTTAAAGAACATGCTTATGATTTAGCGGTGAGTTCTACTAAATCCATGACCGGACATTTATTGGGTGCAGCCGGCGCTGTAGAAGCCATTTTTAGTATTTTAGCGATTCAGCGATCAAATGGCTCCGCCAACTATTAATTTGGATAATCCAGATGAAGGTTGTGATTTAAATTATGTGCCCATAAGGCTCAAAAAAGAGTGATCAATTATGTATTAAGTAATTCATTGGGTTTTGGTGGAACAAACGGTAGCTTAGTTGTTTAAGCGAATTTAAATGAAATGGTCGCGACATAAAAAACTGATAATTCTCTTTGCTTACACATTTTTTTTGTCTTTTTTAATTGTATTTTGGAATGCTTACCGCTTGTTTTTAGCTCCCATCATACCCTTAAACCATCCTCCCGCAATCATTCAAATTGGCCGTGCAACCTCTGCGCATGAGTTTGTCCATTATCTTAAAAAAAATAAATATTTAGACTCCAGTTTTTTATTTCTTTTAACCATTCGTTTAGAGGGTTTAACCCATCAATTAAAGGCAGGGATATATCAAATTAAGCCGGGTGAATCTGCCGTTCAGTTATTGCATAGGGTAGTGGCTGGGGATGTGTTGACTCATCCGTTTACCATTATTGCTGGGACCACTCAGTTTAAAGTCGCTCAAGATCTGATGCAAACGGCTCATTTGGAATATCATCCGGAAGATTGGACATTGATTCAACAAGATCACCGCAATGCCGAGGGTTTGTTGCTTGCTGAGACCTATCAATATCCTGCAGGCAGCACCAGCAAGTCGTTATTAGAACAGGCACATCGGGCTTTGATTGCATTTTTAAATCAAAGTTGGAATCAGCGCTCTCCCAATCTACCTTATAAAACCCCCTATGATTTGCTCATTGCCGCCTCCATCATAGAAAAAGAAAGTGCTTTGCCTCAAGAGCGAAAACTCATTGCTGGGGTGCTGGTGAACCGATTGAAGAAGGGCATGCCCTTGCAGATGGATCCAACGGTGATTTATGCCTTGGAAAGTGCCTACAAAGGCAAATTATCGCACAATGACTTGCAGGTGGATTCGCCTTACAATTCTTATAAATACAGAGGGTTGCCGCCAACACCGATAGCAATGGTCGGTAAAGAGGCTATTTTGGCCGCATCCTTGCCACAAGCATCCAAATTTCTGTATTTTGTGGCCAAAGGCGATGGGTCTCACCAGTTTTCTGAAACCTATATTCAGCAAAGACAAGCCATCAATCAATATCAGCATAAGGACTCTTAATGGTAGGAAAATTAATAGTCATTGAAGGGTTGGAAGGGGCTGGTAAGTCAACGGCGGTTGATTTGGTGACGCAGTTCTTATCCGAACGCAACCTCCCATCCATCCAAGTGAGGGAGCCGGGTGGAACGGCCATTGGTGAAACCCTAAGGGCCATGATTAAAAACGCAGACTACAGCGAGGTTTTAGACGATAAAAGTGAATTGCTCATGCTGTATACGGCCAGAATCCAATTGCTTGAAGAAGTCATTAAGCCTGCCCTAAAACAAGAACAATGGGTGATTGCCGATCGATTTGAATTGTCTACACTGGCTTATCAAGGTGGAGGAAGGGGGATTGATGACGCCATGATCAAGCAATTGTCTGCTTTTTGTTTGCAAGGTTTTAAGCCAGATCTGACGTTATATTTGGACATCAGTCCGGAATTAGGGATGCAAAGAGCCGGATTAAGAGGGCAGTTTGATAGAATAGAACAACAATCCATCGCTTTTTTTTACAGAGTATATGATCGCTACATGGAACAACTTCAAGCCGATCCGGACATAGTTCGAATCGATGCCAAGCTGGATTTGCAAGCAGTGCAAGCAGCCATTGAAAACGCCTTAAATCATTTCATGGAACAAGTCGAGCAATGAATCATCAAACGCAATGGCAACTCCTGCAGGAGGCTAGTTTTCGTAATCGAATGCCGCAGGCCCTGTTGTTTGTTGGGCCCATGCATTGTGGATTGAACGCTTTCACAAGCCAGCTCTGTCAGTTGCTTCTTTGTCAAAACGAGAAAGCCGCGGCAAAACCCTGTCAAGAATGCATGGATTGCCGCATGATTTCAGATACTCAACATCCGGACCTGGAGTGGATTAGACCTGAAAAAACCGGTGCTGTCATTAAAATAGACCAAATTCGTCAGTTGCAACATTCGGCCTATTTGACTCCACAACGGGGCAGGTATAGCCTCATCGTCATTGAAAGGGCAGACAGCATGAATGTTGCGGCTGCGAATGCTCTTTTAAAAATTTTGGAAGAACCTGCAGCTCACCTGGTGTTTGTCCTCATCGCCGAGCAATTAAGTACGATCTTACCTACGGTGTTAAGCCGATGCCGCCTGATGCATTTTTCATCAGGGGATGAGTTGAATTCACATAATCTGTTGGGTTTGGCCGCACTTTATCAGCAGGAGGAAGAGGATTCTGAAGCAGGGGAGCGTGCCTTGCTTTTAAATCAAGCCGAGCTCATCTTAGACGATGTAATCGCCCTGATGAAAGGCCAAGCGCATCCTTGTGCCATCGCTACAAAGTGGACGGCATTTGAATTCAACGCCTTGTTGTGGTTTTTGTATTTGGTTTTTGCTCAGTTGCAGCGTATGAAATTTGTGCCAGGGCCAATCACAGGCCCTGCCACTGATCAATTGCTTCAATTGTCTTCTGTACTGAATGTTTTATCTATTTTTAAGCATTTGGATGCAATCAACACCTTGTTAAAGCAATTGCATCAACGTTTGAATTTAAACAAAAACTTGGCTTTAGATAATTTTCTTTGTTCTTTAATAACACAGGTTCCTCTTCAACCCCAGGCAAGAAAGGGGCTTTCATGAAGGACATTCCCGTGATTTCCTGTTCCTTTTTGGATGAAACTTCACTTTATTTAGCCTATATGCCTTTTGTAATCGGAGGTGGCTTGTTTATCCGCACCCATTCAACTCATCCTTTGAGTTCCGAGGTTAAGCTGATTATCCGCTTAATGAACGAGCCTGAGCCTTATGAGGTGGATGGAAAAGTGGTGTGGGTGACCCCAATGTCTGCAGTAGAGAATAAACCCGCTGGTATCGGTGTTCAATTCATGGCAGCAAACTATCCGTTTTTACTTGCTAAAATTGAAAGTTATTTGGCAGACAAAGCGATGTTATCTCAGCCAAGGGATACTTTTTAGGCAAACAGCTTGTGTGTCGCTAATTGTTAAAAATAAAAAACGTGACTTATAGTTGATTTTCAGTTTCATTATTTCATCTTGAGACAATCCAGTAAATCTACTTATTTTATCTAAAGACTCATTATCTTTAAGCATGTTAATGGCTATACATTGAACCTGACTATTCCCAATTTTTTTACAAAGCAGTATAATTACTCCTTTTGAGGCATATTATGCTAGTTGATTCCCATTGCCATTTGAATTGCATCGATCTGGGCGAATTCAATCAAAACATGGCCGAAGTCTTAAGCCGTGCTCGTGAACATGAGGTAGGGCATTTTTTATGCGTCTGCATTGAACTGAGCGATTATCCTGAATTGGAGCGTTTGGCCGCTTCCTATCCTGACATCAGCATTTCAGTTGGTGTCCATCCGAATAGTCCCATGGACCCGCCTGTGACTGCGGCAATTTTATGTGATTTGGCAAAAAATCCTGCCTGCATAGCCATTGGCGAAACGGGCCTTGATTATTATCGGACCACTACAGAAGAAGAGCAAAACGTCCAACGCCTGCAGTTTAGGGAACACATCAAAGCCGCATTGATGAGTTCCAAGCCGCTTATCATTCATACAAGGCAGTCTGCAGAAGATACCTTGAAACTCATGGCAGAGGAGAATGCTCAGCAGATTGGTGGGGTGATGCATTGTTTCTCAGAAAATTTGGATATAGCTCAAAGGGCCATGGATCTTAATTTTTACATTTCATTTTCAGGAATTCTCACCTTCAAAAATGCAACCGTTTTACACGAGGTGGCAAGGAAAATTCCCCTGGACAGAATTTTAATTGAAACCGATTCTCCCTACTTGGCTCCAGTACCCTTTCGCGGCAAACAAAACCATCCTGCTTTGGTAAAATACGTAGCCATGGCTCTGGCTGAGCTGCGTGGGATCCCTTACGAAGAGGTGGCAGAAAGAACAACCCAAAATTTCAATCGTTGTTTTTTAAGATCAAAGGGGTAACAATGGATTTATACGTGGGTTTAATGTCAGGAACAAGCATGGACGGCATTGATGCCGCTTTGGTGCAACAACCGAACAATGCCTTCCTTTGTGGCATCACCAAAGCTTACAGCGATGACGTCAAAGATCTGCTGGACAAACTGTTGATGGATAATCGCCCCAGTTTAGCCTCACTCTGTCAGTTGAATACCTTAATCGGCAGAGAATTTGCAGGGGCAGTTCATGAGCTGCTGCAAACAGCCCAAATTTCTCCTCAACACATCAAGGCAATTGGCAGCCACGGTCAAACAGTCTGTCATGATACCCGTTGCAGCATACCTTATACCTTGCAATTAGGCTGTGGGCATACGATTTCTGCATTAACCGGCATTCCAGTCATTGCGGACTTTAGAACCAAAGATCTAGTCAATGGCGGCCAAGGAGCTCCCTTTGCTCCTATTTATCATCAAGAATTATTCTCAGATCCCGCTGAAGATTTGGCTATAGTCAACGTAGGTGGCATAGCCAATCTCACCTTATTAAGTCCTAACCGCCCGCCACAAGGCTGGGACACAGGCCCTGGCAATTGTCTGATGGATGCATGGATTAAAAAACATCACGGACAACAGTACGATCAGCATGGGGCATGGGGAAAGGAAGGCTATGTGATACAGGACTTACTTGAGGACTTATTAAGGGATCCTTATTTTGCCCTGGATGCACCCAAAAGCATTGGCAAAGAATATTTTTCATTGCTTTGGTTGGAGCGGCATATTCAGCAATACAAACCAGTGGATGTGCAAGCCACCTTAGTCGCTCTGACTGCTCAAACCATCGCAGCCTCGCTGAACAATTCATTTATAAAAAAAGTGTATTTATGCGGTGGTGGTACTCACAACCAAGCTTTGATGAAGGCTTTAGCGACTTTACTTGCGAATGTTGAGATAACCAGCATTGCAAGTGCGGGTTTTAGTCCAGACTTTTTGGAGGCGATGATGTTTTCTTGGTTTGCATTTAAAACCTTAAACCAAGCCTCAATCGACTTATCCTCCATTACCGGATCCAAAGGACCTGCGATTTTAGGGGCCATATACCAGTAGGATGTGGTATTATTTTCATACTCTTGTGAAAATCATATTGACAAATGAATTGACCATAAGTTTAAATGGATGCCCAAATGCTTGAGTGGAGTCAATTTGAAAGCAAAAAAAAACGTGGGTGTTCATTCTACGCCATCGAATAGTCTTTCGGCTGCTTATTTTATCTTTTTTTTAGCCGCTTCTTTTTATTTATACGAATTCATTCTGCAAGTTGCACCCAGTGTCATGGCTGCTTCTATGATGAAAACGTTTGGTGTTACCGGTGAAGGATTCGGCTTCATCTCCGCCTGTTATTTTTATGCCTATGCACCAACTCAATTACCGGCAGGTGTCTTATTTGATCGCTATGGCCCACGTAAATTAATGACCTTTGCCATTGCCTTATGTGCTTTAGGCTCCGCTTTTTTTGCCTCCACGGATTCTATTTTTACCGCCTGTATTGGTCGATTTCTGATAGGAGTTGGATCTGCATTCTCCTTCATTGGTGTATTGGTTTTAATATCCCGCTGGTTTCCACCCACTTATTTTGCCATTTTGGCAGGAGTGGCCCAATTGATGAGTTCAGTGGGTGCTATTTTTGGTGAAATGCCCTTGGCCTCTCTCATCAATCACGTGGGCTGGCGCAATGCTAGTTTCATTCTTTCCTTAGTTGGGTTTCTTTTGGCCTGTTTTTTTTGGGTGTACATTCGTGATTTTCCACATCAACAAACACAAACCTTGCCCAAGCATTATCTTCGAGAGGAATGGAAACGTTTGCAAGCGGTTTGCAGGCATGCGCATACTTGGAGCATTGGTGGTTATGCTTTTGCCATATGGACTCCAATCGCAGTATTTGCAGCGCTTTGGGGAGTGCCATTCCTTGAAACCAAATACAACATTTCCGTCATGGCTGCGTCTGGGTTGTGCAGTTTGATTTGGGTGGGTATTGGGATAGGAAGTCCCTTATTGGGTTGGTTGAGTGATAGGATTGAAAGTCGCCGCATCGCTTTAATCATCAGTTCCGTTTTGGGCTTATTTGCCTCATTGACCATCTTGTATGTGCCCAATTTATCTTACAGTTGGGCTCCGGTAATTTTGTTCATTTACGGTTTGGGTGCTGGTGGACAAACGGTCAGTTTTGCCGTGGTCAAAGAAAACAATCCCCCCGAACTGGTTGGAACCGCATCTGGTTTTAATAATCTGTCGGTGTTGATAGGAGGGGCGATATTCCAACCTCTAGTCGGCTCCATATTGCATCACTCCACCTCTTGGCATGCCAACATCAATGGAGTGCATGTTTACAGTGTGCAAGGCTATCAAGTGGCCTTGATGGTATTGCCCTTATGTTTTGCTGCCAGTTTGATCATATCGGTGTTTTTACTCAAGGAGTCTTATCCGGGTTCGACTGATTCAAAGTCAATGCAATGAGCAACAAGGCAAGAAAAATGGTGGCAGTGCAAAAGAGTCCAAAGTTAAGATTGCTGTGATTGTAAAAATAATTGGCCACTTCAATGCCAATGGACCCTATCAACATGATGTTCAAGCTTATCACCGCCGACGCAGTGCCCTTGCTAACCTGGGTGATGAAAAGGCAATATCGATTCAAAGGCGCTGAAGTCAAACTCAGTGCAAAAAAGTAGACTAGGATTCCGGGAATCAACCATGGATATTGATTGCCATATAAGTATGGAAGCATTGCCGACAAAACCGTACCCAGGGTTAACAAAATACTCCCAGTTGTAATCATGGTTTTTAATTGGTATTTGTAAGTCAGGCTATGTAAAGTCCAGTTGCCCAGTATGGTGGCCCCAAAGATGGGGATTTGCCACAGCCCATATTGAATGACAGTCAGTTTTCCTTGTTTGATGAGGATGATGGGGGCAAGGGCTATCCAAGACAAGCAAGGCACACCAATCAGACCCAGGGCGATGGCACTGTAACAAAAGCTTTTATCGGTAAACAAGGCTTTGTAATTTTGCAATGCCGTTTGAATTGAAAATGGTTTTTTGACCAAGCTTTCCCCATTCGATTCCACTAAAGATTCAGGCATGTAGCGCCATAAGCCCCAAAGTGTAACCAGGGCTGCCAAGGCAATCATGATGAAAATCCAGCGCCAAGAATAATAATGGATGATGAGGGCACCTAAAATAGGTCCTAATAAGGGAGCTAGAATGGCCACATTAGCCATTAGGGCTATCAGGCGTATGGCATCCATTTCGGCGAATATCTCTTGAATGGTGGCATACCCGATTACCCCGATGAAGCACAAACCCATGCCTTGAAAAAAACGAGCCAATAAAAATTGATGCATGCTGCCTGAAAAAGCAATGAGTAGGGTAAAAATAAAAAACAAAAACGCACCAAGCAACATCATGGGTCTTCTTCCATAAGCATCCGAAATGGGACCCAGGAAGATTTGTAAACTGGCTCCACCCAGAACATACATGGTCAAAGAAGTTGCCACAGCAGATTCATGGGCATGAAAGGACGCCACCACATGTATCATTCCAGGTAAAATCATGTCATTGGCAATGTAGGTTAAAAATTCATAGAGGACGAAAAAACAAGCGAAAGTAAGTGCTGTCTTTCTGGAGATGGGAATGAGTGGTTCTGACATACAAAGACCTTAGATACATAATTGCAACGCCTAATGTTTACATAGTTTAAGCCATGTGGCGTAAAAATTCTTGTAAATGTGATTTTTTTTGTTCAGAATCCAAATATTGTTTGAGTTGTTCTATGGCTTTTTGGTATTCCTCCTCTTGGATGACTCCACGAACCAACTCAAGACGTAAGAACACGCAATAGGTGTTGAGTACGTCGGTTTCGCAATAGTTACGGAATCTTTTTTATCTTCCCCTGAAAGTACTGTTCCCACACTTTAGAACCACTCATCCCCATTTTTCCAGGAAAACCCAGGAGACTGGAAATATCATCCAAAGGAGCGAAGGCTTTGTTTTGGTATCCTGCAATCAAATCCATGAGATCGATGTGGCGATAATGAAAGCGGCTGAGGTAATTGTTCCAACGAAAATGCTGTTGATTTTCACCCACTTCCCAATAGGTTGGAGCTGAGATGCCATGGACCAGCGATCGGTAATGCAAGACTGGCAGATCAAATCCGCTGCCATTCCAACTCACCAAAGTGGGCGTGTGTTTGTCTATTCCTGCAAAAAAACGGTGGATTAATTCTTTTTCATCGGCAGTCTCATCGCCTAAAGACCAGACCTTAAATTGTGATCCAGAACTCATAACCAAAGAAATGGCACAGATTTTTTGCAAATAATGCGGAAGAAAATCATGCCCAGTCTTCATACGACGCAATGCAAACAGAGCTTGAACCGTTTCTTCATCGGATAAACCCTGCAAATCATACAATTTACGCCCGCCTTCCAGATCGGGAATGGTTTCGATGTCAAAAACTAAAACAGCACTCATGAATTCTCCTTTTAACTGGGGAACGATCGTCATTGATTCATTTTTACTGCGCCGTGGTAAGTAGGTTTTTCATAGGAGTTCGGGAGCAGTCACTCTAATAATTCAACCCTTAATTTTCTTAGCCGCTTTCATTAGATCTTGATCTAGGGTAGCTAAAGTTATCCTTTATCTAACTGCCAACTCTAACTAACTAGCATCATATGCAGTTATTTGCAATTTATGAGCAAGTTCATAGGTTGTATCAAGGATTCTATCCGTTGCGCTGTTATCTGGATAAATAGGGAGGTCGTTTAAGGCGATTTAAAGTTATTTGCAATATGTGCCTTCACGCGCCCTTTACTTTGTGCGATTAATACAACATTAATGATTTCCAAACGCCCATATGGGTGGCACTTTTGCTTGATTATTTTCTTGTAATAAATTAAGTATTTTTACTGGTTTAATTTTATTATAGACTGGTTTAAATGTTTGGGCAATAGGATGAATATGGAGTGTCAAGCCAAAGAAGGACCCCATTTCTCGCCTTGCCGGTGAGGAGAAATGGGGTCAAGAAAGTGCATGAAGTTTAAAAAATTAGGATATCGAACAATCTTTTTGAATCCAACTTGAAATTAGGCGCAGCATGATTTTGATTGAGTTTGTTCCTATTGGCAAAAGCATAGACATTTTCACTGATTTTTTGTTTTTTAACTTCATTCTCGATTCTTTTCATCTTGCACATGGATTCGAGCCGGTAGCACAGGCTGCCGCGGCATTTTCTTCTGGTTGTGGCAACAAGGCTTCTAAAACTTGCAGTCGCCTTCAGCGATTGAGCGATTTTGATTGCACTGTCTTTGGTTTTTGGGGATATTTGAGCCCCATATTTGGCCAACAGTTCGACTATAAGGTCGGCATTTTGGTTTTCAGTCAACTTCAGTAAAAGCTTATTCAGTTGTTTTTTAGTCAATGGATTGCTTGCGTATCGAATGATAAGCTCGATGCGATCAAAATCCCGGTACCGCTTTGTCCAGATCCGACAGCCTTTCTCCCTTGGATGGGATGTGTAATCCCGCTCCTTTGCAAGCAAAAATGCAGCTACTTTGCCACCATTAGGGGTATTAAAGGCTAGGTGCAAGGGATGAATAGACGCATTGGGATTGCTTTGACAAATTGACATCGGCACCATTGTCAAACATCACTTGGACTACATCCAAGCGGTTGGCTTGAACGGCGTAGTGAAGTGCAAAATAATTGCTGTGGTTATTCCGCCAACTGAAATCCGATATTTTGAATTCCGTAATCAGTCGAATGACAATATCCCATTGATTTTGTTGTGCCGCAACGAACATGGCATTGCCTAGGCCGCCGTTGACCAATTTCCCTTGATAATAAGTCTCGACTCGGTGAGAGGCAATTTCTAAGACGTCGTCCCATCGGCCTTCTTGGGCTGCAGAGTTGAGCGGGTGGAAGGCGATCTGCTCCGAATCGGCTTTGTCCCCAACGACCCAGTTTGCTGTCCAATAAACTCACGAACACGTAATCTTTCAGAGCAAACGCTTCTTGTATTAAAGTTTCCAATCCAGGGATTAGTTTGACTAGTTCTGAGAGAGAATAAATTGGGTAATACCGCTTTCATTTGGGCAAAATTACGATCAAGAGCTGGAATTCAAACTGCTTGCTCAAACTCAATTTTTCATTCAAAACTGTAAGCATTTGAGGTTGTTTGTCGTTTTTTGCCATGGCTTTTAAGTTTAAGAGTTCGCCGGTGCTTAGTTGATTTAGAACATCAGGGGAGACGTATTCCAAAATCAATTCCAAATCGGTTTTCAGACGAATCGCTTCTCTTAAAACGTTCAAGTTGATGATGATCTTACAGGCTTTTTGCATCCCTTCAATCGTGGTCAGCGACGTATAAAGATTCACATCGTTGACCTTTTCCAACATAAAGTAAAAGTCTTCATCCAAGCGTTCTTGATTTAATAAGGGCATGATCTTCCAAAGCATGTATAAGAATTTTAAATTGGCTTCAGGAATAGGAATGTGGATCCCTTTGGTGTGATCGTAAATGTGAATGGGCAAATATTTGCCATACTTTCTAAGCATATGATTTTGCATGGTCACAGACCACATTGCATTACCAATGCTGGCCTTACTGATAACTCCTTCGGTTATGATGAGGTGAGACATGTCTTTTAAACTGCCAGACATATGACTTAAATGGTTTGGCTCTAAGAAGACTTCACTGTATTTTAAAGATCGGCGCTTTAATCGATAACCAAAATGTTTGTGATGGTGGTTGTAAAAGCGAACATCGGCTGCTGTGGATCTTTTTTTACCACCGGCTGTGTAATAGGTGATGGGTTTATTGGGGGATTGCATCACGCGAATCCAACGCCGTCTCATGCTTTCGTATAAATGAACGGCATCTCTTGGTTTGGCTCGGTTGCCATCACCTTCGCGTACGTGTCCGTTTCTTGTGGTTACTTTGATGATGTCTTCTTTGATTGGACTTAGATCAGCAATGTCTACATCGCTTTTTGGATAGGGTTTGCCTTTAGGAAGTTTTTCCGGGACCGGTAGTTTTAAGTCCTGACACAAAGTTACAAATTGATTCCAGATTTGCTCTTCGGTCAAATCTTTCACTTCATCTTTTACCTCATCTACCCCATCGACTTTGGCTTCTGGCTCTGGATGGGGTGCCTCCAAATCCGTGTGTATGTTTTCAACCAAGATACCTTCAGGGGTTACTACCGAGTATTGGAGGTATTTTTTCTGATTCGTGCCGAGGTAAGTGCTTAAAAAGATTTTGCCAAGTAAATCCGGGATGGGAATGTCTTTTAATTGCTTTCCTTCCAACCAATCCAGGGGATACATGTCATAGCCTAATGTTTTTCTGCGTAAGACGCTTTCGCCGGGTTTTCTGCCTACGGATGGACCTTCAGTGGCATCGTTTTGACTGATGCAATTACCAATAACCCAAGGACTGTTTTTGCCATGGGTGATTTTATGAATGTGCGCGGTGGAATTGACGTCTCGGTTAAAACCAACCACGTAGGGTGTGTCTTGGTTGTAGCAAATGATAGGACCAGAGTTTAAAAAATCGAAAGTAGCTAAGCCATAGCCGCAGCCAATTGGCAGCATGGAGGTGGCTAAAAATTTATAATGTTTTCGGGTTTCGAGAAAATGAATGTCGCTCATTTTAGAGGAGTAAAACCATTTTTGGCCATCCATTACCCCTTTTCCAGTGGCAATGAATTTTTGATGTGCACTTAAAATTTCTGGCATTATCTGCGCGTAAGAGCGATTGTTTTGTACGTCTGCTGCTTGATTGCGAAGACTTCTCCAATCATTGGCTTGTTTAGGCATGGACCACTCCAATCGAGTTGTAAGGTAATTAATGGGTAAGGTAAATAATGGTTGCGAATAATATAGTCATCATGAGAAAAAATCAAGTCAGATGTAACCAAAGATTTCAAATAATTTTTTTCTTGGATTGTGCGTCATTATTTTGATAGCATAAGCTTTTGGCGTCATTTGGTTGCTTATGTTTTTAATGCGTTGTGTTGCTAAACTGAAAATTATCGGCTTTTCTATTCTTTTGTTCATCCTATTGTTTCTACCTGCTTGTGTCACTCGCCCCCCTCCTCGGGATGTAAACGATATTTGCACCATATTTAAGCAGTATCCTGGGTGGTATGCGGCAGCAAAAGACGTGGAGCGTCGTTGGAAAATTCCAATACCCGTGCAAATGGCCATCATCCATCAGGAATCTAAATTCAATGCCCATGCTCGTCCTCCAAGGCATAAATTATTAAAAGTCATTCCATTGAGAAGACCTTCCACCGCCTACGGCTACACCCAAGCCTTGTCCTCTACTTGGAAAAAGTACAAGCAAACCAACGGTTCTATCATCACCTCTAGATGTAATTTTGCGGATGGATTGGATTTTGTAGGCTGGTATGCTAATGAAGCCTATCGTACGGCAGGGATTTCACGAGCTGATGCTTATTCGCTTTATTTAGCTTATCATGAAGGAGTTGGGGGTTATCAGCGTAAAACCTATTCCAACAAACCTTGGCTGATTTCGGTAGCCAAAAAGGTGAACGCAGGAAAGCTTCA
>CAWAUF010000021.1:0-19304 GCA_963785145.1 uncultured Gammaproteobacteria bacterium | reverse complement strand
CAGCGTAAAACCTTAAACTATCCTTTGGTGGCTATTGGTGGAATTGACTTAAACCGACTTCCAGCGGTTTTAGCAACCGGTGTGGAGGGAATAGCACTCATTTCAGCCATCACCAAAGCGGCCGATCCAAACCAGCAAACCCTTGAATTTTTAAAAATTATCAAGGAGCACAGTCATGTTTGATCACAGTCTTTCCCCCAAGAATTATGCCGGTATTCGCGACAAATTCATTTGAAGGAGGTAGGCGTAGAAGGTCAAGAAAAACTGAAAAAAGCCAGTCTGCTTTGTGTGGGTTTAGGCGGTTTGGGATCGTCTTTATTGCAGTACTTAACGGCTGCCGGAGTTGGTCGAATCGGCATAGTGGACGGTGATGTGGTGGAGTTGAGTAACTTACACAGACAAGTGCTTTATAAATCTTCGCAGACAGCGCTTGCAAAAACGGTTTGCGCTTTAGAGCACATGCAAGCACTGAATCCGCAGATCCAAGTGGAGGCCTATTCTGAAAGACTTACTAAGAACAATGCCAACCAACTTATTCATCAATACGACATGGTAGCGGATTGCACCGATAATTTTTACACCAATTATTTAATTCATGATGTGTGTTTCCAACAAAGAAAACCCTATGCCTATGCCAGCATCTCTCAATTTCAGGGTTACTGCACCTTATTTAATTCCAAACAAGGGCCTTGTCTACGCTGTTTGTTTCCCAATCCCCCCGATCCTGCCAGCAGAGCAAGCTGTGATGCCGGTGGAGTATTGGGTGTGCTGCCAGGATTGCTGGGCACCATTCAAGCGTCGGAGATCTTGAAATGGTTTTTGGGAATAGGGCATTCCTTAGAAAAACGATTGTTGATGGTGGATCTTTTGAAAATGAGTTTTAAAGAAATTGAATTGACTCTGAATCCTGACTGTTTATTATGCGGTCATCAACTTCCCTTGGACGAGCTGGTTTATCCTGCAACTTGTCAAAGCGTCACCCATTATTCCATCACCTGGTCTCATCTGTTTGCGCTTTTAAATGAGCGCAAGGTGGTTTTAATTGATGTGCGTTCTTATGCAGAACATATCGCTTATAACATAGGCGGAAAAGGGGTGCCTTTACCCGAGTTAACTCATCGTCTTCATGAATTTAACAAAAGCCAGGAGATTGTTTTATATTGTCAAACCGGTACCAGAAGTATAGAGGCATTGAAATTATTGCTTCAAGCAGGCTTTTCTTCCGTTAAATATCTCATTGGTGGTATAAATGCTGGTATTCCTCCAGCTCAAAAATAAAGGTAAGCTGTTATGGTTCAATGTCCCTGTGATTCACACAAAAGTTATGCGTCTTGTTGCCAGCCCTTCATTCAAGACAAACAAATTCCACAGACACCGGAAGAACTAATGCGTTCTCGATACACGGCTTATACTCAAGCCAATACGAATTACATCAAAAAAACCATGCGCGGCATGGCCTTGGTTGGCTTTCAAGAAACCGAAGCGTCCAATTGGGCAAAAAAAATTCATTGGATTGGGCTTCAGGTGATTCATTCTGCCATGGAAAACACAAGCAAGGGATATGTCGAATTTGAGGCCATTTTCTTGAAGGGTACTCGACTTCAATCCATGCATGAAAACAGTGAGTTTTTACTCGATGAGGGGCGATGGTATTACGTGAATGGTAAGACTTTGGTTCCAACCTATAATGGGACACTGGTGTCTCGGAATATGGATTGTCCTTGTGGCAGCAAAAGGAAATTTAAAAATTGTCATGGGAAATGAAAGTGTACACACTGAAAATCAAAGTGAATTAGGGCGGTGGTGTTTCGACATAGTATTTTAAAGCTTGCAACATGGCTTCCTGGCCATGTAAAGGGTCCTTTGGAAGAAATGCCAAAAACGTGCGTTTCAGCAAATTGCTGCAAATTCTTGTGCAGTTTTATTGCAAATTACATCAAACAATTTGATAAAATTTTAATCTCGCCGCATCTTTGAATACCTTTTGATCTTAATAGCTATTTTTTGAAACGCACGTTTTTGGCATTTATTCCACTTTACACATCACCATGAATTTAGCTGCGTAAATTTAAATCATATGCTGCTCTAGATTCCTAAAAAAAGTCATGCATTTGATCAATGACTTTTGTTTGCTCGGAGGCTTCTAAATTATACCACAAAGGCAGGCGAACCAGTTTATCACTTTCTGTGCTCGTATACCGATCTTCCCGGAAAATATCCCAAATTTCTTACCGGATTCGCTAGAATGCAAAGGCACATAATGAAAGGGTGTTTGAATTTGGTTTTTTTTCATGTGGTCTATAAATTGGTTACGCATTTGAAATGAAGCCAATTTAATATAATACATGTGCGCATTATGAATGCATTTTTCAGGGACATGAGGTTGTATTATTTTTTCTTCTAAGGCCAGTTTATTGAGCTCAGTGTGATAATGGTTCCAAAGCCTTAAACGTTTTTTGTTGATGATCTCAGCATGCTGCAACTGTGAGAATAAATAGGCCGCTTGAATTTCACTGGCAAGAAAACTGGAGCCTATGTCCCGCCATGTGTATTTATCCACTTGATTTCTTAAAAATTGAGATCGGTCCGTTCCTTTTTCACGAATGATTTCGGCACGTTGAATGAATTGTTCGTCGTTAATCAAAAGTGCGCCGCCCTCGCCACCGGAGGTATAATTCTTGGTTTCATGAAAACTATAACAGCCCAAATGACCCAAGGTACCTAGAAAACGGTTATCATAGGAAGACATGACGGATTGTGCTGCGTCTTCAATCACATAGACACGATGCTTATTGGCAATGGCCATGATACGGTCCATTTCGCAAGATATGCCTGCGTAATGGACCGGAACGATGGCTTTTGTTTTATCCGTGATGGCTTTTTCAATTTGCATTTCATCCATGTTCATGGTATCAGGCCGTATATCCACGAAAACGATTCGGGCACCACGGAGGGCAAAGGCATTTGCCGTACTTACAAAAGTGTAACTGGGCATGATGACTTCATCACCGGGTTCAATGTTTATAAGTAAGGCCGCTAACTCCAAGGCTCCGGTACAGGAAGGGGTAAGTAAGACCTTTTTACAAGCAAAACGCTGTTCAAACCAATTTTGACACAGTCGAGTATACTTTCCATCCCCACACAGCTTACCGCTGTGGATGGCAGCTAAAACATGTTCTTCTTCAAAACCGGTATGTGCTGGCTTATTAAATAAAATCATTGGAGTTATCAATCAAGGATAATAAATATTGACCGTAGTCATTCTTGCTTAACTTATTACCAATTGAATGAATGTCCTGACTGGAGATCCAACCGTTTAAGTAAGCTATTTCTTCCAAACAAGCCACTTTCAAGCCCTGTCTATGTTCTATGGTTTGAACAAACATGCTTGCTTCGAGTAAACTTTCATGAGTTCCGGTATCCAACCAGGCAAAACCGCGCCCAAGCAATTCGACTTCTAATTGTCCTAATTCCAGATAGATTTGATTAATGCAGGTGATTTCCAATTCACCCCTATGAGAGGGTTTAACCCTTTTTGCAATCTCCACCACTTGGTTGTCATAAAAATAAAGACCGGTTATTGCATAATTCGATTGAGGATTTGCGGGTTTTTCCTGTATTGAAATAACCTGCAATTGGTCATTAAAGGCAACTACACCAAACCGCTCCGGATCTTTTACTCTATAACTAAAAATAGTTGCTCCTTGTTCGCGGGCTACTACCGTTTGTAATTTGGGTGTCAGGCCTTGGCCATAAAAAATATTATCGCCCAATATAAGACAAACGGAATCGTCGGCAATGAATTCCTCTCCGATGATAAATGCCTCAGCTAAACCATTGGGATTGGGTTGTATGGCATAGCTCAAGTTGACTCCAAAAGACTCGCCACTACCCAGAAGTCGTTTGAAGGACAATTCATCTTCAGGTGTAGTGATGATGAGAATTTCACGAATTCCAGCCAACATCAATACTGACAAGGGGTAATAGATCATGGGTTTATCGTAGACGGATAATAAGTGTTTGGATATGCCTTTGGTTAAGGGGTAAAGTCGAGAGCCTGAACCACCGGCTAAAATAATGCCTTTTGTTCGTTGGGGTTGTTTGTGATTAGAAAAAAAATCCATTGTTTCGCTCATTTGTTATCCATTTAAAAATCACCTGGCCAAAAAACCGCAAATTCTGCCCGCGTGAAGTATAAAGAGTGGGGCAAGGAATTAAATCATCCATGCTTGATTATTGATATACCATTGAATGGTTTTTTGCATTCCGGATTCAAAATTTTCCACAGGAGACCATCCGAGTTCGTTTTTAATTTTGGATGCATCAATCGCATAGCGTGTATCATGACCTTTCCTGTCTTCAATGTGTTTGATTAAATCTTTATAAGGTATTTTTTGTATGGACTTTTGAGGATACATTTGTTCTAACAAGTCGCAAATCAAGTCCACTACTTCTATGTTTTCTTTTTGAGTGTCTGCTCCGATGTTATACGTTTCTCCAACTCGTCCTTTTGTTAATACACAATACAAGGCTCGAACGTGATCATCCACATAAAGCCAATCGCGCACTTGCTTGCCATCTCCATAAATGGTTAATGGCTTTTCAGTTAAGGCATTGAGAATCATAAAGGGAATTAACTTTTCAGAGTTTTGAAAAGGACCGTAATTGTTTGAACAATTTGTGATTAGTATGGGTAGGCCATAGGTTTTATGCCAGGCTCGGACTAAGTGATCAGCACTTGCTTTGCTCGCAGAATAAGGAGAACTAGGTGCATACGCTGTGTTTTCAGTGAAAAAATTGGAAGAATTTTGAAGATCACCAAATACTTCATCGGTTGAAATGTGATGGAAACGAAATAGCAGTCGTCTAGTCTCAGCCAATGATTGCCAATAAGCTAAGGCTTGTTGCAGCAAATTAAAGGTACCGCACACATTTGTTTGAATGAATTCATTGGGGCTATTAATCGAGCGATCGACGTGAGTTTCAGCGGCAAGGTGCATGATTGCATCAGGCTGGTGATTCATAAAAATGTTCTGAATCTCATTTGCCGAACAGATATCGCATTGCTCAAAATGATAACGAGGACTCGAGCTGACTTCTTCTAAAGTCCTTAAATGACCCGCATAGGTTAATTTATCGACGTTGATGATACTAACATCGGTGTTTTTAATTAAATAACGAATAAGCGCTGAACCAATAAAGCCTGCACCGCCGGTTATGAGAATTTTCATAGGTATCACAATCTTAATTTGAGTGCTGATTATATCTGCCTAAGAAATCTTGTATAGAGAGTACTTGATAATTTTTTCTAATGAAAATCACGAATCTAAGCAGTTGAATAATTTTGACTTTGAGATAAAAAAGGATTATACCCTTGCTGTACAATACCTGTGGCCTTGGATAGGGCGGGAGTCCATTAAAATGAAAAAAATAGCAATTTCTCAATCAAATTACATACCCTGGAAAGGGTATTTTGACTTAATTGCTGCAGTGGACGAATTCATTTTATACGATGACATGCAATACACAAGACGCGACTGGCGTAACAGAAATCAAATCAAAACCCCTCATGGGACTCAATGGCTCACTATACCCGTGAAAGTAAAAGGCAATTATTATCAAAAGATCAAAGATACCCTCATTGAGGGCAGTGATTGGGCTAAATCCCATTGGAAGGCACTGACGCAAAACTATCGAAGAGCAGCTTGTTTTGATGAAATAGCCATTTGGCTTGAGCCTTTTTATCTAACTCATTCTTATACCCATCTTAGTGAATTAAATCGAGCCTATTTAGAGGCTGTATGCAGGTATCTGAACATCAACACGATCATTCGAAGTTCGTCGGATTATGTATTATCTGAGGGTAAAACCCAACGTTTGGTCGATTTGTGTATTAGGGCAGAGGGTACGCAATATATTTCTGGACCTGCTGCTAAAAATTACATAGATGACACTTTATTTAAAGACAAAAACATCAAACTAACCTGGTTTGATTATGCAGGCTATCCGGAATATCCCCAACTTTGGAAGGGATTCATTCACGAAGTCAGTATTTTGGATTTATTATTTAATTGTGGTAAAAATTCATTCCATTATATGAGATTCCTATCCTGATGAAACTTTCAGTTGTTGCAACTTTATACTATTCAAAAAACTATATTGTAGAATTCCATAACCGAATGACTGCAGTGGCACAGCAATTTGCAGGGGAGGATTATGAATTCATTTTAGTAAATGATGGTTCACCAGATGATAGTCTTGAACTTGCGGTGGAACTGAGCAAACGTGACTCTCATGTCCTTGTCATCGATCTGTCGCGGAATTTTGGTCATCATAATGCGATGAAAATTGGGCTTGAGTATTCTAGAGGTGCTAACGTTTTTTTAATTGACAGCGATTTAGAAGAAGAGCCGGAATGGCTTATTCCGTTTTCTGAAGAAATGACTTTACAACAAGCGGATGTAGTCTACGGGGTACAAAAAAACCGCAAAGGCGCTTGGTTCGAAAGATGGAGTGGTACCCTTTATTATGCTCTTTTAAATCGTTTATTAAACATCAAACACCCTAAAAACATCACTACTGCACGACTTATGTCGCGTCGTTACGTCGATGCCTTTTTAAACCACAAAGAAGTCGAGTCAGTCATCTCTTGTTTATGGGTTATCACGGGGTTCAAACAAATCCCACATTTTGTTCAGAAGATGAGTAAAAACAGCACCACCTATGGACTCTTTAAAAAACTGGTTCATCTGGCCAATGCAATCACCTCATTCAGTGTTGTCCCACTCAGAATGATATTCTTTTGTGGAATATTGGTTTTTTTTATTGCTTTGATGTACGCACTGCATTTGATCATCGGTCATTTTTTTATGGAAAAAACGGTTCAAGGATGGACTTCGATTATGGTCTCTCTGTGGATATTGGGTGGCATGATTATCTCCTTTCTTGGTATCATTGGCATTTATTTAGCAAAAATATTTACCGAAACCAAACAGCGTCCCTACGCAATTATTAGGAATGTATATGGCCAATCCAATGAGTGATATTAACCACCAATACGAACAACATTATGCTGCACGTTCAAGTTCTAAAGTATACCCTACGGAATTTGTCGTTCGTACATTTCTGGCCAGTTACCCTGGTCTGGAATTTAAGAAACCTTTACCAGGTAATCGCATCTTAGATATTGGTTTTGGAGATGGTCGCAACACGGTTCTATTATGCGATTTAGGGTTGGCGGTCAGCGGTGTTGAAATTACAAAAGGGATTGTAGAACAAACTCAATTACGTCTCACCGAACTAGGCCACACAGCCGATCTGCGTGTCGGCAGAAACAGTAAGATGCCTTTTGACAACGACGAATTCGATTATATTTTAGCCAGCCATTGTTGTTATTATTGCGATGAAGGGGAAACCTTACTGGATAACTTAAATGAATATGCCAGAGTCCTGAAAAAGAATGGCTATTTGATTGCTTCTGTAGCCAATAAAAACTCCTACATATTTAAACAGGCTCAAGAACTTTCCGATGGGACATTGCGTGTAGCAAAGGATCCATATAACAATCGCAAGGGATATAGACTTCAGGCCTTTTCCAATATAAAGGAAATCGAAGCTTTTTTTTCTTTTAAGTTTAAAAATTTTTCTTTTGGTTCTGCCGATAATGATTATTTCGGCATCAACGAACGAGTGTTTTGGGTAGTCTGCCAAAAATTGGACATTGGATAAAACAACATGAGAAAAGACTCGTGTTGTTTTATCCAAGAAAAGGTACAAGCATGTAGTGCTGAGATTATTTAATCATGAGGCATTGATGCATGAATTAATCGAGGGTTTGAGAATGTAAGTCACTCATCTCAAACCCCCAATTAAATGGTAGGTTTAATAATTTGGACGAAAGACATGAGGTTTTTTTCATGTCTTTCGTCCAAAGTCCAACAAAAAGGATGATACATGAAAACAGATCCACACTATTATTGTACGGATACAGGTTGTCAGCGCCTGAGGTTAAAAGAGGATGAAACAGGATTGCATTGTCCAAATGGACATTTTTTCCCTTACATTCAAGGTACTCAGGTTCCAGTATTTGCTTGCGAAGAAATCAATGCAAATGAATATTCACAAGAAAACGCAGCTTTGATTCATGACAATGCCTTTCAATGGGTATTCCAAACCTTCAAAACCGATGAATCCACCCTAAGGCAGAATTTGGTCTCTCGCCTAGAATTGTCTAAGGGACAAAAGGTATTGGTTACAGGGGTAGGTTCAGGTCATGATTTGCCTTTCGTAATACAAAGTTTGGAAGGAAATGGAACCATATACGCTCAAGACATCTCCAAGCAGATGTTGATGGTTGGTGTCGAAACCTATAAATCCATTCAAACCACCGGCGTCAATGTATTTTTTTCTGCAAGTGATGCAACCAATCTGCCCTTTGCGGATGATTTTTTTGATGCGGCTTATCATTTCGGTGGACTTAATTTATTCTCAAATTGCCGACAAGGCATTTTTGAAATGCATCGTGTCGTGAGGCCAGAAGGAAAGGTACTGATTTGCGATGAAGGCATTGCTCCTTGGTTAAAAGAGACTGAATTAGGTAAAATGCTCATTAAAAACAATCCCTTGTATGCTTACGATGCCCCCTTATCTTTGCTACCAGAATATGCTAAATCCGTTAAATTATCCTGGGAATTAAGCCATTGTTTTTATGTGATTGAATTCAATGCAGCAAAGGTTCCTCCAGACATTAATTTAGACATACCTCATATTGGTAAGCGAGGAGGAAGTATTCGTTCTCGTTATCTGGGTCAACTCGAAGGCGTAAATCCTGTTTTGAGAGATAAAGTCTACGCAATGGCTGAAAAAAAGGGCATAAGCAGAGTGCAATACTTGGAACAATTGCTCAGCACTGAACTTGATTAATTGATTTTGGGAGAATAGATGGAGGATTATGTCCAAAATGATGTTCCCTTTCCCTGGAAAAAACAGGGTTTGGTGTTTGCGCCCAATATGGCAGAGTATACGCATGGCTCTCACCCTTGTGCCATCCATTATCAAGGGGATACTTTCATCGTCGCCTTCACCTGCCGTGATTTAAATCGTCGTTCTCATGTGTTTTTGTCTTATGCTACTGTATCCGATGATCTTTTGTTGCTTACTGGTACTCCAAAATTAGCACTTATTCCAGGAAAACCAGGTTATTTTGATTGCGATGGTGTAATCAGCGTCTGTTTTGTGAAACAGAATAATCAACATTATTTATATTACGTGGGTTGGCAAAATTTACCCGATCAATTATGGATTTGTGACACTGGTAGGGCCATATTGGAGCCAGACTCACTTACTTTAGAAAAAGAATTTTTAGGCCCGGTTCTAGGACGCGATAAGCACAATCCTTTATTCGCTGCCGCGACTGCTTTTCATGTCCAGAATGGAATCTGGCATACTTGGTATAATTCGGGAGTCAATTGGGAAAAACGTGAGCAAGGTTGGCATCATCATTACGGCATCCACCACGCTACATCCACAGATGGTGTGGATTGGGTCTGCGATCCTGGCATGTGCATTCCTTTTGCTGATGAATACGAGTATGCTTTTGGCCGTCCCAGTGTTTATTACAATGAGGGCAGATATTACATGTGGTTTGCCCATCGTGCTACGCAACACATTGATAGCTATCGTATCGGCTTTGCATCCTCTGTAAATGGTGTGGATTGGAATCGCAATGATGCAATAGCTGGCATAGACGTTTCTCCAGATGGATGGGACAGTGGGATGATTTGTTATCCTTATGTGTTTGAACACAAAAACAAATTTTACATGCTTTATAATGGAAATGAATATGGAAAAACAGGCTTTGGTTTGGCAGTATTAGCGAGGCAGTCATGAAAAAAATCCTTTTAGCAGGCAATGCGATTGCCGCCAATATACTCTATGGGTATTTAGCAAAAGACTCTCGATATCAAGTGATGGGACTCACCGTCGAGGATGATTTTGTTGGAACAGGAGGTATCGAGGGCATAGAAACAATTCCCATCTCCCGTATTTGTGATTTGTATAAGCCACAAGACCATGAGGTCATCATGGCCATTGGATACCATTCCTTAAATCGGGTTCGTGAAACCCTTTTTAATCGTCTTAAATCATTTGGCTACAAAATGGAATCTTACGTTCATAAGGATGCTAAGGTCTATACTCATCATCCTTTGGGTGAGGGTTGTGTTATTTTACCAAATGCAGTCATAGAGCCACATGCTCGAGTGGGAGCTAACAGCATGATTCTGGACTCAGGTCATTCTGGCTCATCATTCCAGTGTTGCAGAAAACTGTTGGTTGGCTTCAGGGGCGGTCATTGCGGGTCATGTGCAAATCAAATCGAATACTTTTATAGGAGTAAATGCCACAGTTGTAGATGAGGTGGTTGTGGGAGAGAATTGCATTATCGGGGCCGGAGCGCTGATTACCAAAAACACAAAGGCAGGGAGTGTTCATCTGGCACGATCTGCAGAAGAGCTGCGATACTCTTCTGAAGATTACATTAAGTATTTTGGAGTTTAATTTGAATGAATAAACAATTGATTTCTGTGTTGGCTCAGGTTTTTAATTTGCGTGATGATCAAATAGTGGTTGAATTGAGTCAAGAGAATTTAGGAAACTGGGATTCACTAAAGCAAATGGATTTAGTAATCTCATTGGAACGTGAATTTAACATTACCTTGGAAATACAAGAGATCATCAAAATGACTACTGTCGGAAACATCATCGATGTACTTGCAAATAAGGGTGTGAGCATTGGAGCTTAAAGGTTCAGTCGCATTGGTTACTGGGGGAGCTAAGGGACTGGGTTTGGCCATTGCCAATTACTTGTACGACTGTGGATCAACAGTCCTAATCGCGGATTTGGATACTCAAGCATTGACTGCGCTGCCTGAATCTTTAGAAGGTTATTCCATAGACATCACAGAACCCGAGCAAGTAAAACATACAATTCAAAGAATAATCAAGCACCATCAGCGCATTGATGTCTTGGTCAATAACGCCGGTATAATTTATAGCGAACCTATGGTGAATATCATGAAGGCACCTAACCTAATGCATGATTATGACTCCTTTCGTAAATGCATTGTCGCTAATTTGGATACGGTTTTTATTATGACTTCAGCGGTTGTGGAACAAATGGTCTTGTCGCGAACAAAAGGCTCAATCGTGAACATTAGCTCCATCAGTGCGTCCGGCAATGAAGGTCAAATTGCCTATTCAGCTGCGAAAGCTGGAGTAAATGCCATGACCATTACTTTATCTAAGGAACTCGGTAAACTGGGTATTCGTTGCAATGCCGTGGCTCCTGGTTTCATAGATCTGGAGTCAACGCGCAAGGCTCTGAATGCATCCATCCTCAAGCACATCGAAACCAATACCCCCCTTCGTAGACTTGGACAATCCTTCAATGTGGCACAAGCGGTAGTTTCGCTGATTACCAATGATTTCATGAATGGCGTCATATTGGATGTTAACGGTGGATTGACTTTATAAATGATGCAAATAGATAAAAAGCAATATCCAAAAATATACGATCAGTATCTTGCAAATCCATTTTTTTTTCCTTTGATTGCTTCCGTTCTATTGGATGAACAAGACGGTTTTGTCTATGCCAATGATATTCATAGGCCGACCCAAGTATACGTTGAACATGCCTTTGGCTTTGCGCAGATTTTTGGTGAAAAAAACGACCAGGAGTTTGAACGCAAACTTGAAACGTATTTATTTGTTGAAAAACAATTTCATGCGAACAAAGTTCGTCTTTATGCACCCTGCGTTTCTCCATTTTTGCTCAAATCACAGTATGAATCTTTATGCACAACACGCCAGCGTTTTTTGTTCCCGAGTCTTCAAGATAAGGTTCAGCCATTGGACGAAAAAATCAGTTTTGGAATGGTTGATAAGGATAATGTTTCAACTGTTGATAAAAAATTCAATCTCGTGACGCGATTTTGGAGAAATGGCTCTGATTTCATCTTAAAATCCCAGGCAATCGTTGTGAAATACCTTGGTGAGCCTGCTGCAATTTGTTACTCAGCGGCGCAAGCGAATCATTGTATGGAAATCGATGTGTTGACCTCACCTGAGTACAGGCATTTAGGGCTTGGTAAGCAGGCAGTTAATCGCTTTATTCATCGTTGTTTTGAATTAAAATTATCTCCTCTATGGGATTGTTTTACGAACAATCTTGGCTCAATGAATCTTTGTAAGTCGGTGGGTTTTACAGCACTCAATGAACCCTACTTATTTTTCACAATAAACAAGTAAGAAGTTTAAACAGAATGAACCAATACCATTATAATTTAGGAATGGCATTTGAGGAAGTTGCTAAAAAGCATGCAAAACACGTCGCCATTCGAAACTCTGAAAATTCCATCTTTTATGAACAATTGATTGAATATGTTGAATGTTTGGCGAAGGTATTGATAAACAGTGGGCTTCAACGGGGTGAGGTCATTGTCATTGCAAGCAATAAAGGCATTCTCACCTATGCCCTCATGTTAGCTGCTCTAAGACTGGGTATCCCTTATGTGAATATTGATGTCCATGCACCTGCTTCTAGAAATTCAAGTATTATTCAATTAAGTAACTCCACATTTCTTTTTTTCGATGATCCGATTTACAGTCAATCCATGGATGATCTAGCGACTAGGACGAATTGCCAAGTGACGGAGATTAAGCTTCAGACACTTCCCTTAGTGTCATCAAGTGATCGTGAAAAACAGCTGCAATGGATGCGACAAATTGATGGTTCAAGCATTGCCTATCTCATGTTTACCTCGGGATCCACAGGTATACCAAAGGGTGTTGCTATCACACATCAAAACGTGCTTCATTTAATTGCTTGGGGTCAACATTTTTTTCAAATCCAACCGCAAGATAATTTTGCTCAATTAAGTCCCTTGTATTTTGATAATTCCGTATTTGATTTTTATGTGGCCTTGTTTTCTGGAGCATCCTTGAGTCCCGTGTCTCGATCATTGTTATCAAAACCATACGACTTAGTGGATTTTGTCGGCAAAATGAATTGCACGATTTGGTTTTCAGTCCCTTCTTTGCTGATTTATTTAATGACCATGAAGGCCATGACCACCCAGGCTTTACCCAAGTTACGTAATATTGTTTTTGGAGGAGAAGGCTATCCCAAAATGGAGTTGCAAAAACTTTACCAATCCTTTGCCGCACAGGCATCTCTGGTGAATGTATACGGTCCCACAGAGTGCACATGCATTTGCAGTGCCTACGCGTTAAGTGAAAAAGATTTTACAAAGTTGGATGGTTTACCGCCATTGGGGACTCTAAATCCGAATTTTGATTATCTCATTTTGGATGAACAGGAAAAAGAAACGAATCATGGCGAACTGTGTCTCATCGGTCCGAATGTAGGAGCTGGGTATTTTAACGAATCAGAACGAACAGCAAATTCTTTTATTACCCTTAAGGAATCAAAACGTTTTATGAAACGCATGTATAAAACGGGTGATTTGGTTAAAGAACTGGATGGCATTCTTTATTTTGTAGGTCGTAAGGACAATCAGATAAAGCACATGGGGTACCGAATTGAATTGGAAGAAATAGAACAAGCCCTGGTAAAACTACCACACATTTATCAGGCTGCTGTTGTTTATCATCGTGTCAGTGTGGCTTATGGGAAACTCATTGGTTTTGTTGCCAGTACAGAAACAATACTTGAACAACAGGTATTAGAGGCCTTATCCAACTTACTACCTGAATACATGATTCCTAGTCGGATTGTCGTTCAACAGGGATTGCCCATCAGTCCCAACGGGAAAGTGGATAGGCAACGGTTGCTTTTTCAAATTTAAAATGAAGTCATTAGGGGCTGTTGACATTTGAAACCTCGATGTCGACTTACCGCGGTTTATCCCTGAGAGAATCCTCACAAAATTTAACCCTAATGAGGCTTCTCTCGGTTTTTCAATTGCTTATAGACACATTTTGTGACCATCTCTCAGGGTTTATCCGCGGTATCCAGGAGATGTCTCGAGAAAAATCAAATCTATTTATTTATCAAAAATTCATAATGAGTCAATATTGACTAATGAAAGCAAACTCCTAGTTTTTGCGCGGCTCAAGCACTTTCGAGCGATTGCAACACGATATGACAAATTGAAAAAAAATTACGCCTCCATGCTCGCTATGGCCTGTTCATATCTATGGTTGCCTATGTGAATTATCTATAATTTATGGATATAATCCCCCTCTAGTCCAATACTCAACATGCCCTATTAGGGTAGGTGACTGTTCATCTCAAGGAATCGGTATGAAAGCATCTTATGTATATATTTTAGCCGGCAAACGAAATGGCACACTGTATGTGGGGTCAACATCTGATCTTATCAAACGAGTCTGGGAACATAAAAATCATGTGATCCCCAGCCGCTTTACAGCAAGATATAATGTACATATGCTGGTCTATTACGAGATTCATAGTACCTATTTAGTTAGAGGCTGCAAGACTTGAAGCGCGTTTTAAAAATTGGTGCAGAAAATGGAAACTTAATTTAATCGAAGAGATTAATCCAAGATGGAGTGATTTATATGACGAAATATGTTCCTGACATGAGCATCTCCTGGATACCGCGGATAAACCGCGGTAAGTCGACATCGGGGTTCAAATGTCAACAGCCCCTATTTTTAAAATTTCCCATTTTTTATCAGATGCTACGTTACGGGATCGTTGGTCTATTGCATAATCTTCTAGGCTACGTGCTTTATTTATTTGTAACCTTTTTCTGGCTGGATCCAAAAGTCGCCATTACTCTTTTCTATCCAATAGGTGCAGTAATAGCTTATGTGGGGCATGGAAAATACGTGTTTTCGGATAAGAAAATGAGCGCGTTCACTGCATTGCGTTATGCTTTGACCTATGCATTAGGATATCTAGTCAATTTTTTGATGTTGTTTGTATTCGTGGATAAGCTTCACTACCCTCACCAGGCTATCCAAGCTCTATCCATTATTGTTGTCGCTGGATTTGTATTTCTTCTTTTGAAGTATTTCGTTTTTTCAACTCTTCAATTAAAAAAAGCCGAGCAAAATTGAGTAAGCCTCCTAACTCACTTCAATTTAATCGGATCTAACTTGTGGGCGGAAATTGAAGTTAATTCGGAACGTTTTTCAGACCATGCATAAAGGCTCTTTTATGTTTATAAAATGTAATGCCTGGATATCGGAGCCGCATAGAGTGGTTTTATGTTTAAAATCACTAAATCCAAGGAACTAGAAAAAGGATTTACGCATAAAAGCGAGTACAGGCCTTTGCCATCCCCTTTTTTTAAATAACGAATGAGTTTTTTCCCATCGGATGTTTGAATGATGCAAAGTTTGTCTACTCCTAATTCCATTTCCTCACCGTATCGTTTCACTCCTGCTACGAAATCGCCTTTTTTTATGTTGGGTAATAAAGAATCGTCCAATACTTCTTCTAGGACGGCATTTTTAAAAAGGTTCTGAAATACTGCAAATTCTTGTGCTATGGGGCTTGACTCTAGTTCAGAAATCGCCTCACTGCTTTCGTCAGGAATGAGACAAGGTGAAGGCACTGTTCCATACAAAAGCCATTCAACTGTGCAAATGACGCCTGCTTTCATGACTCGATTGACAATTTTTTCAGCACCATCCACAGACAAGCCTCCAAATCGAGCCAACTCCCAACCCTTGTAAGTATTCACATTGACGCCGCTGGATTCACAAATCTCTTTTCTGCTCAAATTGGCTATATTGCGCAGCCGTTTTAATCGTTCTGCTCTAGTTTCGGGAGATAAAAGATCGTCTTGAACCTCTAATTTTTTTAAATCGGATTTAGCTTTCATAATCATCCGGAAAAATTTAATCCTAATCGAATTAAAGTATATTGACAGGAATTCGAAACGGAGTAAAATGGTTGTAATGTAATTTTTTTACTTCATTATGGAGTAAATTTATTTTCATTAGAAGTTTAAATATCAATAAACAATCATTAAAGGAGCAAACATGGCTAAAGAAAAAGATAGAATTTTATCCTATCGATTAGCAACACCCTTAGAGCCTGTCGAATTGGAAAGTGTCAGTGGCGGTTCTTCTCTACAGACTGTTGGATCTCAGCGCTTTGTGGGTACTCGAGGCGGGGATACAACCATTGTTTTTGATAATCCGGATGGAATCTAAATGAAGTTTTTGATTGCAACTGAACCAGATGATTACCACGCGCTTCTTGTGAAGCGCGGTTTGGAAGAAGCAGGTCATTGTGTCAGGTTATGGTTTATAGCGGATCAGCCTAGTGAGCAAAAAAATGCAGTCTTTATCGACAACCATACGTATCAATGGATAAGCACGGATTCTCAAGGTTCAATCGCTGACAACACCTACGATGTCATTTGGTGGAGACGGGTTCGAAAACCATACCTCCCTACAAATCTACTGCACCCTCAAGATCATCCCATAGCTGTAAGGGAAAATAATTTATTTTATGAGTCCCTAGCCAACAATCTGGCTCCAAGGGCATGGTGGGTTAACTCCAAAGAAGCAGCTAGCAAATCAAGCTCCAAATTGTTTCAACTAAAAAAAGCTGTGGATTGTGGTATGACTATTCCTCCCACGCTGTGCAGCAATGATCCCCAAAGCATACGCCATTTTATTCAGACTTATGAAGCAGAGGGCATCGTATACAAACCCTTGTCTATAAATCTTTGGAACGAAGAAAATCAATTAAAAATTGCATACACAACCAAAATAAACGCGGTGGACTTACCCCAGATCATTTATTACAGTTTGTTCCAGGACTATATCAACAAGAGATAAAAAAGAGCTATGAATTAAGAGTCACATGCTTTGGGGAATACATAGTCGCAGTGAAATTGAATTCTCAAACCCATCCAGAAGGTAAAACGGATTGGCGCAAGATTCCCAGTGAAGCATTAGTCATCGAACCTTATGCATTACCACTCGAACTTCATCAAAAAATACATCGATTTATGAAAAAAATGGGATTAGTATTTGGTGCCATGGATTTCATTGTTACTGAGGATGGGCAATACATTTTTCTGGAAATCAATGAACAAGGTCAATTTCTATGGATAGAGGATAATAATCCTGCGTTTGAAATGTTGGATGTATTTGTTAATTTTCTTATCAACAAATCAATCAAATATCAATGGGATCCTAAAAAATCGCGCCACTACATGAGGGAATACGTAGACGAGGTGAAGCAGCTGGTGATTGAAAATCTACAAAATCATGTCAGTTTATCCTCGTATTAATTGGACATTGGACAGAACAATAGGTAAAAAGACACCTATTGTTCTGTCCAAGAAATAGTATCTGCTTGAAGAAGCGGAATTTTTTTAATAATTGGAGTATTAGCAAAGTGAATTAATTGGGGTTTTGAGATAATCATATACATGATTCAAACCCCTAATTAATTTAGATCTCATCTATTTGGACGAAGCTGCATACGTCTTTTTGCATGCAGTTTTGTCCAAACTCCATGTATTAAAAAATTATACAATAAGGCTTTTAACGCGATGTTCGAATTTTCCCAATGGAGAGTCATTGCGAGCAATTAGACAGGGACTGGGAAACGTGAGGAACTAACTTATAGAACCTCTCATCCGCCCTAACGGGCACCTTCCCCCCATGCCTGGAGAGAGGGGAAAAATGAGCTTACAATTTATACAAATTGTGAAGTTAGTTAGAAGCAATTAGACAGGGGCTGGAAAACGAGAGGAACTAACTTCACTCCGCGCATAGCCTGGATGCGTTGCCGCCTAATCCGAGATTTTCGAGCTCAGAATTCCCGGATTAGGCGGCAACGCATCCAGGCTATGCCCCGAGTTAGATCCGATTAAATTGAAGTGATTCAGAAGCGTAGCAAAGCAACCCAGAGAATGAAGCTTTGAACCCTGGGTTGCTTTGCTACGCTCGAAATGACCCTAATCTGTAAAAAGTCGAATATCGGGTAAATCTATTTTCAAGTGATCAATAACTGGAGTAACATCATGATTTGTGGCTGTTTCAAATACCGCACAGGGTCTAGCAACGATTTTGTAAGCCAACCCTACTCTAAGTTCCGCGGCTTGTCCGCGAAATCGATGGATCTCATAGACAAACCATGGGAAATAGGGCGCAAGTTGAATTGTCGACAAACTCTAATGAGCGGGTTTACTTTTCTCTGCATCCTTATCAGCTCTCTTACGTTTACAGTGAGTTCAAAGGCTTTTTCTGAAAAATCTTTGCCATACACCAGTTGTGCGACTGACTCTAAATTGCAAACCATTCGATCAAAAGAATTGGCTGAACTTTTCTTGGCCGATCAAAAAGAACGCGAGCACTATGAAAAAATGAGCCCCCAAGAAATAAATCAATTGAACCTAAACGACAAGGCAAGGCGTATGAGGGTGGGTGAAATATTAGGCGAAGGTTGCATCAACACGGCCAAAGATTATGAGGCTGCATCGTTTATCTACCAACATGGTGATGTCTCCGATCATTATTATCAAGCATTCATTTGGGCAAACAGAGCCGTTGCTTTAGGTGATTTAACACTAAAAAAAATGGTGGCGATGACCATGGACAGATATCTTCTTAGCATTGGGAAAAAGCAATTGTTTGGCACTCAATTTTTAGCATCCAGTACTACGGGTTGGTGTTTTTGCTTGGATCCCGTGGAGACTTCATTCCCTGATTCATACAGAATGCAATATCTTAAAAAGAAATTAAGTGAACAATATGAATTTTTACATACTTTGAATAAGGGTAAAAAGAATTGCCAAAGCCTAGAATGTGCGAAAAAATTATCTCCAACAACTCGAGGGAGCATTCCTGGATTTTGGTGAGGAAGAATCTTCAGTCTTCCTAGAGCGAAAAGGAATGATAATCCTTTTCAGTGCTTTTAGGCTTTGTTGACAATTCACACCAATCCTCTGATGCAAGCCGCAGAACGAAGGCGGTGGTGAGAGTTGTAGGGCAATTGTCAACCGATCCAAATGGGAGGCTAGGGGCTGTTGACATTTGAAACCTCGATGTCGACTTACTGCGGTTTATCCCTGAGAGATGGTCACAAAATGTGTCTATAAGCAATTGAAAAAATGAATGATTTTTTTTTGACGTGCATGAAAATTTTTGATCAAATAGTGTTTCACGACATGATGAGGTCAATTTCATGCACTTATTCACATGATTACATAAAACCTTTAAAGAGAAACTGCCTGAGGTCCATCAAACTCGATTAAATAGCTTAATGACAGTATGCGCTACAGCAGCTA
>CAWAUF010000020.1:0-9500 GCA_963785145.1 uncultured Gammaproteobacteria bacterium | reverse complement strand
GCCAAAAATAAATAGAATTACGCCCTATAGTCAGTTGTCATCTGCCTCAATTTCGATTTCATGATGTCAAATGTATTAAGTGCCCTCACAAAGTCGGCTATCAAGTCAGCCTACACATCAGCGACCCATCATAAAGGGAAAGGTTATTATGCAGCTCATCGTGTTGTTGATCTACACATAACTCACCCGTCGACTGCAGAGAGTCTTATCAAGGCACAGGTACAAGGAACGATTCTATATACTGTATCCTTACGTATTCTAGATACAAAGCATGTTATTCGCTTAGAGGGTGACTGCTCATGTCCGCTACAGCATGATTGCAAACATATTGTTGCCGCCTTGTTGCAGGCGCTCGATCATAACGCATCGTTTATTGCCGCGACTAAAAGCAATGTCATTCCCTTGTATCAAAATGCTAAGCCGGATATCACAGACGATCCACGCGTTACTCATTGGTTACGTCAACTTCAACATGTTATGGCCGAGAAGTCTGCGCCTCCTGTACCGATTGACGAAACATACGGATTGTATTATGTCCTGTCTAAAATCGTGGGCGAATCACACCAGCTGGGTTTAGAACTCCTGTTGGTCAGGCGATTGAAAACGGGTGGATTGGGTGCACCAAAACCCTATAGTGAAACAGCGTTCGGTCAACAAAAACACTTGTATCCGATTGATAAAGAATTGCTGGTTAAATTGGATGTGATAAAAAAAACAACACGTTATCATGATTACTCGCCGAAATATTGCCTTCGTGGTGAATCTGGAGAGGCGCTTCTTCTGGAGTTGATCAACACGGGGCGGTGTCACTGGCGTACTGTGCACGCCAAACCATTGTCCCTGGCACCACCCAAATCCGTTGAGCTCAGTTGGGACATTGATGATCAAGGTATGCAAACACTGCGTTTTGGAGTTCCTGATCAACATTACCCAATCTTGTTTATCGAACAACCCTGGTATTTCGATGAATCGCAGTCAGTATGTGGCGTAGTGAACACGAGCATTGATCACAAAATTGCCAAATTACTGTTATCTGCTCCTAAAATTCCACCTGCTCAAGTTGAAGTGGTTGTCGATTTTTTAAGTAAACATGATCAAGCTGCAGTCGTTAAACCGCCAAAACAATTGACTAAAAGACGAGTGCAGAATCTCAAGCCTGTACCGCGTTTGCATTTATTTCAAGCCCCCATACGATCAATATATTTCAATCAGTATGGTTCAGCGCCTGAGTCAATGAAAGCGCTTGCGGATGTTTCATTTGACTATAATGGCATACACATTCCCTGGCAAAATTCAAATGAAACCATTAACCAGGTACAAGATGATCAACTGATTACACTGGTACGCAATAAACCATTTGAAATAAGTGCATTGAAAGAATTAATGCAATGTAATGCGCTTGTTCTGGGTAGCATTCCCGAGTTTTCTCGAGTCGTTGCGAATGAAAAATGGATGAGTTCATTGCTGATTGAACATGCAACATCCGACCCATTGGTGTTTAGCACAAAAATCATATCTAAACTACGGCAGGCGGGTTGGCAAATTGAGTTTGATGCGCAATACCCTTATCAAATTGTTGATGAACCGATAGAGGAGTGGTATTCCTCAATTCGAGAGGAAAGCTCAGATTATGACTGGTTTGGTTTGGAGTTAGGGATCACTATCAAAGGGGAGAAGATTAATTTGCTGCCCGTGATTCAGACCCTACTAAAGCAATGGAAATCTCGAGACCTTTCGCAGGCGGATGATTCAGAACCTGTTTATGCGCGCCTGCCCCATGGTCATTACATTCCGCTACCAGCAAACAGGGTCAAAAACCTGCTCAATGTATTAATAGAGCTGTATGACTCGGACAGTTTATCAGATAAACAAGAATTGCGCCTATGCAAGTTACATGCGTCACGGTTACTTGAATTAGATGCTGCAATGGGATCCGCTCAGCTACGATGGATAGGTGGCGATCGCATTCGTGAAATGGGTCGTAAATTATCTAATTTTAATGGGATTCAGCAGGCTGAAGTTCCGAAGCAATTTTTAGCTGAATTACGACCTTATCAGCTTGAGGGTTTAAGTTGGCTGCAATTTCTACGTGAATATGAATTCGGTGGGATATTGGCAGATGACATGGGCTTGGGTAAAACAGTGCAGGCTCTGTCGCATATTACCTTGGAAAAGACCAGCGGTCGAATGACGCAACCTTGTCTCGTCATTGCACCCACCAGTTTAATGTTTAATTGGCAAATAGAAGCACAACGTTTTTCGCCTGAACTCAAAGTATTGCTTCTTCATGGGGCTGACCGAAAAAAGCGCTTTGACAATATTGCAGACTATGATTTGATATTAACAACGTATCCATTGATTGTGCGAGATAAGCACATATTACTTGAGCAACACTTTCATTTGCTCATTTTGGATGAAGCGCAATTCATTAAAAATGCAAAGAGTCAGGCCGCATTAGTAGCCATTCAACTCAAGGCCACCCATCGCCTGTGTTTAACGGGGACCCCGATGGAAAATCACATGGGTGAGTTATGGTCATTGTTTCATTTTATGATGCCTGGCTTGCTGGGTGATCAGAAATCATTTCAACGCCTTTTTCGAACGCCCATAGAAAAACATGAAAATCAAGAGCGTCGTCAACATTTGAATCGACGCATTGCGCCCTTTTTATTACGTCGCACAAAGGATAAGGTTGTCCAGGAGTTGCCGGAAAAAGTTGAGATGATTCGTCATGTTGAATTGGAGGGTGGGCAGCGCGATCTCTATGAAACCGTACGGATTACGATGCAAGAAAAAATACAGAAAGAAATTGCTAAACTTGGCTTGAAACGAAGTCATATCATTATTCTCGATGCGCTATTGAAGCTGCGTCAAATCTGTTGTGATCCGCGGTTATTAAAAATAAAAACAACAAAACAGAAAGCGTCTAAATCTGCTAAGTTGGAGCTACTCATAACGCTGTTGCCTGAGCTCATTGAAGAAGGTAGACGCATCTTGTTGTTTTCTCAATTCACAGAGATGTTAGCTCTCATTGAAGAAGCGATTACCCAGGCAGGCATTCCTTATGTGAAATTAACGGGTCAAACCAAAGATCGAGCGACACCAGTGCAACAATTTCAATCGGGAGAAATACCGTTGTTTTTGATCAGTTTAAAAGCAGGCGGAACTGGGTTGAATCTTACTGCGGCTGACGCGGTGATTCATTATGATCCTTGGTGGAATCCAGCGGTAGAGAATCAAGCTACCGATCGTGCGCATCGAATCGGACAAGAGAGAACGGTATTTGTTTATAAATTAGTCGCCAAGGGTACCGTGGAAGAAAAAATTTTAGATATGCAGCAACGTAAAAAAGGGCTTATGGATGGATTGTTTTCTGATAAAACAACCAGCAAATTAGAACTGACAGAACAAGATTTACAGGGATTGTTTGACTCGTTTTAAAAAACCGCAATAGTGAATGTCCCGATAAACTTGGTTGAAGAAATGGCTTTATTGCCAAAACTATTGGCCATTTTAGCTGTGGTGGCATCAATCGTTGTATTTTTATTTAAGCATAGTAGACCACAAAATAGGTGTAGAAGATAACACCAAAATGCAATCAAATTTTAATCATATTGCCCATAATTAGCTATAATCTAACATATAAAAAAGCTATTTTGGGGGATGCATATGAAAAATTTAGCACATGCCCAGCTTTATGCCAGTGCTTTTTCTCAAACGAATGACTTGATTTATCTCCTAGATAAAGATGGCTTTCTTATTGATTGCAATCATAATTTACTAAAATTTTTAGGGTTAAATACTACAGACAATTCCCAAGATTCAATTTATGATTTGATGCGTACACAAGGATTGTGGACACAAGAGCAGCTGAAAAATTTTAAACAAAGTGATATTGATGTGCTAATGTCAGGTAAAAGGACGACAGAGCAACAAACAATAATTAATAATAATGGTTCGATTCATTATTTTGAATTTTCTAGAATCCCTTTTATTGACCCCACTGGGACTGTAGGTGGCCTGCTGGTTACCCTTCGCGATTTGACCAAACAAAAGAAGCTCGAAGAACAATTTAAAAATTTAAAAACCGAATTGCTATATAATAATGTAAGTAGTGGCACTTTATTTTCTGAAAAGCCACAGCAAAGAGAAAAGATAAAAATATTGCTAGTTGAAGATAATCCTATCTCTCAAAAAGCAACGAAAAAAATTTTAATGGGTTGTAATTGCGTGGTGGATGTGGTTGCTACCTCAAAACAGGCTGATGAGCTGTTTAAGCCAGGTAAATATAATATGGTTTTAATGGATCTGACTTTAGAGGAGGGCGATGGCTATCATTTAACCTCCGTTTTACGAAAAAAAGAACAAGCTAGCAAATCAAGAGTGCCCATTATTGCCTTAACTGCACATGATCCACTCAAAGTTAGATTTGATTGTGAAGATTCAGAGATGGATGGAATCATGCAAAAACCCCTAAAAGTAGAACAGGCAACGCAACTAATAAAACGTTATATTCGTAAGTCTGATGATGATGTCCAGGGATTGATGCCGTTTAAGCAATGACATATAATCAATTGCAAATTTCTTTTTATTCAGATTTGTGTTAATTGATATGGATCCTGGTTGATGAAATGCTTTTAACAACCAACCACTCAATTAAGAGGGAGTCTTTAGCATTTTGCCAGCCAATCCCGAATGACAGCTTGGGTACTTTCAGCAACTTGTATGGTCTGCTGATAGAGCAATTCTATTAAATCCCTTTGCCCTGTTTTCCAATAACCCTCCAAATACTGACAGGCCATTTTCAACTTCATAGCGCCAACATATGAAACGCCGCCTTTGATTCCATGGGCTTTATTTTGGATGGTTTCCCAATCGCCTTTGGCATGCGCATCCTTCAGTTTTTTCAAATCCTTTGGCAGGGATTCCTCTACCAAGGATTTGACTATTTCAATTAAATCTTCTTCATTGCCTAAGATTTTAACCCCTTCTTCCCAATCAAACAGCGGGAAGCAAGTGAGATTTAATAAATCGTTTTCATTTTCTGGTAAATCAGCCCGGTAATTTGGAACTTTTGCATCCTCACCATCTTGTGATTTTGGCTTCTCTAAAACCTGCCAAAAAGCCTGTATCTCTTGCTTTACGCACTCAAACGCTTGTTGAAGTTTGTGCTTATCCGGGGTTCTGCTTTCACTTCTTCATGAAAATAAGCAAAGGCTTGATTAAGCTTTGGCAATGTCAGGTAACTTAAGCCCCCGCGCACCCGATGTAATTCCTTGCGAAGAGCCAAAACATCCCCAGCCGCATAGGCTTTTTCCAGGGTTTCCTGACTCATTTTTAAGTCAAGTTCGATGGTGGATAGTAATTCATTGAGTAGGTCTTCATCATTATTTAATTGCTCCAAACTGGCTTGCCAATCGATGATGGAATTATCTTTTGTTTTAAATTCAATCTTTGGTAAGGGGTGTGGCTCTTCTTGTCTTGGTTTAAAAACAAACTCTTCTAAAATAGACTCCAGTTTCGAGGGCGGTATGGGTTTGCTGCAAACTTCTTGCATGCCGGCTTGAAAAGATTCCTGCTTTTTTTGAGGATCATCGGCATGTCCTGTCAGTGCTACGATGGGGATTTCAAGGGCTTTGGGATGCTTTAAAGAGCGGATTTTTCGAGTCACTGTAATGCCGTCAGTATCAGGAAGGCCAATGTCCATTAGGATTAAATCATAATCATTCGCTTGTACCATTTCCAAAGCCTGCGCACCAGTTTGGGCCCACTCACTAAGGCAATTAAGACGCCTTAAGGCAGAGCGAACAGCAATTGAGGCTGGTTTATTGTCTTCAACCACCAAGACACAAGCAGCAGGATTAGTGATTACGGCCTTTGTTTCGGCCATTTTATCCGTTTTTGCAACAGCTTTAGGCATTCGCATGGAGGTTTTTTCTCTATCCGAATGATCCGATACAATCAGAGGAAGGTCGATAATAAAGGAGGTTCCCACACCAACCTCGGATTCTACTGAAATCTTTGCCTCCATTGCATTCATGTATTGCTTCACAGTAAAAAGGCCTAAGCCAGCTCCTTTATACAAACCCTCATAAGAAGGGGTGAGACGAGAAAAATGTTCAAAAATAGTAGCAAATTTGTCTTTAGGAATACCAATACCGCTGTCTTCAACCCGAATTTGCAAGTGTATGGGGTCGCCTTGCTTGAAGTGGACAGCATCCTTATCCAATGAATGAACCTTGATTTTAACAAAGCCTTTTTCGGTAAATTTTAAAGCATTGGATAAGAGATTAAGCAGACTGCGATCCAGGTAATTGCGATACCCTTTGAAATAAGGAGGAAGCCCTTCCTGGATTTCATAGGTCAAAGCCAAACCTCGATGAGAGGCTACTGGTCGCAAAAGATCAATGTTGTGTTCAATCAAATCACGGAAACTGAAAGACTCTGCCTCTTCTTGGGGGTTTCCGGATTCTAAGCGCATGGTTTCAAGAATTTCATTGCAAAGGGTTAACAATTCATCCGAAGCACCGATTAAAAGCTCGCTGTCTTCTTGCACGGTTTGGGTAAGTTGTTTCAATAAAGAGAAATATTTTTCTTCTAAGGTCGATTTATTCTCAAGATCCGCTTGCTCTAAGATGGGTTGGAGTTCATCCGCTTCATTGAAAAGTTTTTGCGTCATGCCAATAATACCGGTAATGGGCGTGCGAATATCATGCGACATGTTGGCGATGAATTCAGATTTGGCTTTGCTTGCTGCTTCGGCCATTTCTTTAGATTTTTCCAACTCAGATTGTGTGTTTTTAAGATCAGTAATATCCACTGAAATGCCCATAACTCCAATTATCTTACCATTTTGATCATAGAAAGGTTCTTTTCGTGAAAGCCAAATTGCAGTTTTTCCATCTGCCGTTTCTGAACGCTCCTCAGAGACTACCAATTTTTTTGTCTTTATTACATCCGAATCAATTTTTCTTAAAAAATCAGCGTCTTCTGCCCATGGCATATCGTAATCAGTTAAACCAACAATTTCTGCACTACTTTTTAATCCTGCATCAATGGCTTGAAGATCATTGCTCCATTGGTATTCACCTTTAAGATTTTTCCAATAGATATGCCCTTGAATTTTTGACAAAATTTGTTTAAAAAAGCCATTCGGTGCAGACTCATTTTTCTGTCGGTATTCCATAGTACCAGACCTATACTATTAAAATGATACATATAGTTTAGTACATTTTCGCGCTTTCAAGGCGTTTATAAAGTCATATGCATCGATAATGTATCCAGGATAAATATCATATAGCCTATTAATTTCATTATTCAGATTATTTGCATAAATATGCTTTAAAAAGAAAGTGCTTTGATTTTCTTTTGAACATCCTTCGTTTAATGCATAATGTTTCATCAAAGAAAAGGCTTCAGAATAATTGTTTACACTAGGTTTTTCCGGATCGATTAGGACATAAGGATTTTGACGAAATTCTTCTAATTTTTTCCCAGAATATTGGGGATGATTTGCTGTATTAGCCAATATAAGTTTTATAGGATCTTTCATAACTCGATGAATATACTCATAAGTTGTTTCATTTTGTTTATTCATAATACCTGAAACAACAATGCTAAAGCGTGATAAACTAGATCCTTTATCAGCTAAGTGGTATTTTTTCTTATTCATTTCACTAGTCAAGAAAAAATAGATAATATCCGATTTGTCTTTATTCTTTAAATCAACACATTTTACAATCAACAAAATTGGAATGTTCATTAGAAGACAGTGTTTAAAAATGACTTCACTTACAAAATAACAAGGGAGCACTGCACGATCTTCATCTGCAATTTTATAAAGATGGGTTAATACTGTCTCATAATCCAGTTCAGAAGAAATCTCTTTAAATATATTAAGGATAAATTCTGAACCCATTTCGCAAATGAGTTGCTGATATTTATGGGTAAGCCTTTTGGCACGATATTTTGAGATATTAAACTCTGTTGCTATTTGCTCTATGTTTATAGCGATAGGAATACCATCATCTCTAACATTAAAGTAAGTTAAGAAAAAGGAAACTACGACAAAAATCAAATCTGATTTTAAACTTATTAATAAGTTATGTCGCTCCATAAAAATAGTAATTTTTTCTGGAGCATCAAGTTCTTTGTTATATGATGATGAGGCCCGAATTGTTTCATTCCAGTTATCTATTATCACATCTAAATAATTTTCTACTTTTTTTAACGATTCGATTTCTTTTATGAGTTCGGCTTTAAGTGTAAATGAGTTAAGCCATTTATTTGCTAGATAAAAAATCTGATATGCCCTAATTTGACACAGATTTTCTCCAACTTGTGCATCGAAGGCAATAAGATTTCCGGCAAGAAATTCTTCCAATGCTTTAATTGAAAAATGAATAACTGATTGAATCAAATATAATTCGTTAATTTTTTGCTTTTTATCTTTTAGCTCAGATAAAGGTGAGGACAGTAACAAGGACATAAGGGTTTGGTGGGTGCTATCTTCACGAAGGTTTCGCATAATTTCATCAAGAACAGGTCTGGCTGTTTTTGCTCCACAGTTTGTAATTTCTTCATGGATTTGCACACAAATAGCTTCTTGTATTGCTTTCATTTGCTTGGATAATAATTGCTCTTTAGTTGAGACATTTACATATTCTATTTTCATGAACTTTAGCTATTTTATTAATTAAAAATTATATTTAGAACCCAAATTACCTGAACCGCTTATCTTATAAAAAATGAGCGAAACAATTCCATCTTTCATTGCCAAAACTCGCATGACGAATCTAAAATGCATTTATTTTTACCTGAACCTGAAATTGCTATTATCTATGAATAGACAAATTTTAAATCGAGCAATAAGTTTTATTTTGAATTTAGTCAAGTGGAGCTGGTTATATTAAGACGATTTGGGATTATCAAAACAAACGTAAATTGTATCATACAGCTTGAGTATTTAGAAGACAAAATTGACTTTATTTTTGGGGATACTCTGGTAGGCGTTGAACATGTTCTCACAACCAAAAGGGGCTATTTTGTTATCCTCCATTAAAAAACATTTCATTGATAAGTTATATCAATGTCCCCTGCCTCTAGTTCTAGAGTCTAACTTAAAAATTTCCCGTCGCACATTGTGATCAGGTTGGCCTCCTTGGCGCTCCAACTGATTAGATGCATTATCCTGCAATAGCACTTTACTTCCTCTGATGAGCTGAACCACATCGAGTTGGGACAGGTCTCGCAGGCTGTCTTGACTTTCGGCTGGCGGGCCTTGTCTAATGCTAAAAGCGTTGGGCTTTGTTTTGGTAAAAACTCTTCTTCTTTGAGTCGGGCAGTTCTTCTAGCAACTTCATTGCTTCTTGAAACTCTTCCTCGAGGATTAAATCCACATTGTCTTGATTGTTCAAGGGTTTTCTCCTGGTTTAACATTAATTTCTTGCGCTGATCTTCCATATCCGAATCAACAAAAGTTATTTGCATATTATTTTGGG
>CAWAUF010000019.1:0-147496 GCA_963785145.1 uncultured Gammaproteobacteria bacterium | reverse complement strand
AGAAACGAGCCACTAATCATTTCCCAATTAATCATATCCGTTCCACCGAAATGAAAGGAACTAATACATTTCAATTCGTCATTGCCACCACCGCCGTTAAAAACTGAGATGGTGCCGATATTAGATTAGCATCCGTTACGTTTATAAAGCTTGCAGTTTCATTTTAGGTTGATGGAATACACACTTCAGTGAGCATTGTGGCAAAATTATTCCGCTTAAAACAAGCTTTCTACCGCGGGTTGTTGTGGCTGATTGTTCGCATTGAAAGAGGGAATGGACTCTTCTTCTGCGGGTACTTCGTTATCGCGGAAATATTCCATGATGCCGTTGGCTGATCCGGTTTTGCCAGCAAACCGCTGATTGGATCTATGCGACCGTCACTACGTTTTCGGGTTGTTTTAATTCACTTTCGGATTTGCCTTTTAGGGCTTCTTTCATAAAATCAATCCATAAGGGCAAAGCAAGGCCTGCGGCATATTCGTGAAGAGATTTTGGATTGTCAAAGCCCATCCAGGCAGTGGTCACTAAGTCCGAATTAAAGCCTGCAAACCAGGCATCCATTTGATCGTTGGTGGTTCCCGTTTTTCCGGCAATGTCATGACGATTGAGTACCCTTGCTGCTCTGGCCGTACCTTGTTGGATTACGTCTTTGAGGGCGGTGTTCATGAGATAAACAATGTCTTCGGGTACGACTCGGGGGGCCAAAGCAGAGGCGTCCGCCTCCCCGTTGTTGCAGTCCTTGCAAACCAAGGTTGGCTTAGCCTGCAATAGAATCTTCCCTTCCGCATTGGTGATGTGATCAATGAGGTAAGGTTCGATTTTGTAGCCTCCATTGGCAAAAATGGCATAGGCGGCTGTCAGATCCATAGGACTGATGGATAGGCTGCCTAGGGCAAGGGATAACCCTTTGGGTAAAGTTTTTTTATTAAAACCAAAACGCGTTAGAAAATCGATGGCATAGTCGATGCCGATGTCATCTAAAATACGGATGGAGACTAGATTTTTAGACAGCACTAAGGCTTTTTTCAAGCGGGTTGGGACCGTTGAATTTTAAGTTGACGTTGTGTGGACGCCACAGATTGGGCTGGCTTGGATCATCCACGACTATGGGCGCATCGTTGATTAATGTAGCCAAACTGTAACCATTGTTTAAGGCGGCTGCATAAATAAAGGGTTTAAAGCTTGAACCCGGCTGTCTGGTGGATTGAGTAGCTCGATTGAATTTACTTTTTAGAAAATTAAAGCCACCCACTAAAACCACTATCGCTCCGTTGTTCGGGTTCAATGAGACCATGGCGGACTCGACTTCAGGGACTTGGGTCAGTTCCCAATAATTGTCTTTAGTGCGTAGGTAGACGATGTCGCCTACTTTAACTACTTGTTCTGCTTTCGTGGGGGCGCTTCCCATCCAGCCTTTTCTAAGGCAGGCCTAGCCCAAGACAAACCTTTCCAGGGAATGATGACCCTTTGTCCGGTTTTTAGAGCAGCAATGGCTTCCTTTTCTTTGACTTGAATGATCACAGCCGGAATTAAATGATTGAGTATGGGGTATTGCGCTAGGTGTTGTTGGCGTAACAAAGAAGATTTCACATCCTTGTCAGGCAGGGTAGCCACAGGGCCTCTGTACCCATGTCTGCGATCGTAGTCGATCAAATTCTTTTCAACCAATTGATTGGCCGTGTTTTGTAAAGCACCGTCTATGGTGGTGTACACTTTATAGCCTTTGGTGTAAGCATCTGCACCAAAATTTTCATACAAAGATTGGCGAATCATTTCTGCAACATAAGGGGCGGATACGTCTATTTTAGTTCCGTGGTATTTTGCGGTGATGGGTTGATTGATTGCGTCTTTGTATTGTTCTTGAGTGATGTAATGCGCTTCCAACAAGCGCGACAACACGTGATTGCGTCGTTTCTGGGCCGCCAAGGGATTGTTGATTGGATTTTGTGTGGAAGGCGCTTGGGGAAGGCCTGCTATCATGGCAAGCTCAGCTAAGTTGAGCTCCTTGAGAGGTTTCCCGTAATAAACCATTGCGGCAGCCCCTACACCATAGGCACGATTGCCCATGTAGATGCGGTTTAAATAGAGCTCTAAAATTTTTTCTTTGCTTAATTCTCGGTCTATTTTGATGGCAAGCAGGATTTCATTGAATTTGCGTAAAAAGGTTTTTTTACGAGTTAAGAAAAAATTACGAGCAACCTGCATGGTAATGGTGCTTCCACCCTGGGATTTGGTGCCTGTTTTAAGCATGCGAACCGCAGCTCGGCCCAGCCCCATGACGTCCACTCCGGAATGCTCAAAAAAACGCTGATCCTCGGTGGCAATCAAGGCGTGAATCAAGGTGGGTGGTATGTCTTCATAAGCAATTGGAATGCGCTTTTTTTCGCCATATTCTTGAATCAGCATCCCATCCTTGCTGAAAATTTGTAAGGGCACTTGCTCGCGTTCTGTTTTGAGGGACTCTACATTGGGTAATTGGCTTTCAAGATACAGATAGAAAAAACTTAAGCCTACAATCAATAAAAAAAATAGGCTCAAGAGTGCCCAAAGGCCTTTACGCCAAAAATATGCCATTTTTTTCATAAGAATTAGGTTAGGTTTTGAATGCAATAACCCACATTATACCGCGATCTGATATGATATTGCGAGTTTTTATGCGAAATTAATAGTATTTCATAAAGCAAACCAGAGAAATAAACCTCAACTTGTGTTAGGATTTCTCATTTTTTAAGGAGAACAATAAAAAATGCCAAACATAGAAAATCCAGCAGAATCCATAGGTCTTAATTATCCTACCACCACTGGCCGATTAAAGCGAATCAAAGGCCTGCTGGATCACCCCAAGATATCTATTGCATTGGCTGGTGATTCCACCTTAGACAATGGGGTGTGGGTCGATAAAAGCAAGCCTTACGTTGAAAAAACCCACACGGTGACCCATCAAGTGGCGGTTGCTTTGGCTCGCAGTGCACCCTCCCATTCTTTCGAGATAGGCAATTTTGCGGTGGATGGAGCCGTTACCGCGGATTTGAATCAATTTTGTTCTCTGAATAAGGTGCTGCCAACGGACTCGGATCACACGGAAGATAAGGTTCATCAACTCAATGCCCTTAACGAATGGAAACCCGATGTGGTGGTGTTGAGTGTGGGTGGAAACAATTACAGAGAAGCTTTGGTGAAGTCTCTAAGGAGTCAATTAAGCACCACCCAATTGTTGTTTCGATCAACCCCGCCAGAGAGTCGTGAAACCATTCGTCTGGCCTTTGAAAAAGTAAAATCGAAGTTAATCAAGGACTATAAAGAAATCCTTGATCTAATCCTTGCGTCCAATCCATCCCTGAAACGTTTGGTACTGGTGTCGCAATATTATCCTTCACTCACTCAATTCACTCCCTATTTTATTTACACTGGTTTTTCACATTTGTCGCGTGCGTCTGGAAAGAATCAAGATGCCTTTGCTGCGGTGAGCGAGACCATGGAAGAGCTCTATAGAGAGGTGTTAACCTATGCTGCCGCTAAAGGAAAGGAAATCGTGTTTGCCGATGCCACTTCTTCCATCAATCCATTAGGCGGAAATCACACCTTACAAATCGAACCCAATGAACAAGGCTCCAAACGCATGGGGCAACTCATTGACAGGGCCATCACCTATTCATTTCCCAAGGATGCACAAGAAAATACCGCCATCGTTCGCATGAGCGAAGACGGGATGCGCTTTGATGAAGAACTGAGCACAAAAACGTCCCGTGCTCATTACGAGGTCAAGAAAATCAATGAGTTCATTCAAGACAATCGTTACACGCACTTGCGTTTGTTGTTTTCAGCTTCTGCAAATTTAAAACTTCGCGAAGAATGCGCTTATCTCTTCATCATGGGACAACATTTTGATACGCAATATAAGGGCTTGTTTGCATTTGGCTTATTGGATTTGAGTTTAGTTACTGTTCTTGCTTCGTATTTATGGCGAACGGTTTTGGATGAAAAAGCAACCACACCTCTGAGAGTGGCCGCAGGTGTGGTTGCTGTGCCTATTTTGACTTGCAAGGTGATCTTGGGTATGTCTTTGTTGCTGGCCTTGTCTATACCAGTCACAGGATATCATCTGCTGGCCAGTTGTTTTGCCGGTTTGGATGAGGTCGATGATCCACCCAATGTGATACCAAGAATGCAAATGGCTTGAGGATTTATTTTTAAAAAGATATTCCTATACTGAAAAGCTTGAGTTAGAATCTCCAACTCCAAAAGACTATGACAATGGATAAAAGCATGCTTTTGGAGTGCATAGTTCATGGAGATATTACACATGCTGAAATTTTTAACCAACTCGCCTAATTCCATACTTGGAATGGACATCACCTCTTCTGCGGTGAAACTACTTGAAATATCCGATACCAAGGGTCAACTGTGTGTTGAGCGCTACGGATGTGAAATGCTTGCCCCAAACCTTGTGGACGGACAAGAAATCAAAGATTCGGATGCAGTCGCTCATTCGATTAAAAAATTACACCAATCCTGTCATTTTGCTTGCAAACAAGTCGCCTTAGCGGTTTCCGATTCTGCGGTCATGACTCGAATCCTATCCCTCCCTAAAGATTTGAACGATGAAGAGATGGAGGCCTTTCTTAAGATGGAAGCGAACAAATTCATCCCTTACCCCTTAAGTGAAATTCATTTGGATTATGCAGTGCAAAATTTGTCTGCAAACCAGTCCACTCACTGTGATGTCTTAACGGTGGCATCGCGTTCAGAACCCATCCACAATCGACTGAAGTGTCTTCATCGAGCAGGGCTGGAGGTTCAAGTGATTGATGTGGAATCCTTCGCCGTGGAACGCATAGGTCAACGATTATCCCAAGAGCTATCCCAGGATCTGCAAGCAAAACCAATCGCCATTCTTGAGATTGGGATTCAGTGTCTGCATTTGTTTGTATTAGAAAAGCAACAGTTGATTTTTACTAAAGAGGAAAAATTGGGTGAGCATCCTTTTAAAGAGCATCACCAATCGTTGCAAGACCACTCACTGCAATTTTCGAAATGGTTACTGCAAATAAAGCGCCTATTGCAATTGTTTTATTCGAGTGCAGCGGATGATCCAATAGAATACCTATTTTTGGCTGGAGAGTTTGCGAACCTGGAGGGATTAAAAGCTCGGATTGAAGCGGAACTCGATATCCCATGCCAGGTGATGAATCCATTTGCCAATATGTCCATCCATCCTCGAGTGGACCAACTGACTCTCGCGCAAGATGCTCCCTCGCTTTTAGTGGCTTGTGGCCTAGCTCTAAGACAGAGTAAGTTCCCTTTCAAAATGGTATAAAAACACACTGTGTTTGTTGGAGCGAAGGCCTTGAATCAAATCAATCTCTTACCCTGGCGTGAAAAAAAACGACGGCAAGAAAAAAGGAAATTCCGAATGATGTGTTTGTTTGTTTCCATTTTGGCCGTGGTAACTCTGGTACTTATTCATGATTGCATCCTTGGCTTGGAAAAAAATCAAAGCGTACGCAACCAAATGTTAAAAACACAATCCATCCAACAGGAAGACAAAATAAAGGAATTAAACTCAGTGAAAATGCAAATAGAAAACATTTCATCCAAAATGTCCATCATACAACAAATACAATCCAGAAGAATCTTCCTGATGCATTTGTTGAGTGAGTTGACCAAAGCAATGCCCCCTGGCGTCTACCTCAATCGATTGGAAAGCCAACAAGACCTGGTTTCATTATGGGCTTACACCGATTCAAATACCAACATTTCTCAAATGATGCGAAACCTTGAGCACAATGATTGGATACAAAAACCAAGACTGGGGGAAATTAAAAAAAAAGAAGGAAAAAATCAATCTGAAATCAATGAGTTTATTCTTAATTTTGGAACTTCTCCATAGGTGAATCAAAAACAAATGAGAACAATGCGCATCCATGAATTGAGCTTTGAGAATACAGGTCAATGGCCAATTGCCATCAAGTTCGGCTTTTTGTCCGGACTGTGGATTTTGATTATTGTTTTGGGGTATTTGTTTGTCCTTCAAATGGATTTTGAGCGCTATACCAGTCTGAAACTTCAAGAAGAAACTTTAAAAATTGAATTTGCAAGCAAGGGATATCAAGCCCGGTTGCTGAACGCTTACAAAACTAAGCTGCAAGGAATAAAAAAAGACTTTGGAAAGAGGTTAAAAGCCTTTCCCAAAAAAAATGAAATGCCGGTTTTATTAGATGACATTTCTAAAACCGGGATACAGGCGGGTTTGAAAGTTACTTTATTTGTTCCACAAAAAGAGTTGGCCCATGATTTTTTCATGGAGCTACCACTGAAAATTTCCCTTAAAGGGACTTACTTTCAATTGCTCCAATTTTTGATGGATGTGGCTCAAATGAATCGAATCGTGACTTTTCATGACTTTAGGATAGAGGTCGCCTCATCCATTGACGAGGATTCTAAATCACAAAACGCACTTGAAATGACCCTTCGAGCTAAAACTTATTGTTACCAAAAACGATGATTACTAAAAAAAAGGTTTACCCATTTCTGTTATTAAGTCCAATATTCCTTGGGGTGAGTGCTTGTTCTCCTGATAACTCGGACTTAAAAAAATACATGCAAGCGGTCGATCATCGAGAGACAAGACCAGAGGAAGAGTTGCCTGATGTAAAGTATTCATCGACAGGCAAATTACCTCAAATGGATTTGAACTTTAATCCATTTCAATGGCCCCCTTTGACTAATGGCAGCAAGAAAAGGGCTATTTTTGACAGTAAAAAACAACCATTGCAAAGTTTTCCTGTGGATGACTTAAAATTCGTAGGAACATTGAAAAGAGGAAAGACGGTATGGGCGTTAATAAGGCAGCCCGACAATACGATTGTTAGAGTAGGGGTGGGTGAGTCTATGGGTACACATAAAGGCCGCATTCTTGTTATCCAGGACAAGCGGATTCAATTGGAAGAAACGATGCATCCTTTAAATCAAAGATCGAAGCAAGTGACCAGCCTGGATTTGGATGAAGGTGAATAGGGGTTTGGGGTGAGAGTCATTTTTTTTGCAATTATGTTAATTAATTCCTATGTCTTGTGGGCGAATGATTCCCTTCCTTTTAAGCCTAAGCATTCCTTTGAGGGCAAACCCCTCTCTTTAAACTTTCAAAACATCAGTAAACGAGCCGTGCTGCAGATACTGGCTGATTTTACTGGTATCAACATGGTCGTTGGGGAAAAGGTGCAGGGAAACATGACTTTGAGATTGAATCACCTTCCATGGGATCAGGCCTTGGATATTATTTTGAAAACGCAGGGTTTGGAGAAGCGTCGTGTGGGTCGGGTGATGTTCATCGATACAAAAGAGAATCTAAACACAATGCAGGCAAAACAACTTAAAAATCAGCAAATGATCCAAAAATTAGAACCATTGCGATCTGAATTATTGCAAATCAATTACGCCAGGGCAGCTGATATTGCGGTTTTAGTAAAAGACAGACAAAATTCCTTACTCTCTGAGCGAGGTAAAATCAGCGTGGATTCGCGTACCAACACCCTCTGGATTCAAGATACCCACAGTAAAATCAAAGAAATTCAAAAGCTCATCCAAGAATTGGATTTGCCGGTAAAGCAAGTCCTGATTGAGGCAAGAATCGTGGAGGTAAACAAGGATTTTGGTCAAGACATAGGAATTCGTTGGGCTGTGGCAAAACCTCCCCATTTCAATGGGAGGCTAAGTAAAACGAAGGAAAGCTCACAAGGTTCGCCTGCCGATGGTACTTCCCTGCTGGGGCGGTTGAACTTGGATTTAATCCCGGCATCCGCAAGCTTCGGTACGCCTGCAACTTTAGGCATTGCTTTGGCAAAATTAGGCAATGACATCCTGCTTGATCTGGAACTGTCAGCTCTTGAAAGCGAAGGGCGTGCTGAATTAATATCCAGTCCGCGGGTGATCACTACCAATCAGCAAGAAGCAGTCATTGAATCCGGTGAAGAGATCCCATATCAGGAGGCTGCATCAAGCGGTGCCACTTCTGTATCCTTTAAGAAGGCGGTATTGAGTTTAAAGGTAATTCCGCAAATTACAGCCAATGGCAACATTTTAATGAGTTTGCAAATCAATCAAGATACTCCTTCTTTAGAAAAATACAACGGAGTCCCTGCAATCTACACTAAACAAATCAAGACCAATGTGTTAGTGGATAACGGTCAAACCATTGTTTTAGGCGGTATTTACAAACAAGATAAAAACAATTCCATCAACAGAGTGCCTTTTTTTGGTGAATTGCCCATCCTAGGCATTTTATTTATGAACAAACAAATTTCTTTGAAAAATGAAGAGTTGCTCATTTTCATTACTCCTAGGATAATATGCCAGACATCATCCAATGCAAAACCGATTCAACGAGGCAAACATAAAACAAAAACACTCTAAATTGAATACATTAGAGTCTTCGGACCCTGTAGCCTCACTGCATTTGGAACGCATTGTCAACCAAACTTAAACCTTCTATTAAAATAATTTTAGGGTTTTTGGTTTAAACCGTTGTAGAATATTGTATTTCACTTTAAAAATCAGGCGCATTGATTTTTAAGATTGTCAACGTAACCTAGGTTATTTGCAGGTTTTAGTCTAAATAGTGCCATTAAATGAGGTATGTAATTAAAAATGAGCATAGTTAAAGTACGAAATATTTTTCTAATTGGGCCCATGGGTGCGGGAAAAAGCACTATAGGTCGTGCTTTGGCAAAGGAGCTCAAATTAGAATTCTATGATTCGGATGAAGTGATTGAAGAGCGTGCAGGGGCTGATATATCATGGATTTTTGATATAGAAGGCGAAGAAGGATTTAGGCGTCGTGAACAAAAAGTAATCGATGAATTGACTCAAAAAACCAATATTGTTTTGGCAACAGGAGGGGAGTCGTCATCACTCCAGAAAATCGAAATGCTTTGGCGGGACGAGGAACGGTAATTTATCTGAAAACCTCCTTGCAGCAACAATTTGAACGAACCAAACGTGATACCAAGCGTCCTTTGTTGCAAACGGATGATCTAGAAGGTCGATTGGAATCCTTAAGAGATGAACGTGAGCCTTATTATAATGAAATGGCGGATATTAGTTTTGAAACGGATAAATTAACAGTAAAAGCGGTTGCTAATAACATCATCAAATACATTTATGGCGAAGTTTGAACTGTATGCTCAAATTGATGTCCCTTTACCCGGACATCAATACCCTATTATCATCTGTCGCGGCGGACTCAACCAGCCTCAGGCCTTGCTTTCCTATAGTCCAATCACAACAAGTTTGTATTGTAACCAATCATACGGTTGCCCCTCTTTATTTGTACTACTTGAACAAAATGTTTTCAAGTATTCAATGTGACCTGGTGATTCTGGACGATGGGGAGCAATATAAAAATCGAGACAAGTTTGTTTGCCATTTATGATGTTTTGATAAAAAACAAACACCACAGGGATACCACGCTCATTGCTTTAGGAGGCGGTGTGATTGGGGATATGGCGGGTTTCGCCGCGTCCACCTATCAACGCGGAGTTCAATTGGTTCAAATACCAACTACTTTGTTGGCGCAAATAGATGCGTCCGTCGGTGGTAAAACCGCAATCAATCATGCCATGGGCAAAAATATGATAGGTAGTTTTTATCAGCCTCAATTGGTGATGATTGATCTGAACACCTTAAACTCCTTACCTGAAAGGGAGTTTCGAGCCGGTTTAGCCGAAATGATAAAATACGGCCTCCTGGCTGGAGGCGATCTATTGGATAAACTGACGGAATCTTTAAAAGCAGGTTTGACTGCAAAGAGTCCAGAATTAGCCTATTTTATTGAGCAAATGTTGTCAGATTAAAACCAATTTAGTAGTCCATGATGAAAGAGAAAGGGGACAACGTGCCTTATTGAATTTAGGACATACCTTTGCCCATGCTTTGGAAACCTACACCCGTTATCAGCAGTGGTTGCATGGAGAAGCAGTGGCCATTGGCCTATACTGTGCTGCTTTATTGTCCGCACAACTCCAGGTGCTGGATGTCCAATGGGTGCATCAAATCAAAAACATGTTGAAGTATGCTGGTTTACCACATGCAATTCCTGCTACTATTGACCTTAAAAAATTAATGGATATCATGCGCTTAGATAAAAAAATCAAAAACAATTGTTTGCGTTTTGTCCTCATGAAAACCCCCGGTGATTGTTATCTTGAGGAAAAGGTGACAACCGACAGTTTGTACCGGGTTCTTTGCCAGGCACAAGGAGATTCAAGTGAATAAAGAAACAGATCCAATTGACCAAGACATTGCTCCAGTGAAGACCTTGTTCAAACCAGGTTCTTGGTTTGCAAAGATTGATTTCATTAACCATTTGATCCTATTTAATAACGTGATCATCACCGTGTTGTCAGAAAAAGAAGGTGGGAAAACCTCCTTTAGTACTTTGCTGCAAAACAACTTAGACCAACAAATTAAATTCCATGCCATCACCGCTTTGCCTGCCTGTGCTCGAGATCAGGTAATCCAGGAATTGGCTAAACTGTTGAATGTGAACGAACCCAATCCAAATATGGCCTCGCTGGTGGCCCACATCAATGCGGACAAATCCCACATGCTCATCATCGTCGATGACGCACACTGTCTTCCGGATGATTTCATACAAGAAGCCTTGGAAGTCATTAAAAAACAAGATGATTTTGGTTTCTTCCATTTTTGCTTCATATCCGATCATTCTATTGTTTCAAGATTGAACAAATTATCCATCAATCCCTTAAATGACTTGATCCACACCATCGAACTCAGTTCATTGAATGAAAACGAAACCAGAACCTATGTATTGCAACGTCTGATGACCAACAAGTCCATTAAAAAGGCACCCACTGATTTGGAATTTAAGCAATTTTATCAACTGACCAAAGGCAATATGTCCAAAATAAATCATAAATTCGACTCCTTTATTTTGAATTGCTCCCAAAAATCCCAAATTAAAAAAATACATTGGATACAAGGTGCAGGCGTATTGATCAGTGCGATTTTTGTTTTAAAAGCCACCTTTTGGCATTTTTCGAACCATACTCCCACAGATACTCAAGCAAACAGCGGCAGGGTTTTGGCTCGAAAAAAGATGCAGGTAAGCAGTGTAATGCCTGCAATAAGAATGCCCTTGGAGGAGTCCAAATTAGTGCCGGTTCCGTTAATGCCTTGGTTAGAAACCGTTGATAACAACTCTAAGATCCCGATTTTGCCTAAGTTTGGCGAACTGTCGGCTGAATCCATGGATCCCTCAGACAAGTCACGCCTAGTAAAGATTGGGATAAATGGTCTTCAGACCTTGGTGACACCTGGAGCCTCAGTCAGTCAAATTCCTTCTTGGCAAGATGGAGCAAGAAGCATTGAACTCGTGCAGTTTGAATTACCCAATCATCGAGTAAAGGATGACTTGGATGAAGAGCAAAAAAATACCACTATAGCTCTGGTTGATAAACTGATTGTTATTCCTAAACTCAAACCCTTCGATAAATCTGCAATCAATCCATACACCATCCAATTGCTGGCCAGCCATAATATAAAAGACATTCAATACCTAAGACGTCGTAACCCTTTCTTAGCCAAGGCACAAATTCGATATTTTAGGAATGAAAAAGGACTTTGGTATATTTTAATCTTAGGTCAATATAAGAACAAAACCGACGCGCAATCGCATGCAAAGAACTTACCCCTTGAATTAGCTCGATTAAACCCATGGGTGCGGTCCATGTCGGGTTTGGAGAACGTGGGATAGGATGGGTTACTGCATTGATGAATCCCACCTGTGCATTTTATTATAAATCTGCTAGTCTTAGAGAATGGATTTGAATTTTAAGGAGAAAACGATGTACAAAAGGGTATTGTTTGCTACGGATTTTGATAAAGTTGGAATTTTAGCTGCTCATAAAGCCAAAAAAATTGCAGATGAAAACGGTGCCGATTTGATTTTGGTTCATGTGGTAGAGCCAATTCCAGCCTATGCTTATCCTGGTTTTGCTGGATTTGCGGAAGTGGAGTTGTCCATTCGCGAACAAGCAGAAAAAGAACTGGACAATTTAGCTGAAAAATTAGGCGTGGATATAAAACATCGATTCATTGAATTTGGATCCACTAAAAATGAAATTTTAAGAGTAGCCAAAGAACATAAAATCGATTTAATAGTCACTGGCAGTCATGGCAAACACGGGTTGTCTTTACTATTAGGCTCTACAGCAAATGCTATTTTGCATGGCGCAAATTGCGACGTTTTAATCGTCCGTCCACGAGTGAAAGAATAAATGAAGTAAGTGTTCTTGCTGGCCTGAACACTTACAACATCAGTCTTATGTCTAATCCCCTGGATCTGGCGGTGACTGACTCTTGGTAAAAAGTAAAAAATCATTAGGGCAAGATTGTATTTTTTTACAATATGCCGTATTCCTAAAAAAATACCTCATAAAACTATAAAACCATGATGTGGAAAATCTCTAGGGCAATCGCAGTCAATTGATAGCACAATACATGCCTGAAAGCCCTTCCCTTGTTGACTCAGCGAATAGCCGCAGGGACAACTTTGTTCTGTTGACAAGTTGTTAAATCGCAGTAGGCGGCATTTTTATTGTTAGGTAAGACACAATTCCCATTTGAACTTCCACTGGGACAAAGGCAATCACTACTGACTTTTGCTTAAGTAAGGAATGGCAATAAAATGCATTATTCTACCAAAGAGAGTATCTTATTAGCCTATCTGATTGGAAATAAATTTGGGGCATTCAAAGCCCCAAATGACATTGTAAAAAAATTCAAACCATTACAATCATTTTCTGTAGGACAGGATTATATCAACCCCATTGGAAGAAACCGCCACCATAGGCAAGTCTTGGGCTTTAGTGGCGGCGAATAAACCATGCATTTCTCTAGCTAGATTTAGCTCTTGAGTATGAACGAAATCAATTTTCTCAATCATGGGTACAAATGTTTCTATCCCATAATTTTTATAAGGATGGGAGCAATCATCGCTGCAACTAGAAGAGCCTTGTGAAGTAGATGCAATGCTGGCTGTGGCATTAAAATAAGCATCGGATAATTGAGTTTCCAATTCAGTGGCTTCATCAGATGGTAATGCTTTAAGCTGTTGCTTGGCTTTATTAGTAAAATGGGCAGCATAATTCATTGTAATTCTATCTAAATAAGTTTCTTGATGTTCCCGATCCCTTTCAAGAAGCACGTTTAAGTCTACGGGAGTGGAGTAAGCATCATTTTCCAGACCTGGAAAGGAAACCACGGGATTAAAAGGAACTGGCATTCTTAACGGTAAAGTTCTATTCATACTGGCCTTGTGGAATGAATTAAATACAAGGGCCAAATCCACTAATTGAGGATGCTTTGATAGCGCTAGGATATTAAAACAATTGCGTTGTTTATCACTTATAGTTAATCCTCTCTCATAAAGAGCTTCTAAAGACTTTCTTTGTTCCTGGAGTGCAAGTCGAGGAGGCAGTTGAGTGTTCCATTTTGCTTGGTGACGAATCCTCATTGAAAACCTGCACCATATTAAATACTGGCACCATTTTTCTAATTCCTGATTTTCAAGGATTAATATCTTTGCTACGGTGTCGGCTTTCTCTTCTAAACTCTTTAGAGAGGCTTCTGTAGATTCTAAACTCACTAACTGCACTTCTAATTCGCCTATTGTCATATTAAATGCTTTTTGGTTTAAATTTGAGCATTTTGTTAGGCATTCCTTTCGTTTTTCTTCAAATTCATTTGGATTTTCAAGGGCTAAAACTTCATAGCATTGGAGCTCTCGCTTATAAAAATTCGCGATGGCATCCACAGTATTTTTTGTTTGATTGATTACCTTTTCAAGATCTTTAATGCTTAAATTTGACAACATAATAAACTCCTAGAATAAAATTCATCTGCATTATACCGTTAATAGAGCTCAAAGTAAATTATTTTTATACTTTTAGTTTTTTTTGTTTGCATTGTGAATATCTAATGGCAATGTGGATCGATGAAAGCGTATTTTTATCTGCTCAAATTTGGTGGGAGTCTTTTAAACAACAGGAGAAGAGAATGGTCTTCGCATCATTGATAAATTTCAGAAAGAAAGGCCTTACTCGGAGTTGAAAAAAGCTTGGGTGCACGCCGATATTGCAACACCCATTTCTTTATTGTAAGTTCGCTAAAATTACCATTCACCAATTTGGTGAGTGCTTAATTTTCATGAGATCCAATACCAGTAAGGGACGAAGTTGGTTTTTCTGAACTCAACAGTGGAATTTAGGATTAACGTAAACGTCTTTTGCATTTATTCACCAATAGCTGGGCTATGGTTTTGAGTAAAGTGAAGATACTGGATCGTCTGTCTCGGATCTCCTTGTGGCCAAAACCTATGCACTCCTCCCATAGGTTGTTGAGATCGCCCGCAGGTATGTACTGCTGGGGGCACAAGTGAATACTCACCCAACATAGGTGGTAATTCTGCATCTGATGCTTGATAAGTCTGGGGTGGCAAATGATTGATAGGCGCGTAGAAGGGCGCCAAGGGCTGAAACTGTGCAACGGAATATCTATCATAGGTCTGAGGTAACGTGTAAGGAGTATCCGCAGAGTATCCGCTCGGCGTAACACTCATTGTTGTGAAAGATCCAGGTGGCATAGCAAATGGATACCCATCATTTGTTGAATCTGACGGCTGTGTCGCATTCTGCAGGAGCGGAGGGTGGTAGTGTCGGTTGACTGCTTGTGAACTATCATAATGTGCTGTTGGATTCACTGGTACATGGTTAGAAGAGGTAGCAGCAGGTAACCTGTGGCCAAAGAATGGATGTGATTTCTGTACGTTTGGTGAAACTGGAGTTAATTTGCTTTCTGCTATCTGCTTTTTATCAGCCACTGCAATACCAAAAAACCGGTACATGCTGGCTATAGCCATATTAAAATGCCTCGCAGATACAGAATCTTCTTTCTCGAGAACTGCCATTTCGGCATGCATGCGTGGGCCTTGCACTATAAATGTTTCTTTCAGTATTTTTAAATGATGTTTTTCGAATAAATTAACGTCTAACTCTGATATGGAATTTGCGAGAGCTTGAAAATATGGTTGTAAATCATTTTGCCAACTTACTGTTTTCTGGTTGATATTAAAACAAAAATTATACTTCTCAAGTAATGTTGATGGATACAGTTCTGGCTGATGTGCACAATAACATAAAGCGAAAAATAGATTAAATAAAGAAAATGCTTGCTGATATTCATAGGAGCGGGGTTGTTTTGTATTAAAATAAGTCGATATGTTTATCATGCAGTCTATCCTGCCCCATCTAAAATGCTCACAGCTTTCTGAAATAGCGGTTCTAAGTTCGTGTAGCATCTGAGATTGTATTGTATGTTTTGGCATTTTTCTGCACCCTATGATATAAAAAAATTCATGTTAGAACAAAAAAATCGAAATGTAAATAATTTCATCAGAAATTCCCGGCTATAAAAAATAATCAGCAAAATCTGGAGTCATAGCTAATATTTTTCGTAAGTGCGCCGCAGGCGCAAATAGGAGGGGAAAGGATTACCCACCAAATTTACAGCTATAGGGAAGATGGTGGTAGGCCCACCGAAGTCGGCTATTAGGAGCGGGCTTCAAACCGCATCAAGCGGCGGTCATTAAGAGTTTTAAATGCCTTCATTGCTTCAATTTGAAAAAGATAAGGATTCAGAACCATGGCTGCTTATGATGCTCGCGTTTTTAATCGATCAAGTACAACAATTGTGCTGCAAAGTCTATCAACAAGCACGAAAACATGTTGTAACTTTGCGTCGTTTGTTTGGCTGACATACTATTTAACTGGGAATCGCTGTAATTTCATCATGGTGGGGCGAAATCATAAGTTGGTGCCCAAAGTTGCAAGCCAGCTACCGGGCTCCCGAACGCATCTACATTATGTGAAGATTGTTGCCAAAACATGTTATGTCCATGTCCAGGCTGCTCAGTGTAATACATAATTGGCTGTGTGGCAGATAAAGCGGGATTAGTTTGGGCTTCTACGTATGGTGTAGAATCAGCAATAGTATAAGAGTTCATGGTAGGGCAGAATGTATTAACAGATCAATATTGTGGCAAATGGGAGTAAGTAAGTACTGGTTGCTGTGATGGAGAATAGTTGTGCTATAGGGATTCATTACCACATAAGTAGGTGCTGTTGATGGGATGGTAGACATAGCATATCCGCGGGATTCTACTTGAGAATCATATCCTACTCCGTATTGCGCCGTCTTGTTATCCTCGTGTTTAACTTCTAACGCAGCCTCATCATGAGATTTTTTAGGTGCATTATAGTAGAACTGATAGATTTCTCGTATTAATGTGTCCAAATTTTCGTCGTTAAATTCTCCATCCGCACTGATAACATAGTTTTTAATTTGTGTTATGAAAATCTCTTCATCGGTAGCAACGAGTTCTTTATTTTCACAAAATAGATGAATAAAGGATTGTTGTCTAGGCTTAAGAATCTTTAGATTTTTTTGTATGAAAAAATGAGCTAAGAAAAATACCATAAAATATTGTCTTTGAGTCTCTAGTAGCAAATCATGGTGTTTAAGACATTGAAGTTTTAAAAAAGATACGGAGATGAGATCCTCACTTAATCCAAAGGCTTCCTTGATAAGGCCTAATGTCAATAGCTCCTCTATAATTGTTTTAATTCCTATCTTATGAAGTACAAAGTCTAGTTTTGTTGAGAAGCCGCTACGTAATGGATTTTTTGCGAAGAAATCTATAAGGCTTTTGATCAAATTGTTTTTTTCTAACTGCTGTGCAAGCGTCAAAGCAGTAGGCTCAATTGAAGAGTTAGAATTTGCACTAAAAAATGCATTATTAGACTGTTTCATTGTGCGTGAATCTGACTTGCGTGAAGTTTGATGAAACAGTAAATTTTGATTATTTGCCGGCGCTCGTTTTTCTTCCGAGGGCATGTCAGAGCGGAGTACTTTATACAAATCAACATCTGCAATGCGGGTTACGGAAGTTATCATCGCTTTAAAATTATGCCCCAATTGTTTATTTTGAAGAGACAAAGTGCTAAATTCTGCCTTAATGAAAGGTATTGCCTGATGCAATGCTTGCCTAATAAAGGCTCTGAATTCTGGTGCAAAAATAAGTGCAGACAATGGGGTGATGTGCCCCATGGCTTCAATAAATTGATCTAAATTTTGATGCAATCCTGTGGGGAATAATGCGCTTGTGAGATTCCTATGGTAAGCATTGATATTCTTCGTATCTATAATGGAAGCCATGTTAGGTGGAAAAATAGCATCAAAGAAACAAAAAACCTGTAAAACAGAGGTGACTTCTAATATTAGTTGTTGCTTTGAAGGATTGGATTGATATTCCTCAAGCAATTTTTGCAGGAGCCTTGTTGCAGTATTTCTATACCCGTTTGAAAAGGCAAGACTGGCTGATTGCAAATGTAAATGGTGCTCTGTCGTTTTGGAAGGCGATATTTCATGTGAGTTGGAAGATGGGGGGTGTTGACGAGGTTGGTTCACAGGTATTCTTGAAGTTATTGGGGAGCTTAGTCTGGGGTCTTGTAATTTAACGCCCCGTCCTGCCATGCGATAAAAAATACTAGTCCTTACTTCAAAAAAACCAGTAAGTCTGAAGATAATATCCAACAAACCATTCGCTATGGGTGTTTCATTTAACACGCGTATGTCGTAGACTATGGATTTAATTTTTAGCGCAAATATTGCATTAAGAGTACTTTTAGATACAGGATCGAGTAGAACAGGACTTAAACCTGCAAGAGAGTCGGCACAGGAGCGCATCTTCTCTAATAATTTTTGTTCCCAGTTATTGTCTGGCTGTTCTCCCAAAAAAAGAAAGTGATAATGATGTAGCGTATTCGATGCAGGACATTTCGCACCAAAATAGCAGACAGTAAACAAGAGATTGTAAAAAGCGAGACCTTGTTGGTACCGCATAGAACCCACAGGCTGTTGTGACACATAATCGCTCACCCTTTGTAAGGCAATGTCCGGAGTACCCAGAAGAGATTGGCAGATTTCTAAGATTATTGTTTGAAGATCCCGATGGTCTTCCTGTTCATGAGGCAATTTGAAAATCCTTCAGTTGTATGAATCGAAAGGCGTTGAAATGTACGCTGTCAGGCAATACTCATTTCTCTCCTGTTTAGGTTCGTTTAAGCTTGCAGAATCTCTATTGCCTGCGAATATTTCTTTTTAATTTTCAAGAGATACTCTTTGGCAGGGTCAAGTCCTAAGTCACTTGGGAAACTTTCTTTATCATAATGATGCGCTTTTTTCAAAAATTTTGTCCATCGATCCAGTTGTCAATCTATTCATTATACGTCATTCATTTTGGATGGAAAAGCCTGTGGCAGCGGTTCCTTGTGTTTAGCTATCCAGTAGAATAGATCATCAACGGTCATCCCAAATACTGATTGCCTATATAAGAATCAATTTTAGTTCTTCTTAGTCTCAATTTGGTTATCTTGCAGAAAATCAGTATAATGTGACTTATGTCATCGATTTATTCCTAAAATGAAGTTATTTCGTGGTTTTAAACATCTGTTAGACTTTGAAAAAGGGGTTGTTGCTACCATTGGTAATTTTGATGGGGTGCATTTAGGACATCAACACCTCATTAAGACCTTAAAAATCAAAGCACAGGAATTGCAACTGCCCTTGGTCCTGATTTTATTTGAGCCGCAACCCCAGGAATATTTTTTACAAACTAAAGCTCCGACTCGAATTTCAAGCCTTAGAGAAAAATTGGATGCATTGAAAGCTTGTCATGTGGATTGCATTGTTTGCATAAAATTTGATGACGAATTGGCTCAAACCAGCGCTTATGATTTTGCCAAATCCTATTTGTTTTCCAACTTGCGGGTGAAACATCTATTGGTGGGGGCGGATTTTCGTTTTGGGAATAACCGCGAGGGAACCATTGCTTTACTTCAAGAATTGGGCTCCAATCATGGCTGCCAGGTAGAAGTCATTCCTGATTTTCAAATGGCCAATGAAAAAATCAGTTCCACCAAAATCAGAAAGATTTTGGCCCAAGGCGATTTAAATTCGGCAGCGCTTTACCTGGGTCGCCCATACAGTGTGTGTGGTCGTGTGATTTATGGGGATGGGCGTGGACGACAATGGGGCATTCCTACTGCCAATTTATCATTGAATAGACCCTCCTTGCCCTTGCATGGGGTGTTTGCAGTGGAAGTACGAGTGCAAGCAAAAACAATTCAGGGCCTGGCCAATATTGGCATTCGCCCTACAGTGGATGGCACTCGAAACAGTTTGGAAGTACACTTATTGGATTTTGATGAGTCCATTTACGGCGCATCCATGCAAGTATTTTTCTTGCACAAATTGCGTGATGAAGTTAAATTCACCCAAATCCAGGAATTGATACATCAGATTCATCAGGACATTACGGCAACTCGAGCCTTTTTTGCAACCTGGAATTGTGAACACAACAAAACGGCAGTGACGCATTTTAAAGAGAACACTTATGACTGAATACAAAGACACCTTAAATCTTCCGAATACGTCGTTTCCTATGAAGGCAAGTTTGGCCACTCGAGAACCTGAAATGCTTGCAAAGTGGCAATCAAACCACCTGTATGAGCAAATTCGACAAACCAGAGCTGGTTCTAAACAATTCATTTTGCACGATGGTCCTCCTTATGCCAACGGACATTTACATTGTGGGCATGCCTTGAATAAAATTTTAAAAGACATCCTCATCAAATCCAAGTCTTTCAGCGGCTTTGACGCCCCCTTTGTTCCAGGTTGGGATTGCCATGGGTTACCCGTTGAACTGAATGTTGAGAAAAAATTAGGCCGAGCCGGAGATAAACTCAGTGCTCGAGAATTCAGAGTCAAATGCCGAGAATACGCCGCCAGCCAAATTGATATTCAAAGAGAAGAATTCCAACGGCTAGGGGTGTTGGGGGATTGGCATAATCCTTACGTGACTATGGATTTTAAATACGAAGCAGATGTGGTTCGCGCCTTGGGTTTGATGATAAAAAATGGCCATTTGCAACAAGGCTTCAAACCCATCCACTGGTGCATCGATTGCGGTTCTGCCCTGGCTGAAGCCGAGGTGGATTATGAAGAAAAGACATCGCCGGCCGTTGATGTGGCTTTCCTTGCGGTGGATCCAAAAGCATTCATACATGGCTTTGATTCCAACCTGCCCATCAAGCCGGTCCAATTGGCCATTTGGACCACCACGCCCTGGACACTTCCAGCCAATGAGGCCGTGTGTTTAAATGCTCAATTGGATTATTCTCTGGTGGATGCTGGCACCCATTACCTCATCCTGGCCAAAGACTTGGTGGAATCGGCCTGCTTCGTTATGGATTGTCTGATCCTAAACCGTGTGGCACCGCCAAAGGAAAGTCCTTTGAGCATTTGAAATTAAACCATCCGTTTTACGACAGACAAGTACTCGTGGTTTTAGGCGAACACGTAACCATAGACACAGGAACAGGCTGTGTGCACACAGCCCCTGCTCATGGTTTGGAAGACTACGTCGTGGGGCAAGCCTATCAACTGCCCCTGATCAATCCCGTGAAAAGCAATGGCTGTTATGCCGAAGACGTCCCTTTGTTTGCAGGCTTGTCGGTTTTGAAGGCCAATGAGAAAATAATCGAGGTCCTAACAGAAAAAGGCAGTTTATTGGCTCTTGAGCGCATTCGCCACAGTTATCCGCATTGCTGGCGTCATAAGACCCCTTTGATTTTTCTGGCCACACCTCAATGGTTTATTTCCATGGATAAAAATAAACTCCGCCAACAGATTATGAATCAGATTGACACCGTCCAATGGGTACCGGATTGGGGCAAGGCACGCATTCGCAACATGGTTGAATCAAGACCTGATTGGTGTGTTTCAAGACAAAGAGCCTGGGGCACTCCCATGCCTTTATTTGTGCATAAAAACAGCAGGAAATTGCATCCCAACACCTTAGAACTCCTAGAAAAGGCCGCCTTTTTGATTGAAAAATCCGGAATCGATGTTTGGTTTGAACTGGATCCTGCGGAATTGTTGGGTGAGGACGCACAATATTACGATAAAATCATCGATACCATGGACGTTTGGTTGGATTCTGGGGTCAGTCATTTTTGTGTTTTAAAGCAAAATAAAGCCTTGAGTTTTCCTGCGGATGTGTATTTTGAAGGGTCGGATCAACACCGAGGTTGGTTCAATTCGTCCTTGACTACTGCCGCGGCCATGTATGGCGTCAGTCCTTATAAAACCGTATTAACCCACGGTTATACTGTGGACGCTGAAGGCAAAAAATTATCCAAATCTCAGGGCAATTACGTGGCCTTAGACAAGTTGGTGAATCAATATGGGGCGGATATTTTACGCTTATGGGTTTCATCCACCGATTATCGCAATGAGGTCAGCATTTCCGACGAAATCATCAAACGCGTTGCCGATGCCTACAGAAGAATACGCAATACCGCCCGCTTTTTATTGGCCAATCTATTTGATTTTGAACCTTCCGAATGCATTCCAAGCCAAGACCTTCTGGAATTGGATAGATGGGCATTGACTCGTTGCCAAAGTTTGCAAGCCGAAATTTTAACGGCCTATGAGCATTATAATTTTCATCTCATTTTCCAAAAAATTCATAATTTTTGTGCCATCGATTTGGGAAGTTTTTATTTGGATTTGATAAAAGACAGACAATACACCACGGCAAAAGAAAGCTTGGCCAGACGCTCCTGCCAAACCGCAATGTATCACATCATTCAAGCATTGACCTTATGGTTGGCTCCGATTTTATCTTTTACTGCAGAAGAGATCTGGCAAGTGATTCCTGGGTCCAAGCAACAATCCATTTTTTTAGAAACTTGGTACGATGCTTGGCCAAAGATTGATTCAGTGAATCTAGAGGAATGGGAACAATTGCACCTCATTCGCGATGAGGTGAATAAAGCCTTAGAGGAAACTAGAAGCAAAGGGGAAATTGGATCGGCCTTGGCTGCAGAGGTCACTCTTTATGCCGATGAGAACATCAGGCCCAAACTCACCCGCTTAGGAGAAGAATTGCGTTTTCTTTTGATAACCTCCGAAGCCAAGGTTTTACCCTTAAACCAAGCACCAGCCGGAGCAATGGTTTCAGAGTCTGGCTTGTTTATTCAAGTGGCAGCCAGTGCCTATGAAAAATGTGGGCGTTGTTGGCATAGACGTCCTGATGTGGGCCAAGACAAACAACATCCCCAATTGTGCCTGCGCTGCTGTGGAAACATCAACGGTCAACCCGAACTGAGGCAATTCATATGAACAAATGGTTTTGGTTTTTAATCAGTGGGGTGGTGGTGATGGTCGATCAGGTGAGTAAATTCTGGGTTCATTCAACCCTGACTCCCTTTAGTCCAGTGCCTGTTATGCCTATGCTCAACATTCAATTGGCCTACAACACCGGCGCTGCCTTTAGCTTTCTAAACAGCGCAGGAGACTGGCACAAATGGTTTTTTGTGATTTTTAGCCTCTGCATGAGTGCTGTTTTAACGGTTTGGCTGTGGCGCACCCCATCTCGAGATAAATTGCAATGTTCAGCCTTAAGTCTTATTTTAGGCGGCGCACTCGGTAATCTAATGGATAGATTCATCCATGGCTACGTCATTGATTTCATCGATGTGTACTACAAAAACCACCATTTTGCCACCTTCAATCTTGCTGACAGCGCCATTTGCATTGGTGCGTCTTTCTTATTTTTAGAATTGTTTACTACTCAAAAAGAAAGCTCCACAAATACTCAAAATTAGGAAACCACTGTAATTCTACTATAGAAAATTTGACGGGTTTCAAATCCATTGCCGATCATTATGAATCATCCACATGGAAACATGAGGAGTTAGCAAACATTGCTTGGGTATAGATTGTACAAGCCATTTTTCAAAATCATAAAGGGCGGATAAGAAGTAATTAACCGCTGACTGAAGTTGGTTACGGGAATGCAAAAAAACATGGGCTGAAAATGCATGGGAAGATTATCTCTATTGGCAGGAAACTGACAAAAAAATGATAAAACGAATTAGGGGCTGTTGACATTTGAAACCTCGATGTCGACTTACCGCGGTTTATCCCTGAGAGATCCTCACAAAATTTAACCCTAATGAGACTTCTCACGGTGGACTTGCAAAGCGGCTTGATGAAGCAAGATGCAAGAATGATGGTATTGTTCTAGATTCATAATCAGGCCCTTCTTTAAAGCTCGCCTATCAAGAAAGATGATTGATAAAGCAGAACTAACTTTTGCAGAGTGAGCTTGAAAATCAGAAGCTTTTCCGAATTAAATTCAACATGAGTTGCTATTTTTGAATGATTTACTAGAAGGTGGATAGAACAAAATGGCCAAATAGAAGTTATTTGATCCAAATTCTTTTATTATTGATATACTAGTATTATTAATACCAAACTTTTCCATGAAATGACTGATTTTGCCAAAGCAATTAAAAAGCATGTGATTGCTATTTACATGTCCCTTGAATACGACTCAGCTCCTAAAATGGTCCAAGCCATATATGATTTAGGTCATATGTTGCAAATGGAATACCCAGCCCTTTCCTATGAAGACCTTCAAAAACAGATAAAAAAAGATTCCTCAATTTGCAACCCTTCTGGAAGAATGTGCAAGCCTTGAGTTATCGCATAAACAAAATCTTCATTTGGATGCTTTGTATTCGGTTAATCTGAGTTTTTATAGAGAACACTCCATAGAAGATTTAGAAAGGCAAAACCTAGGCGATCTTACCCTGTTTATGATTAATAATGCTTTAAACAATGGACTAAATGTGTTTAAGGCCTTAACAGAGAAAACAAATCTTCCCCTTGAAGAAGAGAAATTTTCAGAACCAAATGAATTCGCCTCGTTGATTGAACAACAACATCAACAGTTTGTTAATCCCATCAACCAATGGCTGCATAAAATGATCAGCACTCTTTCAAAATCACAAATATACAATCTCAATCATTTAAAAAAATTTTGCTTGCAAGAACAAAACCAACTCATGAGTTACATCAATGCCCTACTGAAGAAAAGCAATGAACCCATTCAATTTGCTGAATTAACCCCAGCAACGGAAGAAAAACACCCGGAAATTTCGATTGCCATGGAACAATATAAAAACATCAACACCCTGTATGCGGGTTTAACTGATCAACAACTTCAACCCCAGCAACGCATTTGTAATTTTTTAAAGGCCTGCAGCCAGGAAAACAATCGATTCTTTATTCAATCAAAGCTACTTGGGGCATAATTTAAAAGAAAAAATGACCAGTTTATTTACCCTTTTAAAAAACAATGGAATCAATTCCACCTATTCCTTATGGAAAAAAGACAAAAGCGCATCCGAATTATCTCAACTCACAAAAAGTGAAAAAAGTTCCAAGCTATAATCAAAACTTATCAACGTCATTCTTCCTGCTCCAATTTCTTTTTTAAATGTTTAATTGTCATGTGACAGGCTTTCTTTGCACCCAGCATACAGTCACCTATGTCAGGAATGTATAAAACTTCTTGGCACTCTTCGTCACCAGGTATTGAAAAAGAATAATCGTATACCATTTGACCAGGGTATAATGTTTTATAAATTATAACATTGGTCACTTTAGATCCAGGAACGGGAGTGCCCTTTTGTTGCATGCATCTTTGAACTTCGATTAAGCCATCTTGCAAAGAAACACTGGGAATTAAGACTTGAGTAAAAGGTGCTACTCCTCCCCAAGGTTTGTTGAAAGTGACCTCGTTAATGACTTTGTAGTGCCTATTAAATTGAACCATATGGGTAATGTAGGTATCGTTAGGAGTGTGTATAGTGCCTATTGCTATAAAGTCATTAAAGCCATTTACATTTTTTGTGCTTCCAGGAGTCAAAGGCTGAGCTATGAGATTAACCACTTGATTGGTATCGATCAAGTGGTTTAACTTGGCATTTTTTAATATGAGGTCAATGGATTGGTTCACTTGGCTATAACACATGATGGGTATGGTCATGAAGCATGCCAAAGTCAACAAAGTATGCTTTTTTTTTGTATTCATTCGAATTCTCTTTGTGTGATGGCTGGTATTTTTAAAGAAGTTGCCTTCAATGCTGAAATGGGCTGGGGTTATTATGGCCCCAGGAAACTAGACCCTGTTAAGGTCCCAAGTATTTATTTTACGCACCTAATTGGGTGCGAAGCATTTCATTCATGGGGCTTGATTTTCAATAGGTTTATGGATAAAGGCGAGGGCATGGTGTTGGATTCCACATGATTTAACTTCTCGTCTTTGGACGTCCCCATTTGTTTTACAAATTTCAGTAGCGCGTCTTTGTCTTGTTGCGTCAAGGGAATGTTCATAGCCATTTTTTGGTTGAATTGCTGATTTAAATACTGGGTTAGCAGGGTTTTATTCAGCGCTTTACCCTCAATGAATCGGAAAACAGGCTTAGGGCTTAAGTTCTGCTGTTTGAGCAATTGTTCCAGCTCTTGGGTGAAGGCTTGTTTTTCAGGGACTGGCCTTGGCGAAGGTGCAGGCATAGGTCTTGGAATATTGTCCATGGACAAAGCATTGTTGCGTGAATTCACTGCAGCATTCAAAGCCAAATGAAGACAATTTAAATGATTGTCGCTTTCAACTAAGACTGTTTTGTGTTGATCCAATTGATTGGTGGCTGTTTCTACTCGGCTATTAAGATGTGAAAATTCTTGTAATCGTTCGTGTTCAATCCGTTTAAGCACCGGCATGATTTCGAGTTTTCTGGTTTCAAAACGTTCTCTGGCCTGATCCCTTTCGGCCTTATTTTCATGAATGGATTGTTCGCTTTGTCCAGGACGTAAGAGATAGAATGCATCACCCAATTTGAGAATTTTTTCAGGTTTTTCAACGTAGACGTTGTTTTCATTCATCATTCGATTCAGAACAAATGCGGCATCTCTAAAGGAGATTACGGGTTTTAAATCGGAATCCAAATAATATTTTTCAGAACGCTGCACAGCCAATCTTTCCCTCAATACTTCCATTTGTAAATTTTTTGCAAATCGGAGTGCCACCATAACAGGACTGGTGTCGTCTTGTTTTTGCTCTAGAGAATCTCGGAGGTCGCTTATCATGGTTTTTAAGGAGGCTTGAGTCAAATCGGGACCATCGAGATGTTTCAGCTCTTTCATATGCCTTTCCAGTATTACGTATTTTTCCGAAGTTTGTTTTCTCTCCCCATCCATTTGAATGATTAGTTCATCCAGCTTGGCTATTTGTGCTTTTGCGGCGTTTTTGTGCTCATGAAGCAGTTCAATGGTTTTTTCATAGTCGGTAATGACGGATTCTAATTGTTCCAAGAGCTCTGATTCAACTTCTTTGGATGCAGTAGATGACTTGATAACGCCCTTTTTTTCAAGTCTTTGCTGCTGAGCAATCAGTTCATCCATATTTTGCTGGGTGTGAGCCTGTGATTTTTTTCCTAGAAAAGCACCAAACAACAAAGCCCTTAAGAGGTGCAGGAAAAGATCTCGTAAAAGAAATTTCAATCGTTGTTCTCGCCATTGGGCCTCACTCAGCTCTTGTGCAATCAGTTCATTCTCCAGTAACTTACCCCCAGGGGATTTTAAAAAAGCAATCACGTCTTTGGCATTTTTAAGACCAAATTTACTAAGATTCATCGTGGAATGAGCATTGCTTGCATTGGAAAAGAAGTGTTCTTTAACCCATTTTTCTAAAGAGCTGTCTTTGACCAAGATTGCATTTTCTTTGGACTGCAACAGGTGAGCGATTGGTGTAATTTTCTGTTTCATGATGTCACCTTTGATGATCATATTTAATTTCATTATAAACCATTTTCATTTCCAAACAAACAATCGCAACAATCAGTTGCTGGGCTGCAGACTGCTTCGTTCATTGCCATTGACGCCGGATGAGTGGTCGCAGGATCAAAAAATCGATTTTTGGAGTTTACAGAAGCATCTGTTTCCGATTCCGGCAAACTCGATGGAATGGTTTTAAATCGAGGATGCATTTTTGCTTTTAACTTATCCAAACAATTAGAATCCTGAGGTTTGAATTTTAAAACGGCCTGTTTTAATGCTTTAAATTGCTGACGAAAAGGACTCACGAGGCTCATCGTGCATTCAGCTTCCATGGCACAATAAAACCCTAAACCTGAAACCACCGTGAAACCAATGAGAATCCAACCAAGCGGAGTACCCACCAATGGAGCAGCCAAGGCCATTAAAAGTGTTTTGGCCATGAAATAACTGCCTAGTCCGCGAGAAATTACGCCAAAAGTAACCAAAGAACCTCTTAACACCTTTCTTAAAGTGGATTCTTGCTCCGGTTGTGCAAGCAATCCTTCTTTTTTTTCGATTAAATCTTGATTCAATGTTTTTGCAAGTTCAATGTATTGCTCATAATGCCTGCGATCCATATCCCTGCAATTGAGATCTCGAAGCAAACCATTGATGGATTTGATGAGTTTCAATTGTTGGCCGTACTCTTGAACATAGGATTTATCCTGTTTTGAAGGGAATAGCCCTAAGCCTTCCTGCAAATAAGGCGCATTGAAGGCATAAAACAAAGTCTCATTTAAAAGGGTGTAAGCAATGGAAAAGACAAACACGTATGGGTTGGCCAGATTGGGAATCAGTGAGAAAAGGTTGGATGAAAAAATATAATTTCCGCATAGGTCTTCTAATAATCCAAAAAAAATAAGAAAATAGTAGCCGGCTTTCTTACCCAGCTGTTTCCATCGAGACGTTGTTGCAATCTCTTCTGCTTGCATGACTGAAGTTTCGGCCGTGCCTCGGATGCAGCGCTTGAGTTCAGCCTTGGTTTTTTTTAAAAAAACAATTTTATCTTGTTCAAGGGTTGAGGATTCATAGTCTGATTGATAAGGATTTGAGCAGCTGTATAAAACCGATGATTCTTGAGTCATCTTAATATTCATGGTGTGAAAAATCGTACCATTTTATCGCAAAAATAGGCATTCGTCCAGTGGTAGAAGTTTTTTACAAATGGTAAAATGCATGAAATATAAACAGGAATTCATGAATGACAAGTTATTGCGGTTATATTGCTCTGGTTGGGCGTCCGAATGTAGGTAAATCCACGCTGTTAAACCAAATTTTACAGCAAAAATTAAGCATCACTTCCAGAAAACCACAAACCACACGGCATAGTATTTTAGGTATTCAAAATCAAGGGGACTATCAAAGCATCTACGTCGATACCCCAGGGATTCATTTAGGCTCTAAAAAGGCAATGAATCGCATGATGAATAAAACAGCCATTCGTGTGCTGCGCGACGTGGACGTCGTGGCCTTTATTGTGGATGGCACGCATTGGAATGAGGAAGACGAGTATGTTTTGGATTTGATTAAAAAATCATCCATGCCCTGCATTCTGGTGGTGAATAAAGTCGATAAAATCCAGGATAAGGGCCAATTGCTTCCCTGGATAGACCAAGTTCGACAGCGTCATGATTTTGTGGGGATTATTCCCTTATCCGCAAAAACTGGGATGCAAGTCGATGAGTTTCAAGCCAAACTCCTGCCGTATCTGCCCGAAGGGCCGCATTTGTTTCCAGACGATCAACTGACGGATCGCCCCATCAAATTTTTATGTGCGGAATTGTTGCGGGAAAAAGTATTTCGTTTCTGCGGTCAGGAACTGCCTTATTCTGTAACCGTGGAAATTGAATCCTTCAAAGAGGAAGGGAATTTGGTGCGCATTCATGCCTTGATTTTAGTAGATAAAGAAAATCACAAACGCATGATCATCGGCGATAAGGGACAAAAATTAAAAGACATGGCAACCAATGCTCGTCTGGACATGGAAAAACTCTTGGATAAAAAAGTTTTTTTGCAGTGTTGGTGCAAAATAAAATCAGGATGGTCTGATGATGTGCGGATGTTGAAGCAATTGGGCTATGATTAAGTCCTTAGAGGCATTCCTGTTGCACAAACAATGGCTGGGTGATACCAGTGCCAAAGTGAGTTTTTTTACCCGCGAGTCTGGCCTGGTGCATTGTGTTTACAAGGGGGCGCGAAGTCCCCAAAAGCAAGCTGTGTTGCAAGCATTCAGCCCTCTGTGGCTGGCTGTGAACGAACGCTACGATTCCTTTTATGTTCACGGGCTGGAGAGCAGGGCAAGTGCCTTGAAATTAAGCGGACATGGACTTTTCTCTGGATTGTACGTCAACGAACTGCTTTATTACACCTTAAATCCCATGCAACCCGAACCGGACTTATTCGATGCTTATCTGCTCATCTTAAATGGACTATGCTGCGCGGAAAACCGATACACGATTGAAGCTTTATTGCGTCGATTTGAGTGGATTTTACTTAAAATATGCGGCTATTCGTTTTCATTAACTCAAGAAGCCCGATCGGCGGCCTGCATTCAACCGGATGCTTGCTATCAATTCATTGCTGGTGAAGGATTGGTTGCATCCACCCAGGGCATACTCGGTGCGCATATCCTTGCTTTGGCAGCAGGTCATTTGCATGACACGTCCCATTTGCAGGCTGCAAAAATCATCATGCGCCTGGCCATTGATCACTTGGTGGGAGGACGGGAAATCAAAGCTCGGGATTTGTATAAATTCTGAATACTAAAAAAACCGGATTTCGCGAAGCAAAATCCGGGCTACAGTGGGTTATTCTCGGCCAGAGAAGGCACTCAGTAGATTCAATAGGCTTACAAACAAATTGTAGATGGAAACAAACAGTCCCACGGTGGCGGAGATGTAATTGGTTTCGCCGTTGTAGATGATTTCACTGGTTTGAAACAAGATTAACCCAGAAGAAATCAGAACAAAAACAGCAGAAATAATAAGCTGTAGGGCCGGGATGGTAAAAAATATTCCCGCAATCATGGCCAATAAAGCCACCATCATGCCTACAAATAGAAATCCGCCTAAGAAACTGAAATCTTTTTTTGTGGTCAGAGCATAAGCCGACAAGGAAAAGAAAATGAGTCCAGTGCCGCCTAGAGCCGTTGCGATTAATTGTGGACCATTGGTGTATTTTGCTAAGTACACATTGAGAATGGGTCCGAGGGTATAGCCAAGAAATCCAGTAAAAGCAAAGACACTGACCAGTCCCCAAGGGCTGTTTCTAAGGGCTTGGGTTAAAAACATCAAACCATAGACGCCGGCTATCATGACCAATACGTTCAGAGGACGTGCGCCGCTGACAGCAGACAAATAGGCGGTAAAGGCACTAAACAAAAAGGTTAAACTCAGTAACAAATACGTATTGCGCAACACTTTGTGAGTCGATAAAAGGGAATCACGAGGTTGAGCATACACATTGATATTATTTCGGTTCATTATTTACTCCGGTTATTTATCTTTAATTGTAGCATGTTTAGGGGCATCTTTCTCATATTTCAAGGTATTTATTGTGGGTTTCCAAAAATCCTTCCAATTGATTTCACGTCAGCTTCCATTATCAATTCAATTGTCCTTCCAGTCAATTTTGTTTTTAGATGGAGTGTAGTACTATTAGTGCATGACTCAAACTTAGGTAAACAATGACGAATGCACTGACCACTGCCAAACACCTTTTATTAACTCCTGCTAGTCTGGATGAGAATAGCATAGAAACCTTATTCAACAAGATGAAAAGCCACCACATCGATGCGGCGGATCTTTATTTTCAAAGCTACAGCTCCGAATCCTGGTATTTGGAGGATTCTGAGGTCAAAAGCGGCAGCTTTTCTTTGGATAAGGGAGTGGGCATTCGTGCAGTCAACGGGGATAAAACCGGTTTTGCCTACTGCGATGACCTCTTATTGCCTTCGATGATTAGAGCCGCGGAAGCAGCACGTTCTATTGCTTTATCGGGTAAGTCTCAGGCTAAAGCCATGCGCATTTCCTCGGCTCCACTGGCCAGATACCAAAGTTTAAATCCCATTGAAGGCATGAGTAAACCAGAAAAAATTGCCTTATTGGAAGCCATTGATAAAGAGGCTCGTTCCATTGATCCACGAGTGATTCAAGTCAATGCTTCCTTAAGTGGCAGTTATGAGGTGGTTATGGTGGCCGATTTGCACGGAGGAATGGCCGCAGACGTAAGGCCCTTAGTTAGTATTCATGTGTCGGTTATCGTTGAAGACAAACAGGGCAAGCGGGAATCCGGTCGTTCTGGGGGTGGGGGACGGCTTGCATATTCTTACTTTACAGAAAAAGAAAACGCCTTGTATTTTGCTCGCGAGGCAGTACGTGAGGCTTTAATCAATCTGGAAGCAAGAGACGCGCCGGCTGGCATATGCCGGTGGTTTTAGGTCCGGGATGGCCGGGAGTTCTATTGCATGAGGCCGTAGGTCATGGCTTGGAAGGTGATTTTAACCGCAAAGGTTTGTCAGCCTTTACAAATCAAATCGGCCAACAAGTGGCCGCAACAGGGGTAACCGTTGTCGACGATGGGACCTTGATGAATAGACGCGGTTCTTTAACCATAGACGATGAAGGCACGCCTTCGCAGTGTACCACCTTGATTGACAATGGGGTTTTGGTCAATTATATGCAAGACAAACTCAATGCAAAATTAATGGGTATGAAGCCCACGGGCAATTGCCGCCGTGAATCCTATGCACACATCCCCATGCCCAGAATGACCAACACCTACATGCTGGCAGGACAGCATGATCCTGAAGAAATCATTCGTTCCGTCAAGCGCGGGTTATACGCTGTAAACTTCGGCGGCGGCCAGGTGGACATTACCTCCGGTCAATTCGTATTTTCTGCAAGCGAGGCCTATTTAATTGAAAATGGAAAAATCACCTACCCGGTAAAAGGAGCCACTTTGATAGGCAATGGCCCAGAGGTTATGAAAAAAATCAGCATGATAGGCATGGACTTAGCCATGGATAAAGGAATAGGCGTCTGTGGCAAAGAGGGACAATCCGTACCCGTGGGAGTAGGTCAACCCACCTTGAAGATTGATTCCTTGACCGTGGGTGGAACCAGCTGACGCATTAAAATCAAGGGGGATTCAAAGCCAGCTTACCAAGCAAAGCGCTGATTTCTAAGATGCGCTCCTCCGGGTTTTGGCTGTTTAGGGCAAATTTAAGCCGTTGCGGTCCCTCCAACTGATAAGATTTGGCCTGCACTTGAATCAAACGTATCAAGGCACTGGGATCTATGGCGGGTTTTTCAGTGAAATCCAATTTACCATGATCTGCACCGGCACTGATTTTTTGAATGCCCAATTGCTCAGCTTTTTGTTTCAATTCCGTGATGAGCAGCAAATGTTTGACTGGTGGTGGCAGTAAGCCAAAGCGGTCAATGAGTTCAATTTGCAGTTCACGCAGTTCTTGATTGGATTTTGCATTGGCAATTCGTTTGTACATAATCAAGCGATTGTGAATGTCGGCGATGTAGTCTTCAGGGATGATCGCGCTGATTTTCAAATCCATTTCAGGACCCTGATACATGGGGGCTGAAAGTTGTGGAATTTTCCCTGATTTTAAATCACTCACCGCTCTATCGAGCATTTCCATAAACAAAGTAAACCCTATGGCTTGCATATTCCCGCTTTGGTCTTCACCTAATAATTCACCTGCGCCTCGAATTTCAAGATCATGCGTTGCCAAGGTAAATCCTGCACCCAGATCTTCTAAAGACACTAAGGCTTCTAAGCGCTTCACCGCATCCGTGGTGATTGATTTTTCATCGGCTGTGAGAAGATAAGCATAAGCCTGATGATGTGATCGTCCAACTCGGCCACGCAATTGATGCAACTGCGCCAGGCCAAAATTGTCGGCTTTGTCAATGATGATGGTGTTGGCCGTGGGGATGTCTATGCCGGTTTCAATGATCGTGGTGCAGACCAGGACATTGAAACGATGGTGGTAAAAATCCGACATGACGCGTTCTAATTCGCGTTCGCGCATTTGTCCATGAGCGAAATGAATTTTTGCCTCAGGCACCAGAGCTTTGAGATCTTGGCAGATCCTTTGGATGGTTTGCACATTATTATGTAAAAAGAAAACTTGGCCGCCTCGGGAAATTTCTCGCAACAAGGCCTCACGGATGGTGGTGTCGTTTTTTTCCTGCCAAAAGGTTTTAATGGCCAAGCGTTTGGCAGGTGGTGTGGCAATCAAGGAGACGTCTCGAATCCCTGCCAAAGCCATGTTTAAAGTTCTAGGGATGGGAGTTGCGGTCATGCACAGAATGTCCACGTGGATGCGTAGGGATTTCAGATGTTCTTTTTGTTTGACTCCAAAACGATGCTCTTCATCGACGATGACTAAGCCTAAGTTTTTGAAAGCAATGTTTTTTTGGAATAATTTGTGAGTGCCTATGACTATGTCCACCTGTCCTGATTGAAGTGAATTCAATACCTGGTCGCATTCCTTAGTGGAGCGAAAACGGGACAACAATTCAACGCGTATGGGAAAATCAGCAAACCGGTCTCTGAAAGTTTCAAAATGTTGGCCTGCAAGCAAGGTGGTGGGCACAAGCACGCACACTTGCTTGCCATTTTGCACCGCGATGAATGCAGCCCGCATGGCGACTTCGGTTTTACCAAAGCCCACATCACCGCAGATTAATCTATCCATGGGGCGAGACGATTGCATGTCTTGGATGATTTGTTCGGTGGCCTGCAATTGATCTGGGGTTTCAGTAAAAGGAAAACTGCTGGTGAATTTGATGTATTCCTCGGAATTTAGCTCGTATTGATGTCCAGGTAGCGCTTCTCTTTTGGCATACAAATCCAGCAATTCAATGGCCACGTCATGAATTTTTTCCGCGGCTTTTTTCTTTTCTCTTTGCCAGATATCCGATCCCAATTTGTGCAAGGGCGCATGTTCACTGTCCATGCCGGTGTAGCGGCTTATCAAATGCAAGGAGGTCACGGGCACGTAAATTTTATCGTCTCCGGCATAGGCCAACACTAAAAATTCACTGGACATGCCATTGGCCGTGATGTATTGCAGGCCTTGATAGCGACCAACCCCAAACTCCAAATGAACAATTGGCGCACCCACTCGCAATTCCGCCATGTCGCGAATGATCAAATCCGGATCGATTGCTTTTTGGGTGCTGCGTCTTTGAGGGGTGATTTGTTCGCCAAACAACTGCGATTCCACGATGATGGCGATGCCTTGCTCAATCAACTCACAGCCATGGATAAGAGGACCAATGGTGATGTTCAACGCACTGTCGTCATGGACGAAGTCAAACCACGAGTGTTGAATCTTAGGGGTGAGCCCGCTGATTTTTAACAAATCCAATAATACTTCGCGCCGCCCAGCACTTTCAACCACCAGTAAATAACGACCCAAGGATTGAGTACAATAGTCCCGTAAGTGTTTGAGCGGCTCTTGGGTTTTCCTATCAATGGGTAATGATGGAGCCTTTGCAATGTCAAAATTTAGCGCGCCTTTTTTTTCAGAGGGTTTGTGAAAGAGGCGTAACTGTTCAAAGAGATTGGCCTTTGTTAATAATTCGATTGGTTTGATGAAGCATTGCTCTGGTGCAAGGATGGGACGACTGATGTCATGGCGTCTTTGTTCGTAACGCCCTGACAAATCTTGCCAGAAATGTTCTGCATTGGCTTGAATGTCTTCAATGAGACAAATTTTGGCGTTTTTAGGCAAATAATCGAAAAAACTCAGGGTGGTGTCGAAAAATAAAGGCAGATAATATTCAATTCCTGAAGGAAAATGCCCCTGGCTTATGGATTCATAGATGGGACATTGGCTGGGATTGCCTGGAAACAATTCCCTGAAATTGCGCCTAAACAAAGGGATGGTCTGCTCATTGAGTGGAAATTCACGCGCAGGCAAGATGTTGATTTGGCTTATTTTGGCAATGGTTCGCTGTGTCTCCGGATCAAATTGCCTTAAACTGTCAATCTCATCGTCCAATAATTCAATACGAAAGGGCAGATTGCTGCCCATGGGGTAGACGTCGATGATGGATCCACGCAGGGCAAACTCACCATGCTCCAAGACCTTATTCACGCACAGATAGCCGGATTGCTGCAATTGATTTCTAAAGGCAGTTCTATCCAATAATTGGCCTTCTTTAAGCATTAGCGCGTATTGATTGATGAATTCAAGCGGAGGCAGTCTATGCATCAAAGTGCTGGCGGATGCGATGATGATCCCTTTGGAAAGGTGTTGAATACGGCTTAAAGTCAGCAATCTTTGGGAGATTAAGTCTTGATGAGGCGAAAATTGATCATAGGGCAAAGTTTCCCAATCGGGGAAAAACAACAGTTCTCCTGCCTGCTTGGGATTTAAAAAAAAGCCAAGCTCTGCCTGCAATTGATTGGCACTGAGGTTGTCCTTGGTCAGGATTAAGTGAATGCCATCGGTTTGTTGGCAATACTCTGCCAGAACAAGTGCAAGACTGCTGCCATACAGCTGTCCCCAAATGTCTTTGTTGGATGCCTTATGTGTGGGCTGATAAAGAATAGTATCGGTCATGCGCTTCGCGTTGGTATGCTAAAAAGCAGGCATTATACTCCCTCTTCAAGGCTTTGGACAACACCAAGTGCTTCGGTCTGGGTCAATTCCAATTCGTCCAAAGCAATGTCCACTGACTCAATTTTCTGAAAGCGAGAGGTGATCTTTTTGGCTGAGGTATTGACCTCATTCACGTCTTGATGAGCCAAATCAATGTGTTTGGTTAATTTATCCATTCTTTTTTCAAAACGCTGAAAATCATCGGCCAATAAATGCAAGTGCTTTTGAATGATGTGTACTTGTTTTCGGGTGGCATCGTCTTTTAAAACGGCTTTGGCGGTGGTCAGGACTGCCATCAAGGTACTGGGCGAAACCAACCATACTTTTAACCGCTGGGATAAGGTGATCAAATCTGGAAAGCTTGCGTGGATTTCAGCAAAAATGGATTCGGCTGGAAGAAACATCATGGCTCCATCGGTGGTTTCATTGGGGATGATGTATTTTTCAGCGATGTCTTTGATGTGCTTTTGAATGTCCTGGCGAAATTGCTGTTGCAGCGATTTTTTTTCAATGGAATTGTGATGATCTAAGGCTATCAATCGTTGATAGGTTTCCAGGGGAAATTTGGCATCTATGACGATGTTGCCCGTGGGTTCTGGTAAAAATAAAATGCAATCGGCTCGTTTTTGATTGGATAGGGTGAATTGCATCTGGTAATGATTGCTGGGAATCATGTTGCTGATTAAGGTTGACAATTGCACCTCACCAAAAGCTCCCCTCGCTTTCTTATCAACCAGTACATCCTGCAAACTAACCACGTGCGTGGACAGTTCGGTGATCTTTTTTTGGGCTTCATCAATGATGGTCAATCTTTTCACCACGTCAATGAAGGTGGATGAGGTTTTTTCAAATCCTTCAGTGAGCTTAAATTGCACTTGTTGCGTGAGCTGTTGCAGATGGGTGCGAATTTCTTCGGTCAGCAATTGCAAATGAGAGGTTAAAGACAAGGCATGATGTTTGAAGCTGTGATTCATTTGCTCTCTCACATCCGTCATTTGTTTTTGAATGTTGTCGCTGATGAGTTGATGCGTAGTCAACTGACCTTGAGTGATTTTCTCCTGAATGATGAGCTGACTGTTTTGATATGCCTGACTTAAATCCAAGTGCAATTGATGCAAGGGGGTGCTGAATGCCTGTTGAATTTTTGCCGTCAAACCCTCAATCAAGGCCCTTTGCTGTTGCTGTTTTTTGATAAACCAAAAAAAGATTAAAAATTGAACTGCAATCGCAGCGGCCATGCATTCGAGCAGGCTTATTTTTGAGAGAAAAATCATGCAAGGATTACTCAGAATTTTTATTATTATCTTCGGAGTGTAACAGAAGCCAGGCTTCGAAACACCATTCAATCGTGATAAACTCCTCTGATTTGCCGGATGGTTTTTGGACATGGAAACGAATGCGATAGAGAACACAATCAATCAACTCAAAGAACAAATTCGAAACTATGATCACCATTATTACGTGCTGGATGAACCTTTGGTTCCCGATGCCGAATACGATCGATGTTTTCGTCAATTGCAAGCATTAGAGGGGGCAAACCCTCAATTCATCACCCAGGATTCGCCCACTCAACGCGTTGGCAGTACTCCTTCGGATGCCTTCAGTGCCATCACGCACAAGCAAGCCATGTTATCTCTCTCCAATGTGTTCAGTACCCAAGAGTTGGAGGCTTTTATTAAACGAGCTGCAGAAAAACTCGATGAGCGCAATCAAGAGCTCTGGTTTACTTGTGAGCCTAAGTTGGATGGTTTGGCGGTCAACCTCACCTACGAGCAGGGCCTGCTGACGCATGCGGCAACTCGTGGCGATGGCTTGGTGGGAGAAAACATCACCGCAAACATTAAAACCATACCCGAAGTCCCCTTAAAACTAAGAACCAACAACCCACCCAAATGGATTGAAGTTCGGGGGGAAGTCTACATGCCTAAGGCTGGCTTTGAAACTTACAATGAAAAAGCCAGAATGTTGGGTGAAAAAACCTTTGTCAATCCGCGGAATGCTGCCGCTGGGAGTCTAAGACAGTTAAATCCTGTGATTACAGCCAATAGACCCCTGGCTCTTTCTTGTTATGGCATTGGCGCTTGCGAAGACTATTCCTTGCCCGATAGCCATTGGGAACAATTGCAGCTACTGAAACAACTTGGATTTAAAGTGTCGTCTGAAACCCAACGCATGCTGGGCATTGCAGGTTGTCTCGAATACTACCAAAAACTGTTGGCTAAACGACAGACATTGCCCTTTGAAATCGATGGGGTGGTGTATAAAATAGACTCCATTTCTTTGCAGCAGCAATTGGGCTTTATCTCCAGGGCCCCTCGATTTGCTTGTGCGCATAAATTCCCAGCCTCTGAAGAAATGACTCAATTGCTAGAGGTTGATTTTCAAGTGGGTAGAACCGGTGCGCTCACCCCGGTTGCGCGGTTAAATCCGGTGTCTGTGGGGGGGGTGACGGTGAGCAATGCCACCTTACATAACTTAGATGAAATCAGTCGCAAAGACATACGAATAGGCGATACCGTCATCATTCGCCGAGCAGGGGATGTGATACCCGAAGTGGTTTCAGTGGTTCTAGAAAAACGTCCTGCAACCACCAGACACATTATTTTGCCTTCCATTTGTCCAGTGTGTGGCTCTGACGTGGTGAAAGAAGAAGGCGAAGCCGTTGCTCGATGCCTGGGTGGTTTATTTTGCAAAGCTCAATTGAAACGCATGATCTGGCATTTTGCCTCTCGCAAGGCCATGTACATAGAAGGTCTTGGCAGCATACTCATAGAACAGTTGGTGGATGAAGGCTTGGTCACTACTATAGCCGATCTGTATCAATTGGATTTATCCACCTTGGCCCAACTGACCAGAATGGGTGAAAAATCCGCGCAAAATGTATTATTGGCCTTGGAAAAAAGCAAAAAAACAAGTTTCAATCGGTTTCTGTATGCCCTAGGAATCCGCGAGATCGGTGAAGCCAGTGCTCGAGTTTTAGCCGATTATTTTCCGAACATTCAAGCCATACAGGCAGCCAGCATGGAGGAGTTGTTGACTTTGAATGACATTGGGCCGGTTGGCGCTTCTTCTTTGATTCATTTTTTTGCTCAACCTCACAACCTGGAAGTCATCCAGCGTTTACTGGATTTAGGCGTCCATTGGCCACAAATCGAAAAAAAACAAATCAATCCGGACAATCCTTTCTTTGGCAAAACCATCGTCTTAACAGGCACATTGACTTCCATGAGTCGTGAAGAGGTCAAAGCCAGATTATTGGCTTTGGGCGCGAAGATCAGTGGAAGCGTTTCAGCAAAAACGGACTATTTGATTGCAGGCGCCGATCCAGGTTCAAAATGGACCAAGGCCAAGGATTTGAACGTGGACATCTTGGATGAGGAATCCCTCCTCAGTTTGTTAATGTAAGTTGCATGGGTTTTGTATGATCTGCTAACAAGACCCATGCAGGCGCCTCTTTGAGTATACTCACAGCCAGTAAATAGTCTTCAGGGTTCACGTAAGAATAATCCAAGACTTCGCCGGCCTCTGCCCCTTCATGGGTTAGTTTTTGACCTAAGTATATGGGATCACTGGTTTTCAAAGGAAGCACTCTGAACTCGTGTTTTATAGTGGCCCGGTAATGCATTCTGGCAATGACTTCTTGGCCTTTGTAACAGCCTTTATCGAAGGCAAGATAGGCGGTCTCATGCAAATTGAGTCTATGAGGCAAGAACAAACCTCTGGATTCTGGGTAAATTTCAATTTGATGCTGTTTGAGCATCAAGGTATGCCAACCCAGAGAACCCAAGAACTGCTCCTTGTCGATAAAGGGTTTGCAAAAGTCCTCTTTCTGTTCCTGGTTGACCATAAAAACATAAAACCCATTTCCCAAATGGTAATAACAACAAGTCTCGGCACTCACTTGGGCATACAATTCCGGTGGAAAAGGCGTTTCAACCGGGAGTACGTCCTTTGGATTTTGCAGGTAAAAGCCAAAGAGTTGAAACCGTTTTTGTTCACTCAGTTTCACCCGAGACAAAAGGGCGGTTTTCTCCAAAGACAGTTGCGTTTTTTCCAATAAATCTTTGGGGATAACCAATTGAATTCCCTGCCATGAGACCACCTGCATTAAAGCTAAAATGCGTCCTTTCAGATTGCATTGGGCACCAGGCATAGAGGAGGTTGCCGACACTTTGCGAACATCTGAGGAAATTTGGCCTTGAAGAAACTCCAAAGGCTTCTCTCCTTCAAGTGTCAAGGCAGACAAATAGGATAAATCGAATAAATAATTGGTATTTGGTTTTAAAACCTCATCAAAACCATGGATACTGGTGTAAGCTCGAGTCTGAATGCAGTGCTTGGAAAAAGAAATCATAGACAATCGGTTGCTGGTTTGAAAGCGACTAGTGTATCATCTTGCAAAAGATCAAAGCGAGCGTTCCTATTGGATTCACCAAGAAAAAGAAAGCTAATTTGGCACTGTCGACGTGGCATGCTGGAATTGGATTTATTGCTGCAGGCCTTTTTAGACAAACACCTTACTGATCTTTCTGAGCAAGAATTAAAGGCCTTCGAATCCTTGTTAAACCATTCTGATCCTCAATTGTATGCTTGGTTAATGGGCCATGAAGAGCCTAGTGAAAGCGAGTTGAAACCCATTGTCGCCCTCATCCGCAATCTCCATTAAACCTGGACATTCGCCAGTGTATGTCCGCTTGGTTTTAAGCATGCATTTAATTTCAGCTGCATTCATTCTTCAGGCATCCTTGGATTTGTATATTCAGTTGATTTTATGGTTAGGATTGATGGGCTATTATTTTTTTTCCTCTAATAAAAGTCCATGCGCAGACCTTTTAGAGTTGACATGGACTGAAAATCAGGTCCGGCTTTTGATGAAAGATGACACCCTTTTACTATACGACCGACTGAGCATTTTGATTCACAATGAGTTGTTTCAGTTGATCCAATTAAGCCGTCCTTTGAAAAAAAAGCGGTTTGTCCTTTTTAACGATCAGGTGACTTTGGATGAATTGCGTCTGTTGCATGTGAAGGCTGGGATGCATTGAATTTTTGGCTAAGGCCTAAAAGGAAAATTTTTATGTAAATTCTCCTTTGCCTCAAGAGGGGGTTCTTTTTTAGCGTTAGCGCTCGTCTGTGGACCTTTAACTTGACAATGATCGCCAGGTGCGGTCAATTTGTTCAAGGCATTAGAGCTTACTGAAGTAGGCTCTGGATTGGAAGCGCTTTCTTGAACGGCTTGAATCACCAATTTTTTTTTGGTCAAATTATCTTCCACCGCATCACCCAATCGAGCAACTCCATAAGTCATTCCTTCAAAAGGTAAAATAATCCCGGTCACTAACCCTTTAAAAAAAATTCCCACTCCTCTAGCGATTGATGCATACCACTCTGTATGTTTTGACGGATCAGGAAGTACAGTATTAATGGACATGCATGCTCCTAGCCTTAAAACCGTCAAAGCGAAATAAGGCCACTTCAAAACATCTGCACTACGCCATCCAATCGTTTGAGCAAAGGTCATTGGCTTATTATTGTTGCTTGAGAAACCTGTAATGTAGTTCATTTGGTCATCGCGATTGGATTGATCCTTTGAGGGAAAACCCAAAGCCTGAACAATACAAGATCTCATAAAAACGCCAGGGGGAATCGTCTTGGTGGATGTAATTGATTTTTTTGCGCGAGCCCAAACGCTTTTTTCACCACCAAAAAAATCTGAATATGGCATGGCATCTCACTCCAAGTTATATGTATAATTATAGTACAAAATACAAGAGGATCTTCGAAGACGAAGAGTTTTGAAGAGGATTTATCAACATACCCTACTCATTCAAAATACATATGATAAAATGACTGTCTTCGAATACCTTTTGATAAGAAGCCCATGCTAGAAAGTGATCGTTTAATCAGTTCCCAAAGCACTGCCTCTGAAGAAGCCATAGACAGAGCGATTCGGCCTTTGAGTCTTAAAGAGTACATCGGTCAGGAAGCAGTCCGTTTGCAAATGCAAATTTTCATTGATGCCGCAAGAAAAAGACAAGATGCCTTAGATCACGTGCTGATTTTTGGGCCTCCAGGCCTGGGGAAGACTACGCTTGCCAACATCATAGCTCATGAAATGGGCGTGAATTTAAGACAAACCTCAGGACCTGTCATCGAACGAGCAGGGGATATAGCGGCCATATTGACCAATTTACAAGAAAACGACGTGCTGTTCATAGATGAAATCCATAGGCTAAGCCCGGTGATAGAAGAAATTCTATATCCGGCTATGGAAGACTATAAATTAGACATCATGATAGGAGAAGGTCCGGCAGCTCGGTCAATCAAATTGGAACTGCCTCCCTTTACCTTGATCGGTGCCACCACCAGGGCCGGTTCATTGACCTCTCCCTTAAGGGATAGATTTGGGATTGTGCAACGATTGGAGTATTATTCTGCGGAATCTTTAAGCCAAATCGTCAGGCGATCAGCGCAGTTGTTGCAGCTTCCTATTGATTCTGAAGGGGCTAGGGAAATTGCTTGTCGCGCACGGGGTACACCAAGGATCGCGAATCGATTATTAAGACGGGTTCGCGATTATGCCGAAGTCAAAGGTCAGGGTAAAATTAATCTAGACATGGCACAAAAAGCCTTAAGCATGCTGGAAGTGGATAAAAACGGCTTTGACTTGATGGATAGAAAATTGTTGATGGCTGTGATCGAACGTTTTGACGGCGGTCCCGTAGGGGTGGAGAGCATTGCCGCAGCCATTGGCGAAGAGAAAAGCACCATAGAGGACGTTCTAGAGCCTTTTTTAATACAGCAAGGGTATCTTATGCGCACGCCTCGAGGTAGAATGGCTACATCCATAGCCTATGAGCATTTTGGCTTAAGCATGAAAGTCGACAGCTAATTTTGCAGGCTACTATCTACTTTTTGGAGAAAGATAAGTGAGTAATCAAACCAATGCATTGATGTATTTTTTACAAGCGGGTTTTGTAGTTAAATCGGTGATGTTGTTGTTATTAATGGCCTCCATCGTTTCTTGGACTTTGATTCTTCAACGAGCCTGGTTCTTTAAACAAAAAAAACAATTCACCGATGACTTCCTTCGTCGATTTTGGGATTGTGATGATTTAAGCCGTTTGTACGATTCAGTGGCCAGGGATCAGGAAAAAAATAAGGGCATGGCCTCTATTTTCTATTCTGGCTTTAAAGAATTCATTCGTGCCAGCAAAAAGGGGGCAGTGGACATAGAGCCCATTCAACGCGTGATGCAAATCAGTCATGCCAAAGAGATGGAAAAATTAGAACAACATTTGTCATTTTTTGCGTCAGTTGGCTCTATTTCACCTTATGTGGGATTGTTTGGCACTGTTTGGGGTATCATGACCTCTTTTCAGGCCTTAGGCCATGCCCAGCAGGCGACCATTGCCATGGTGGCTCCAGGAATTTCTGAAGCCTTAGTCGCCACAGCCTTGGGTTTGTTTACAGCCATTCCTGCGGTGATTGCCTACAATCGATACACCACCAAGGCCAATGCTTTATTGAATCGATACGATTTGTTTCAAGACGAATTGATTGCGCTTATAGAACAAGAAACAAGCAATGCAGCCAGAGGATAATTGCTCATGATCCGTAAAAAAACCAAACGCGAATTGCCGATTTCTGAAATCAACGTCGTACCCTACATTGACGTGATGTTGGTTTTACTCGTGATTTTTATGATCACAGCGCCTATGCTGACTCAAGGAGTCACCGTCGATTTACCCAAGGCTGCAAGCCAAAATTTAAGTTCTACTGAGAAAGAGCCCATCATCGTTTCAGTCAACGAGCAGGGGGTTTATTTTTTAAACATCAGCACCACCCCAGCGGATCCCATTGAAGCCAAGGATTTGGTGCTGCGTGTGGCAGCTGAATTGGAATTGGCCAAACAATCCGGCGAAAAGATCAATGTGTTGGTGAAAGGGGATCGAGGTGTGGCTTATGGTAAAGTGGTGGTGGCCATGGGATTGTTGAAAAAAGCCGGTGCCTCACAAGTGGGGTTGTTGACCGACTCTGAACAAAATGAGCAGGAGGGCAGGGGATGATAAGCATTCCTCATGAATTTCGTAAGGCCTTTTATTTATCAATAGCTTTGCATGTTGGGCTGTCCATTTTACTCTGTTTAGAGGGTTCACATCCACAGGCGGTTTTAACGGCCGACAATCAAAACACCCCAGGCCAAATTCAGCCTGTGGCTGCAAGGCCTGAAGAGGAGATAGTCAAGGCTGTGAGCGTGGATAACAAACAGCTCATGCAAACGGTGAATCGTTTAAAACAGGAACGTGAGCAGCAACGCATGGCCCAAATAAACAAGCAACAAGAACTCAACAAACAAGTTGCTCTGGCCAAACAGGAGCGGGTAAAAGAAGAACAACGCATCAATCAATTGAAAGCAGAAGCGAATAAAATAGCTATTTTGCGAAAAAAACAAGCCCTTGAAGAGAAAAAACACCTAAAAGAATTGGCTGAGCAAAAGGCTTTGGAAACCAAGCGACTTCAAGAATTGCAAGAAAAAAAGGACAAATTGGTTAAACAACAGCAACTGGAAGAAGAAAAGCTGGCCCAATTGAATAAGAAAAAAGCCGAGGATGGGGCAAAAGCTGAGAAACTAAAATTAGCCAAAGAGCAACAATTGGCTCAGGAACAAGCGGCAAGAGAACGCTTGGAAAAACAAAAACAGGCACAAGCCGCCGCCCAGCAGGCTTTGGATAGGGCAGAAAGTCAAGCGCGGATTTCTGGTGAGGTCAATAAATACAGAGCACTGATTCTCAATGCAATTGGTAGACATTGGATTCCACCCGAAAACGTCGACCGCAGCTTATCCAGTCAATTTCGGATTCGATTGGCCCCAGACGGAACGGTATTGGAAGTGTCTTTAACTCACAGCAGCGGCGACACGCTCCTGGATAGATCAGCGCAAACAGCCATTCACAAGGCCTCGCCCTTGCCAGTGCCTGCTGACACAGAAACCTTCAATGTGTTTCGTGACATCAACTTAACGGTTAGGCCAGAACACATCAGAGGATAAAAACATGATGAAACGACTTCTAGTACTCTTTTTTTTATTGTTGTCAAACCCACTTCAAGCCTTGGATTTAGAATTGACTCAAGGGATCAGTTCTGCTTTGCCCATTGCCATCAACTCCTTTGGCTCTGACTCCTTCTCACAGGAGATAGGCCAGGTGATTGAAAACGATTTGACCTTATCCGGTCAATTTAAAATCATCGCAGGACCTATGGGAGCCAATGCTTTGTCTTCGGTTTATACCCTGGGAAAACTGGGCGCGGACAGCGTGGTCAGCGGTACAGTGCAACGCATTGGAAATCGTTATGAAGTCCGGTTTACCTTGACCGATGCTGCAGCCAAGGGCGCTATTTTACTGAGTAAAAGTTATCAAGTGAATGCCAATGAGTTAAGACCTTTGGCGCATCACATCTCCGATGAGGTTTATCAAAAACTCACTGGGGAAAGAGGAATATTTTCTACGCGCATCGCTTACGTCTGCGTTTTGAGAAGCCAGGCGAAAACTCGTTATACCTTAGAAATAGCGGATGCCGATGGGCACAATCCGCAGAGTTTGCTGGTTTCTTCAGAGCCCATCATGTCGCCTTCTTGGTCACCAGATGGTCACTCCATTTCCTACGTTTCTTTTGAAAAGAAGAAGGCTCAAATTTTTACCGTTTCAGTGGAAACCGGGCAACGGCGTTTGATCACCAGTTTTCTTGGGATCAACAACGCACCCTCTTGGTCTCCGGATGGCAGGCACATGGCAGTGGTTTTATCCAAATCCGGTAATTCCAAAATTTACAACATAGACATTCAAACCGGCAGCATGAAGCAATTAACCTTTGGAGAAGCCATAGACACAGAGCCTTCGTTTTCACCGGATGGCCGTAGTTTACTGTTTACTTCTGGTCGAGGTGGCTCGCCGCAGATTTATCGTTTGACTTTAGCAACCGGAGAAATCACGCGCCTGACCTTCGAAGGCAATTACAATGCCACCGCCTCCTACACTCCAGACATGAAAAACATCGTGATGCTCCATCGCGAAGACAGAGAATTCAACATCGGGCTACAGGGTGTAAACGGCGGACCCATCCTCAATTTAACTTCCTCAGGTCATGACGAATCGCCGTCAATATCGCCCAACAGTCGACTGGTGCTCTATGCCACGCGTTATCAGGACAGAGGGGTTTTAAGCATTGTTTCAATTGATGGCAAAATCAGAATGCGCCTGCCTTCGCGTGAAGGCGACGTGCAAGAACCGGCTTGGTCTCCCTATTTAGGTTAAAAATTGCAGAATTTATTGGGTTTAATTTTAGGGTTGCTTGCATTTCATGCCTATGCCTGGAATGCAATGGGTCATCAAGTGATGGCTCAAGTGGCCTATGATCATCTGACTCCTAAAGCCAAGCAGTATGCCGATCAATTGCTTTCCAAATCCGCCTACCAAGGGAAACGCACGCGTCCTTGCGAGCCCAAACTCCTCTTCAAAACTCGTTTTTCACCCCATTCTGGTCTTTCGTTTTCATCGCAGGTGTCTCGCTGTTCTAAGAGGCATCAACCCATGAGCCCCTTTGTGTTTGCATCTACTTGGATGGATTTTATCAAGTATAAAAACAATCACACCTTGGATGCCCTGCATTACGTGGATAAACCATATTCCTTAGACGGTACTCCACTGCCAGTCCTTGCCACTCCCAATGGTTTAACGACGATTCAAGAGGCCAAGTCCGTGCTTCAATCGCCAAGCACCAGCAATCAAAACAAGGCCTATCATTTACGGATCCTCATTCATGTAGTAGGCGACGTGCATCAACCCATGCATACAATTACTGCAATCAGTGAACCCTTTCCAAAAGGGGATCGGGGCGGGAATTTGTTTTTATTGGCTAAAAATTCCATCGGACGCAATTTGCATCAATACTGGGATAGGGGCGGTGGATTTTTATTGGGGGGATCGAGCTTAGAAAAGGCAAGGCAATTGGAAGCAAAATGGTCCTGTAGTGAGGATGATCTGCTAGGCGATGCAGAAGAGTGGATCAATAGGTCGCATGAATTGGCCATAAAAGCTTATTCCATTAATCCAGGCACAGTACCCAATGAACAGTATCAGCAAAATACCCAAAACATCAGTCAAAGGCAATTGTTTTTAGCAGGATGTCGGTTGGCGGCTTTGGTGAATCAAATCGCGCGATGACTGCTCTATTGACAGAATAAAGTCATTCGTGTTATTATAATAACCTAACTAAATTTATTTTAAACATTATGATCACTTTAAATGAACTTTTAAAACTCAAATTGACAGATCATCTTCTCCTTTATCAACTGCGCCAACCTGGGGCCAAAGAAGCGTTTCTGGCAGAAAGCCAAGAGGCTATCTTAAGAAAAGTAGACATGCTGATACGATTAGCGCACATTCACCCAGAGATTGAAGATTTTTGCAAACACCCTTCATTGGATGAGCACTGGAATCTGGTCTATGATGAATTCGTTCTTATCTTCCAGGAAGAGGAGAACTCCCAAGAATTATTTGTTCATTCTCATCCGAGTATTCCTAGTTTTGATTTAATGAGAGGAATGTATTTTTTCTATCATTCCCAACAAATACGGCAAGAATTCCCAGAACAAACAGGCAAAGAAGTGTCCCTACTTAAACAGGCCATGCGTTATACCTCTATACACGCCATGGAACGTTATCATGAACTGCTTTATCTTGAAATTGAAAAAAATCCTGCCAAGGCGCCTGAACTCTTTAAAGAGATCATCGAAAATTGTAAAACCATGCTTGAATTTTATGGTAGTTTTGCCTATTGCATGCTAACGGAAGCCTATGGTCGATACGCTTGTTATCTGTCCACAAACAAGGACCTTCAAGGAGCTCAATCTCAATATAAATCGGCTTTGACGGCATTTGCTTATGCGGAACAATTCCTCAGGGTAAGTGAATACTCCATCCATAACGCAAGCTTTGGAAAAGGTCTAAAAGTAAGCAACTCTCTTGGCTTAGGATCGATTCCTCAGATTAAACAATTCATTCAAGATAAGATGAGTCCCCTGCTATTTAAAACCTCTCCAGCAGACAGTAGGCTTTCACCAGAGATAGAAAAGGAAATGGTTTTATCGAGTGTTCTTGGGGGGGGGTAAATCACCTGGATGATTTATCGGGGACTTCTACCCCATTTTCTTTTTGATTCCCCGCTATGTCCTTTACCTCCGTTTGAACCGGAAACTTATCCTTTTGTTTTCCAAACAAAGAACCAGATAATAAAGTCTTACGCGCGGGATCAATTTTACGCTTCTCGGTTCTAGCTAATTGTTCTGCTTTAATTTGAGGTACTTCTGCAATTTTTGAACGTTCAAAGGCATTTAACACCGCAACGGTTTCTTCTGAACTCAGCATGTATTCTAAGCTGGCTACGTAATCGTTTATTTTTTTATTTTCTGGGCTTACCGGAAAAAAAGTTGGAAAGGCTTTGGGCAATTGCTCTTTAGCAACTGCTTTGATGCCATCCCATAGATCTTCATCCAATTCTTGATTTTCGCGAATGTTTTGGCTGTATTGATTGTAAGCTGTTCTATCATTTACCCATAAATGATTCAAATGGCGCATGGCTTCTATTTCTACGAGTTTTTTTGCCGTTTTCAGAACGTCATCAGCCGTGGGAGGCATTTCAAGAACAATTTCAGGAAGTACAGAAGCAAGATTTTGTATAAGTCTTGCTACACTGCCTGAAGAGCAAACGTTTCCAGATTGTCGGATGTCTGCAATTAAATCATTCATTCCAGTGAATAAGAGCCTTATGGCATCGTTTTTAGACCCGGGTGTTTGTTTTGTAATATCCTTTATCCCCGCCCATAAAAGCACAATGATTTCATTAAGAGTGACCTGAGGATTGGAGTCTTTGTACTGGAAGGTTCCATTTTCTTTTAAAAAAGAAAAGTAATTTTCTTTATTAGGCATATTAGAGTGTTCCAGCCAATTGCGAATCTCCAATAATTCTTGTAGCATATCAAGATCCGAGCCATATTTCCGATAAAGATTCTCAACGGATTGCTTGGTAGACTCACGGGCCCTCTCACCATGTAAGTCTGTATGTAAGCTAGCCTTCATAAGTATCTATTTCATTCCAAGGTGTACTTACTTAAAGTATATACTAATTTTTAAATTGCATTATTTATAGACACGATGTTCTTGAGGTAAACTGATGTTCGTAACGTATTCAAGGTTTTCTGTGCCACATTTAGAACTCCTTGGTTAGTCTACCGCATTGCCGTTGGCTCAAAAAAAAAGGCATGAAGGTCTTTGGATTAAAGACATTAGCCGGCATGTATGAGACGGAAGAGATTCGAGCACCACCTAATTTGAAAAAAATCACAATTAAATCATAAAAAAGAAAAATGTGCAGGCAATAGCCTTGCGGCTTAAAAAGCAGAAATTGATCAATTGCAAAGTGAGTTGTCTGAGCTTGAAACGGAGACACACTACGAAAAAAACGGCGTTCATCCAAGCTCAGAGTGTATTTTAAAATGGGAAGAACAAGCATTGGATATTAATGCAAAAATTGTTTTACTAACTGCCGAACTTCCCAATGCTCCTGATCAGCCTATGACTAAAGAAGAAAAAATTGAGTTTCTAATAACAGAAGAAATAAAAAAGGAAAGCGATCTTACGGATGAAATCGATAAGGCAGAGTTTGGACTAGAGATTGATGATGCTTTAGCCACTTCACTAAGAAATAAAAGGTCTGATGTGGAGGAACAAATTTCCAAACTTTCATCATACGGATTAAGGTTTCTAGGTACTCCTATACCCGCACCCACGATAGCATTTGATAAAATATCAGAAGAAGAAGAGTGGTTTGATAAGCACATATGGAATGAACATGACTAATTAACACCATTCTCAACTTTCGTGCCCGTGAGCATGACCCAATTTTAAATTAATCGAGCAAAAAGTGTAAAACAAGCAACTATCTCTTGAACAACACAGCAAATTTCCATAACTTCCTGTTTGCGAAAACAAGGAGGTATAAGGAAATAAGCTGTGATATTGGAAGATTTGTATTCCCAAATAATCCCAAGTTGCTTCGCACAAGCAATCAGTTTAATTCATTAAGTAAATTTTTTGCCTTTTGTATTTCTGCTTTTGCAAAGTTCTTTAACAATTCATGGTCAATTTTATGTGGCAATAAAAGTTCAGCATTAAAATTTTGGCTAAGGTTTAATGGCCTTTTATGCCGTAAATCAAGTGGGGTTACAAAATAGAGAAATTTTTACTTAATAACCTTGTCAAGGCTTTTTTACTTTGATTTGAGGGCGACTTTAGTCGCCCATTATACCTGCGCCAGGCGCACTTCTAGACGGTGCAAGTCCACTGTGAGCCGTATCGATCGGAACCACGAGCCTAGGCAAGGGTGTCCCGCGCGAGTTGGAATCTGAAGGAAGCCGATGGCATAATATAGGTCTTGACGTACAGAAATCCGATAATTGTCTATTGATCACCCAATATGTTTGCAATAACATCAAAAATTACGCCCAAAAGATGCCTTCGTAAACAAAGGTTGCCGGTCCGGTTAAGACAATGGGTTCGTAAGGCTTAGGCCAGGTCACGATCAAATCACCGCCTAATAATGTCACCCTGATGTTTTCTGCCATGTCATAATACAAACGACCGATGGCCGCTGCTGCTACGCCCCCACTGCCGCATGCCTGTGTTTCCCCACAACCGCGCTCATAAACGCGCAACTGGAGGTGATCCGATTTGAGGATCTGCATAAATCCTGCATTGGTTTGTTCTGGAAATTGCTTATGCGAACTGATTTGACGCCCCAAGGTGGATACTGGCACTGCGCTTACATCGGGTACAACCAGCACAGCATGAGGATTGCCCACGTTGACTGCATGAAGCTTTACCACCTCTTCCTCATTAAGAGGGAGGGTATAGAGTATGGATTGACTCTCTACCAACAAGGGAATGTCTTTTGGAGCCAATTTGGGAATTCCCAAGTCGACGCTGACCGTATTGTCCTCATGAATGCGCAATTCCATAGTGGTGGTCTTGGTGGCTATTTTAAGATGCTTTTTAGGACTTAATCCATAGTGTTGAATAAAAAGGGCAAGACATCGAGCACCGTTGCCACACTGACCCACCTCCTGTCCATTGGCATTAAAAATTCGATAGATGAAATCAATGCCTTTGTGAGGACTGGATTCAATGAGTAGGCATTGATCAAACCCAATGCCGGTATCGCGTTTTGCCATGGCAGCAATTTGACTAGGCTGCAATTCCAGAGACTGATGAATGCCATCGAGTACAATGAAATCATTGCCTAAACCATGCATTTTTGTGAATCGAATCTTCATGAGGTCACTGTGGGAGGCAATTGGTGGTTAGGAGGTAAGTACAATGGTCCCCTTTGACCGCATGAGGACAAAAGAAAGAGTAAGGGAATCAAGTATAAAACTGGCATCGATTTCATTGTGACTTTTCTCATTTTTGTTGATTGGTTTGTATGATCGTCAAGAGGAACATGATGAGAAAACCCATGCAAGCCCCAGCAAAAGAACCAAAAGACAAATAAATGGAAGCCCCAATGATACCACCCACTAGCATCCCAAGGCTCAATTCTATGGCGATTAGTAAACAGAATTTTAAAACCGGGAGCATGGTTTTATTGCCTAATTGCAAAGGCAAGGCCTTGTTTCTAAAGGTTTGAAACCCAGTAGCCAGTGCAGTAATGCCAGCACCTGCAGCAGCGCCTATGATGATGCCTACCACCGCTCCAGCAAGCGTATTCATGTCCACAAAGGGAATGGTGTAACCGTAATAAGTCGAAGGACATATGGCGCATATTTTAAATTCTTGTCCAAAGAAAATTCCTGAGAAAAATCCAGTCAGTGCCCCAGCTCCTCCGCCAATTAAACCGCCAACCACCAGGGCTACGTACAGGGTGGGTCTGTAGATGACTTCTAAGAGGTAATTGATGGCTATTTTGCTCAGTTGCTTTACGGTCATATTTTTTGACTCTTATTTTAGGTAGTAATAAATTAACACAGGCCTTAGAACGACGCAATTTTGGATAAAAATTTAGCTAATTTGTCCAAACGATGATTCGCTACTTTTTCATAAATCTGGGTGAATGACTCTTGAACGTCCACATAGTCCAGCCAGACCGTCTGCAGGCCATATAAAACACGATAAGCCGCCTCTTTGTTTTCATTCATCAATTTTTCAACGCATCGTTTGAACTGCTCATCCTTTCCAGCGGCCTCGGCGTTAAAGCCTAAATAGTCCAGCAAAAGTTGGTTGGCTAAGTTGTGATAGTCGGTGTGCTCGGATAATTTTTTGCTGTAGATGGCAATTTCATCTGCACACAATCGGTTTACATTTTTCAAAAGAATTTTATGGTTCAGGAGATGGGAAATGATTTTACCGCGTCGCACTGAATTTTTTTTGGCTATTAGACTGTCGGTGATGTCATGGATGATAGCTGCGTAGTCACTGGAATGGGCGGTATCCGTCACATGAGTATTCAGATCCTTTAATTTCTTTTGAAAAGCCTCATTGATCAATTGAGGGATGCCTAATAAACCATCAAAAACCCGACTGTCTGCGCTGATGGAGATGGGTAAATAATCTTTATTCTCAAAGGAGTTTGTGGATGGATTCCAAACCGGTTTTCGTTCCACTGCAAGCAGAGTAAGATGCAAACCCATGTGTCTTAGCAGAGGAACATTGGCCTGAGTATAGCCATAAGCCCCCATGTTGCTGACATACACCCCATAACTTCCTGGCAAGGGCTGCGGATAGACGTCTTGAATTTCTTCATGAAACAATCTGTCCAAATTTCGTTTAAGCTGAGGGTGTTCTAGTTCGGTTTGTAAGCGTTTATTGTAACAATAGATCATCAACTGTTGGTTTCTTTCTATCCGACTTAATAATTGAGCCGCAGTCAATTCATGGCAATTTCGAAAGCAAATGGTGCTGAGGTGATCACCGCAATCGGCTAATTTTTCGATCAGAGCGACGTAGGATCCTTTGGTGCAGTGCATTTTGTTGTAGCTTAGGAAATGACGAAAGCCTTCATTGTCCTCCAACACTTGGCTGGCCGCCTGCATCATCAACAGGGTGAGAAATTCTTCAGGGTGTTTTTTATCGTAAAAACCAAAATCAGCTATGTCCACATTGAATTGCGCCATCATGGTGGGACACCCCGGCTTATCCAACTGGGTCATCAATAATTTGCGAATGGGCGTCATCTGTACTTCAAAAATTTCGGCAAGAACTTCCTGCTGAAGTTTTGATTGCGGTTCATAGGCATGCTTGAATTCTTTGGCTAAATAAATACCCAATTCCCAATGGTCACTGGGTTGAAAATGGACTTTTTTGACAAGTTGGGTGTATTTTTCATGAACTTTGTTTAAAAATTCTAAAGCACCTTCAGGTCCCAATAAGGCAGAACAGGCCATGGCATACTGGGGTTCATTGGGGCATGCTGAGAGGATGAGTTTTTCTAAGATCTGTAGCTTGTCTTTGAGATCGTCTTCGGAGGGCAGACCCAGTTCACAATAGAGTTCGGCTTCAATCACATGTCGGTGCTCGTCTTCTAAAATGAGCTGAAACACTTGGGGTGCAATTTGGTATTGGTGCAATATGGAGTACACTTCTTCAATCAAGTTTTTAATGATCAAGTTCATAAGAACCAGCCCCATTTTCATGCACTCTTGGTTGCGAATGAATTCGCAAAGGGTTTCAATTTGTTCGTTGAAACGCGGGGGCCACTGATGCGGCGCGGCTAAGGCAAAGACGATTTTAGTAAAGACAATGGCATGACAGAGCTCATCCACCAGTTGCGCATGCAGGCGCGGTTTTAAGTGGGCTGGTACCGCATCTTGGTATTGAATAGGGATTTGCAGGCTTATTATTTCCAATTGGACCATTGAGGAAAATAAATAAAGATACAAAAGCTTGTCCTGGTTGAATTCGAAGGGAAGCCCATTCTGAAAGAGTTTTTCCACCCGTGCCTGAATGCTTTTCTTCTCGGCACCGGTTATGAGATTCCAACCTTGAAGAATCCATTTTTCTGCTCCCCAGGTTGGATGAAGTAACTTGTTTAGATCGTCGTCGAATGGATGCATGGTTTCTTAAATTAATGATTGCGTTCGATCACGTAATGAGCTAATTGTACTAAGGAAGTTTTATAAATAGAAGCAGGCAAATCATTTAAAACCTCTATTGCGGAGTTTATTTCCTCTTTATCGAGGTTGCGGGTGTATTCAATCGACTCGGTTTGCCTTAAGGTTTCTAAAATTTCATCCAGTTTGTCTAAAGAGCCTTGTTCTAAGCTTTGTTTGATCCGCTCTTGTTGCGCAGGAGTTCCCTGCTTCAAAGCATGCAACAAGGGTAAGGTGGCTTTGCCATTGGCCAAATCATCCCCAAGGTTCCATGTCTTATTTATTTAGACTCAAAACTTGCACTGCTAGCTGACATTGGTGATATAATACTTTGTTTTTTTGTCGGAGACAAAGTCTTGAGCGTTTACATTAAAGAACCCGAGCAACAGGCACAGGCCTGCGTGATTTGGATGCATGGTTTGGGTGCGGATTCCTCGGATATGGCGAGTTTAGTGAGCCAATTGAAAATGCAAGACCTTGCTTTGCGCCATGTATTCATCGATGCTCCCAGACGTCCGGTGACCTTGAATGGAGGCGTGGTCATGCCGGCTTGGTTTGATATTTATGGCATGGAATTAACCGCAAGAACCGATTTCCAAGGCATAGAGCTATCCGAAACCTTAATTCGTAACGTCATGGATTCGCAGTTGAACGACGGTTTTCTCCCTGGCCAGATTTTTTTAGCTGGGTTTTCTCAAGGTGGCGCTATGGCTTTGCATACCGGGTTAAATACTCCAAGTCGTTTAGGGGGCATCATCGCTTTATCGGCATTTTTACCTGCGGTGAACCAAAACAGCAATCAACTTGAAAAAACCACGCCTTTTTTCATCGCCTCCGGTTTATTTGATCCTTTGGTTTTACCCATGTGGACTAATCAAAGCAAAGATTGGATAATCGACAGCGGTTATGATCAAACTTCTTTTTATCAATACCCCATGGAGCATGCCATTTGTCTGGAAGAAATCATGGACATCAGTCATTGGCTTGAAAAACAAGTTCAAGGAGCTGTTGAATGACCATCGTAAATAAAACCCGAGACGTGAGGTTTTCCTGTGAACAAATGTACCAGCTGGTGAACGACGTAGAAAAATACGCCGAATTTTTACCTCATTGCCTATCCAGTGAAGTGCATCATCGAGATGAAGACGAAGTCCAAGCCACTTTAGTCATCGGCGCTGCTGGCATGAGCAAACCCTTCACCACTCGCAATCGTTTGCAGCAAAATAAAATGGTAGAAATTCGCTTAGTGGATGGCCCCTTTAGTCATTTGGAAGGTTTTTGGCGTTTTGATACAATCGAAGGCGGCTGTAAAATATCCTTTGACTTGGAATTCGAATTCGCAGGTCGCATGTTGTCCATGCTCATAGGCCCTATTTTTGAACAAATTACCGATAAAATGGTGGATTCTTTTTGTGAAAGGGCCGAGGTTGTGTATGGAAAAGGTTGAGGTGATTTACATTGACGAAGCACAAAGGAGCATCCAACTGTACATGGCATTAAAGCCTAAGGCTACGGTTGGAGATGTCCTCCAAGAATCTGGCCTTTGGTCCACCCATCCAGAAACCAAAAATTATCCGGTGGGTATTTACTCCAAACCGGTTTCTTTAGATATGGTTCCAAAATCAGGCGATAGAATAGAAATATACAGACCACTGACTTGCGATCCCAAAGAAAAAAGACGCCAAAGAGCAAAGTAGCCTGGATGGAGCGCTGAACTTCCCGGATTGCGCTGCGCTTCATCCATATAAGGGTACGACTACACCCTGTTAACTAAAGCCAGTTCCTCTGGCTGTTTTTCTATGGTGCGTCACTGGAAGCAAATAAACTACCTACCAAATCCACCAAATTAACGACGGGGTTAAATATCATCGAAGCCAAGTTGATGAAAATTTTGGTAAAGGCATCGCCTGCATTCTTCATGTCGCTTTTAAAAGAGGTGGTGTCTAACAACATCAAATCACCCAGTCCTCTAAGCAAACAACCCAGATAACGTATGCATTGTTCCAAGGCAAACTAAAGTCAAACAAAAGGAGAGGTGACCACGGTTAGGGCTCTGTACCCAAAATGGGCAAGGGAAGGACTGCGTTGAAAGAACAGATGTTTGTTTTCATGGAGATCAAAAGCCACATAGCATGCCCCAATTAAAAAATTAATCCAAGCATCACAGAAACCACTTGATATCCTGGAAGACAACAATAAATGCCTCCAACAAAGGCTGACAACACACCAAGCTTTAAATCCTGTTCACTTTCATCAAACCGAGCATTTCGGCTGTTGGTATTGGTAATCTCACCAGCAAAGCCAGATCCAGATTCTAAAAATTGACGTAACCCCATACCTCTGTATTAAATTTAAAAATCAACCCAAGTGTTCGATATGGGTCAAGCAATTGCCATTAAAAAACAAACTGACCTTGCACACTTCAAGCGGGCCGGTCCCTTTTCTCAAGGTATAGGCGTAATCCCATCGGTTGGTATTGAATGTGGGGCTTAAAAGACTGGTTCCCATAAGGATGGCTGCGTCGTCTTTACTCATGCCTATTTTTAAACGCTCAATTTTTTCTTGGGGTAATAAATTGCCCTGTTGTCTGACTCGTCTGGCAAAATCATAGGATACGCAGTGAGTTAGACTCAGATTGAGAAGAAGGGTCACTAGAATAATAATTAATCGCATTTTTTGCCTGTGGTGAAAAATTTTGTCATAATGGTTTGCGGGCGCAGTATATCATGCTCGTTATTGAAAAACACCTTTAAGGAGCCTATTTTGGGTAAAGAAACGCATGCCGATGAGAATAAGCAGTTGAAGGATGTGGGTTTGAAAATCACAACACCCCGTTTAAAAGTATTGCATATTTTAGAGCAATCCACGAATCGTCATTTAAGTGCAGAAGATGTTTACAAAGCCTTGTTGTATATGGGCCATGACGTAGGCTTGGCTACGGTTTACCGTGTTTTGACTCAGTTTGAAGCGGCAGGATTAGTCTCTAGACATAATTTTGAAGGCGGACACTCCGTGTTTGAATTGGCCAGAGGCGAGCATCACGATCATTTGGTTTGTGTGCGCTGTGGGTTGGTTGAAGAATTTGTGGATGAGATCATCGAGCAAAGACAACAAACCATAGCCGATAAAGCCCATTTTAAAATGACTGATCACGCGCTTAATATTTTTGGAATTTGTCCTGCCTGCAGCTCCTAAGGTCCTAGTTTAAACGATCCCTTTTATCTTTCTAAAATGGTTATTAAACTAGTGAGCAACAGTTTTTTAACCAAAGTCAAAGACTGCTTTTCTTTCACTAAAGCTTGATTGGTTTCTACTTCTATGCCCAGGTACACTTCATTGCCGAACAGTTTGCGCAAAGCGGTGGTAAACCCATCGCTGGTGCCTTTGTAAGGATAGTTCCTTCTAAAGCGTAGGTTTGAATTCAAGTGATTGAATTCGGCTTTCCAAAGTTGAGCAAATTGTTTTTCTTGTGCACGTTTTGGATCGTAAAGCAGACCTATATCCGTTTGACGCACTATCCCATGGAGCACTGGAATAAAGCTGTGCATGGATAAATGCAGGACCTTGGATCCCCTTTTAATGTGTTTTTCTATTAAATCAATTACTTGCTTACGGTAAGGGAAATAGTATTGCTTTAAGAGTTTTTGTTTTTCAACAGGACTTAAATGCTCTGTCACTTTTGAAAAACACTGGGGGTGCGACACACTTCGATTGCAATCCACAAGCAACCTGGATGTTTTTGCTTGAACAAAATCACATTGCAAGGTTTCAACGAAGTATTCTGCGATTTCTAAAGCACCAAAGTCTATGGCCGCATGCGTTTCTAAAAGATCTTGAAAGGGCTCAAACCGATTGACGTATTGGTCAGGGATGGCTCTTACAGCATGTTCACAACTGATAACCAGGGCTATGGATTTCATAATACTCCAAGTGATCTGTTATTTAACAGGCAAGTTGACAGTTGCAGGTAAACCTCCTGGATGGAACTGCGCTTGAGTGCTGAAAGAATGCGCTCACTCAAATTGCCCTGACTTAAAATATGCTCCAAGGCCAATTGGAATTTGTGTTCAAGATCGGGACTGACGCGTTCAATCAACTGACAACAGACATCCCTCACGGTCATGCTGCGTTTGGGTAATTGCCATTGAGTGAGCAATTCTATATCGTCCACAACCACTGACAATCCGTTTTGAACGGTTTTATCAAAGAGTGCTTTCAATCGTTTGGTTTCGCAGGGCTTATCGAGATAATATTGTGAGGAGGAATGCCAACTTTTCAAGATGGCATGGATTGCTCGAGCTATGGCTATGTCCGCATTCACGCATTCTTGACTGTCTAATATGCGGATTTCAATCGCTTTTTGCTCAAATTTGGGTATTGCACCGCGGGAGTTGAGCCATTCGTATTGCAATGTTTTTTCTGGATCAAAGGGACTGATGTCCTGATACATGGGTTTTAAGATGGTGTCTTGATATTCCTCTTCACTGCGAATGAAATCCGGGATAAGGTCACCGCAGATGGAGGGAATGGCTTGTTGGTTTTTCTCATAAAAATACAAACGCGTATCCAATATTCCAGTGGGTTTGCCATCCAAAATCGGACTGCTGGCAGCCAAAGCTGGCAACAGGGGCAAAATCAGGCGAATGATGTTGTGCAATTGACAAAATTCTTCAGGATTGGAGTAGGGTAAATTCACGTGCATGCTTTGCAAATTGGCCCAACCATGGCCTTGGCAGTTAAAAATGGCATCGAATTGTTGATAAATGGCATTGCTGCCATGGGGCCAACGGACCGTTTCCGTATGGGGATCCATGAATGGATGGGCTCCAGTAGGCAACAACATCAAATGATGTTGGGCCAGCAGATCTTGTAATTTTAAAATGGTTTGTTGAAATTGATGAGCAACGTCCACCTGGGTTGATTTGGGGCCATTGTTTTTTAATTCCAAAACGTGCATCACCAATTCATTGCTGATCCCAATCTCATCCAACACCACTTCATTCACTTGCTTGCCAGCTAAAGCTTTTAATATACAGTCGCTTTGCGGTTGGACTTTTAAACTGATTCTATCCACCAACATGTATTCAATTTCAATTCCCAACACTGAAAAAATAGGGTAATCAGGCATATCCATGCTTCCTGCGAATGCGTTGTAAAAAGACATTCATAATGTGTTGGTATAAATTGTCGCCTAAAATGTCGTCTTCGATTCCCTGATCAATGTTGGGATTGTCATTCACTTCAATCACATAATGCTGGTTTTGATGGCTTTTAATATCCACGCCGTATAAGCCATCACCGATCAAGCGACTGCTTTTTAAAGCCATTTTAATAATGGTATCCGGAACTTTATCCAAAGGGACGGCTTCATTGGCTCCTCCTTTTTCTTGGTGGGTGGAATCCCAATCGTAAATCTGCCAATGGCCTTTGGCCATGTAATAACGGCAAGCAAACAGGGGTTTATTGTCCAATATTCCAATACGCCAATCGAATTCAGTGGGTATGAAAGGTTGCACCAACACCAAATCAGAGGTTTTAAAAAACTGTTGCAAGGATTTTTGCAGTGATTTCTCATCATCGATTTTAACCACCCCGTGAGAAAAAGCCGAGTCTGGTTTTTTCAAAACGCAGGGAAATTCAATTGGGGGAAGTTGTTTGTCGAATTTACTGATGAATAGAGTCTTGGGCGTCATGATTTGATGATTGCTTAATAACTCAGCAAGGTAGACTTTGTTCGTGCATTTAATGATGGACTGTGGATCATCAATCACCACTAAATTTTCTTGAGCGGCACGACGAGACAAACGATAAGTATAATGATTGACAAAGGTGGTCGCTCGAATGAATAAGGCATCGTATTCGCCAATGGATTTGGTTTCATTTTTGTCAATTAAGTCCACGTTCAGACCCAATTCCTCGCCAGCACCCACAAAATGCTCCAAGGCTTTTTTATTGGAGGGAGCATTGAATTCCGCAGGATCAATGAGAATGGCCAAATCATGAAATTTTTGTTTTTTACGCCATTGGTGGACGCGTTTTTTAGATAAATAATTCACCGCAGATTGCCGCATGAACTCTTGATGATGAGGGGGAATATCATTCAAGGATAAAAGAATGATTGTTTTGATTTTCCATTGTTTTTTCTTTTCTAAGATGAAACGAATGAGAGGTAGGGGAAATAAGCCATGCAATTGTTTGGCTAAAATCGCGTAACGTTTTGCCATGTTTTGACCGAAGTATAGGCTTAAAGTGAATTCATTGGTTTTTATATCGTGCAGGCTGTGTTGGATTTCCTCATGCGTATCCTGGGAGATGAGTTTATAAAGACTCAAATTCAACACATCTTGTATGTTGTGAGCGGAGGGCAAGGCTTTGTGATCTCGAGCTTGTGCCAAAAGGGATACGTAATAGCCTATGGATTGATGATTATAGGATTGACACAAATTGATCACTCGAATCGATTTGCTTTGGTGATATTCATCAGCTGAGAGGTACTCAAAGGCATGCACAATAGGAGCAAATTCGTTTAAAAAAGACCAATTTTCAATCTGATCAGTCACAATAATGGTTTGCATTCAACTCTCTTTGGGTTTTCCAAACATTGAATAAAATCGAGGAATCTAATTCTCAAGGTAGTCTGACCCTAAGCTTTTGTCAACTACAAACCGAGGAAATCAGGAGTCCTGATTGTCAAGGTCTTTAACTTCCAGTTGGGTGATGATTTTTTGAACGCCATGGATGGCATTGACTCGTTTGATGATGCAAGCAACGGACTTCGCGCTTTTTACTTTTCCTGACAAGGTGACTACGCCATTGGTTGTCGTTGCGTTGATGCCAACTATGGGTATGGACTCATCATCCAATACCTTGGCTTTAAGGACCGCGGTTTCAACCCTGGCGGTGATGAACGCATCGGTGAAAGCCGTATTTACTTTTTGGATGTATAAATCGTTGGTGCGTATGGCTTGGACCCCCTGGGTGTCTTTAGCAATACGAAGCGCTTCAACGAAGGCTTCCTTGTCTTTCACATAGCCACTTAGTTGAACCACGCCCTTGTCGGTGCTAACGGAAATTTTAAGTGGGTTTAGATTTTTGGATTGGGTATATAGTGCAGTTATCTTGGTGGTAATGACTGAGTCGCTGAGGTTGTTTTCAATTTTTTGTAGATCAGCAGCATGAAGTTGGGTTAAAAAGAAAACAAAAAGGGCGGTGATGATGAAATGAGTGGCTTGCCGCATGGTTTTCCCCTAATGAATACTAAGAGTGTTGGTCGGAGTATAGCATTATTATTTATAATTGCTAAACGCCGACGGATGGGTATCCGTGGACTGTAGGTTTTTACCAATTGAGTGTACCTAAAGGTTGGTATGCGTTGTAGGGATGGTATAAATTGCGTAGATAATAATCACCATAGGGTTTATATGCCCTGTAGGGATACTGGGATTGGTACAGTCGGTTGATGTGATAGGGGTGATAAGTGGAGCTGTATGGATGGTATGGGTTGGTCAGGGGGTGATAGATGGTGCCATAGGAGTTGTTGAGCGGGTGATAGGGATGGTTTAAAGGGTGATAAGCGCCAGGTCCATATACCGCCCCTCCCATTCCGTATGGATTGTATGCACCCCCATAGGAACCGTACAGTCCGCCATGGGTATGATAAACGCTGTATTCATGTGGATAAGAGGGTTGCAATTGATGGAATTTATGCAATTTGTAAAGTTGTTCTTGATGATACACGTGCAGGTCTTTGTGATGATGGTGGGTGCATCGAATGCCTTCCGAGGTTTGGCAGGGTTTGCCCTGTTGACAAATGCAGGCACTGGGAAAAACAGCATGTGCTGAAGAAATGGATGCCACGTAGAAGCCTAAAACTAAAATAGGTATTGATTTCGCATCCATCCAATCACCCCTCAAATCAAGTGCATCTTTTATATAAGTATAGTTGACTTTCACTCATTATAAAATGAACTGTTTGTTTTACCTTTGTTGCATGGATATAATCGTTGTTTTTCTTTAGGCTTTTTATTTATGGATATTATCAGCATTCGTGGCGCAAGAACCCACAATCTTAAAAATCTGAATTTGGATTTACCCCGGAATAAATTAATTGTCATCACCGGATTGTCAGGTTCTGGAAAATCTTCCCTGGCCTTTGATACCTTATATGCTGAAGGACAAAGACGTTACGTGGAGTCTTTATCCGCTTATGCACGGCAATTTTTATCGGTCATGGAAAAGCCGGATGTGGATTCCATAGACGGCTTATCCCCAGCCATTTCCATTGAACAAAAAGCCACCTCACACAATCCACGTTCCACAGTAGGCACCATCACCGAAATTTACGACTATTTGCGCCTGCTCTATGCCAGGGTAGGAGAGCCGCGATGTCCCACGCATCACATCAGTTTGCATGCCAAGACCATCAGTCAAATGGTGGATGAGGTTTTGACCTTGGCTCAAGATTCCAAGGCCATGATTCTGGCGCCCATAGTGCGGGATAGAAAAGGGGAGCATGTGCAATTGTTGCAACAATTGCAATCTCAAGGCTATGTGCGCGCACGAATCGATGGCGAAATTTGTGAATTGGATTCCCCACCCAAATTAGGCTTGCGCACCAAACACACCATAGAAGTGGTGGTAGACCGGTTTAAAGTAAGACCGGAAATGGCTCAGCGTTTAAGTGAGTCCTTTGAAAACGCGCTCAATTTATCCGAAGGGGTAGCCCTGGTTGCCTCCATGGATGGCTCCTTTGAAGAGCGTTTGTTTTCTTCTAAATTTGCTTGTACGCAGTGCGGTTACAGCATCAGTGAATTGGAACCGCGATTGTTTTCTTTCAACAACCCCATGGGTGCTTGCGCTTCCTGCGATGGCTTGGGTGTGGATCAATTTTTTGATCCCGCTCGGGTAATCCATGACGCCAGTGTCAGTTTAGCCGATGGAGCCATTCGCGGCTGGGATAAGAAAACCACCTATTATTTTCCTATGCTCGAATCCTTGGCTCGTCATTACGACTTCGATGTGAATACGCCTTTTTCTGACTTAAAAGAATCCGTACGGCAAACGATTTTATACGGCAGCGGCGAGGAAATCATTGAATTTTTATATCATCGTTCTCAAGACGGTTACATGGTCAAGCGTCATTCCTTTGAAGGCGTCATACCCAACATGCAAAGACGGTATAGGGAATCCGATTCGGGCATGGTACGGGAAGAGCTGGCTAAATATCTGTCTTCCCGTCCTTGTCCAGAATGCTTGGGCGCGCGTTTGCGACTTGAAGCCAGACATGTCTTCATTGAAGACAAAAATTTACCCGAGATAGTCTCTTATTCCATAGAAAAGGCTCACGATTTCTTTAAAGAGTTGCAACTTCCAGGAAATAGAGGCGAGATTGCTGCCAAAATTAACAAAGAAATCTTAGAACGGCTAGGCTTTTTGGTGAATGTGGGCTTGGATTATCTTTCCTTAAGTCGCAGTGCCGAGACTTTGTCCGGTGGGGAAGCCCAACGCATTCGTTTAGCCAGCCAAATCGGTTCGGGCTTGGTGGGGGTGATGTATATACTGGATGAGCCTTCCATTGGCTTGCATCAAAGAGACAATGATCGTTTGTTAAAAACCTTGTTCCATTTACGCGATCAAGGCAATACGGTCATCGTGGTGGAACACGATGAAGAGGCCATTCGGTCCGCCGACTTTGTATTGGACATTGGGCCTGGTGCTGGAGTTCATGGCGGTGAAGCAGTGGCCTTTGGCACTCCAGAGCAAATCATGAACCATCCCAAATCACTCACAGGACTTTATTTATCCGGCAAACAGTCCATCCCAATTCCCAAAACCCGTCTGTCTATGGATGAAAAGCGCGTGATTCGGTTGAGTGGGGTTTGTTATAATAATTTACAAAACGTCACGGTGAATCTTCCTTTGGGTTTGTTGACTTGCATCACTGGTCTTTCAGGATCAGGCAAATCCAGTTTGATCAACGACACCTTGTATCCTTTGGCTGCCAATCAACTCAATCGAGCCAATTTATTCATTCATGAGGACTTCAAAGACATCCAAGGGTTGGAACTCTGCGATAAGGTCATAGACATAGACCAAAGTCCTATAGGCCGAACCCCACGTTCCAATCCTGCTACTTACACAGGGCTTTTCACCCACATCCGCGATTTATTTGCACAACTTCCAGAATCGCGCGCTCGTGGATACCAACCCGGTCGTTTCAGCTTCAACGTGAAAGGCGGGCGGTGTGAGGCTTGTCAAGGCGATGGTCTGCTCAAAGTGGAGATGCATTTCTTACCCGACATTTACGTGTCTTGCGACGTCTGCCATGGGATGCGATACAATAGAGAAACTTTGGAAATCCAATACAAGGGCAAAAACATCCATGAGGTACTGGACATGACGGTGGAAGAAGCCGGGGCTTTTTTTGTGGCCATTCCATCTTTGGCCAGAAAATGCCAAACTTTGATGGACGTGGGTTTGTCTTACATTAAATTGGGCCAAAGTGCCACCACCTTGTCAGGTGGGGAGGCTCAAAGAATTAAGTTAGCCAAAGAGTTGTCCAAACGGGGCACCGGCAGCACGCTTTATATCCTGGATGAACCGACCACGGGTTTGCATTTTCACGACACCAAACAATTACTTAACGTTCTATTTCGTTTGCGAGATCAGGGCAACACCATCCTCATCATTGAGCACAATCTGGATGTGATCAAAACCGCGGATTGGATCATTGATTTAGGGCCTGAAGGGGGAAATAAAGGTGGGCGAATCATAGCCACGGGAACGCCTGAAAACGTGGCTGGATGCAAGGAGTCCTATACCGGACAATTCTTAAAAACCATTTTGGCTTAAATCACATCCTGGATCACTTGGCATTGATTGAGCTTTTTAAGTTCAAATTGCTGCAATTAAAAATAAATTGTGTTATACTGCCGCTTCCACATTCAAAAAGGGGGTTCCATGTATTCTCACTTAGTTAAAGGTTTTTCAGTTGGGCATTTGCTAACCAGGCGTGTTTTGCGCACGATTACCAGTATTCCAGGTGTTGCCATTGACGCCATCGTCGCCATGTTTTGGGCACCTAATTATAGAGATTATTGGTACAATTTTAACTCCTACGCAGATGGTACGCGAGTGGGGCCGATTGAAGGTGTGTTTGGGTGGATAGGGGAAGCCACGGGTATGGTTGTTGGAGCCTTGGTTGGTTCTGTTATAGGTCTTGCGGTTTATGGGGTCGATTCCCTATTTTCTTTAGTGCGCCTTGTGCAACAATCTCTTTACGATGGCCTGGATGGATTGAATCAATTCCTTGTTGGAATATCCCCTTCCTTTTCTTTTCCAATCGAAAATTCTCCCAATTATTTAATAAAAGCCTTCAACCTAGGTAGTTTTATTTTGGGTGGGTTGATTGCAGCCTGTCCTTGGCTGATTGCAAAAACTCTGGAATTTTGTGTTCCACCCATGGAAGACTATTTATCCAGAGGGGTTCAATATACGAGTGGTTGGCTGGGAGGATCTGCGATGTTTTTAGTATCTATACCCCTGTATCCCGCCGTGTATCTTTTTAAAAGAGGGGTGGAGCTTTACAGCAGTCTTCGTGAAACCATGCGTTTTTCAGTTGCAGTGGTTTATGGTAAGACGGGAACAGAACCTGCCTTGGATGCTGGAAATGTTTTAGAATGTCAATGTCCAGAGCATACTCTGCATTCTGATGAGTTTCGTGCAGACGTGCGCTATGTGAGTCAAAGCAGTTGGAGCGTTCTCCTGCGCAATGGTTTTCATCGTTCCGCGCCTGCAGCACCTGTTAATGTTCAAGTAGTGCATCAACCTCCTCCTGTTGCAGCAGTGCACCAAGCTCAAGTCGAGCTTCCCCCCCCTGCCTATAATGGTGTATAGTCACCCATTCACAAGATTTTCTAGGTACCAGCCCCTTGGGCTGCGGTGCCTAGGGGAATTATTCACTTCATCCTAAACTTTTTTAAATTTAAACTATATAATTAAGTATAAAAAATAATTAAGGAACGAAACTATGAAAACCTTCTTGCTGGTCATTTTAGTCATTTTGGTGCTTTTATTTTTATGGGCCATTGGCGTTTACAACAATTTAATTGCTTTGATTGAGGCGATTAACAACAATAAAAAACAAATAGACATCCAATTGGATAGACGGTTTAAGGTGTTTGAATCCTTAATTGAAACCGTCAACAAATACATGGATTACGAAAAAACCACTTTAAAAGACGTGGTGGCCTTGCGCAATCAAGCTCAGGCAGCCAAACAAAGTGGGGACGAAAAAACCCGTATGGCTGCAGAAAATGAGATTTCTAAAATTGCGTCCAATTTAAACGTGGTTTTTGAGCAATATCCTGATTTAAAGGCTAATCAAAACGTCATGCAACTGCAAGAGGAAATAGTCAACACAGAAAACAAATTGGCCTACTCCAAACAAGCCTACAACGACGGCATTGAGCGCTACAATGCCAAGAAAAAATCCTTTTTTGAAGCCATGGTTGTTAATTTCTTTGCTTCTGCCTTGGACAAACAATTTGAATATTGGGGACTTCCTGAGTCGCAAATTCAGGCCAGAGAAGATTACACGGTTAAATTTTGAGTATAACTCATGAGTCTGAAAAACTATCATGTCACCACCATGGATTGGCGTGCACAAATTAAAGCTAACAAACGCAAAACCCAGTGGGTGATTGGGGGGTTTGTTTTAATTTATGTATTGATAGGTATTGTTGTAGACGCTTTTGTGTTGCACAGCCTGTATCCTCAAATTTCTATGAATGCTTGTTTTTATGCCATAATCACCTTAAAAGTGGTACCCTATGCCACTTTTATCATGGCCAGTCTTGCTCTCATTTCTTTGTGGATCACCTATGCTCTGTACGATCGCATCATGTTATTGGGCACGGAATACCATGAAATCACTCCGGAAACGGCTCGCAATTTGCAAGAAAGGCAATTGTACAATGTGGTTGAGGAAATGAAAGTGGCCTCTGGTTTGCAGTACATGCCAAAAGTGTTCATCATTGAGGCCAATTACATGAATGCCTTTGCCAGCGGTTACTCGGAACGCTCGGCCATGGTGGCCATTACCCGAGGGTTGATGGAAAAATTAGACCGTTCCGAAATGCAAGCCGTCATGGCTCATGAATTAAGTCACATTAGGCATTTTGATATCAAATTGACGCTGATGGTTGCGGTTTTGAGCAATATCATTTTGATTGTGATTGATGTTTTATTCTATTCCATGATGTTTAAACGCAATGACAAAGAAGACAATCGGTTTTTAGTGGTGATCATGGTGCTTCGCTACGTTTTGCCAATCATTACCGTCATGTTAACCCTCTTTTTAAGTCGCACGCGCGAGTACATGGCGGATGCAGGATGCGTAGAATTGATGCGGGATAATGAGCCCATGGCCAGAGCCTTGCTCAAAATCAGTCAAGACAACGATCAACACGCAGAAGAATACGCACAAGCCTATGGGGAGACGCCGCATGAAGAAGTAAGACGGCCTTCCTATCTATTCGACCCCTCTGACATCGATCCGGTCAAATCTTTAAGCTCAGCTTTTTCAACTCATCCCAGCGTTGAGGAGCGTTTGAAAGCTTTGGGTTTTAGAGCCAAGTAAAGGATTCTAAATCCTCGTTTTTATAAGATGGAGGAGTGGGCTCTCCACTTTCATTGCTCATGGGCATGGGATTTCGAATTACGATAATAGCAAATCAAAACGGTGATTGTGCCGCAAGTGATGAGGCTTAGGAAAAATCCTCCAGCAAGAAGAAAATCTCCAACGTAAAGGCCATGCAGCAGGGTAAAAAGTTGTATGACATTAAACCCTGCAAAAGTAATGAGTGAAATGCCTTCTGCTGTTTTCGTTTTAATCAATGAGATGATTTGTGGTATAAATAAGGCCGCATTGACCAGTAAACCAAGAGAAAATCCTAGGTGAACGATGCGTTCGGTAATTGACATGAGTACCCTTCCATTCTATTTCAAGAAAAACAAACCACCTACTCTCGCAAACCCACGCCTTTTTTCATCAAGATCAGATTCAGTGCAATTAAAAAAAACAACATGGCCAAAATAATCGCCATTGCCCCTTTCATACTGACTTCTGCTTGCCCAATCATGGCATGTCTTAAGGCATTGACCATATATAAAATGGGATTTAATAAGGATATTTTTTGCCAGAAAGGAGGCAGCATGCTGATGCTGTAAAATACTCCGCCCAAGTAGGTGAGAGGGGTTAAAATGAAAGTGGGGATGAGCATGACGTCATCGAAATTTCGAGCCAACATCCCATTAGTGAATCCGGCTAAAGAAAAGACTGATGAAACCAGTATTACCACCAATAAGGTTAAGGGTAAATGGGACAATTGAATGGATAAAAAAATGCTTGAAACCAAATACACCAAGAAAGCCACTATCAAACCTCTTAAAATGCCACCCAAAACATAGCCCAATAAAAGAAGCCCATTGTACATTGGGCTCACTAACATTTCTTCTATGCTTTTTTGAAAACGCACGCTAAAAAGCGAGGAAGAGACATTGCCGTAAGAATTGACAATCACCGTCATCATGATCAAACCCGGAGCTATGAAATTCGAATAACTCACGCCAGCTATGTTGCCGATTCGGGGACCTATCAAGCTACCAAAAATTAAGAAATACAAGGTGGTGGTGATGATAGGGGGTAGAAACACTTGGCTGCTGATGCGAAACATTCGCACCATTTCGCGTCGGATGAGGGTATACAGTGCAACGAGCTGTTTTTTAATCGCCATTTTTAATAAGATCCAGAAAAAGTTCTTCCAAACGATTGGTTTTATTGCGCATGCTGCGGATGCTGATTTGTTGTTTTAATAACAGATCAAAGACCTCGTTCAAGGAGTGCTGATTATCGACCCGCAATTCAAAAGTAGTCTCATTGATGAGCTCGCAGGTAAAAGGCTGAAGGTCGGGCAAAATGTCTAGAGGTTTGTCGGTGTTAAAAATAAAGGTTTGATGGTGTAAGGTTTTTAATAGAGCATCCATGGACGTGTTTTTAATAATAAGTCCTTTGTCTATGATGGCAATGTGCTTGCATAATTGTTCAGCTTCCTCTAAATAATGCGTTGTCAAAATGATGGTGGTGCCTTCTCGATTGATTTTAGTTAAAAATTTCCACATACTGCGTCGAATTTCAATGTCCACTCCGGCGGTGGGTTCATCCAGTATCAACACCTTGGGTTGATGCACTAAAGCGCGGGCTATCATCAGGCGACGTTTCATCCCCCCCGATAAATGCCTAGCCATGGTGTCTCGTTTCTCCCAAATCCCCAATTGGTCTAATAAGGATTCTGCGCGGCTTATGGCATGCTTACGACTAATGCCATAATAGCCGGCTTGATTTAATAAAATTTGTGTGCAAGTTTCAAAAATATTCAAGTTTGCTTCTTGGGGGACAAGGCCTAAGTGGGATTTTGCCAGCTCGGCTTGTTTGTCCAAGTCAAAACCGTTGATAAAAATGCTGCCTGAGGTTTTACGGATTAAAGTGGTGATTAACCCAATCGTGGTTGATTTCCCAGCGCCATTTGCACCTAATAATGCAAAAAAATCACCCGTATTCACCGTTAAATCAATGCCTTTTAGGGCTTGCACCCCATTGGCATAGGTCTTATAAAGCTGTTTGATTTCTAGGGCATACATAAGCGATTGTCCAATGAAAACAATAGTATACTGGTTTAATTTGCCGAGCACTAGCCTGTATTAAAGTCCTCTTTCTCCGAATACCCGCAGCCTTCTTGCGGACAAAGGATCTGACGACCGAATTTTTTGCTTTCTTTGATTGTCAGGATGGGCCACGAACATTTTGGGCAAGGTCTGTCAATGGGTTCGTTCCACAAGGCATAATTGCATTTTGGATAATCGCCGCAGGAATAAAAAATTTTGCCTTTGCGGGATTTTCTTTGAAGAATATGCGCCTGGTTGCATTTTGGGCAAGTCACCTGCGTGTCTTCTGGTTTTATTAATGGTTCCATGTGTTTGCATTGGGGATAATTGCTGCAGCCTATAAATCGACCATAACGTCCGGTTTTAATGTGCAATGGATTGGAACATAAGGGACAAGTCCGGCCTTCTACGATTTCGGGTTCTTTTTTAATGTCTTGACCCAAATCTTGAGTGTAGTCGCAGTCTGGATAGCCGGTGCATCCAATGAAGCGACCGCGTTTTCCGAGACGAATCGATAAAGCCTTTCCGCATTTGGGACAGGTTTCGTCTAAGAGTTCCGTGGTCACGTCTTTACGTTGTACTTGTTCGTCTGTTTGTTGTATTTGTTGAACGAAAGGCTTCCAAAATTCTTCTAAGACAGGAATCCATTCTTTTTCGCCCCGGGCTACGGCGTCTAAGGTATCTTCTAAATGGGCTGTGAATTGATAGTCCACGTAGCGAGTGAAGTAATTGGTTAAAAATTGATTGACTATACGGCCTACGTCGGTTGGGAAAAAACGTTTTTTATCGACGATGACGTATTCCCGTTGTTGTAAAGTATGAATGATGGCCGCATAAGTGGAGGGTCTTCCTATGTCGTATTCTTCTAGGGCTTTGACTAAAGTGGCTTCAGAATATCGTGGAGGCGGCTCCGTAAAATGTTGCGTGCTTTCAATGTCTAAAACGGCAACTTGTTCGCCCACAGTAAAGGCTGGCAACATGCCTTCACCCTCGTCCTCTTTGGTATCGTCGCGTCCTTCTTCATACACTGTCAAGAATCCTGGGAAAGTGATTGTAGAGCCGTTGGCTCGAAACACATTGCCCTGACCGCAACTGAAATCCACCGCAACCGTATCCAAGACAGCATCGGCCATTTGACTGGCTAATGTGCGTTTCCAAATCAGACTGTAGAGTTTGAATTGTTCGCTGGACAAGGAATCTTGGACCATGTCTGGGCTGCGTTTAATGGAAGTGGGTCTAATCGCCTCATGCGCTTCTTGGGCGTTTTTGGATTTGGTCTTATAAACTCTCGCCTCAAGGGGGCAGTTGGATTCGCCATAGCGTTGATGGATATATTGACGGATTTCTTCAATGGCTTCAGCCGCTAAATTGACAGAATCCGTACGCATGTAAGTGATCAAACCTACGGTCCCTGTGCCTATGTCTATCCCTTCATACAGTTGTTGTGCCACCATCATGGTTTTTCGAGCAGTAAAACCAAATTTGCGTGCGGCTTCTTGTTGCAAGGAGGAGGTGATGAAAGGCGGGGAGGGTTTGCGTTTGCGTTGTTTTTTTTCTATCTGGCTTACGGTAATAAAACCTTGGGCTTGTTGCAAGAGCTGATCTTTTATTTTGTAAGCTTCAAGGTCATTTTGGATGGTGAATTGTTCTAATTTTTCATGTTGATAATGAGTCAATCGGGCTTCAAAGGCGCTTTGTGCGTGTTGGCACTGAGCCAATATTTTCCAATATTCCTGCGAAACAAAGGCTTCAATCTCAGTCTCTCTTTCTGCAATGAGCCTAAGGGCTGGGCTTTGAACCCGTCCTGCGGAAAGTCCACGTCGGATTTTTTTCCACAATAAGGGCGATAGGTTAAAACCCACTAAATAATCCAAGGCACGACGTGCTTGCTGTGCGTTGACAAAATCCATCGATATGTTTCGAGGATTGTCTAGGGCTTCTTGGATGGCTGATTTGGTGATTTCATTGAAAAAAATTCGATGAACGGCCTTATCTTTTAGGGCATTTTTCTCTTTCATTAGCTCTACAATATGCCAAGAAATGGCTTCGCCTTCTCTATCTGGGTCAGTTGCCAGAAATAAGGAGTCGGATTTTTTTAAGGTTTTGGCGATGGTTTCAATATGCCTGGCATTTTTTTCAAGCGGGGCATAGGTCATGTGAAAATGATCGTCTGGATTGACTGAGCCTTTTCGGGGAGGCAAATCGCGAACATGTCCATAAGAAGCCAATACTTCGATAATTTGGGCCTAAATATTTTTGTATGGTTTTGGCTTTAGCGGGTGACTCAACAATCACCAAATGTTTGCTCATAGGTGAACCTTTATGCTTTAGTGAGCGGTTAGCTCATCTTCTTTTTGATAAAGCACCAAATCAAAAAAGTCATTTGATCTTCGTTAAAAAAACTAGACATGACCGTTGCGAATGGTCCATTTCGTTTCTTCCAAAGTCACGATGTAGGAATCAGAGAAATTCAATTGATTCATAACCAGTTCAAAAACCTCCGCATCAAAATGCCCCAAAGTCTCATGCGCATTAGAAATTGATAACTTGCTTTGCTCAGTTTGATTTGTTCTTCATAGGTGAAAATACGTGTGGAATGGTGATTGGCTGCTTTAATAAATTTCATCTCAGACGGCTTGGTCCTCTGGATTTAATTCTTCCGTTTCCCTCGATGCGTCATTCGCAATGACTTTCTGACTTTGCTGCAGTTGAGCCAGACTGGTTTCAAATAAATTCATTAACATTTCAAATAAGTTATCTTTCATGTTCACACCTTATATAACCGCCAGGTACGGATAAAATAATGCCCAAGCATTTCTAAAGCTGTAAGTTCAGTGGTGACTTGCTCCACGGCATAACCGCTGCGTGCAATGATTTGATCAACGCTGGTTGTTTCAAATCCAATGAACTTTACTAGGTTTTCATTCCCACTGGCAAGGGATAAATTGCCTTTATTTGCAATAGGTTGTTGTTGCTCCATTCTCAATTCATCAAAAACGTCGTCAACTGAAGTTACTAATTTAGCACCTTGTTGCAATAAATGATGACAACCTTGGGCTAATGGGTTATGGATTGAACCTGGGATTGCCAATACGTCTCGGTTTTGTTCCATAGCCATGCGTGCTGTGATGAGCGAGCCGCTTTTAATTGCGGCCTCTATAACCAAAGTGCATAATGATAAACCGCTTATTATACGATTTCTTCGGGGGAAATGTCCAGCCATTGGCGGACTTTTTAAGGGAAATTCACTCACCAGCAGCCCAGTTGCGCGTATTTCTTCGGCAAGTTTCATGTGTCTGCGTGGGTAAATGCAATCAATTCCGGTGCCTAAAACCGCTATGGTGTGGCCGCAAACGTCCAAACAACCTCTATGCGCTGCAGCATCAATCCCCAATGCCAAACCACTGACAATGGTGATCCCCCTGGAGGCCAATTTTTTTGCAAAGCGCCTTGCATTTTCAACACCGGTGATGGACGGATTGCGACTCCCTACCATGGCTAGACTGGTTTGATTGAAGGAGGGTAACTGTCCTTGAGCATATAAAACGATGGGAGGATCGGGTATTTCTTTTAACAGGGCTGGGTAGTTGTCAGCATCCCAACACAATAGGTGATTGTCTTCTGATGCATTCATCCAATCCAAATCCAGGGTTACTTGATTTAAATCAAAACTGACAATGCTTTGAGCCAACCAGGAGGGTAAGCCCTCATTCTCTAATTGCAGCTTTGTGAGTTGAAACAAGGTTTTTAAATCGGGCCAGCGTTTTAACAACAGGCAGGTGGTCCTGGGGCCGACTTTGTTCATGCGATTTAAAGCCAAAAAATAGGGTAAATTATTCATGAGTGAACGCTAAGGTGGTTGGATGCCAACTTGTAATATTACTGCATTTAGGGGATAATATCATGTTTTTTTATAGAGATAAGATATGGCCATTCGTAAAATCATATACCTGCCGGATCCCCGATTGCGATTGCGTGCAAAACCAATTGAAACTTTTGACGAGAACCTACAAATTTTAATCGAGGATATGTTTGAAACCATGTACGATGCTCGAGGAGTAGGACTTGCTGCCCCACAGATTGGTTTGAGTTTGCAATTGTCCGTCATCGATGTCATCGGTGATAAAAGCAAACAATTGGTCATCATCAATCCAGAAATCATTGCCTCTACTGGTGAAAAAGATTTTGAAGAAGGTTGCTTATCCGTTCCCGGTGCATACGATACAGTCGTCAGAGCTGAAAAAGTCACGGTCAAGGCTTTGGATAGATTGGGTAAGCCCTTTGAAATAGAGGCCGATGGTTTGCTGGCCGAATGTTTGCAGCATGAAATCGATCATTTGAATGGTAAATTGTTTATGGACTTGTTATCTCCTTTAAAACGAATGATGGCACGCAAAAAATTAGACAAATTCAAACGCGTCCAAGCTCGTAAACCATGAGCAAATTTCGCATCGTTTTCGCGGGTACCCCAGAGTTTGGCTTGCCTTGTTTGGAGGCTTTGGCTCAGTCTCCACATTCACTCATAGCCATTTACACACAACCGGACCGACCCGCAGGGCGTGGTCGTCATGTTCAGGCCTCTGCAGTCAAACAATGGGCTTTGCAACATCAAATTCCTGTGCATCAGCCGCTTCATTTTAAAAACGAACAAGACATCGCCGAGTTGCAAGCTCTAAAACCTGACCTGCTAATCGTCATTGCTTATGGATTGATTTTGCCTAAAGCCGTGCTTGCAATCCCAAGCTTAGGTTGCATCAACGTACACGCCTCCCTGCTCCCACGTTGGCGCGGTGCATCCCCCATACAACAGGCTATTTTGCATGGGGACAATCAAACCGGGGTGAGCATCATGCAAATGGACGTGGGTATGGACACAGGTCCAGTATTTTGCAAGCAGGAATGTCTCATCGAGGTCTCGGATACCGCCGGTTCTTTGCATGATAGATTAGCCGGCCTTTCAGCCAAACCCTTGTTAGACACCATCAATGCTCTAGCGGTTCATTCCATTCATCCCTTAGTTCAAAGCAAAGACGGGGTGACATATGCCAATAAAATAACTAAGGAAGATGCCCGCATCGATTGGCAGGAGCCTGCGCAGGTTATTGCTAGAAAAATACGAGCCTTTCATCCTTGGCCCATTGCTTACACCTTCGTCAAGGACACCCTCATGCGCATTCATCAAGCCCATTGGGTTGAATTAGACCGTCCTCAAAAACCGGGCACCATTCTTGGCTTGGATAAAAAAGGCCTCTTGGTTGCCACCTCAAACCAGGCCATTCTCATTGACAAAATTCAATTTCCAGGAAGCAAAGTGATCTCCGTGACCGATTGGTTGAATTCAGGTAAAAGCAATTTGCAGCCGGGTTCTGTGTTGAAATGAAAAACAAGGACAGGTTAGCCGCTTTTAAAATATTATTGGCCCTCATAGAACATGAATCCTCTTTATCACAACAGCTACATCCCTCAGCCGACCTGTCGGCTTTGACCAAAGAAATTTGCTTTGGGGTCTGCAGGCATTTTTTTCGACTGACAGCCATCGCGGATTGTCTATTGAACAAAAGACCAAAAAGCACTGAGGTTTGGATTGTCGTTTTGATGGGTTTGTATCAACTGCATTATATGAATCAAGCCGATTATGCCGTAGTCAAAGAAACCGTGGACATCTTAGAAACAATTAAAAAAACTTGGGCCAAAGGCCTTGTGAATGCGGTTTTACGAAATTTTTGTCGTCATTTCGCGAATATTTTGCCAAAGTTAAATCAAGATCCTGCCTTTTTATATGGTCAAGCTCCCTGGTTTTTAGAAAGTTTACAAACCAATTGGCCTAATGATTGGCAGCAGATAGCGGCAGCAAACGATGCTCACCCCCCCATGACTTTACGCGTAAACCAGAAAATAAATTCCCGCGACGATTACTTAAAACAATTAACGGATTTAGGATTTAAGGCAAAGGCTCATGAAATCGCATCCGCTGGCATCCTTTTGGAAACACCTTGTGATGTTTACAGTCTTCCTGGTTTTGAAGAGGGTTGTGTATCCGTTCAAGATGGAGCCGCTCAATTGGCGGTCTCTTTGCTGACTCTTGAGCCCGGGCTGAGACTCTTGGATGCTTGCTGTGCTCCGGGTGGAAAAACCTGTCATATACTTGAAAGCCAATCGCAGTTAATGGACTGTGTGGCTTTGGATGTGCACGCCTCGCGCTTAAAAAGAGTCCAAGACAATTTAAAACGTCTAAAATTAAAGGCCACTTTGTTGCAAGGAGATGCACAAACACCGGAAATTTGGTGGGATGGTCGTTTGTTCGATCGCATTTTGTTGGACGCTCCTTGCTCGGCAACCGGAGTCATTCGACGCCATTCGGACATCAAACTGTTACGTTGCCAAAAAGACGTGTTTGTTCTCACTCAACTACAGGAAAAATTGTTGGATTCCTTATGGCCTTTGTTGGTTCCAGGTGGTTTAATGGTGTATGCAACCTGTTCCGTCATGCCGGATGAAAACGAGCTGCAAATCAGACATTTTTTACAAAAACACCCCGATTGCCAGGTCCTTGAAGGCCACTATCCCTGGGGGCGCCCAACAGGACATGGACGACAAATTTTACCCGGTGAGCAAGAGATGGATGGCTTTTTTTATAGTGTGTTGGTGAAGATGCTAAAATGAATACTTCCTTTCAAAATGAATTTCAATACCTCCCAATCGAACATCTGCAATCGGGGCAATATCAGCCCAGAAAAAACTTTGATCCCAAGGGTTTAGACGAATTGGCTCAATCCATTGCCTCCCAAGGCTTGATTGAACCGCTGATAGTCCGTCACATTGCAGCGGATCAATATGAGATCATAGCCGGAGAAAGGCGTTGGCGGGCTGCAAAAATAGCTGGTTTGTTGAAGCTGCCTTGCCGAATCGGGGAATACACCGATAAACAAGCCTGTGCTCTTAGCTTGATTGAAAACATTCAACGCGAGGATTTGGATCTCATAGAAGAAGCCAGCGCCTATAAACGTTTGATGGATGAATTTCATTACCAACAAGATGAAATCGCCCTTTTAATGGGAAAATCCCGCAGCCACATAGCCAATTTAGTCCGCCTTTTGAGTTTGACACCTCTGGTGAAACAATACATCAGCGACAAAAACTTATGTCTTGGGCATGCACGCTTACTGGTTGGATTGGATGAGGGGTTACAAGAATCCTTAGCCCGGCAAAGTCAGACACACCATTGGTCGGTGAAACAATTGGAACAAGCGGTTAAAATGCATAAAGAAAAACAATTGAACTTGCCTAAAAACCCCAAAAAAGATAAAAACATTGAACGGTTACAAATAATTCTGGCAGAGCAATTGGGTTATCCGGTTCGAATTGTGAACGATGAGGCTACAGGCGGATGGTTGCAGTTGCAATTTTTTAATAACGATACCCTGGCAGGACTTTTGGAGCGCCTGGGCTTAAGCTATGATTAGCGTATACATTTTATCAGGAACGTGCCACGTTCCCCAACGAAAGGAATAAACCTGGATGAAAAGGATTCTTGTTTTTGTGAGTTTGTGGCTGCTTTGGTCTTTACCCACTTATGCAAACCAACAGGCGATTGATCAACTCATCAATAAATTGAACCCGCACGTCAATTTGGGCATGGAAGTGGTGGATCTCTCCACTGGTGAGATCCTCTACAGTCGCAATGCCAATCATTTATTCATTCCGGCGAGTAATATGAAATTGTTTTCTGAGGCTGCTGTGTTGATGACCTTGGGTCCAGATTATCGATTAGAAAATCAATTAAGCACCAATGCCACGCAAATCCATCAAGGCGTTTTAAAGGGCAATATATTCATTCATCTGACTGGGGATCCTTCTTTTAATCGCAACAATTTAAATCATTTATTGTCTGCACTGAAAAATTGGAATGTGACTGCCATAGAAGGCAATGTCATCATAGACAGCAGCTTGGCCTATGTTTCTGCCTATCCTCCAGGCTGGTTGACCTCCGACTTGGCTTATAGTTATGGAGCTCCTGTGGCACCGCTGATGCTGGATTCTAATCGTCTAGTGGTCACAGTGAATCCCGGAAGCCACGCCGGGGATCCAGCCGTGGTGGAAGTGGACGATGGGGGTAGTGGCATACCGGTGACTAATCAAGCCAAAACCCAGGCGAATGCCAAAGGCTGCGGCGTTGGTTTAAGTCTGGACAGCAACAATCATTTGACAGTCTCAGGCTGTGTCGGACTAGGTCAATGGGCCGTGCAGCAACAAATAGCCATTAAAAACCCTCTCAATTATGCTCAGGGTATGATAAAAAATGAATTAAAAAAATTGAATATTCAGCTGACAGGACTGGTGCAGCTTGGTAAGGCTCCAACCGGCTCTTTAATCATTGCTACGGAATATTCCAGACCCATATTCCAACTCATGGCAGATACCCTGAAACCTTCAGATAATTTATACGCGGACAGTTTGTATCTTCATGCCGCAGCCAAGCTGAAAGGCTCCTTCGTGGCTTGGAAAGAGGCACAGCCTATCATCAAACATTTTTTGCAAACGCAAACCGGCATTCAATTAAACAACGCGGTCTTTACCGATGGCTCAGGATTGTCGCGATACAATCTGGTGACGCCAGAGCAAACGATTGGTTTATTAAAATTTTTGTATGAACGCTTCCCTCTGTCCTATGAATACATAGCCACACTGCCCGTATCCGGTCGGGATGGGACCTTACAAAAGCGCTTCAAAATCCCAGGTCAGGAAGGGTTTGTACGCGCAAAAACAGGCACAATGACTGGAATGAATAGTCTCTCCGGGTATTTATACACCACCAATGGCCACACTCTGGCATTTGCCATGTACATCAATCGAATACCAGGAAAAGCAGCAGGTCCTGGGCGGCCTTTATTGGATGCTCTAGTGACTCATTTCCTTAAAGAAACATCCGACAGCATGCGTTTGGTCAAATTCTTTAATAACCACAATCGAACCAATTTTCAATCCCCTACCACCGAGGCTGAAGTGCAAAAAAAACATCAGGCAAAATGGCGTCGTTTGGAATCCATGATTAAATTGGCGCTGAAAGGACAAATGGTGAATGTACTGTATCGCGGCAATGAATTGATCATCAATGACAATCAAGCCGATGCGAAAAAAGTGTGGTCTTCACTGCAATCAGTCAATAAACGATTTCCCTTTGCCGTGGCCTTGATATCCCAAAATTCATCCATCGCTTCTACTGGCCTACCTAGACTGACTTGGATCCAACAAAATGCATCCAATTTCGCACAAAGGCAATGGGTTCTACGTGAAGCAACTCCTAGCTAGGGTCTGTAGACAATTAACCATTCCATGGATGAAGGCAGCAAGATAATGACAAGATAAGAGGATAAAAGCACAAGTTATTTTTTCTAGCCTAAGTGATGCTACAACCATCATCGGGTACTTCCTCTTCATGGGATTCGTCTTGCTCGAAATCCATCGATGCATAATTCACTTGCGGGGCAAAAAAAATCAGTTCGGACGCTTTAGGGCTTGAGAGGGCTTGCGCTCTTGGAGTAGCAGGGGGATGATTGATCTCGATTTCAGATAAAACCGGACCAACGGGTTGTTCCAAATCGTCTACCAGAAAAGGATTAGCATATTCTTTCTGAGAGGCTTGGATTTCGATTTGATTCACCAATCGAATCGTTTCCTGGGTTGGGTTCTCAAGATAAGACCGATTATACAGATCTTTTATCAGACCGAGGCAGCCTGCAAGGAGGGTGACTGCGATCAGAGATGCTGCAAAAACAATCAACGTAAATAAAATAATGACCCCTCCAGTTCCAGTATTGGCTCCTAAAGCCGCAATGAATAGGAGTGCAATGACTGATTTTGTTGCGAAAAGAAGCAATGAACCCAAAAATGATCCGATGAATAATATCATCGGAATCACGCTGTCTCCTTTAACAAAAACAGAAGCACTATAATGCTTCATGTAATGAAAATTCATACTATGTCCAGCTCGTGCATCCATCAAGGCAATATCCTTGGGGTGAAAAGGCGTTCTGGTAAAAGGTGATTTTCCTTTTAAGAGAAACACTTCATTCAGAGAGTATTGGTAGCCTTCGTGATCTGCAACCCAAAAGTCAATCGGCTCAAATCTTAAATTTCGTGGAACAGGAAAATCATATAAAGGATGTTTCATGTACTCATTCAAAGGCCAATAAAGACTCAGAAGAATCAAAGATCGATGAACTGCAGTATTCAGAGCCTCGTTTCGACTGTTGTTGTTAAGAATTCCAATTAATTTTTGACGCAGCTGGATATTGATTTTGAGTGTATCGCTGCCATCGTTGATCTGCCATGTCAATGGACTTTGATTTCGACACAGAGAATCCAAAGAGGCAGTGATCTCTTTCACCGTGACTGCCCGCATACCTGGGACAAAAATAGAACCCAATTCAGAAAAAGGCAATAAAAGCCGATGAATTTCTTTTAGCGCTATGAGTTGTGCGTTGGCATGTTCTTTTAGTGTGAGCATGAATGACCAGTTTGGACAAGGATAAAAAGATAAAAAGAATAACAAATGTTGGCTAAATTTACAAGATGACTTGCAAAAGTCTATATCCACCTGTCTTTAGGATTGGGATCATCGTAAATGGTAACAATAAAAATCTTGTTTCAACACATCCGAATATTCTTTTATTACAGAATCATAATAGTGGCATAATAATCCACAACCATAATGATTGATAACAAAGCCTGTCACTTTGACTTTCACGCATTGGCATTCATTGAAAGGTAAACAATAAGACCTTTCAAAAGAATAAGCCTTTTGGATGAATGTGAATAAGGACAGGAATAGGATCAGAAAGAAAAATTTCTTATTGGTTGGAATCATCATCGTTTCCTATTTAATTTAAATACAATCAGTGTGATCATTTATGTGTCTTATTGTTCTAAATTATAAGAATAACTTGATGCAAAATCCAGTTTTACTGTAGAAAAAAAACTACTGCAACTATCTTAGACCATCCCCACTTTGCGTCTTCCATTGTCTTTCATGAGACTAGACGACCTTGAATCAGTCGCCTAGTCTCATGAACTCACTTAATGTCTATGTTTGCGTTTTCAAGAACTTCTTTTACCTTTCTTGCAATGATGTGGTGGGCAAAGGTGGTGGGATGCAACAAGTCAAAAAATAAATACTCGTCGCAGTCCTTGGATGGTTCAAGCCTTACATCAGTCATCGTTTCCAAAATGGATTTTTTAGAAAAATTCTTTTTCTTGGGTGTAAAACAAGCACTGTCCACGTATTTGAGGTGAAAAGCAGCTGGATTGGTCATTACTTCATCAAACAACTGGCCTAAATCAAAATGTATCCAATTCACATTGGGATGGTGTATTTTGAGTTTATCCAGCTCTTGAATCAATACCTCATTGTGGGCTTTTGAAAAATAAGTCAACACATCGGATTTGCAGGTCTTAGAAGAATCCGTGCAACTGGTGTCGTCTAGAAAAGCCGCAAAGGGCGTTTTGCCTATGTCAGGTAAATTGAGTATGAGGAAGTTTTTTGCACCTTTGGACGCTAGAAGATCCAAATTCTGGATGATTCCATTGTTGACTTCAAGCACAAGTCGGTGCTCTGGATCCGCCGGTGTGCCTAGATAATTATTGCTTCCTATCCAAACCACATACAGATTGTTTTGAATGTCCTCGTCATCAGGATACTCCGCTAGGTATCTTTCCACTTGTCCATTTAAAGTAAACGAGGGACTATCACCCACCTCTTCAGAAGACACCTTAGCGCCACCAAAAGCATAATTGATCATATGTGAAGAGGAATGTTTGGGAAAAAATAAATTACCTAAATACTCAACCCAAACTGGTCCATCTGAAAAACGGCCTTCATAGTAGGGAGGGGAGGGGGGGAGTTTCTCTTGCATGTGGGAGTAGAGGTTGCCATTATCAGACAAACTGTCTCCAAAGACAACTATGTTATGAATAGGGGCTGCCACAACAAACCCAGTGAATAACAATGCACCTAGGAAAAGCAATCGTTTCATAAAAACCCTTATTTTGATTAATGTTTGGGGTATATGTTATACCCCTCTGACAAAGGGTATATTAAAGATTTAAGCAGTACCAATCAAGGTAAGTTTTAACTGTCGGCCACAAACCCAGGCCTTGGTTAAATCTTGCATGACTTCTTGGGACATGCCCTTAGGTAAACAAACCAAGGAGTGATCGTCTAGAATTTTTAAACGCGTGATGTTACGGCTTTGCAAACCTGCTTCGTTGGCGATGGCGCCTACGATGTTGCCTGGTTTGACGCCATGGATTCTGCCCACGTCCAAGCGAAACAAATCTTGTGCGAAAGAAAACTGTTCGTCCATTTTTTTCTTGTCGCCTACATGAAATTTTTTATTTCCAGCAAAGCCTTTTTTATCCTCATGAGAACGGGAAAAGGGGCGATCAAACCTGCTTTCTGAGCCGCGATTCGAGCGATTTTCTTTTGAAGGTTGATTGGGTTTTGAAAAGGAAGTTTCTTTTTGCCAAGGCAGGTCTTTGTGCAACAATAAGGCAAGGACCGCTGCCACATCGGTCATAGCCACGCCGTTTTCTTGGATGTAGTCTTCAATGATGCGTTTGTAAGCATGAAGGTGTTCATGATTGAGACGGGCAGTGATGTTATTCATAAATTGTTTTTGTCGAATGGCTTGAATGGTGTGATCATTGGGTATGTTGATTTTAACGATGCGTTGGCGGGTATGACGTTCGATGTTGCTGATTAAACGCGTTTCTTTAGGGGTCGCAAACAAAACCGTCACCCCAGAACGACCGGCTCTTCCTGTGCGTCCAATGCGATGCACATAGGTTTCACTGTCATGCGGCATGTCGTAATTGATGACGTGGGTGACGCGCTCCACATCCAGGCCACGGGCTGCTACATCGGTTGCTACTAAAACGTCGATAGCGCCTTGTTTGAATTGAGCAATGATGCGTTCGCGCAAAGTTTGGGTGATGTCGCCATGGATGGCCATGGCTTTGAGGCCATGCTGCTGTAATTCTTCGGCCACTTCTTCGGTGCTGCTTTTTGTACGCACGAAGACGATCACGCCTTGGTATTCTTCTACGGCTAAAATGCGCATTAATGCTTCTGATTTTTGATGTCCAGGAACGATGAGGAAACGTTGCTCTACGCTTTTAACAGTGGCAGTTTCCATCCGAATTTCCACAGAAACCGGTTTATTCAAATAGGTGTTGGCAATGGAACGAATACGAGCAGGCATTGTGGCAGAGAATAATGCAATTTGTTTCTTTTCAGGCAGTTTCCCCAGGATGAATTCCACGTCTTCAATAAAGCCCATGCGCAACATTTCATCGGCTTCATCCAGAACAAAGGTTTTTAAGTTGTTTAACTTCAAAGTACCTTTCTCGATGTGATCCATGATGCGGCCAGGAGTTCCTACCACGATTTGAGCACCCTGACGTAATTGTTTCAACTGACGCCCATATTCTTGTCCACCACAGAGAACAGCGACGGAAATATAAGACTGATGCGCACACAACAGTTCAAATTGTTCGGCTACTTGGATGGCTAATTCTCGTGTAGGCGCTAAAATCAAGGCTTGAGTGCCAGACACAGAAGGCAATAAACCTTGTAAAATGGGCAAGGCAAAAGCCAAAGTTTTCCCTGTCCCGGTTTGAGCCAGCCCGATGAGGTCTTTGCCCTCTAAAAGTTCAGGAATGGTTTGAGCTTGGATAGGCGAGGGGGTGGTAAATTTCAAGTCTTCTAAAGCTTTGTTTAATTTATCTGTAAGATTAAAAGAGCTAAAACAGGTGATCGTTTGATTCATAATGGTCCCGATAAAGTGAATGCGATATCACGACCTTGAAAACCTTAAGCATTTGATATGTCTAATGAAAATTGAAACAAAACAACAGCCATTTTCATACATTACATCGAAAAATATACGGTAATATGTAGGTCGAGCTAACTCAAAGGTTAGTTAACTTTAGAACTCAAAAGAGGTCTAAAAAAAAAATTGTTCATTATAATAACAAAATAAACAAGAAAATGCACGCTTTATTTTAAAATATTTTGTGATTAAATCAAAGCCGCTAACCGACATGCCTGACCTATGGCATGTCTTGCATCCAATTCCAAGGCCTTGTAAGCTCCGCCAATTAAATGAACGCATTTGCCGGCTGTTTTTAAGGGTTCATACAAATCGTTTAGTTCCAATTGTCCGGCGCAAATGACTATGGAATCCACGGCTAAAAGGGTAGGCTTTTCATGAATGAAGAGGTGCAGTCCCTGATCATCAATGTGATCGTAACGCACACCTGAAATCATGTGGACTTTTTTATGTTTTAAACTGAGTCGGTGAATCCATCCGGTGGTTTTACCTAAATTTTTTCCCATTTTGTCTGGTTTACGTTGCAATAAATAGACTTCTCGTGGAGATTCTGAAACCACAGCTGGTTTAATGCCTCCTCTATGCTTGGATGAGATGTCCACCCCCCACTCATTGTAAAATTGTTCTTGACTCATCCCCTGGTCATGGGTCAAAAATTCGGCCACATCAAAACCGATGCCTCCGGCTCCAATGATGGCAACGCGTTGACCCACGGGTTTTCTCTTGGTAATCACATCCAAGTAATGGACTACTTTTTCATGAACTATGCCTGTAATTTCGGGAATGCGCGGTGTGATTCCAGTGGCTAAAACCACTTCATCGAAGTTCTTTAATTGTTCTAAAGTTGCTTCAGTGTTCAAAAACACGGAAACCTGATGTTGTTTTAATTGATGGTTAAAATAAACAAGGGTGTGCGCGTAATCTTCTTTTCCAGGTATTTGTTTGGCAAGATTGAATTGCCCCCCAATGGCATCTGCCTTTTCAAATAAAGTCACCTGATGCCCTCTTTGAGCCGCCACAGTGGCAAAAGCCAGACCTGCTGGACCTGAACCCACCACCGCAATGGATTTGGGTTGATGAACCGTTTCGTAAATTAACTCGGTTTCATTGCAAGCACGAGGATTCACCATGCAAGAAGCGGTTTTATTCACAAAGACCCGGTCCAGACAGGCTTGATTGCAGGCAATGCAAACGTTGATGCTGTCGGCCTTGCCTTCTTTGGCTTTATTGACAAAGGATGGGTCGGCTAAAAAAGGTCTGGCCATAGACACCATGTCCGCCATCCCCGATTCGAGGATTTGAGTGGCCATCTCCGGCGTATTGATGCGGTTTGAGGTAATGAGGGGTATGGTCACATGGGGTTTTAAATGCTGAGTAACCGCTGCAAATGCCCCTGCAGGCACATTGCTGGCTATGGTTGGAATCCGCGCTTCGTGCCAACCGATGCCGGTGTTGATGAGTGTGGCGCCGGCTTGCTCTATGGCCTTCGCAAGAACCACCACTTCTTCCCAACTGCTGCCTTGGGCTATCAAATCCATCATGGACAAGCGATAAATGATGATAAAATTCTCACCAACTTGCTCTCGAATAGCCCGGACGATTTCAATAGGAAAACGAATGCGATTTTCATAAGATCCACCCCATTCATCCTGTCTATGATTGGTATGCGACACGATGAATTGATTGATCAAATAGCCTTCACTGCCCATGATTTCCACCCCATCGTAACCCGCCAATTGGGCTAAACGCGCGCAATTGGCGAATTGGTGGATGGTTTTGATGATCTGACGTTTACTCAAAACCCAAGGCTTGAAAGGACTAATGGGTGATTTAATACCCGAGGGGGCAACTATAAAAGGATGATAGCCGTAACGACCGGCATGTAAGATCTGCAAAGCAATTTTACCCCCAGCCTCATGGACGGCGTGACTTAATAGTTGATGCTTTGCTTGTTCTTTAGCAGTGGTTAACTTCGCAGCAAAAGGAGCCAGTCGACCGGTGCGATTGGGAGCAAAGCCACCCGTGACAATCAAACCCACCCCGCCTTGTGCCCGTTCTCGATAAAATTCGGCTAAACGACTTAGAGTGGGTTTGTCTTCTTCAAGACCCGTGTGCATAGATCCCATGAGAATTCGATTCTTTAACTGAGTAAATCCCAAATTCAAAGGTCTAAAAAGGGTTTTAAAAGGGGTGTTGTCAACTCTCAATTCCATGAGTATTCTCAAGACTTAAAAAGCCAATGATATACTTAAGTTCTTTTAAAACCTAGCATTTTAAATTTAGGTAATCACCGCTGAAGGGTCCATGCTTTCTCTGCTCTCACCCACGTCTTGGTAATTGTTCGCAATGAAAGCACCGACTAAGGTGACGGCCCCTCCAAGCAGTGAAGTAAAGGAAGGAAGTTCTTTTAAAAATAAAAAACCTAATGCAGTCGAAAGGATTGGCAGGGCATACAAACTGATGGATGCTTTCGAAGCCGATACGGTTTTTAATACCACTCCCCAAGCGAAATAAGCAATGGCTCCTGGAAAAATCCCCATGTACACGGCTGCAAAAGTTGCTTCATAATGCGCCGTGTGGATTTGTTGAATCAGCTGGGGTGCAAAAACCATTAAAAACAAAGTCCCGCCCCAGATCACCCAAGCAATGATGGCAACGGGATGATACAATTTTGCATAATGTTTTTGAATGATGGTAAGAGCTGCTCCAGTAAAGGTTGAGACCAAAATCAAGACAATCCCCTGACCCATATTGTCACGAGACCCCTCCCACATCGCTAAAATGAGCAAACCCAATAAACTGATGAAAACTCCCAACCAAACCCCATTGTTTTGCTTTTCTTTTAAAAAGAATACGGATAAAAGAATAGTGGTCACAGGCATCAAGCCGATTACAAAACTGGCGATTCCAGCTGAAACCGTCATTTCTCCTATGTTTAAACAAATATTGTAAATGCCAATGCCAGCCATTCCAGCCAAAATGAGCAAAATCCTGTCTTTCCAAGAGACCGATTTTTCAATCCCCAGGCTTTGATAAATGACGGCAATGCTGATGGAAGCCACAAGGAATCGCAAAAGAGCCAAGGCTCCTGGGGAATACCCCTCTAATCCGATTTTGATGCCTATGAAGGCAGAGGCCCAAAAAACAATCGTGCTGATGAGGATGCAATTTATTTTTAAGAATTTCATAAACATTCACCACTGTATAAAAAATTAACATTTTAACACATTTTAAAACGATTATCCAGTATTTTATTGCAAAGTTTATTATTTTTTATCAGAACTGGGGGTTAATTTTTGTTGTTTTAAAACCCAGTCTGTAGTTGGCGTTTCTGTAAATTATGGACTAAGTTTTAAGAAAGGGTTGAGTTACGTGAGGAATTTGGCATGGATCCGTTATTTGTGTTGCTAAAGTCACTGCAATCGGTTTTTGATCTGGAAGCATTGAGACAGGATAAATACGTATTTCCTCCTGTTCAAGCGCTAAAAAATGCTTTGGATCAATACCAAAAACAACCAGAAAACAATCAAAGTTATGTTCACTTATTAGAAGCCATAGTCGATTCCAGACCCTTTATTGAAAAATGGCGAGTAGTCAATTTCAACCAAATCAAAGAATGTATGAACCAGTTGGCTAAAAAGCACCAGATGCCAAGCATTGATTGGGAGTCTTTTTTTGAAGATCAAAAAATGCCATATTGGTTTAATTTCAAACCAAGATCGGATAAGGAACTCATACCCTGGCTTGAGGCTAAGGGGGTGAAAGGTTTTTCACAATTGAATCTTGCAGAACAGGCCAAGGTGTTGGTAGCCCATGTGGAAGACAGTGGTTTTAGTAAAAAATTCACCGCTTATTTGCGGAAAAATCCAGATTTTTTACTGAAAATGAGCACTTACTCTGAACACAATTTCGTCCTCATAGCCGGCAGTCGACTCAATCTATACTTAAACGACAAACAATTGGCGGATTCCATCACCCACTACTGCAAAGGTTTGATTCAACACAACCATGAATTCAGTCACATTGACAAATTAATCGATAAACTCAACACCCTTTTATCCAACGGACGCTCAGTCACCACCATCATGCGTCATGAAGATGCTAAAGAAGTCTTGGAAGACTTCTTTAGCCAAACGGAAGAGAAACAAAATCCAAATCAATTACCCATCCTGTAGCCTGGGTGCCACGCTGCGAAATTCGGGATAAATTCTACCTAATCCAATAAACCCAACTCTTTAACAGTATCCCGTTCCTGCCTTAATTCATTCAAAGTAGCATTGAATTTTTCCATACTAAAGGCATTCATGGGTAAGTTTTCGATGATTTTCAGTTTGCCGGCTTCACGACGATGTGGAAAAGAAAAAATCAAGCCTTTGTCCACGCCATATTCCCCGTTGGAGTGGCTGCAGACGGAGAAGGATTCTCCAGCTGGGGTATCCGTGACTAGATGATACACATTATCCACAATGGCATTGGCAGCAGAGGCCGCAGAAGAAGAGCCACGAGCCTTGATGATGGCAGCGCCGCGTTGTTGCACGGTGTTGATGAAGTCGGTTTGCAACCAGGATTCATCTGGTATCACCTCTGTAACTGGGCTGCCGTTGATCTTGGCATTGTAAAAATCAGGATATTGAGTGGCGGAGTGATTGCCCCAAATCGTCATTTGGCTGACAGCGGTGACCTCTTGTCCTGCCTTTTTAGCCAGTTGATTTCGTGCTCGCAATTCATCCAAGGCCGTCATGGCAAAAAAACGATCATGAGGGATGTCCTTGGCATGATTCATGGCAATTAAACAATTGGTGTTGCAAGGATTTCCAACCACCAGCACCTGCACGTCCTGACTGGCATAATCATTAATCGCCTGGCCTTGTTTGGTGAATATGCCGCCATTGATTTGCAAGAGATCCGAACGCTCCATCCCTTGTTTGCGTGGCACCGAACCGACCAATAAACCCCAATGAATGCCGTCCATTGCGCTTTTTAAATCCGAGGTACAATGAACGCGTTTGAGCAAAGGAAAAGCACAATCCTCCAGCTCCATGGCCACGCCTTCTAAGGCGGGTAGGGCTGATTCCAATTCCAGTAAATTGAATTCAATTTCAGTCTGCGGACCAAACATTTGTCCTGAAGCGATTCGAAACAGCAAAGCATAGCCTATGTGCCCAGCGGCCCCGGTAATCGCAACTCTCATTCTTTTATTCTTCATATTTATTTCCTCTTTCATTTTTCTAAAATCAGTTTGAGACCCACTCATCCGCAAGAAAATGAGAAAGCTCCACTTTTGTGACAAAATTGAACTTATGATACTATTGCATCCTTCAACAAGCCAGCCCAAAAACAACATGCAGCCTTTATCTTTGTATATTCACATCCCTTGGTGCATTCGCAAATGCCCTTATTGTGACTTCAATTCCCACAAAAGTCCTGAGGTTCTACCTGAGAAATCTTATGTGGATGCCTTGATTCAAGACTTACAAGAGGATTTGAAGCATTACAGTCCGCGCCAGTTGCAATCCATCTTCATAGGCGGCGGAACGCCCAGTCTTTTTTCCGCCCGATCTTTACAGGATTTATTGACCCAAATCCAATCCCATTTGCCTTTTGCAAACGACGTTGAGATCACCTTGGAAGCCAATCCAGGTACGATGGAACAACAACGGTTTACGGATTATAGAAACATAGGCATCAATCGATTGTCTTTAGGCATACAAAGCTTCAACCCCATTCATCTAAAAGCCTTAGGTCGAATTCACGATGACAAACAAGCGCACCAAGCCATAGAAGCAGCACGCAAGGCCGGGTTTCATAACATCAATTTGGATCTCATGCACGGTCTACCCAATCAAAGCCTTACCCAAGGTTTGGCCGATTTGGCAATCGCTATGTCTCATCAACCTGAACATATATCCTGGTATCAATTGACTATAGAGGAAAACACGGTATTTTATAAACAGAAACCTCCGCTTCCAGATGAAGACGAGTGTTTTCAAATAGAAAGTCAAGGATTTAGGCAATTGGAAGAAAAAGGCTATAAGCGCTATGAAATTTCAGCCTTTTCAAAAGAGGGTAAGCAGTCGCGCCATAATTTGAATTACTGGCTGTTTGGTGATTTTTTTGGGATTGGTGCCGGAGCCCATGGAAAACACACCACTCAAAAAGCGGTGGTGAGAACGCGTAAATTCAAACAACCGAAAGAGTATTTAAACCCCCAAAAACTTTTTTTAGCAGGCATGGACATCCTAAGCCCTGAAGAACTTGTGTTTGAGTTCATGTTGAATGCCACAAGACTTGAACAAGCCATCCCTTTGAATTGGTTCACTCAAACCACCGGTTTGGAGTTAAATGACCTCATGCCTAAACTGAAACTTGCTGCAAACAAGAACCTCCTTGTTTTAACCGCTACGGACTGGAAAGTGAGCTCTTTGGGTAGACGATTTACCAATAATTTACAAGAGTTGTTTTTACCTTAACATGGACTCCAACTTGTATTGACTCGCTTTATCCTGTTCTTTATATTGGTACCATCGTGTATGGATTAAGGAGACTTGGGTGACACCGTTTATACTATTTGTGGTTTTGGGTTATTTGATGGGATCCATCAGTTCTGCTGTGATTGTTTCTCGATTATTTTCTTTGCCAGATCCAAGGGAGGAAGGCTCTAAAAATCCTGGGGCGACCAATGTCTTACGTCTTTCAGGAAAACGATACGCGGCAATGGTCATGATTGCCGATATTCTCAAAGGGCTGATTCCAGTCCTGTTAGCTCAGGTCTTTGGCGCAACTCCCATCCTGGTGTCTTTTGTTGCTTTAGCCGCCGTGCTTGGGCATATGTATCCGGTTTTCTTTCAATTTAAAGGTGGGAAGGGAGTTGCTACGGCAATAGGGGCTTTGCTGGCTTTCAATATTTATATCGGAGTACTGGTTGCGCTTACTTGGGTTTTAGTCGCACACTTTACCCGGTATTCCTCACTAGCGTCCATGGTTTCCATTGGCCTGGCACCCCTGTATTCCCTCTTGTTGGTGCAACACATAGGCACTTTTCCACCCTTGTTTTTCATAGCACTCTTAGTTCTTTATAAACACAGTGAAAACATCATCCGTCTTGTAAAAGGCACCGAGCATAAAATTAAAATCAAACGCAGCTTATTGGATGAGATGATACCGGATCCCACGCCCATAAGCGCACATGAGGTCCTAACCCCCATTCAAGAAAAGAAACCTGCAAAACCCAAAGTGGATAAGCCAAAAGCCCATAAGGTGGCAGAGGTAAAAAAACCAACGGTTAAGCCTAAAAAGTCTAAAACTAAAAAAGAAAAAAGTTAGGATAGAGGCCAGCGGGCTTGGACATTTACCCCTATTTCCAAGTCCATTTCTCCGCGCAACATACGCATACACCCTGCATAGGCCACCATAGCGCCATTGTCGGTGCAATATTCAATGGCTGGAAAAAACACTTGGAAACCTAGACTTTGAGTCCAATCTTGCAAAGCACGGCGCAGAGATTTGTTCGCGCCAACGCCTCCGGCGACCACCAATCGGGTGCAGCTGGATTCTTGCAAGGCTCGTTTGCATTTGAAAACCAGCGTTTCCACCACCGCTTCTTGAAAGGCTTTGGCAATTTCACCTCGGGCTTTGTCGTCTTGCTTGCTTTTATGCCAGGTTGTCAGTGCATGGGTTTTCAACCCACTGAAACTAAAATCCAATCCAGGCCTGTCCATCATGGGTCGAGGAAACCGATAAGGAGTGGTGGGGCATTGATCGGCCAAAGCAGCCAGAACTGCACCTCCAGGATAAGGAATTCCCATTAATTTGGCTGTTTTATCAAAGGCTTCGCCCACGGCATCGTCTAAGGTTTCACCAAGCAAATGGTATTGACCCAAGGCTCTTGCTTCAATCAATTGACAATGGCCACCGGAAACTAAAAGCGCGATAAAAGGAAACTCCAGGGATGGGTTTTCCATTTGAGCCGCCAAAACATGCGCCTCCAAATGATGCACCCCTAAGGCAGGAATGCCCAAAGAGTAGGCAAAACTTTTGGCAAAACAAGCACCTACCAATAAAGCGCCAATCAAACCAGGACCTGCAGTGTAGGCTATGCCCTGGAGGTCGGCTTGGTTTATTTGCGCGGTCTGCAGGGCTTGGTCCACTAGGGGAATGAGTTGGTTGATGTGATCCCTAGAAGCCAACTCAGGCACAACACCACCGTGTGGGATGTGCGTGTTGATTTGAGAATGAAGGGCATGAGCTAATAAACCCCGATTGGAATCATAAACAGCAACACCCGTTTCGTCACAAGACGATTCTATACCTAAAACCCGCATGATGAACCTTGTTTGTAGTCTGCCCGCAGTATATCATTTCTGCGGTATTTGTTCTGCATCAGTTAAATATTGAAGAAATGTGAGATTAAACTTGACGAACCACAAATCTGCTACTAAAATTGCCTACCAATTGATATTAAAATAATCAGAGGATAAGATTAATGCCTACCGTTCGTGTAAAAGAAGGCGAAAACCCAGAATATGCACTGCGTCGTTTCAAGCGTTCTTGTGAAAAAGCCGGTATTTTAACCGAATTACGTCGTCGTGAGTTTTATGAAAAACCAACTGCTGAACGTAAACGCAAACAAGCAGCTGCCATCAAGCGTCATTTGAAAAAAATCTCTAGAGATACGATGCAACGCCAGGTAAAACGTCGTCGTAAATAAAACCTTTGTTCAGAGGAACGAACATGACGATTAAAGACCGCATTCAAGATGACATCAAAAACGCCATGCGTGCTAAAGATAAAAATCTCTTAAGCACCTTGCGTTTAATCACAGCTGCAATCAAACAAATCGAAGTGGACGAGCGCATAGAAGTGGACGAAGCCCGCTTGTTGGCCATCTTGGATAAGATGACCAAGCAACGCAAAGAATCCATCCTTCAGTTTGAAAAAGCAAATCGCGCGGATTTGGTCGCTCAAGAACAAACAGAACTCGATGTCATCTCTCATTATCTGCCAACTCCTCTTTCCGCCGCTGAAATTGAAAAGATAATTCAAGAAGCCCTTGTTGAAACCAAAGCTGAAAAAATGGCGGATATGGGTAAAGTGATGGCACACATTAAATCCAGTGTACAAGGGCGTGCCGACATGTCCCAGGTGAGCGCTATAATTAAATCCAAATTGAATTGAGGTTTTGTTTGTGTCCGGCTTGATCCCACAGCCATTCCTTGATGATCTTTTGCATCGCATTGATCTAGTCGAATTCATCGACGGTTACATTCCGCTTAAAAAACGAGGAAACAGTTACCTCGCCTGCTGCCCTTTTCACAACGAAAAAACCCCTTCTTTCAACGTCATTTCAAAAAAGCAATTTTACCATTGTTTCGGGTGTGGTGCTTCGGGAAATGCCATCAGTTTTGCCATGAACTATTTGAATCAAGGCTTCACAGAAGCCGTGGAAACCCTAGCTGGTCGTCTCGGATTGAAGGTTCCTCGCGAGGGACAGCTCGAAAAAAACAATACCTCTTCCGATCTGTATAAATTATTGCAGGAAATTTGTCTGCATTATCAAAAAACATTAAAGAAAAATGGATCCATTGCCGAAGAGTACCTGCGTCAACGGGGTGTGAACGAGGACATAGCAAATCAATATCAATTGGGCTTTGCCCCTGATGGATGGCACCATTTGGAAAAGTCCTTTGCCGCTCGTCAGGCTGATCTGATTACTACTGGAATGTTGATAAAAAGTGATAATGGGAAAATCTATGACCGATATCGCCAGCGCTTGATGTTTCCTATTCATGACCGCCACGGGCGTATCATTGGCTATGGAGGCCGGGTACTGACGCCAGATCAAAAGCCTAAATACTTAAATTCTCCAGAAACAATCATTTTTCAAAAAAGCCGTGAGCTGTATGGTTTGCATCAAATTTTAAGTCGCAAAAAAGCCATAACCAACATCCTTTTGGTAGAAGGTTATATGGATGTTATTAGCCTTGGCTCAACATGGGATCCGCAATGCGGTAGCGACTTTGGGCACAGCAACCAGTACCTATCACATTCAATTGCTGGCAAAACACACCAACCAATTGGTTTTTTGTTTTGATGGAGATGCAGCGGGTAGACAAGCGGCTTGGCGCGCATTGGAAGCCACCCTGCCTCATTTAGATGCCGGATTGGATGCTGGATTTATTTTTCTGCCTGAAGGGGAAGATCCGGACAGTTTGGTGCGGATGGAGGGCGCTCAGGCCTTTAAAGCTCGTCTCAAACAAGCTCTCCCTCTGCATCGATTTTTCTTTGATACCTTAATTAAAAACCTCAATTTAGCCAATCCTGCTGGAAAAACTCAGTTAATTCAGTTAGTCAAACCCTATTTGCAGAAAATGTCAGAAGGCACGTACAAACACCTGTTGATGGTTGAATTGTCGAGGCTGACTCGAATTCAACAAGACAATCTTGAAGTATTGATTGCTGATCCCAATCCAATCGATATTAAAGAAAAAAAAATCATCCAGAGAACCCCACTACGCATTGCCTTGGCTTTGCTCTTACAAAATCCAGAAATACATCTTTCCAGTACTGCCATCATTGAAGCGCATTTACTCCATGCAAAAGAGCATCATCTGTTGATCCGCTTGTTGCAATTATTGGACAATAATCCACAGGCCAATACAGCCACATTATTGGAAGCTTGGCGAGAGAGACCCTCATTTTGACTCCATGAATCAACTAGCCGCCTGGAATCATCAAGTCCCAGAAAAAGAGCTGGTTAAAGAATTCATTGACATTGTCCTTTTTTTACAAAAACAAAATCAAGAACAATTCATTCGTCAGTTGATCGAGAAATCACGTTTACAAGGTTTGACGGATGTAGAACGAATAAAATTGCAAGATTTATTGAAAAAACGACACATCCAAGACAAAATAGAAAAATAAAAATACTAACTACTGGTATGTTGGAAGTAGCCAGTTTATAATCGAATATTTTTGAAAATCCTAATTGTCTTATAAAGAAGTGCTTATGACCATAATGACCAAGAACAACAAAGCTCGCAAATTACAAAAGTCATCAGTTTGGGAAAAGAGCAAAGCTACCTGACTTACAGTCAAATCAATGATTTACTTCCTCATATTGTAGATACCGAACATTTCGATGTCATCATCAGTATGCTGGAAGGCATGAACATTCACAGTCTTTGAACTACCACCAAGTGAGGATGAATTCGCGCTCCTATTAAACACAGAAGAAGTTCCTGACATTGAAGAAGCTGCTATGGTTCTGGCCTCTGTGGATAAAGAAACCGGCCGTACCACTGATCCTGTTCGCATGTATATGCGTGAAATGGGCACAGTAGAATTATTGACCCGTGAAGGTGAAATTCGCATTGCCAAACGTATTGAAGAAGGCATTTATCAAGTCCTTAAATCCTTGGCCACTTACCCTGAAACCATTCAATTGGTTCTGGACGATTACGATACGATTCATTGCTGAAGAAATTCGTCTCAATGAAATCATTAGTGGTTTTGCCGATAGTGAAGAAGAGATTGCGCCTGCTGCAAGCATTGGTTCCATGCTCGAAGAAGAATCCAACAAGAAGACATGCTGATTACTGGCTCTGCAATGTTGCTGAAGAAGAAGACGACGAGGGCGAAGGCGGCTTAGGCTGAAGTGGACGATGGCCCCAATCCTGAGACAAGCTAAAATCTATTTTGATGATTTGCGGGATAAGTTCGAACAAGCCATGTTGTCCTTGAAAGAAAAAGGCCGAAACAATCCACAGACCGTGACATTGCTTGAAATCATGTCCGATTCCTTTTTAAAATTGAAATTGACTTCCAGACAAGTGGATAGATTAACCCGTCATTTTCGCCATTTGCGCAATCATATTCGCGAATTTGAGCGAAGCATCATGCGTCTTTGCATTGAAAAAGCACGAATCCCACGGAAATTATTTATAGATACGTTTCCAGGCCAAGAAACCGATCTGAAATGGCTTGACGGGTTGGTTGAGAAACATGCTAAAAAACTGGATCTGTCACGAATTGAAGAATTTACCAATGAAATCATTCGCATCCAATCCAAATTAGCTTCCTTTGAAATTGAATATGGCTTAATCATTGGTGAAATTAAAGACATCAACCGTAAAATGTCCATTGGCGAAGCCAAAGCCAGACGTGCTAAAAAAGAAATGGTTGAAGCCAATTTACGTTTGGTGATTTCAATTGCCAAAAAATACACCAATCGTGGATTGCAATTTCTGGATTTAATTCAAGAAGGCAACATTGGCTTGATGAAAGCCGTGGATAAATTCGAATACCGTCGTGGCTATAAATTCTCCACTTATGCCACCTGGTGGATTCGACAAGCCATTACCCGTTCCATTGCGGATCAAGCGCGTACCATTCGTATTCCTGTGCATATGATTGAAACCATCAATAAACTCAATCGCATTTCACGGCAAATCCTACAAGAAACCGGCCGTGAAGCCACCCCTGAAGAATTGGCTGAAAAAATGGAGTTGAGCGAAGATAAAATTCGCAAAGTCCTAAAAATTGCCAAAGAACCCATTTCCATGGAAACCCCGGTAGGCGACGACGATGATTCCCATTTGGGCGACTTTATTGAAGACACGAACATTGATTCTCCAATTGACATGGCCACAGCCGAAGGTTTAAGAGAAGCCACCCTAGAAATCTTAGAAACACTAACGCCACGCGAAGCCAAAGTATTGCGTATGCGATTCGGTATTGAAATGAATACCGATCACACTTTAGAAGAAGTGGGCAAACAATTTGACGTCACCCGCGAACGCATTCGTCAAATCGAAGCCAAAGCCCTACGCAAACTTCGCCATCCTTCACGTTCAGAAAAATTAAGAAGTTTCTTAGATGGGGATGAGGATTAAAAAGACCTATGACAAAAAAATAGCCTTAATGCAGCGCAGCGAAATCAAGGTTTATCACCCGTACCGAAAACCTTGATTTCGCTGCGCTGCATTAAGGCTACCCTACACCTACTCTTAATATTGATTGTAAATATTAAATGGTTGAGCCGGCGGGATATAAGGGCTGGAACCATAGGGTAGATTAAGATAAGCAGGTTGGTATAAATGATTTGGATTATAGGAACCATAAAAATTGGGATTATATAGATTGGAGTTTTGGTATGGGTTATAACCTGCAGCTTGAAAACCATATGGGTGATTTGAATGATGGATGGCTACAGAATGCAGGCTAGGATAACCGGCAACATGCTCATAAGGATAAGTGGCAGCAGGGTAGGCATAATAAGGATAGCCAACATAGGGGCGTCGATAGCGGTAAAATTTAGTACGTCGTATGTTGCTTCTTGGTTGAACGTAGACGTATTTAATTTTCGTTTTATAATGAATTGGGCAAACTTTTTTTTCAGTGGAGGAATCTGCGGCGTAGGTTGCCATGGGGGATGTCATGCAGAACCCTATCAACATTCCACCAGACATTATTTCCTTTAGTTTATTCATTAGAACGACTCCTCTTTTTTCGTCCCAGATAATGTAAGTATAGTCTACTGTTTATTTTTTTGTCACATCGAATTTAATACCCAGTCACTTGCTGGCCAAAATCAATCCTTTTTTATAATTGGTAAAGGCTAGGGAGGAGTCCTGCAGTTTGTCGTGAAGTCTTGCTAATTCATAGTAGGTGATTGGAGAAGGATTGAGTCCTATGGCTTGTTCTAGGTAATATTTGGCTTTACCCCATAAATGCTGGCCATTGCACAGCCGACCTAAGCATAAATACAAGGATGCCGAGTGAGGATTTTTTTTAAGTAAGGATTCTGCAAAAGAAAGTTGATTTTTCTGATTGGGAATTAAACCATACAATTCAATGAGTTGATCATTGAATTCCTTTTTAAGACAAGGTCGCAACAAGGCTTCGGTGGTGGCATAATCCTTTTCTTTTATTAAAAAATGCACGTATTCAGCAATCAGCAGCGGATTATGAGCCAAAGGTTTTGGCAAGGAATCAAAGAAGGAAGCTAAAGCCTGGGTTTGATCTTGTTTTGCCATCTCATGGATGGCCTGTAAATAAGTTTTTAATTGCAATTGGTCGTATTCGCTTGGGCTAATGATTTGATTTTTTTTAAGGACAGGCAATAAATCAATCAGCTGTTTCCAATCTTTGACTTCTTCATACAAGTGCATGAGCAACTTCAACACATAAGGATGCTTAGGAGCCAAACCTTGCAGATGCTTGAGTGTTGCCAAAGCCTGTTCCCATTGTTGATTGGCTAATTGCAATTGCGCTTGAGTTAATTCCACGGCAATTTTAGCTTCTGGCATGGATTGTTGCGCTTCGCGTAAGTAATGATCGCGCAATTGGCTATCGCCCATTTTTTGTGCTGCACGTGCCGCTGTCAAGTAATTGATTAGCGGTGAATCCGAATGCGGCAAGGCTTTGATTAGATGATTTTTCGCCTTCAACCAGTACCCTTCGCTGTATTCGATCAATCCTTTTCTAGTCATGGCCTGGGATTTTTGAGCCAGGTGGTTTTTATGCCAGCGATTGAAGGTGCCTGGCGTCTTGGCCAGTTGATGGCATAATTTAAGAAAAAGATGCAACATCAAAAAAACTAAAATCAGGCCAAATACAGCAAACCAAAAGCTGGTTTCAATGGTCCAGTGATTGACCGCAATCATGACATAACCCGAATCGTGATGCACTAGAATGCCAAGGTATACGGAAGCTAATAAAATAAGAAAAGCAAAAAGAACCTTCGTCATGGCTGCTTCTCTCCTTTTTTTGGATTCATTATGGATTGTTTGCTTTCAATGAGTTGGTTTAACAATGGGATGGCTAAACCAATGTCAGGTTTGCTCCATGTCAATTGAACTTGTTGTAGTTCGCTTAATTGCTTTATCAAGGCAAGGGTCTGGGGATCTTGTTCATCAGCGGTTTTCTGAATGTGTTGAATGGCTTGTTTGAGAGCCAATTGATAGACGGTCGTTTCATGATTGATTACCGCCCATTGTGCTTCTTGAAGATTAAGCAAGATGGTCTCTTTGATGATGGATTTATACAAAGGCGACATGAAACGTTTCACTTCTTCATCGTCTCGTCGGATGACCACTAATTTTTCCAAAGCGCTCAAATTGTTTTTTAAATGAACCTGCCAATCCTTCGTTTGAGGAGCTTGGGCCTTTGGTTCTTGTTTATCCAAGCGGTATTGCATAGCCAAGTTCGCTACAGAAGTTTGTGCCGCATCCAATCGACTCAATAAGCCTGTCACATCAATCCCAGGCTTTGATTTGAGTTCCGTGATTTCTTTTGCTATGGCTTGTCTGATTTCTAAAATTTTGGACAGGTTCAATGGCCGTAAGAGGGCATCGGCTTCTTCAAGCAAGGCGATGGACGCAGAATAATCTTTGCTCCAATGCGCATTGATTTGGGCCAATTCCAAAATAAAACGTGCTTTTTGCAACAACCAATCCTGTTCCTGATGCACTTGAGTGTAGTCTTTGTGCAGCTGCTGGTTTCAGTATGATCCATTTTGCTTTGCAAAGCGTCTTGACTCTCTAAGAACTGGTCAGCCTTCACTTGAACCTGTTCCTGAGTCTTACTTTGGGCTTGTTTTAATTGGTCTATTTGCATCAACAATTGTTGATTTCGACGAGTGGATTGGTCACTCTGGAGGAATGTGTGTATGGAGAGAATAAGACTGGCAATGGCTAAGACGCAAATCAATCCTATGAGAAAAGGATAGAGGATGTGTTTTTTAAAGTGTTTTGGTTTGGCTGTTTGCTTTTTTTCTTCTTTTTTATTCTCTGTCATTATCAACGAATCCTTAATAGCGCATCCAACATTCGGTTGGGATGGCTTATGATGGTATTTTTAATGCCCAAACTAAATGCAGCTTCTGCAAGACGTTTGCTCAATACTAAACAGGTTTTGGATTGCAACCAAGACCTACCTGAGTCACCAAACAGTTTAAACAGATTATGCAAAGACTCCAAACTTGTTATAAGTATAATATCCACTAAATCATTTCGCCAGATTGATTCTATCCATTGTGGATTAAATTCTGGAAAATCCCTTTGATAGACCTCCACACTCATCCACTTCGCTTGTTGTTGGGTTAAAGCGTCTTCAATCAGGGGCCTGCCGCCCACGCCTTTGAATAAAAGCACGCTCTGATTGTTTAAATTTTGGAAGGAATCCAGCGCTAGGAGATGTTCACTATCGGGTAGGCTTGGCATTTCGTGGGTAAAAATGTGGTATTCATTTAAGGCGTCTTGACTTGCCTGACCCATGGCAACCACATGGATGGTGCTAGGCCAGGCCAGGTTTTTTTGCAACAACTCTTGAAAACAACAATGAACGGCATTGACACTGACAAAAACAGCATAATGAACTTGATGTAAATCCGGCAAGGCTTGAATCCATTGATTTGTTCTTGCCTTGATTTCCAAGGTAGGGCATTCAATGGAAATTCCTCCAGCCTCACGAATGGCTTGACTTAAACCTGTGGCTTGGTCTTTGGGTCTGGTATTTAAAATGCGAAGGTCGCGCATGGAGTTGCTCATGATGGCAGCTGCAAAAGGGAAGCAGCGCCCTTGGCCAATAAAGCAGCCGTGCACCGGTCAGCTAATTGTTCAGCCTGCTCTAATGGTCCTGTTTGAGTGTCTTCTATGAATTGACTGCCGTCTAGTGCTCCAATTTTCGCCGTTAAAACCAGCTCATCTTGAGTCAGTGGTTTACAAAAAACGGCCAAGGGGACATGACAATTACCGCCTAAAAGCGAGTTGACTCGACGTTCGGTGTTTACACACAAGGAAGAGATGGGATCATTGAGGTTTGCGATGAGTTCTTGAATTTCAAGATCATCGATTCGGCATTCTATGCATAAGGCACCTTGACCGCAGGAAGGCAGTATGATCTTTTCTGATAAAATGTCCGTTATCTGCGATTCCAATCCCATGCGCAAAAGACCAGCGCTGGCCAGGATTATCGCTTGATATTCTCCGGAGTCCAATTTGGCTAAGCGTGTATGGATATTGCCGCGTAAAGGTGCAATGCGAAGATCGCCTCGGTAAGCCAATAACTGCGATTGACGTCTTAGGCTTGCTGTCCCGACAATGGCTTGAGGGGGTAGCGCATTCAGATTGGAATACTGTCTGCTGATGAAGGCATCCAATGGGTTGTCGCGTTTACAAATGGCTGCCAAAAACAATCCAGCAGGACAAAAGGCCGGCATGTCCTTGGTGGAATGAACCGCAAGACAGGCGCGTTTGTCCAGTAGGGCTTCTTCTAATTCTTTAACAAACAAACCCTTTCCACCTAAGGCCAATAATTTATCATTAAGGAATTGATCACCCGAACTTATCATGGGAAGCAATTCAAATTGTCTTTTAGGCCATAATTTTAAAAGCATTTCCCGGACAAGATTGGCTTGCTTTAGTGCAAGTGGACTTTGCCTGGTAGCAATGCGTATGATGCGTTTATTCATTGTTGATCTGGCTGCTTGGAATGAAGGGGTATCATAGCATTGATTGGAATAAAACTTAAAAAAGCATTTGCAAAGTTTTGGACTTTGAGCAAGTCTATACGCAGGAGGATTTCATGTGGACCCTAAAAAAATTTTTCAGATATCTTGACGATTCAATGCAAAGAAGTTTGTCTTATTCTGCTCATCAAATAGTAGCAGGGGGAGCCTTAGCATTTTTTTGCTTTCCATTGTTTTATTTGACTTGGACCTATCAATTTCCCCAGCCTTATGAAAATTTAGGTTTGCGGTTGATTGGAAGTTTCCTGGGCTTGGGATTAATGCTGACTCCTTATTGGCCAGTGCGGTTTAAAACCTATTTATCCTGGTATTGGTTTTTTACTCTTTTATTCATCCTGCCTTTTTTTTTCACCTTTTTATTTTTGATGAATCAGGCCACCGTGGTTTCATCCATGTCTTTACTGTGCTGTGTGTTTATACTGGTTTTGCTGGTGGATTTAATCAGCTTATCCCTTGTGTTGATTTTAGGCTGCAGCTTGGCCTTGATCACTTATTATTGTGTTTCTCCAGAAATGTATTTTGGCCAAGAACACGTCGGCATGCTTTTGGTGGTGATATTTACCATCTTGGCAGGTTCTACTTTAAATTATAAAACCGTGATGTTACAACAACAAAAATTAGCCGGAATCGCAGCTGCAGCTGGAATGATAGCCCATGAATTGAGAACGCCTTTATTGGGGATTAAAAGCGGAGCACAAGCACTTATCCAATATTTACCAGGATTGATTCAAGGTTATCAACTGGCGAAAGTACAAGGGTTGATTGCCAGTCCTTTAAAAGACGGACGCCTGTTGCAACTGAATGGAATCAATGATCGCATCATCAATGAAATCGATTATGCCAATGCAATCATCGAGATGTTGCTGGTAAAAGCCGGACGCGAGAATTTTTTAAAAAATTGTCCTTTGGAGATTTGTTCTATCCAGGAATGCACCAACGAAAGCATTGCCAGATATCCCTTTCAATCGGCCAATGACAGACGATTCATTACTCATTTGAACGATTTTTCTTTCAAAGGGTCTAATTTATTAATGCAGCATGTGTTATTTAATTTAATCAAAAACGCGCTTTATGTCATTGCCACGGCTCAAAGGGGTGAAATTTACATTTGGACCGAATTGGGAGAAAAATTCAATTATTTGTATTTTAAGGACACCGCCATTGGCTTATCCAAGCAACAGTCGGCTCAATTATTCCATCATTTTTACACCACTACTTTTATGGGCACAGGAATCGGTTTGCCCTTTTGTAAATTGGTCATGAATGGATTTGGAGGCAACATCACCTGTGAAGCGCGCGAGGGCGAATACACCCAATTTAAATTGAGTTTTCCGGCGATATTGGATCAGGGACAAAACAACCCTAAAAAAGACTCCAGTTATTTTGTCCAAGAGAAAGCACCTGGATGATCAAGCTTGACGCACTGCGATTGCAATAAAAACATAGGTCCAGCCCGTGATGATCATTTCTATGGCGATGAATAAACCAATGACCCAAAGCCCACTGATAGGCCACTGCAGTAAAATTAGAACCCCTAATAAAATAGCAGTCAATCCAGCTAAGACCAGCCATCCCCAACCCGACGATTCTTTCATGGTAATGGATAAAATGATTCGCGTGATGCCGATGACTATCAAAATCGAAGCCAATAAAGCCGTGATCAAAGTGGAAGCAAGAAAGGGATCGTAGAGGACTACACATCCACCGGCAAGGTATAAAATAGCTATCAAAGCTTGCCAAGTAATGCCACGCCAACCCCTGTGTTTAAAGACATCCACGATGTGCGATATCCCAGCTAGGATCAATAAAGCACCAAAAAAGAACATACTTACAAGTGTTAATCCAACGACCATGCCAAGTCCGATGCAACCTAAAATCAAAAACACGATCCCAAAGCCTAAAAGCCAACCCCAGTTTCGTTTTAGTGCGCCTTTAGTTCGTTTATCCATCTTCATATACCATCCTTAGTTTGGTTTTTTTACACTTTCCCGCTGAGGGTCACTTAACTATAAACTAATTTTAAACCAGTTGTCGAATAGGTGAGATTATATACGTGAAAACAGTTGGTAAAAACCTAGGATCGTGATATTTTACAAGAAGTTGCCATATCATGGTTGTTGGACGTTTCGCTCAGGAGGAGCTATGCAACATTTTACTATACCGACCTGTTATTTCCCAAGTACCACGGTTTTTGTGGACGATAGCCGAGATTTTTTATTGAATTTTGTTTTGCACTTGGATGAGGGGTTGGCTTACCGTGTCTTTGATTCCCCTTTTGATGCGCTGGCTTGCATCCATGACAAACGTTGTGAATTGGAATTATTAAGTCGCCGTTGTTTGAGCGAATACACGGAGGCCAAAAACTGTCCATTGACCAATCACACCATCAACCTCGATTTAGCCGCAATTCATGCCGAAGTGTATAATCCGAGTCGGTTTTCCGAAATCGCAGTGGTTGTAGTCGATTATGCCATGCCGGGAATGGATGGCTTGGAATTTTGCAAACGCATAGAAAACGCCAACATTAAAAAAATCTTACTGACGGGCCAGGCGGATGAAAAATTGGCCATTGAAGCCTTTAATGAGGGCTTAATCCATCGATACATTAAAAAAAGCGATCCAGATGTTTCTGAGCTCATCATGAAGAGCATCCATGATTTGCAAATGCAATATTTTCAAGGCATGTCGGATATGGTGGTGCGCATGCTTTCAGTAACCTCTCCCAGTTGCTTGCATGACAAGCAATTCGCTGATCTTTTTTGGGAAATTTGTAGAAAAAATAAAATCGTGGAATTTTACTTGGCAGATAATTCCGGCAGTTTTGTGATGATGGATGAAGAGGCGAACATCAGTTATTTAATTGTTAAAAACGAAGCCGACATGCGATTGCACTATGATTTGGCACAAGACAATGGTGCCAGTGAAGAAGTCTTGGGGCAATTATTTCGACGAGAAAAAGATACCCTGCTTTTGGCACTCCAATACCCTCACCCCTCAAATTACGGATTGGTCCGATTGGCTGGTGTCCGCACATAAATACGTCTCCTTGGAAACTTACTATTATGCTTATGTTCAAGGAGCGGTGTTATTTGATGTGCGTTTGGATAAAATTTTATCCTATCATCGATACCTTGAGAAATTGGATGCAGAGGAATTGTTGGTGTAAATGCTTACTGAGCCTGTATGTTTCGGAACGTAGATGAGGTGCGGGCTGTAGAGCAATTGTCAACAGAACCTAATCAGTATTGCAGGGCGCATGAAAAAATACTTGACTTCTACGTTCCTCGGTTTATTCGCGGAATCCAGTCATCTTGTTAGATTCTGGATCCCGCGAACAAGTCGCTGGAAGTAGGAACGGCGTTCATATTGATTGAATTGTATTCAATTTTAATTTTCATGCATAGGCCCTGATAAGTATTGCGAATTTGATAAGAACGTAAAATCAGCCATACTACAAAATAAAGCCATTTTTTTTTGAAAATTCAGTTCATTTACACCAGGGGTTCTTGTTGCGTGATGCAATGGATACCCCCTCCTCCTGCGAACACATCCATTGCTTTGATTTGAGTGATTTTATCTTTTGGAAACAATTGCTTAAACAGTAGGTAAGCGGCTTCATCATAAACTGAATGATTAAAAGATGGCATCACTATGCCTTGATTGGCCCTATAAAAATTAATGTAGGACAAGGTCAATCGTTCACCCTGCAAAAAGGTGGCAGGGGGTTGTTCTACGGTGTATACCTCAAAGGGGGATCCCTTTGCATCCTGAGCATTTTTAAGAATCTCAAAATTTTCTTGTAAAATGGGGTAATTGGGATCGTCTTTGTCTTGAGTGATGAGGCATAACACTTTTCCAGGTGCAATAAAACAGGCGATTTCATCGACGTGACCGTCGGTTTCATCCCCAATCAAGCCCCGATTGAGCCAAATGACTTTTTGGGCTCCCAAATAGTCGCAAAGACAATCCTCTATTTCTTGTTGGGATAAATGAGGATTGCGATTGGCGTTTAAAAGGCATTCTTTAGTCGTCAACACCGTTCCCTGACCATCCACATGAAAGGCACCGCCTTCCATGACTAAAGGGGCCTGAAAACAAGTCGCCTGGGTTTGTTTTAATAGGGCTGAGGCCATTTGATTGTCCAGCGCATAGTCTTCGTAATTATTGCCCCAAGCATTGTGGATCCAATCGACTCCCCCTAATTGACCCGCCGAGTTGATTAAAAAGCTTGGGCCTGTATCCCTTGTCCAGGAATCGTTGATGGGTAAGGGCATGATCTGAATTTTATTTTGCAAAAGGGATTTTGCTGACTCCAGATCCTCAAGATCCACCAACATGATCAAGGGTTCGTATTGAGCAATGGCCAAAGCTACTTCAGAGTAGGCTTTGCGGGCGCGCTCCAGACCAATTTTGGCCCAGGTCTGGTGGTGGCAGGGCCAGGCCATCCAACATCTGGTATGCGGCTCCCACTCGGCTGGCATGTAAAAACCGGAATTTTTAGGTTTGATATTCATAAAGGTTTCACGCTGTCCTCGTTGAGATAGGTTAATTGAGAAAAAATGGAGCGCAGTTCGTTTAAGTAGGAAAGGCTTTTTTCTCTGGGCAATCCACTTTGAATCAATTGTTTTTCATAGGATTGGATTAGTTTTTTGGTGTCAAAATGGGCAAAATTTAAAACATTGGTGACCGTATCTCCACTGATCAGATCATTCATTTCAAAAGTCCCATCCTCGGATAATTTCACGTCTAAGGAATTGGTATCGCCGAATAAATTGTGCAGATTCCCCAAAATTTCTTGATAGGCTCCCACTAAGAAAAAACCCAAAGAATAGGGGTTGTTGCGATCAAAGGGGGGTAGCATTAAAGTGGAATTCACACAGGAGCTGCCCGGGTATTGCTTTAAAGTGCCATCCGAATCGCAGGTTAAATCCTGTAAAATGCTGTGGATGTTGGGGGTTTGATTCAGTTGAGTAATGGGTGCAACTGGAAAGACTTGGCCCACTGCCCAAGCGTCTGGTATTGATTGAAAAAAAGAAATGTTGCAAAAGATTTTAGCCGCCATGCGTTCATTGATGGTCATCAGCAAGGTATCTTCATGCGGGTTCTCTTGATCCAAGCGTTCTTTGAGTTCAAGACAAATATTGGTGTGAAAAGCTTCCACTTTTGCCTTTTCCTGCAAATTAATCACCCCATGTTTGAATAAAGAATGGGCTTCCTGCAGAGCATGTTCGGCATAATTGTAAATTTCCGTAGGCGTTCTGTCGTTGATGGCATGATAGGTATCGAAAATATCACGAATGACGTGAGAATCTTCTGCCGAAATTTGAGGAGGAAGAGAGGCCTTGTGGATGACTTCTATGTCGGTGATGTTGGATATCAACACCGCGTGATGTGCTGTGAGTGCGCGGCCGGATTCTGAAATCAAGTTGGGTTCGGCAATTCCTGCTTCTTGGCACAGGTGTTTTAAAGCCAGCAAAATGTGTGTTGCGTATTCACTTAATTTGTAATTCATGGAACAATCCGAATCCGATTGGGTTCCTTCATAATCCACGCCCAAGCCGCCGCCTACGTCTAAGGTGTGAATGGGTGCTTTGAGTGCGCACAGTTCCACATAGTACCTTGCAATTTCCTGCATGCAATAACGTATGTCGTGAATGTTGGCAATTTGCAATCCCAAATGACAATGCATCAATTGCAGGCAATCCAATAAATCATGGGTTTTTAATTGAGACACCAACTCCAGAACTTGTTTGGCATTCAATCCGAATTTGGATTTCGAGCCGCCTGTGTCTGCCCATTTCCCAGCACATTTAGTCATTAGGCGGATGCGTACACCCAGTCTGGGTCGGATGCGAAGGTGTTGGGATTCATTTAAAATGATGTCGAGTTCCGATATTTTCTCAATCACAATGAAAACCGTATGACCCATTTCTTGGGCAATCAAGGCGGTGCGAATGTAACTGCTGTCTTTGTAACCATTGCAAATGATGGTGCTGAGTTTGTCTTTGAGCATACCCAGGACCGCCATCAGTTCGGGCTTGCTGCCTGCTTCTAAGCCGATGTGATGCGAGGGTGATTTGATCAGTTCCCTCACCACCGATTGTTCTTGGTTGACTTTAATTGGGTAAACCAATTGATAGGTTCCGGAATATTCATTTTCTGCTATGGCATCCTTAAAGGCCTGGCAAATGCGGTGGACTCTGTCGTGTAAAATGTCATTGCAACGAATGAGCAATGGTAGTTGCAAACCCGATTGTTGCGCGGCTTGCACTATGGCTAGTAATTCCACGCCTTTTTTATATGGGTTTTTACTGATCTCAATATTTCCTTGGGAATTGATGCTGAAATAGCCCTCACCCCATTGGTCAATGTTGTACAAATTTTGATTTGTGGTTGCTTGATTCATAGGTTCATTGTCCAAGAAAATTAAGGCGTTTTGATGAGTTCGGCATAGGTTGCAGGCTCTCTTTGGTGATTAAATGGAAACAATCGACCCCATAGCTCCCTTTGACTGAAATCCAGATCAGCCACTAAAACGGCGGGTTGATCTCTGGGTGCTTGTACTAAAATGTCCCCCATGGGGGTGGAGATGAAGCTATTGCCATAAAACAGCAGATCATTCTCGCAGCCAATTCGATTGACTGCAATGATAAAGGCATTGTTCATGATGCCTTGTGCCACCATGACTTGTTGCCACATGGGTTGACTGTCAAAACCTGGGGCTGTGGGTTCGCTGCCTATGGCCGTGGGATAAATCAAGGCTTCTGCCCCTTTTAACCCATAGATACGAGATAATTCAGGGAACCATTGATCATAACAAGTAGGAAGACCCATGGAATGTGCTGCGATTTGGTGGATGGGGTAATTGGAATCACCGGGTTTGAAGTAAAAATCTTCATGGTATTTTTCGCCGCTGGGGATGTGCTGTTTTCTGGTAAAACCAATGAGCTGGCCCTGTCCATTGAAGGCGACTGCTGTATTATACCCTGCTTTTTCAAACAAGGAGGCGGTGATGCATACCTTGTTTTCTTTGGCCAATTGGCTTGCAAATTGAGCAGTAGGTCCGGTGAGTAAATCTTCCATATAAGGTCGTGCATCCACATCCTGCCTAGTGCAAAAATAAGGACTTAAAGTCAGTTCTTGCAAACAGACCAGTTGTGCTCCACGTTCAGAAGCGGTGCGAATGCCCTTGGCTAAATTATTTTTATGGCTTTGGGGGTTTTCATCCCACTTTTCCTGAACAAGGGCTACTATTAATGTGTTATGGGTCATTTTTTTCCAAAAATAAAAGGGTTAAGTGGTTATATTATCAACAACTTTTGGTTGCAGTACCAGTATTCAATTCGATTTTATTAAAGTTTTTATGGAATCGGTCGAATACGTAAATGAATGACCTGATCCCGAGGGCAGGGAAAACCTAAGGTCTAATACAGTTCATTTTGAGACACATGTTTTTGCCTATAGAAAGATACAATAACAACAAGGAGTGGGCAATGGTTAAAAATCACAGTTTACAGAATCATTTCCTCGAGACCTTATACCAGGAAAAGGTTCAGGTATCGATTTTTTTGGTCAATGGGATTAAATTACATGGCATTGTGGATGCTTATGATCCATGCGTGGTCATGTTAAAAAATTCCATTACTCAAATGGTTTTCAAGCACGCGATCTCCACTATCGTGCCTGGACGTTTGGTTCAAGTCTCTACCGATAAAGCAGCTGGAGAAGAACACTGAACCATGCTAGACTAGGCGGTTTTGGGGGGAAGATTTAAGGTGTTTGAACGTCCAGAGGCGGGTGAAAGAGCAATATTGGTTCAATTGGCTTTGCCGGATGTGGATCCGAACAGAGCATTGGAAGAATTTGAAGAATTAGCCCGTTCCGCCAATGCCCTCGTCCTGGACTCAGTCCTTGGTCATCGTGTCACCCCGGATGCGAAGTATTACATAGGCAAGGGAAAGGCCGAGGAAATAGCCGAGCTGGTTTTGGCCTTGAACGCCGAAATTGTTTTGATTAATCATGAGTTGTCGCCCTCGCAGGAACGTAATTTGGAGCGTTTGTTTCAATGTCGAGTGGTGGATAGAAGCGGTTTGATTTTGGACATCTTTGCAAAACGGGCTCGTACCTTTGAAGGCAAACTTCAGGTGGAACTGGCACAATTGGAGCATTTGTCCACTCGACTCATTCGCGGCTGGACTCATCTAGAACGCCAAAAGGGCGGTATTGGTTTAAAAGGCCCTGGTGAAACCCAATTGGAAACCGACCGACGCCTATTGCGGGCTCGTATCAAAACCATTCACAAACGTTTGGAAAAGGTGCGATCCAGTCGCGATCAAAATCGCAATTCCCGACGCAAGGCGGATATGCCGGCCATATCCATAGTCGGTTATACCAATGCTGGCAAATCCACCTTATTCAATGCCCTTACGGATGAGCACATTTACGTAGCCAATCAATTGTTTGCCACCTTAGATCCGACCATGCGTAAGCTGGAATTGCCTGGCTCTAAAGCCGCTATCTTAGCGGATACCGTCGGTTTTATTCGCGATTTACCCCACGATTTGATCAAAGCCTTTCGCGCCACTTTGGAAGAAACGCAACAAGCGGATTTATTGTTGCATGTGATCGATCTGTCTGATCTGCATTGGCAAGACAGCGTGGAGGCGGTTCAAACCGTATTGGAGGAGATCGGTGCGAACACCATTCCCATCGTGCAGATTTTTAATAAAATTGATTTGAAAGAAGGGTGCTTTGCTGAAATGAACCATCACGCGGGATTTTACAAGGTATGGGTTTCAGCCGCAACCGGGGAAGGCATGGATCTATTAAAGGAAGCCATTGCGGCTCAATTGTATGGCAAGATGATCGTTGAAGACATTGTATTGCCCAGTTCTCAGGCAAAATTGCGGGCACAATTGTATCAAATGGGTGCGGTTTTAAGCGAATCGGTGAATGAAGACGGGGATTGGCTGCTTAAAATTCGCATCAGTGAATCGGAGAAGGAGCGTTTATTCATCTAAGCCTGAATGCAATACTTGTTTTAGGCGAAGAAATACCTCTTCCACCGGAATGGCAGCCAGTCCCCTCTGGGGTTGTTGCCAGTCTTCAGCTCGGAGGACATGAAACCGATCTTTTGCCATGAAGGGGCCGCAGTCTTCAGGATGAAGCTGTGAAAACAAGGCAACCAAGGGCGTTCTCAGAGCCGCTGCGAGATGCATGATGCCAGTGTTTGAAGCAATCAACACGTCCAGGCGCTGAATGAGGCAAAGATACCGCTGAAAATCAGCCGGCCAGTCTAATAAATGAATGATATTGGGACAGGCTTGCTGAATTTTTTCTCCCCAGGCGCGTTCACTGGGTAATAAATCCATCATGATTTGGATATCAAGCTTACTTTGGACCGCATACTCCGAAATCAATTGCGCAAGAAGAACAAAATTTTTCCAATGCCAGAGGCGATGCGCCTTTTCTTTAGAGCGTCCCCATTTATTAAAGCCGCTGTAAGTGGGATGAAAACCGATCAATAGAGTTTTGTCGGTGATGCCCTGTTGTAATAAAAGTGATTTTAAATGCGCCTCTTTTTGAGGCAAGACGGGTAAATAGGCTCGCTTAGGAAAGCTTGGTGTGGTTTCGCCCACCAGTTTAAGACAACGCAGGGAATAATGTTCCAATTCCAGGGTTTTCTGCAGGCATAAAGATTGAGGGGGCAACCAACTTTGTGTCCTGGGTTTGGTTTCAAAACAGTAGATCATATCAAAAGAGTGATTTATAAAGCGTTTTACTTTTTGGGTGTCTTGCAGTCTGTAGAACAAAGCATGGCGATACACACAAATGTTTTCAGGCTTGATTCCCACCTGGGGCAATAAACGTTTTCCATCCTTGCTGGTGACTGCAAATAATTCAGCTTGGGGAAAACGTTGGTTGATCGTCTGAATTGCCGGCAAAATCATGACCATATCGCCTAAACGACCAATTCTTAAGATTAATATTTTCATACTGTACAATGGATGATTAAAAGGGATGAAGTATACTTAAAAATAGTCAATAGTGCATTGATCCTCGGAACCATTTAGATGTTTAATAACAGTTCTCAATGGTTCACAAGAAAAGGTTTCCTATTCGTTAGGGGTTTTTAAAAAATTTATTTTGCTTATTCTCTGGTTTGTTTTCTGAATCATCTGATTTTTTTTGGCTTAGAGCTGCTAAAAGTTCTTTCACCTGTTCTTCAAGTGCGTTAATTCGTTGTTCTTGCAGACCGACTACTTGTTCAAGTGAGTTGATTCGTTGTTCTTGTAATTTACTTGTTCGCTGTTCATCCATTTCGACTGTAGCCGTTTTTAACCAACTTTCCAGTTTGAGAAAATCCTCATCGCTAGGGATAAGTCCATCATCAAGGGGATTATGAGGAATGTGTGCAGATAAGTGTTGAGTTGCTTTTAAATATGTTGCCTTAGTAAACTTACTTAAATAATCATCCAATAGTTTTTGTTCTTGTTGAGTAAGATAGTAATCTTTTGCAGTCATCCCCGCGTACTCAATGTATTCGTATGTGATGTCAATTAACGAAGAAACTCCTATGTGTTGTCCCAGTTCATTATAAAGTCGAACTTGGTTTCTTTTTTCCAAATCTCCTTCTTTTTCAAAAGATTCAATTTGAGCTGGAGTTAAAATGGTTTTTAGCTTACCCGGTGCTGATCGTTTTAATTCATAATATAAAAAGTTAGTACACCGCGTCTGCTCGTTTTTATTCCATTGAAGGGCTCTTTCCACTGCTCTGATTCGCTGTTGAGCATCCGTTTGACTGAAAAACAATAGTTTCAAAATGTCTAAGTGTTTCGCACTTTCGATAGCCGCAAGATATCTAGGATCTACTTTGGCAACTAAAGGCATAAGTGTTCGAACAATTTCAATGTGACCTGTTCCAACAGCTTGAGGGAATATCTCAGAAATGATCAGCGGGCTATACTTGTGCGAATCGTGTACTAAATAATTTACAACGTCAAGCTGTCCATTCAGGATAGCGTGTGTTAAAACGCTTCTGGCCATATAACCTTTTTGGCCAAGGTGGTCAGGACCCATGTTTCCAAATTTCTCAATGTACCATCGAAGCGCATCAAGTGACCCTTCTTTAGCCGCTATTAGACAAAAGTCCCCACCATAGGTTATATCACATTCACGTTTCTTCGCAATCTGCATAATTGTTGGTAAGTCTCTTGATTTAATTGCATCAATTACTTCTATACTTGGCATCGTTACTCTCCTAATCCAGATTTGGGCTGTTGAAGTAACTCCTGTTCTCATTGAGTACTTCGATTAAAATCAATTGTATCACAAGGTCTATTTATGTTCAATAAGGTCATATTGAAATCAATTGTGGCGCAAATCGGGTTTTGCTGTATTGAAGAAAATCAGATGATCAACCAGCGGATGTTTGGTCAATAGGATGTCATTTATTTAGTAGGAGGATTAATGTCTTCTTCTTTGGTCAACTGCTCAAATCGTTCATTCAAAGCGTTCATAAACGTGACGCGATTATCCTGCCAAAATATAGGATCACCTATGAAAATATCGCAAAAAAAAGGCACCAGCACATATTCTCCTTTAGGAAGCGCTTTGCCAAGTCCATGCATGAAAATTGGGATTACTGGTACTTGGGGATAACGCTCAGCAAGGTGGGATATTCCGGTTTTAAATGCGGTGAGCTGTTCTGGTTCACCCCGCGTTCCTTCAGGGAATAAAATCAATATTTGCTCATCTTCAAGAGCCTGAAAGCATGGGAGCAGCGGATCCATCCCTTTTTTTATTCCTTTCCTAACAAGGGGTATGATGCCAATGATTTTCTGCGCAAACCAGGCAAAGGCTTTGTTTTTTAAGAAATAATCCGCAGCAGCAACGGGGTGAATTTTTGGCAGTAATTTCAGTTGAAACAAGCTGATTAGAACCAAAGTATCAAGATGGCTGTTGTGGTTGGCTACAATGATCGCAGGACCCTTCAACGGCAATTTTTCTTTGTGCCGGACGTTCATCCCCATCACAATCAAAACGATGAATTGTACAAAGGTAGAAAAAAACAAGAAACGACACCATTTATGAACATGATCCAGCATGTGTCTGCATCCTAGTTAGTAATATAAATAATAGACGAAATGAAAGAACAGCGGTGCTGTATAAGTTAGGCTATCTACCCGGTCTAAAATGCCACCATGTCCTGGAATCATACTTCCAGTATCTTTAATGGACAAGTCACGCTTTACCGCCGAAATGGTCACATCGCCAACAAAGCCAAAAACACTGATGATTAAACCCGCGCACAGAGCCGTGAGAACAGAAAATGGGGTTAAAAGAGGATGAATCAATACAGCCAAAAGAGTGGTTAAAAGAACACCCCCTACAAAACCTTCCCAGGTCTTTTTAGGGCTAATAGCAGGCATGATTTTATGTTTACCCAACAACTTTCCGCAAGTAAATTGCGCCACATCGTTAAACTGGGTCAGAAACACAAGGTACAACAACAGTCCTGCACCGGTCATAGTGACTGTCTTATCGGGTAAGGCTAGTAAATAAGCCATGTGGCTCAGTGCAAAAACGGTGATCATCAATCCCCATTGTATGGTGCCCACAGACTTTAAAAACCCCTCCGTTTGTTGGCTGATGACCAATCTAAAAGGAATGAATAAAAACATATAAACCGGAATGAAAATGATGAACATGCCAAACCAGCCACTACCTGCCCAATAATATTGAAAAGGAATGGAAAGATAGGCCCACAAAAGCACTCGTCTATCCACCCGGCGTATGGGGATGATGGAAAAAAATTCCTTCAGCGCAAGATAACTTACAAACCCTAAAAATACGAATGATGTGAGGCGGTTGGTGATAAAAGCGATGGTGAAGATACCCAACATGGTCCACCAGCTTTTAGTGCGAGTTACTAATTCACGATGATCCTGTCTTGGCTTCATTTTGGTAACTAGCCACACCATTAGAGAAGCAAGAATTAATAAAGCCCAAATACCATAGAAAGTGGAAAGGATATTGCCGCTGGTCATCATCATGATTTTTCTCTTAATGCATGCAGTATGCGATTAATGATAGTAACAACAAGTAATATAAGGGTTACAGCAAGAATGATATTGGGCCATACTTGCGCTGGCATCCCCAAACCAAGCAACAGGCTGATCGCACCAAAAACAAAGGCTCGATCACTTTTTCCCATAGGCCCATCGTAACGACGTTGGGCCTCAATTTGTATTGCGACTACGCCGGTCATTTCAGAAAGGATTGCCAGCAACACAATGAGGGTGATTAAAAACGGGGAAATGTGGGGTACAAGACAAAAAGGTAAATACAGGAAGGTGTCGGACAAAACATCGCCTAATTCGTTTAAAAAGGTACCCAGCGCGGTTTGCATGTGGTGTTCTCTTGCCAACATGCCGTCTATGGCGTTTAAAATCATGCGCAAAAATAAAACAATTGGAACGCACAGCAAAGACCAGCGGCTGGTGGGATATAAGCCCACTACTATACCGGTCAATAATGACAAGAAAACGGCGAAGAGGGTGACTGCATTAGGCCTAACACCACTTAGAGCCAGCCAGTTTGAAAAGGGTCTTAATCGTTTTTGAAAGGCAGGTTTCAGATTATAAAGGCTGGCCATGGGATGAGGTGTAAGACGAGATAATTCCGATTATTCGATGGATTAGGTCTGTTGTCAATGAGAACAACAATTTAACAATTTAATTTTATTTTGGTCTGCATGGAAAAAAATCACTATTTTATGGCCATATTGATTCTTTTTTAACGAAGAGATACACTGTCGCAAAATTCAAGGGATGAGATTGGCGACTCACTAACCGACTGAATTAAAGAAGGTTTTATTATTTTGTCAAGCACAATTGGGCTTTTTATATTTTACTAGAAATCCCGATTTTTAGTCTTCTAAGGAATTCTTATGTTTTTAACTCTAGAAAAAACCAACATCATAGAAAATCAGCCGGATTATCTATGGCTCAACACCTGCTTTTACAAGGAGTGCGTGCATAGCCAAGGCATAGATGCTTTCACAGAAGAAACATTAAAGCAACTGGATGATTTTTCAAAAACAATCGAAGAACCATGGGTCATTGGTCAATTCAATAATGAACAACATTATTTAAAAACCCTGGAATTGGTGCTTAATTCGACTTTAGAAACTTACAACCGCGTTGAATTTTTTCAAAATGAAATCATTCCTAAAATGAAAATAAAAAAATCCTTATTGGACATAGGCCCTGGCGATGGTGCTTTAACGAAAACTTTAGCAACCTACTTTGGAAACATCACAGCCATCGATCCAAATCGTCATATTTTATATAATTTGCAACAATTTTTACCATCTGGAGCGCACTACAGTCCAATCAATGAAACCATTTTAGACGTTAAATTTAAATCCGAGACGTATGACTTAGCCATTTTATCTCATGTATTGTATTATGTTTCACCATTACATTGGCTGGAAGTGGTAAAGTCCGTCTATGCAGGAATCAAAAAAGAGGGGTATTTGGTGATTGTCATGGGAGGAGATGAATTAGGAAAAGCAGAATTAATTCAAAATTTTGGAGGAAACAATTTAAGTATCGATGAATTGGCTTTAAACTGTTGCAATGAATTTGGAGCTTACAACACCTATCTTTCGGCTTCAAACGAAGCATTCATAAGTCTTTCAAAAAATGCTATGTTTCACATCGCGGCATTCATGTTAGGGGATGTCAATATTACTACTCATAAAGATCTTCTCAATCAATACATCGAAAGAAAGTTGAAGCGTTCGGACGATCATTTTGTAATGACTACGAGGCAGAAGTACATCGTGATTCAAAAGATGGAGTGATGTACTTATTTAAAGGAATTGGCAAATGAATGTTAAACATATGTTTTTAATATTGAATACGAACATTAATGTTCATGCTAAAAAATTTCCTCAGCCTTATTCAACCTTTGCTTTGTTTGGAATCATCACCTATCCCTTTTATTATTGCCTATGGAAGTACACCGCACCCCAAGGGTATGAAAACTTAAGTCTAAGGCTTGTTTCCGTTTTCTTGTGTGTTTTGCTGGCCATTCACCATTATTGGCCCAAAAAATGCCGATTGTTTTTACCTTTGTTCTATTATTCAACCATTTTATACAGCCTACCTTTTCTATTTACTTTTCTTTTGCTTAAAAACGACATGTCCTATGCATGGTCTATGAATGGTTTGACCGTATTGATCCTATCTATTTTATTATTGGACTTATACGCGCTGTTTATTATCTTAAGCTTAGGAATTGCATTCGGAATTTTGGTTTTTATTATAAATGGTGGCACACTGCAATTGCCCTCTGATTACATGGTTTTATTCTTAACTTACGCCTCAGTGCTTGTTTTTGGATCCATTTTTTCTTATCGAATTGATCAAATCAAAGAAAGGGAAAAAAGAGTTGCAGCCGAAGCGGCTGATAGAGCTAAATCGGAATTCATTGCCAATGTAAGTCATGACATCAGAACCCCGCTGACAGGTATTCTCAGTTTTTCCGAGTACTTAAAAAAAAATGTATCCTCCATCAAAGACAAACAATACGCCAATGCTATTTATCAAAGTGGGGAACAATTGTTGAAGTTATTAAATGGGGTGTTGGAAGTCATTTCAGCCGATACGGCTTCGGATGAGTCCCTGATTCTTGATTCATTCAACTTGCTGGATCTTGTGAATGACATCCTTCAATTAGAACTTCCAGCCGCACACTCCAAACACTTAGAATTTCATTCCAAGATGGATGAGGATTTACCTATTTTAATCCTCTCCGATCGAATGAAATTACACCGCATTTTACTGAATTTAGTAGGCAATGCCATTAAATTTACCCACCAAGGATTCATTGAACTCAAAGCAGTCTTACTTTGGAAAAAGAAAGACCGGGTGGGTATTGAATTCTCGGTGACGGATACAGGGATTGGAATTCCTATCGAGATGCAACATAAAGCATACGATCGCTTTTTTAAAGTAAGTCCTTCTTGTCAGGAAAAATACACAGGCAGTGGCATTGGTTTGCACATTGTTCAAAGGTATGTGCGATTACTGGGGGGCGACATTTGGTTTAGCTCTGAAGAAGGGAAGGGCACCACTTTTTCATTCAGCTTGATTGTACCCATTGGCAAAGAATCCGTTTATCCTGACAATTCTTCGCCAGAACTGCCTGTTGCAAAAGATTCAAAAAAAGCTCGGGTTCTATTGGTAGAGGACAATCCCATGGCCTTAATGGCTTTAAAGGTGCAAATGCTTCCCTTTGATGTGGAGATTGTAGAAGCCGTGGATGGAGAAACCGCCTTTGAGTTCATTAAAGCTCATCCCTTTGATTTAATCATCACCGACATTGGACTTCCTGGCATTTCAGGGGATGAATTGGTGAAAACCGTACGATCCTTAGAAGAACAAGCCGGCCTTCTCCCACAACTCATTTATGGATTAACGGGGCATGCTTTGAACAGTGCGATTGCCAAACGGTGTATGGATGAGGGAATCAATGAAATCATCCAAAAACCCATGTCTACCCAGACTCTAAAAGAAATCATGATGCCTTACCAAAACAAAGGCTCATCTATAGTGAATGAAGAGGATGATTCTATGAATACCCAAGCAGAGCAGGTGAACCTAGGAGTGGATATGCCTAGGCTTGAAAAAGAACTTTTTGAAATAAAAAAATATCCTTTATTTGATAGGCAGGCTGCCATCGAGGTACTGGGTGCAGAAGATTTGGTGATTGCTATCTTGCAAGATTTTAAAGAAGATCTCAATGCGGATTTGGTGAGAATCAAACAAAGTCATGCATTAGGGGATTGGGAAGGAGTGGAAAAATTCACGCACAAAATAAAGGGAGGCGCTTGCTATGGCACTTTGCGTTTATATTATGCCCTGCTTTATTTGGAGCGGTATTTAAAAGCTGGGTATAGGGATAGAGCTGAAGCATTGTATTTGCAGACACTCGAAGTGATCGAAGAGACCACGGATTATTTGGAAAAAAATTTATTTTAGGAAAAACATGAAAATAGCAAGCCCAGACTGCGCTTGCTATTCCTGCTAAGGAATTCTTCCAATCATGAAAAAATTAAAGTATATTCTTTTTGTTTGAATTTTCTAAAGCCACCACTCACATCAGGAAAGATCCCATCAGAAGACTTGTCACTGCATTTAAAATATTGCATTTACTTCAGTTTTTGGATGGAAGTATAATAAAAAGTTCAGAATGGTTATTATTTGCTTTAATGGAGTTAAAAAATGAAGTTAACCAGAATCAAAGGTTTTTTTCCCTACCTTATGCTTGTTTTTTTTAATACCTTCATCGATTTAGGACATAAGATTTTAATCCAAGATACTCTTTATCAAACAGCAAACGGCTCGACTTACACTTTATGGTCAGCCATTATCAATGCTCTCATTTTATTACCCTATCTGCTGTTGTTTACGCCTTCCGGGTTTATTGCCGATAAGTTGCCTAAGAAAAAGGTGTTGCAATACACGGCCGCGGCAGCCATTCCGCTTACGATTTTAGTGACCTGGGCTTATTATCAAGGTTTTTTTTGGGGCGCATTTTATTTGACTTTGCTTTTGGCGGTACAAAGTGTGGTGAATTCTCCAGCAAAATACGGTTACATTAAAGAAGCCTTTGGGAAGGAGCATCTTTCTCAGGTGAATGCCATTGTACAAACTTTAACGATCATCGCCATTTTGGGTGCCACTTTTGTTTTCACTTACATTTTTAGTCATTGCCTGCAAACCATGGGCTTGGAGCACAGTCAGAATAAGAGTCTGTTGTTAAAGGCCTTTGCTCCTGCAGGGTTTCTATTGATTGTCTTTTCACTCTTTGAAACCTTAATGACCTTTCGTTTGATCAGTAAGGATGCAGTGGATCCAGAATCAAATTATGAAGCCGAAAAATATTTCAAGGGACAGTATCTCAAGAGGTATTTAAATAAAACCTTTCACCCGCCCGTAATTTTCAGTTGCATCATCGGTCTTTCAATTTTTTGGGCAATCAACCAAGTATTATTAGCCAGTTATGGCGCTTTTTTAAAGAATCACGTAGGGCATGTCAGCGTCTTATTCGCACAAGGATCTCTGGCCGTAGGAGGCATTGGTATTTTATTAGGCTCCTTGTATGCCGGTAAAGTATCCAAGGGGTTTGTGGAAACCGGGTTGATTCCGGTTGCAAGCCTGGGTATCGCCGCCGGCCTTTTCATCTTACCGTTTCTGTCCAATTCCATCCTCATCGTGTTGCTGTTTTTAGGCTATGGTTTTTTTGGTGGCATGTTGCTGGTGCCTTTGAATGCTTTGATCCAATTCAACGCCGCAAAACAAGAAATTGGGAAAGTGTTGTCAGCCAATAATTTCATACAAAACGGCTTCATGCTGCTCTTTCTTGCAATGACAGTGATCTTGGGTGTCTTAGGCGTGGACAGCAAGAATCTTCTTTGGGGTTTATTCCTGATTGCTTGCATAGGCGCCATTTATTCTTTGATTCGTTTGCCCCAATCTCTGGCGGTTCATGCTGTATTGCATCACCTCGCGCTTTTATAAACTCAGCGTCCATGATTTAGACAACATGCCATCTTCTGGAGGTGTTTTATTATTGGGTAATCACGTGAGCTTCATCGATTGGGCCATTTTACAAATTTCATGCCCAAGACCCATACGTTTTGTGATGGAGCGAAGCATTTATGAAACCTGGTATTTGAATTGGATATTGAAACATTTCAAAATCATTCCCATTGCAAAAGGGGCTAGCGCTAAAGCCTTAACCGAAATCAACGCTGCCTTGAACAATGGCGAAGTGGTGGCTTTATTTCCTGAAGGGCGTCTGACTAAAACCGGTCAAATGGGCGTTTTTCAAAGCGGCTTTGAGCGTTCAGCCCTCCAAGCAGAGGCTGTCATTGTTCCCTTTTATATTAATGGGTTGTGGGGTTCTAAATTTTCTCGTGCCAATCAGTACAATAAAAAAACCATGAATCCCCATTACCGACGTGTGTCTGTCATTTATGGCAAGGCTATGGACATCTTCAAGTACTGCTGAAGCGGTAAAGCACAAAGTGGCTCAGTTGTCGATCAAGGCTTGGAAATATCACATCAGCGACATGGATAACATTCAATCCGAATGGCTAAATCAAATGAAGAAAGAGCCAACAATCGCAGCCATTATTGAGGAAAATGGCAAAGAAATATCCAATTTGAAATTATTGACTGTGGTGCTTTATTTAAATAAAAAGTTAAAACGCGCGTTAAAATCCCAACATCCCGTGGGTATTCTGTTGCCAACGACCACGGCAGGTATCATCACCAACTTAAGTTTGTTGACTTTGGGTAAGGTCATCATCAACCTCAATTTCACCATGGGCCTGTCCGCGCTGAAATCAGCCATAGAGCAAGCCTCTGTTTCAACCATCATCACTTCCCGTCAATTCATAACCAAATTGGAAGGCAGAGGATTGGACACTCATGCTTTGTTATCGGATGCAGAGGTGATTTACGTGGAAGATACCCTTCCGCCGCCCAAAACTTCAATCCTCTTTTATTTCCTCATGGCGAAACTCATGCCGGCCAGTTGGCTCAAGACCTTATTCCTAAAAAATTCGCCCATCAACAGCACGGCTGCAATTTTGTTCAGCAGTGGCAGTGAAAGTGCGCCCAAGGGTGTGAAGCTGACGCATGCGAATTTATTAAGCAACATCAATCAAGTGGCCACCGTTTTTGGCTTGGAAGAAGGGGATGTGATTATGAATTCCTTGCCTTTGTTTCATGCCTTTGGTCTGACCATTACTTCTCTCATGCCCCTTCTTAAGGGAGTCAGCATGATTTGTTACCCTGATCCAACTAATTCTTTGCAGATTGCCAAATTGATTTGCAAATACAAGGCCACTCTTTTTTGTTCAACCTCGAGCTTATTGGGTCTGTATGTACGCAACGCTTCCGTTCATCCAGAAATGTTCAAATCGTTACGGATGGTGGTGGCAGGGGCTGAGAAATTGTCCCCATCGGTTTATAAAGAGTTCAAAGAAAAATTCAACCTGGAAATTTTAGAAGGCTATGGTGCCACCGAAGTTGCACCTGTGGCCAGTTGCAATCTTCCCAATATCATTTCCACTGAAGATTGGCATGTTCATCTCTCATCCAAGGTTGGCACCGTGGGTTTGCCTTTACCCGGTTGTGTTTTTAGGGTGGTCGATGCGGTGACTTTGGAGGATTTGCTCATGGGTGAAGATGGCTTGGTTTTCGTCGGAGGCACCCAGGTGATGGAAGGCTATTTGAACTTACCTGAAAAAACACAGGATGTGCTCATTCCGGAAGACAATTACACTTGGTACAAAACGGGGGATAAAGGCCATTTGGATAAAGATGGTTTTCTCACCATTGTGGATTGGTATTCCAGGTTTGCTAAGATTGGGGGAGAGCTTTTAAGCTTAAGTCAGGTCGAGCAGGCTTGGCAGCATCAATTGAATGCTGGGGAAATCGAAGTCATGGCAGTCAGCCTACCGGATGCAAAAAAGGGGCGAACAATTGGCCTTAATTTATTGCGCCTCTATACCCCCAGACGACATAAGAAATAAACTTTTGAGCAGCGACTTACCTAAAATCATGCTGCCAAAATGCCTGAAACAAGTCGCGGAATTGCCCAAATTAGGCAATGGAAAACGAGATTATCTATTGGCCAAACGACTTCTTCTGGATGAAGTAGCTTATGAGTCTTAAGGATAAATTAGAGCAAGTGAGAGCACAAATACGACTGGCTGAAAAAAATGCCAACCGAGAGCCTGGCTCTGTGTTGCTGTTAGCTGTGAGCAAAAAGCAACCGGCACAGACCATTCGTGCAGCCCATGAATTGGGTCAAATTCATTTTGCTGAAAGTTATTTGCAAGAAGCTCAATCTAAAATAAACCAATTAAAAGAGTTCCCTCTTTGCTGGCATTTCATTGGGCCTATTCAAAGCAATAAGGCCAAGGGCATCGCTCAAGATTTCGATTGGGTTCATAGCATTAGCCGTCTTGAAATTGCGAATGCCTTGAATGAATACAGAACCATGCGGCAAAAACCTCTTCAGATCTGTTTGCAAATGAATTTAAGACAAAAACAATCAAAGGCCGGCGTTTTTGTGGAAGAGGCGTTTGAATTGGCAATCAGAGTTAGTCAATTGCCCAATCTTAAATTAAGAGGTTTGATGGTCATTCCTCCTCAACAAGAACAGGGCACCGTATTTTTAGAGTTAAAACAGCTTATGGACCGAATGAATCGGCAGCTGGGCCTCCACATGGACACCTTATCCATGGGAATGACTGATGATTTTCTCCAGGCCATTCGTGCCGGGTCGACGATTGTTCGCCTTGGGCGAGCTATTTTTGGTGAAAGGTAAGGACAAACCATGAACATTACTTTTCTCGGTTTTGGATCCATGGCGAAAGCCATAGCGCAGGGATTGATTGCCAAAGGGCAGTGTGCCTTATCCGCATCCTCTCCTTCTTTGACGACAGGAATCAATGCGCAGGGAATTAAAACCTATTGCAACAACGTCCAAGCCATGGAAGGAGCCCAAGTGATCATTCTTGCGGTTAAACCCAAACAGATGGCAGTCATTCTTGAAGAAATAGGGCCGCATTTAAAGTCCGAGATCTGTTTGATCTCGGTGGCAGCTGGTTTGTCTTTGGCATGGTTTGAGAGGCATTGCAACAAAAAAATTGCCATCATTCGTACCATGCCTAATATTCCCGCCTCTGTGGGTTTGGCTGCAACACCTATGATTGCTAATGCACACACCACCGACACACAAAAAAAATACGCGGAATGGATTTTTTCAGAGATTGGAATCATCACTTGGATCCAACGGGAGGCCGAGATGGATGGTTTTACCGCGCTTTCAGGATCCGGGCCTGCCTACGTGTTTTTATTCATGGAAGCAATGATTGCTGCAGCCATGAGTTTTGGTTTGAAGGAGCAAGTGGTCCATGATTTTACTCTTCAAACCTTAAAAGGCGCCATAACTTTAGCAGAAAACAGCGACTGCAGTTTAAGTCAGTTGCGTGCAAAGGTTACTTCGGCAAAAGGTACAACTGCTGCAGCTTTGGATGTGCTCCACAACAGTCTTCCAAAGTTGATGCAACAGGCCATGCAGACCGCTCAATTACGTGCCAAACAGTTAGGTCAACAGGAGGTTTAATCATGTCCATTTTAAGTGTGCTTGGATATCTTATCGTTTCGGCATTGTTTGGTGTGGTCATCTTATGTCTATGGCTTCGTATTGCCTTGCACTATTTACGAGTCAGTTCCTTGAATTCCCTTTCGCAGCTAATCCATCGTTTAACCAATCCCATCGTGAATCCGCTCAATGCGCTTTTTAAGCAAAACCCTAATTTAAAATTGGAGTGGACCTGTTTTATAGTATTGATTGGGGTTGAATGCCTTAAAATAGCATGCCTGAGTTTGCTGTTTTTCCATGCCATACTTCCGCTTCCTTATTTCTTACTGTATGTGATGGCGGATTTGATCATAGTGCCCTTGGATTTGCTGTTTTATGCTCTGCTGATACGAGTCATATTAAGCTTTGTAAATCCTCAGTGGAAAAATCCCATAGTGGGTTTTGTATTTTTGTTGACAGAACCTTTATTAAAAATCGGTCGACGCTTGGTTCCTATTGTTGCCGGCATTGATTTGTCTCCTTTCATTATGATCTTGATTTTAAAAACAATTAGCATACTCTTGGTTTATTCTTTGCCCTGGAGGTTGCTGTAGGGGAAAAATGAGACAAAAAAGACTATACTTGTGCATGAAGAGGTCGACCAGGAACATCCTATGAAACTAAAATTGGTGATTTGTCTCGTTTGTGTTGTTTTACCTATCCGCCTGTATGCATTCGATCAATCACCTCAATCGTTCTATTGCCCACAAAAGCATGGGTACGTCAACGTTGGGATGAGCGCTGAGCAGGTGCTTGCAGCTTGCGGTGAGCCCTTGAGTAGGCAAGATTCCAACAATCCGGTTTATGTCAGAGTCCCCGTGAAACAACTGATTTACAACAACATGGGCACGGACAGACCCTATGCCTGGTATATTCACTCTTGGGATTTTTCATCGCTTCGATCCGGCAGTGGCGGTGTGCAAATGGAGATGAACATCATCGATTACAAGGTGAAATTAATTCGAATCAATGGTTCCAATAGCAATGCCACCTCGGCTTGCAATGGTATTAATATTGAAATAAATGATTCGGTGGCAAAAGTGTATAATGCCTGTGGAACTCCGGCTATGGTGAACAACACCTTCGTCAATATGCAGACTACGCCTACCATGAAACCTCAATTATGGATTTATCAAGCAAATGAATACCAACAACCATTTACTTTACCATCGTTGATGGCAAATTACAAAAAATCGACATATCTAATAAGGATCCATACCAATGACAGAGACTATAGAGGATATCACCGTATCCTATAGTGAAAATGAGATAGAAGTGACCAGAAATTGGACAAACAAGTATTAACCAAGGGTGCATGGACAACCATCATGTTCAAATACCAAGATTGGGACAATGCCAAAAGCGAATACGGACCTGTAAAATACACGATTCGTCGTTATCAAAAACGCAACAATCAATACTGGCAAAAAATCAAAATTCAACATCTCCAGCGATGATCAAGCAAAAAAAATCATAGAAGTATTGAAAAATTGGGTGGAATAAGTCGTAGCCTGGATAAAGTGCCGCGAAATCCCGGGATGGGGAGCTCCCCACCGAGCCCGGATTGTGCTGCATCCAGGCTAGTGCGCCACGAATGCGCTTCAGGGCTGTCCCACGAAAATGTAATCAATAAGGCGTAGGTTGGGCCTTGGCCCAACAAATCATATTTAATTTGACTAACATTGACAAAATGGTCAAATTCATCATTTTATTAATCTCATTGTCAAATTGTATAAATTAAACTACTATTGACATATAAATAAGCTCTAATAATATCCCCTCTATTTGAAATGGTGATAAGATGCCAATACTCAGGAAAAAGAATGTCATTGTAGTGTCGTGGAGCAAAGGGGAGTCACCCGGTGCTTATTCGCCTTTAGAGATGACGCCTGAAGAAAGGCAAGCGATGATTGCGCGTTTATCTAATGCGCTTGACAAACTGATGCAAAAAGCTCAAACCACCCACTTGAAACATTGTTATCTTGAGGACTCTAAAGAAGTTGATCTCAATTACATCACTTGTTTATGCACCAATGAGTTTTTTTTCTATACAAAACTCCCCTTAACCCTTGAAGAATTTGAGCATCTCCTAAATATAATTGCAGAGAAAGCGCAAGTCATGTCGCCTGGAATAGAACTGATTCTAGGTTCTTTTGCTGTAAAAACCAATGACAAATACCTTGCGAATATAACACCTCATATCATTTCTGGCTCCCCGCCCAGCATTCATTTGCTTGTAAAAAACCACACTTCCGATATAGACGTCGTTTACAAAGGTAAAAAAGAAGACGGAGAATTTCCTTTGCTTCCTTTTTTTGACCTTAAAATACAAATCCAAAGATGCCTATGATTAACATTAAAGACAAACCTTGTGCTTTTCAATTCGATCCCATCATTCAATCTCAAACACCAGGTGGCATGCCTTTTTTAACTGCTGTAGAGATTTGTTTGGATCATGGATATGGCCTGGCAAAATTTCACCTTAAAAAATTACTTGAAAATAATAAAGAGTTGCTCCTGCTTCCTATTGCGCATGTGATCATAGCAGCAAGCTTGGGTGAGCCACGCTTACCGCTATGCCTCGCCAAACCACTGCTTGTAGACTCTCTTTGTACAGTAGGAGATAAATTTATTGAAAGTGCTGAGGACGTTGATAAAACAATAAAGTATTTTGGAGTTACGCCATGGTCCAACAATTATGCGATCACATACAAAACAATGGCCTGCACAACAGTACAAGAATTGGACACTAAGAAGCTCATAGCCGAAGCAGAACAAGAGCAGATCATGAGGATTAATAAAAAATATAACCTTGAAGAGATCTACACTCGTTTTCATCAATTAAGATGGGGACTTGAAGACAAAAAAATGGACGGTTTTTTAGCTGAAATTAAGAAATCTATTTATATAGATTTTCCCAATGAAAAAGACAGAGCAAGATACGTGGAAAAATTAAATGAAACCGTGTTGAAATTACAGGACGATCCCCTGCTTAAAAAAATTAAATCTATTATCGCCGAATCACCTAGAAACCCTCATCAATTATTCTCTGCAGAACATTCACAGAGGACTTTAGAAATCGAAAAAGCCGTAGGGGAACTGGATGTTTCAGACAGGGTATTAAGGCAGGGTCAATCTTTGCCTTCATCAAAGGTTTACTTAAAAGTAAGAAATTTGTTACCACCTAGCTTCTTATTGGCAGAAGATGAAGCACAAGCTGATGTAAATGTTACTAAAAAAGAACTTTAAGGAGGAATGATGAGATTCGATGTGCAAAAAAGAATAACTTCTGGAGAGGAACAAGTGGACTTGACCAATCTGCAAATTAAAGATCAAGAAATTGAAGAAATCGTAACCATGATGAAGCAAATAACTCCCCGATTGTCTGTCCTATTTTTGGATGGAAATCAATTAAACGACAAAGGTGCCATCATGCTGGCAAAGGCATTGGCTGATTTTGAACGCATCACCCTATTGAGCATACAATTCAATTGTATTGGCAAAGCTGGGGCGATTGCTCTATATCGCCTCAAAAATAAGTTCAAGGATCTCACTATTGCCTTCCGCGGAAATAAAATAGTGAACCAGATTGAGATGGATAACATTGCTCATCTAAATCCCCTGATCTAGAGGAAGGCCAATGAACATTGAAGCCATTGTGATTCAAATAATATTAGGGCGTGTTTACAATTCATCTCCCCCGGCCTACTCGAACCATCCATTACCCCAAAAAGGCTATGATGAGCAATCCTAGAGAAATAAGACCAGTCAGCGCAAGCCCAATTGGTCCTCCTGGAAGCATATGACTGCCTTCCATGGTGCAGGATTTGCGTCCTTTCCAAGCCATGAGGGTGGGCAAAAGAAGCAACAGAATCACGCAACAAATGCCTGCATAACTAAAGGCACGTAGATAAATCCCTGGATTGATTAAAACAACGGCCAAAGGCGGAAATAGGGTTAGGGCGAGGGTGACTTTGCCTTGTTTTCCTGCTTTTTTTAATTTCAAGCCATCGGCTAGAAAATCAAACAAACTTAGGGAAACTCCAAGAAATGCGGTCAGCATGCAAATGGAAGTAAAGAAACCAAAAAAACCGCTGATCAAGCTGCTGTGAATGGAGTGAGACAGGGCTTGGGTCAAACCGCTGGTCACGTGATCCGAATGTATCAAAGCCAACAAACCGTCTTTGCCTTCACGGGCAACCACTCCCATGATGACGGCATCCCAGATGATGTAACAGACTAAGGGAATTAAAGAACCCAGTAGTATGGCAAATCGTAAGGCTTGTTTGTCGCCATCGAAATAATCACGCAAACTGGGGATGATGGATGCAAAACCAAAAGATCCAATTAAGATCATCAGCGTTCCCATGAAAGCACGTGCAGAACCACTATAAAGCCCAAGGGTGGACACATGAGGGCTGATGATGACTACTAGTAAAAAATAAACCCCAAGTTTTCCAAACATCAGACCGCGGTTGACGTAATCCACCGATTTGATGCCGTTGTAAACGACTAAACCGAACAAAAAAGTGAATAGAACGGCGGTGATTCCATTGGGAAGATTGATGTGCATTCGATTTAATAAATCATTGAATACATCACTGCCGCCAGAGATGTAGGCTGCAAGTAAGGTGTACAGCAAAAGCAGATAAGTAATCCAGGCAATGATTTGTCCAGGCAAGCCTAAAGTGGACTTGGCCATTGAGATCATGTTGCTTCCAGCAGGAAGGCGTAAATTGACTTCAAGAATCAACAAAGCCCCGGCGGTCATGATTGCCCAGCAGAAAAACAGGAAAAAAATGGAATTACTAAAGCCAACTTCAGCAGTTGAAACGGGAAGAGCCAACATACCTCCTCCGATGGAGGTTCCAACTATGAGTAATATTCCACCTATTAATTTTGAATTAACCACGGCATGTGCACCTAAATTTGCATAAATAAGTATCAATATGATATCTTAATTTTCTATTAGGATCAAGGTAAAAACATCTGCAGCACACCCAGACAAAAAAAATCCATTCCCCTTTTCCAGTATTTTTTGTGATCATATGCTAATCTTATAGATAAATAATAAATCAATTTGATTGCATTATATCGAGCATATTATGGCTGGAGAAGAAAAAACATCTGAGGAGACAAAAGACTTGTTGGAGCAACAACAAGTTGCACAGCTCCTGCAAGTCCCTGAAGCCACTGCCGGACAATTGTTTTGGAATTGGACTGGCATCAATCCGTATGATTATTTAAAAAGAGCACAACCTTTTTCCTATGTACCTCGATTGTATCTGAATGCCACAGAAAATTTAGCAAATCTAAGTGCTGCAGTTCTGGGTGAACGTGGACATGCAGCGCTCATGCTGGGTGGCTCTGCCTATGTTGATCGTCGTTTAATCCCCAACTTAATGAAATTGGGGCAAGATTATTTGCATTACAAAAGAAACCAAGAAAAATTTGGACCGCGTTGGGTGCAAACCACTCTCTTGCCGGCCGTAGGTCTGGTGTCAGAACTGGAAACCAAACGCTTAAACTTGGAAAAAGAGCACAACCGATTGAAAGAAAAAGAACGGCGACTTGCAGCACGAGTGGATGAATTGCAGCAGTCTTTAGCAAAACCTGAGAATGCGACCATGTCTTTGCAATTAGGACGCGAGCATGATTCTGCCCTGAAAAAACACAAACTGACAGCACAAAAATTAGCAGATCAGGGTGCTGAGCTGGCAGATGCAAGCATCGAATTGCAAGCTGCCCAACAGCAAGCTCAACAACAAGTAGAACAAATTGACATGCAAACCTTCAGGCTGGCTGACAAAATTTGTGAGGCACTGATGGATGAAAATCCAAATGATTTCGGAAATATAGACCAACTCCTCATTCAAGTGTCCGTGGATGAGGCTTGGGAAAATCCAGACGTACAAAATAGTTTTATCAACAAAGACAAAGTCTTGTTCCTGGTTAAATCACGCCTTGCTATATTAAATGCCAATAATACCTTATTGGATTCAAACCAAAAAAAAGCAGTGGCTTATCTGGTTCCAGTCCATAAAGAATTCAATCGATTAAAGCCCATCAGTGAATGCACCACGGGTGAAAATTTTCTAGAGAACAAATGCAAGCAACTGGAATGGTTGTATAAAGGATGCGGGCAACTCTCCTGGAAAATTCATTTATACGATGACGAAGCCCCTCATGGGAAAAAAGATGAAACAATAACCCCAGAAAATCAAAGCAAAACACGCAAGGCTAAGGATGCCTCTGGGGTAGTAAAACCTTGCATCAGGCGCACAATCGATGCAGCCGACGAACTCCTGGCACCAGAAGGGCGTCTTGCTCAATATAGGGATCAGGTTCTTTGTTTTGGTTACGAAGATTTAGAGCCTCAGATCCAATCCTACGAAGATCCTAAATTGGCCAAAATGGATGCCGATTCCTTAGCCAATGCTTCTGTCAAAGCGGGCGCGGTCCATTTGGGCTTAAGGCATATCGCCGGCATAGATTACCGCGGTGTTCACAACGATCATCGATTGGCCGATGTGGTTTTGTTAACGGATGCGGACACTTCCGTCGATTTGGCAACCACTGGAACCTTGTTGCAAGAACATGTGAACAATCACGAACAATTCGTCATCGGGGCCAGGCGTGGGGTCTTGAATGCGGTGGTGGGCAATAAGGCTGGGGATAGACATCTCATGTCCATGATGTTTAATCTCTTAGGCAGAGTATTGCTCAATATTCAAGTCCCAGACACGCAAGTCGGCAACAAATTATTGGACGTTAATTGCATCCCTCAAATCTCAAAAGGCATGCACAATTTGACCATGGCTTTTGATACCGAGCTCATTCGCTTGATTCAAGACGCTGGTATCCACCCAACCAGCATTCCTGGGTTGTGGATTGACTCCCCGGAAGAATCACAAAGCAGCACCCAAGCAGGCAATATGGCTAGGGGGGTGGTCGATATTTTTATGCATTTACACCAAGTATCCGACAAAATAGCTCAGTTTTCATTTTCTACGGCAAAGCCTTTGGATGAGGTCTATCAAAAATTGATCCATGACGACAAAGCGCAGGCCGCCTTGCAAAATGTTTTGGTACTGGCCACCAATGAACAATTTGCCACCCTCATCAAATACTCAGAAAACTTATATGCTGCGGTGACGCCCTATATTTTTCGCGCCTTCGTCAATAGTTTTAAGCTTTTTTTAAACAATTTAGCAGCTGGCAAGGTGGATCAAACCAATTTAAAACAGTTGTTGACTGATCTACAAACTTTATACACCAATACCACAGAGAGCCATGCGCTTGGTTTTATGCTGGAAAAATTTCCTCAGATTTTTTCCATTGTGGAATTGTTAATGCATGATCCCGAATATGCCCGTCTCATTGCTCCTTTGTTTTTAGGCAATAGCATGCTGGGTAAGGGCATCTCAGGTGTCCAACTTCCAAATTTTAATGACTTCATGACCCAACAGGCACTGGTTACAGTTAGGCCTGTGCCACCTGCGGTGCTTAAGCAGCAATTGGAATCCTGGAGCCAACTTCCTGCACTCAATGAATCGACAGCCTCCTCTAATCCCAAGGATCCTTATGAAAATGAAAAAAGAGAAGCCGAGGGTTGGTCGCGAGTGGCCAAATTGTCTCAAGAAGTGAAACAAGAGGTTCCTACAGAGCCCAAAATCGTTTCTTTGGTGATGCAATTTGATCAAAGCGCTCCACATGAAAAAGGGAAGATCAATCCCAACCAAGTGAAGTATTATAATAAAGTCATTGCCGATAAAATGAAGGCTTTAAGGCAAGAACTGAGTAAACCCGGTATGGAGCATGTAAAAATCAATTTGATTGTCGTGGATGCACGAAGCAGTAAAGAAAAAGCAAAAGACCCCAACAACCTAACCCGCGAGGCTTTGGAAAACATCATCCAAAAAGCCAATCAGGGGGCTACAAATGAAGCCCCGGCTTATCCTCTTTTCGATCTTTCTGGCGCCATTGAAGAAGAGGAGGTGGTGAAAGGACCTCTAAAAAACCTAAACTGCCAATTCACTGATTTGGAGATAAAAGCCGAAGATCCTCCAGGCAAGGCGGTTGTAGTTCGTGCTGCCATGAGAAAGGCATTGGTGGATGTTCCGCCTCCAACTGCCGTAGGTTTTATTGATTTTTCTCCCAAGATCCCCATTGGTGAAATGAGTCATCTCGTTGCGGATGTGCTGGAAGGGGATGCACAGCACCCTAGAGTGTCCATAGGCACCAGGCGGCACGAAGAGAGTGAGGTATTTGGTAAAAAGAAGGAGTTTTTATTCAGAAGCACTGCATTGAATCAATTGGTTAAGGCTTTTTTTCCTGATTTAGCCCACTTAAGTGATACTCAAACGGGTTTTAAATTGTTTGATGCCGCCTTGCTTTCCAAGGTTTTAGGCAAGGATGATGACAGTGCGGCACTTAAAAGCAAGACTTTTGCCTTTGATATTGAACTATTGGCCAGAGCTCAAATGTATGGCGGCAGCATACAAGAACGTCCCATCCCCTTTAATGATACCACAGAACACATGGAAGCCAGTTTGGGTCCAGCCGATTCGATGTTTCCCGATCTATTACGCATTTCCGCACATTCTCAGCGTTTCCTGCGCAAATTACACAGAGAAAAGGCCAGTGTGGACAATCCACAATTTTTTGCCAATGGAGCCGAACACACCGTATATGATATTGGTAACAATTATTTGTTAAAAATAGAATCTCAACACGTCAATCCCAATTTCAGATTGTTGTTGCAACACATTGCCTTTAACCGAGTGCGAGCACCGGCTGCTGATGCCGCAGGGGAAGTGGGTGATTTATTCATTACGCAATTCAATACCTTGTTGCGTTCACGCACCTTGGAGCGGTATTTGCATTTGTTGCGAGATAATCCAGAGTTGAATAGACAAGTGTTAGGCATTATTTCAGCTTGGGAAGACAAGCAAAAATCCATAAATTTAGGGGAAGTATTGCGTCGGGGCAAAGGCTTGGTTGGACCTTTTTCCTACATTGATCAACCCTTTAGCACCACTTTGGAGGGCAGAGTTTATAATTTTGATGCCACTCATCGTTCAAAAATCTCTCAAAGAGCCACAAGAATAGTACAAGACGATTTCGTATCTATTTTGGAAACCATTAAAACCAAGCAGGATGAAAAAACTATATCCGAAGTTATCAAAAACCTCAACACCCAGGTCGTCAATAAGGCGCTGGATTTATTCAACGACATGTGGCGCCGCGGTTTGTTTGATTTAGACACCAACATCATTTCAGATTTAGGCTATTTTCCAGGAGCGGATGGTACCGATCAATTGATGTCCTTAGATCCGGGTGAAATCATCACGGGCCTCATGAACGTTGACGTGGACAGGGCCCTTGCTTTACTCGATAAACGGTCTGATATTTTGCTTATGAATGCCCACATCAATGGGTTAGTCAATGAATTGGGTTTGCCGGAAGAAGAAGCACAAAAAATCAAAAGAAAAATATCTGAGGAGGTAGTAGGACATTACAAAACAAAGATGACTGAATTTTTTAATCAAATAAAGAAAGAAAAGGAGTTAATTCAAGGGGTATTACAGACAAATCCAGGCATGAGTGAAAGAGAGGCCTGTATGCAAATTCCTGGATTGACTTATGAAGCACAATGGCGCAGCCAGAGATCACTCCCAGTTTGCAATGGACAAAATCGAGCTGCCTTTTCCTCCCCCCAAGGAGGATGTGCCATTATATCATGCAGACAATACATCTAAATTATTGGCAGCAGGCTACAATGAACCTTACCGTGAGGCTGAGTTATTGCCCCCAAAACCTCAAGTGGATGCGAGTAGTCCCGCCGAACAAAAATTGCCTTCCAATCTTTCATCCGTAACCCTGGTAGTGCCTGAAGGCAAAGAAGAAGCGCTGCGCTCTCCCTTATCACTTGCCCACAAAAAAACGACTAACTTGGAAGGAGTTCAAAAAGGATCCATCGTCCCCTTTTGTGATCTCATCAAAGACAGCATTGCCATTCAGGCGTCTTTGAGCCAGGGATTAGAGGACGCTTCGCCTGCTTCGCAAAATGCAGCCTTTGTACTCGATGCGGGTGGTGGCACGAGAACAGCCACCCTGGGTCTTTCTGCCGGCAGCAAAGGCAACATCATGCTGGCTGGTCGCAGCCTGAATGATTATGCCATTTCAACCGCGAGCGCGATTGCAGATGGACTGAAAGCCAGAAACGTGGATTGCGTGGTGCTCTCCAGTTGCGATGACTATTTTTCCGATGATCCAGAGCATATGGAGGCTTTCCTAGACAATCTTGGCGCCTATTTTGGACCGAACAGGGAGGATAGGCCTGGTTTATATTGGAGTGACTTACCAAAGGGTGGAAAGGAATACATGCCCTTGACCGTACAAGACACCTATCAATTCCTAACCAGTGATTTCATGCAAGAAGAGATCCGGAATTTTTTATACTCCATGTTGGTGACTCGGGGCTATACTCAACAAGACATAGTCAAGAACAGCTTTCAAATTCTGAATCAAATGCATCAGGCTTTTTTAGCCTGGCTACAAGAAAATGGTGAACAAAGCAAACAAAACCTGGAAGCCAAACAGGGTGGGATGTCCTTTAGTTCGGTTCTGTCTATGGGTCAAGTGATGTCTGAATTCATGGCAAGATATGCTAAGTTAATTCAGTTTCATGCCATGCAGCAAAAACAAAAGATTTCTGGACTGAAAAGACCCTTTTTAATGGTGATGAGTAAAGGATTTTTCAAAGATTTTAGAATTTTGTGGAAACACATCATGACGCACTTTCTGGCGCACAAGATTCTTTGACTTGGGAAAATTTTCTGTTGAGGGGTTTAAAAGCCGATCCCATCCTCTGGAATGCCTTCAAACCCAAAGAAATTTCTGCACCCATTTGGGGAGAATTGTACCTTGGAATCCAAGCACTAAAAAAGAAACATCACATTGAAATTCAGGATGAGATACAGCAGGCACAACGTGCTACTCCCCCAGTTTGGCATAATTTAGACGATCCTTACGCACTCTTGCAGACCAGCAAAGAAATGTTTGGCAAACAACCCAATGGCGTATTAAGGGCTGAAGAGAAAGGAGTTGGCCCCATCCAACTCATCTGCGATCGTGCTTTTGCTGCGAGTGACAAGCCTATTCTGGCATCCAAAAACGATTGCGCAGTTGACATCGTTGCCCTAGGTTGCTCATTAGGTCAATGTACCATTGAGCCCAGTTACATAGAAAACCTGTTGGTCACCCATCATCACACCGAAGAAATACTCCTGTATCAGATCCAGTTGGAACCTGGTATGACCCTGCAACCTACCATGGGCCATATTCACACGCAACATTTGGGACGGATTTACTCCACTCCCATAGGACCATTTACTAAAGAGATCTTAAAAAACCAACCCGTCTATGTCTATGAACCTCACCCCAACAATTCAAAACTATGGGTAGCAAGACCCTTAATTCAAACCGTTCATGGTGAGAAAAAACAGGTTCGAATGGGTGATTTTTCCAATTACCTTGCTTCGCAGTCTGCTGTACAACCCGAATTATCGCCCCTTTCAACTCCGGCTGCAGAGGAGCAAAAAAAACCCTTCAACAACGATGAGATAAGGCAAGCTTTAACCACTGCCATCAGTCAGGTGAATGCCTTGATTCAGAAAAGTCCCAGGCCACAATTGAGCAAAGTACTTTCCCACTTAACTGCATTGGATCAGCAATTAATCAATACAGCTTGTTCTGATCAAATGCTAAATCAGGTGCAAGATCTGCATAAGGAATTGAATGCAGCCAGGCCTGCACCCTCCAAAAAAGGGCCGGCTTTTTTTGATATGAACAGAGAGTCTAGGCACAAAATGAAGAGATCAGCACATATTCCAAATGCAATGACTCAAGCAATCGACGGCATAGAAAAAACCGTTAACGAGGTGGAATTAGCCATGAAAAGAAATTTAGGTCAGGTTGTGATTCATACACCCACTTAGTGCTGGGGGAGTGGATGAACTGGCTGCTTGATTGAAAAAAAGCATGGGTGAATGCACATACGATAAGATCAGGTTGCAAACAACGGTTGTTTTAACCTGTTCTAAGACAAGGGGTTGGCATTGAGTTGCTAAATTTCTTGCCATAAGCTCCTCTACCCATGCCAAATGTTCTTTGGGTACTGGATGCTCATATACCATCAGTTGGGTAAGGCTTGTGTTGTTATAAAATAAGCGAAGCAGCTTGACATCGAGTTTATTAAACCGGATATCGAGTGTGTGCAGAACCTTGGTTTTTGATAAGGCTTCTATACCTTCAGGGCCAATGCTATTGGAAGCCGCAAGGAGGATCCTTAAATGGGGGCTATTTGCGAAAGCCATTGCCCCTTTAGAACCAATGCAATTGAAACCGATGTTTACAATACAAAGGTGTTCGCTGGTCGCAAGTGACTCTGCTCCTAAGCTTGTGATTTGATTTTGGCTTATATCTAGATGCCTTATTTTATGGAGCTCTATAAAATCCAATAGGATTGAAACATCCCTGTCTTCAAGAGAGCATTTGGACAAATTTAAAAAATTATTTTGTCTTTTGTTTTGACAAAGAGCCATCAAAGTGTGTTTGGTATGTTGCATGGGATTAGTCGTAAAATACAAAAAGCGCAACCTTAATGATTTTTTTGGATTCAGTCAAGTTAAAAATTGACGTAATGGGTCTGATCCTTTACCTCAACAAATCCCAAAACTCATGCGCCAGAAGCACGAGGGAGCAGGAAATAACCAACACTTGAGACCATTTTCCTCCTGGGACATAAAAGGGAGATTTGTATTGGTATCTGCCGAAATAACACATGAGCGCAGGCAAAAGCAACAACAGGAGGATGCAAAAAATGCCTGCGTAACTTAGGGCATGAATGTAAATTCCAGGGTAATAGATTACGATGAGCAAAGGTGGTAAAAAAGTTAACAAAAACAGTCCTACTCCATGAGAACCTTGATCGCGTAGTTTCAAACCGTCGGCAAGAAAACTATACAGGCAAAGCGAAACGCCTAAAAAAGCCGTGAGCATGCAAATGGAAGTAAAAAAGTTAAATAAAACACTGATGGTTTGGTTTTGCACCTTTGCAGACAACAGGTTGGCAAGCGCGCTGCTGGTGTGGGGATTATGCATCAAAAGTTCCAGTCTCTGGTTTCCTGTAGCGGGCAACGTTCCCATGATCACGGCATCCCAGGCCAAATAACAGAACAATGGAACCAAAGAGCCAACGAATATGACTTTTTTTAAGGTGGGAATGTCATCCTCAAAATAATCCCTAAGATTAGGCACTATGATGGCAAATCCAAAAGAGGTGATCAAAAGCATGATGGAACTGCCAATAGCCTTCATGTTTCCGTGCTGAAAATGGTGTGGGTTGATGTATGGCGCTATTAAAACCACCAAGATGCAATATATCAGTAGTTTCCCAAACATCAGGCTGCGGTTGGCATAGTCTACCCAACGAATGCCGCCATACACGATTAAACCAAAAAAGAAAGTAAACACAAAACTGGCCTGCCAATCATGCACATGCAGGCCTATTTTGGATAACAAGCTGTTTAACATGTCCGCACCACCGGAAATGTAGCCTGCGAGTAGGGTATACAGCAAACACAAATAACTGACCCAAGCAGCCACCAAGCCCCAATTGCCTAAGGTGGCCTGGGCCATGGAGATCATGTTTTTACCTCTGGAAACGTACAGATTGGCCTCGAGGATGAAAAAGGCGCCCAAGGTCATCAAGGCCCAGCAGAGGACTAAATAAATGGAAGATTGCCAAAATCCAACCGGCGCATTACCTACTGGCAAAGCCAACATGCCAGCGCCAATGGAAGTACCAATGATTAAAAGGATCCCTCCGATAAATCTAGAATTCATATACAGCAGATCCTTATTTTGTTCATGTCAAAGGTGGTGAAACTGGGCTAGAAAACCATTGAATTTCTATGCGCCTATTTTGCGCACTACCATGAATGAGTTTGTTGTCTGAAATGGGAAATTTGTCCCCATAGCCTTCACTTTTTAGAAGCTCTGCCGGAATGTCATGATTCCACAAAAAGGTGAGCATGGTTTCAGCTTGTGCTTGGGAAAGTAAATTTTTATGGCAAAAGCACCCCACGTTGTCCGTAAATCCAGCCACATAAATAGCACAATGCGGATAAAAGCGTAATAGTCTGATGACATGCAGTAAACCAGGATAACAGGCCTCGTTTAAACGGGGACTGTTGAACAGAAAATATTTATCCACCGGTATGACCAAGGTCATGGTGTCGCCATAGCTAATGAATTGAATGTCTGATCTGAATATTTCTTTTAAGATTTGCCGTTTGCTGTCGCCTTGCAACCCAATCAGGCCACCAATGACACCACCAGCAGCACCCCCAACCACAGCGCCTACGGTTCCAGAAGCAATACCCCCAGCCACAGCACCCACTGTTGTACCGGCGATGATCCGAGTTCTAACCGGGTGATCCGTCACAAAGTCATTAAAGGGTGGGTAAAAGCAACTGCTCAATGAGCAAGCCATTAAAGCATAAGACAAAATCCGTGTTCGCCTTAATTTGTGGGACATACAGGCTCCAATTATCATCATTTCAACATTATTAAGCATTCAGCTGTAATTCGCAACGTCAAGGAGTGGAATCTTTTTGAAAACGACACAAATTTTGAAAATCACACAGTTGACAAATGCTCGAATTGGCAGGTTGTGGCGAACAATGGCCTTGTTGAAATTCTTGGGCCAATGCGCTTAATTGTGCATGCCAATGGGTTTTGCATTGGGACCATTCCTCTTCTTTTTTTATTGGACTTACTCCTTGAATGTCATGATTTTCTTCGCTGATTCCTGAAAAGCGAAGGTTGCCTGATTTCAATTGCATAAAAAACAGCGCATTGATGTCTTCATCCAACAAGGCATAAAGAAGCAGTTGGGGATCTTTGGGCCGGTCTTCATTCCAGGGTTTGTTTGCAGGCAGGGTGCTTTTGTAGTCTATTACCCATTTGTTCTCACCCACTTTATCCAGTCTGTCCACCCGTACTTTAAACTTCAAATTCGCAAGTGATATGGAATAAGATTGCTCAATGGCCGCAATTTCAAAAGGAGGCCTTTGTTTTTCCCATTCAAGGCAAGCCAACACCACAGGCTTTAATCGCGTATGTTCGACTTGTTCTATCAAATCAGGGAATGAGGTGGGATGGAGGTATTTCAGTGGACTCAGTGTCTGCTGAATGGCTTGATTGACCAAAGCATCCAAATCCTGGGAATTCAGTTGAATTAAGGTCGCTTGAGAGCCCAATTGTTTCCAAAGAAATTCCATGATCTGATGAATGATTTGTCCTCTTTCGCGAGCATTCAAGCCATCTTCCGGGGTTAAAGAGGGCTTGGCATGGAGTCTATGTTCTGCTAAGGCTTTGAAGGGGCATTTGGCCTGGTTGGCTAACAAAGCGGTGCCTGCACTGCTGATTTCATCCGGGTTTAATGGCAGACAATACCGTTCTTCCAAGGGGATTAATAAGACATTGCTGGGTTGCTGTAGTGGCTGCAAAGGCACATAGGGTGGATAATGGATGATTAAAGCGCAGGGTAAATTGGGTGTATCCTGGCAATGACGTGGGTAGCTGAAAACCGTGTGTTTGCTCGACCACTGCAATCGTTCCAAACTTTTTTTTGCAAAGATCAATTCCCGTGCGTTGCTGCTGTGAGGCATTTGCAATTGGCCTTGCAATTGGGGATGAATAAAGGCAGACAATTGAGTTTTCTGCGGCAAACAGCCATCGGTTAAACCCATGACCCAAAGACTGTCGAATTCACAGCCGGAAGCTTCCAGTAAACCCGAGATTTGGATGGGCGCTTTGATTTGTTGTGCTTGAAAAATCGTGTTTTTTGTAAGTGCAGTCAAGGCCTGGAGCGCATTCTCCTGACTAAAACGCGGACTGATCAAACTCAGTTGTCTGAATTCGTCTAAAATAGATGCAAAACGGTTAAAACATTGGTAATTTTCTGAATGAAGGGCGGCCTCTCCTGGGAAACCGATTGCCTGGAGCCTTGCTTGGAATTGATCCAACCAGTCGTGAACGGATGCTTCTTTGGGAAAGGGTTTTAGCGAATGTAAAACCAAAGCCAGCTTTGGGGAGTAGGGTTTCAGTTCCTGAATGAAGCTTTCAAGAGGGATGCATTGTTCTTGCAACAGGGCGCTGTCTTGCAGAAAATTGGCGCGTTTAAGGGATTCTTCTTCAGCATGAGCGATGTAAGGAGATTGCAACAAAAGTGCGGCTTCATGAGGGGTGAGTGTTTGTTCTAGCTTTAACCAAGTGAGCGCATGGGAAACCAAATGAAATTCCCTCAAAGTCTGCCCCAGGTAGATGTTAAAACAGGAGGGTTGAAAATACTTGAGTAACATCCTGTGCAAACTCTGTGCCTCTTGTTGTAAATTGGGGACGACTACCCCAATGGATTGGTCGCCCTGCTGCATTCTTAAATGCAACCAAGCGATTAATTGCTGGTATTCTTCTTTCTTATCATTAGCCGTAAATCGGCTCACCAGAGGTGGTTTGTCTTCCATTGCAGTGAAATCGAAATGAAATTGTTGAACCCCTTGCTGGGTTAAATGGTGTTGTAAATGCAGTTGTTGGGGGTTGAATTCATCGAAACAGACCCAGATGAGGGTTTGAGGAAAAATCGAGATGGGTGTTTGGATTAAGTAAGGAACCAACTGGTGTTCGGTGATAGCCTTTAAACCATCGATGTGTTCGTTAAATTGTTGACGCCAGTGTTGAAATTGCACCGTTTGCTGCGTGTAATTGAAACTGACGTGGCTAGGATGGATTTGCCATTGTTCACAATGCGACCAAGCTTCCAGGACTGCTTTCAGTAAGCCTTCGCTAAAATGCAGTCCTGGGGTAGATTTTAGGATGATTCGCCATAGGTGTTGACAAATCGCTGCGTTGAGCAACAGGGGATGAGTTTGCTTTGGACTTTTATACAGAAGTTGATTGTATGCATGCTCAAGGGCTTGGCTATAGGGCATGCAGTAGGGCTTGTCCAGAGTTGAATTGCATTTTCTTGTAAAATAGTGTTGCAACAGTTCTTCGCTTAAGCGTTTATTTGGGCTGATGATTCCTGCCCCTTGAGACAGTAAATCATACAGTGTGTTTTTATTATTAAGAAACTGCATGTATCCTATCTACCGGTGCGAATGCCCTAACTTGTGTGTAGAGGCGACTTTATGTTTTTTTCGAAAGCGTGGCGCATGGGCCGGTTGCTGTTGTCGTTCATGCGTGTACATGACATCGTACACCATTCGACCGCGCAAATACATAGCCGCAAGACCGGATGCAATGGCCAATAAGATTCCATAGAGCAGGTAACTGTAGAACAAAGCCATGAAGTAGAAATAAACCACGTGGTGAAATTTTCCGAAAGTAAACAAAGTGGTATCTGCTTGTTTAATAAAATACACCAGACCTAGGGTGAATACAGGCAAGGATGCAATCACCATGATGAATCCTAGCCAAAAGGTTTTGGTTTTGTATGGTTTTTTGCAGTGAATGATTTGCTCACCAAACAGTGCACCGGTAAGGGCTGCGACCACCATGCCTAAAAGAACGGATTGAAAAACAGGGATGGCTTCGGGAACCCCTAAAGAATCCAAAAAGGCATTGGTGAGTATGGTCCCTACCACGGATAACAAGCCAAAATAGATGGCTGCCAACAATCTAGGGTATTGAAAGCGTAGGGCTTGATCGATGTGTTTCATAGTAGACCCCTTAAAAAGCGTTCTATACTTATAGTTTAGACTATTTTTTGACCATTTAATGACCTTTAAAAATGTTTCCTTAAAATAGACAATTCCTTTTCAAGCGATTCCATTTCCTCTAATAATTCCAAGGCAAGCACCACGCCTGGTAAATTAATTCTTAGATCCCGGTGAAGACGCAGCGCGGCTTCGATGCGATGGACTGCTTTTTCATCTAAAGTAATGTGTTTCAAATTAGAACTAGGGGCGGCAAATAAGCCTTCCTCTATCATCTCCAGGAGTAAGTCTTTGGGGATGCCGTATTGATTGCACAATTGTATGCAATCCATTTCTTCAATGATCACGCCGGTTAGCAGTTTATTTTGATTCATTCTTAGGCTCCCATGGATTCACGAGGATTATAAGGCAGTATTTTTGACATTTTCTCATACAATTCAATTTGTTCCGGGGTTTTGGCGGGGGGAGTTGTAATTTTTAAAAGAACGTATTGATTCCCGGGCTGTTTTCCTGGCAAGCCTCGATTTTTAATTCTTAATTTTTGTCCACCTTGAGAGTTGGCTGGGATTTTTAAATCGATTTTGCCGGCTAAGGTGGGCACTTGTAGGGTGGTTCCTAAAGCGGCTTCCCAGGGGGTGATGGGCAGTGTGAGGTAGACGTCATTGTCCATGACATCGAATAAGGGGTGTTTGTCTACGGTGATGGTGATGTAAATATCGCCACGGGGACCCTTATTAATGCCTGGTGCACCCTGTCCTGCCAAACGAATTTGTTGACCGGATTTGATGCCTGCGGGTATTTTCACCTTGAGCATTTGCATGCTGGTCTGGTTGCCGCTTTCAACCGGGACTTGTAGTTGCTTGGTGGTGCCACTGAAGGATTCTTCTAAGGTGATGTTCATTTTGCCTTGATAATTTTGACCGGCCATGGGTTGTTGCTGGTAGCGAGAATGGCCAAATAAGGTTTCAAATAAATCGCCCTCAAAGGCTGAGCTTTGGTAATGCTCTCTATAGCCTTGATGGCTTGATTGTTGGTGATGTTGGTTGAATTCTTGGTATTTAAGCGCTTGGTCGTATTCCTTTCTTTTGGTGGGATCTTTTAAAACCTCATAGGCTTCGCCCATTTCTTTAAACCGTTCTTCGGCATTGGGTTCTTTGCTGATGTCGGGATGGTATTTTCGAGCCAATTTGCGATAAGCAATTTTTATCTCTTTTTCCGTTGCGTTTTGGTTTAATCCCATGATTTTGTAATAATCTTTTTGACTCATTCTCAATTCTCTTTGGACAGGGTTTAGTGATTGTTGCATTTTTTACTTTTGTAATACATAGCTTCCAGGTGCTTTAGGGAGTTTTTCATTCAACACCGGCGGATCCACTCGTTTTTTTGAAGACTGTTTGACCAGCCATTGATGCCACTCAATCCACCAGGATCCTTTCTTAAATTCTGCTTTTTTCAACCAGGTGGTTGGATCCAGGTAAGAGGAATCTTTTTTACGTTCTCGAATGAAATAACTGCGATCTGGATGGCCGGGTTCGCTGATGATTCCTGCGTTATGGCCGCCGTTGGTTAAAACAAAATCGATGTCGCTGTTGATTAATAAATGGGTTTTGTACACCGATTTCCAAGGGGCTACGTGATCTTTTTCCGTACTGACTACAAAGGCTGGGCTGTGGATGTTCTTCCCGACTATGTGTTTGCCTTCCACTGTGAAGCGTCCTTCTGCAAAGTCATTGTTTAAGAACAATTGTTCTAAATATTCACTGTGCATTTTATAGGGCATTCTTGTTGCGTCTGCGTTCCAGGCCAACAGGGCCACCATGCCTCTCTGAGTGCCGTGCAGGTAATCCTGAACCATTTTTGACCAAATAAGATCGTAGGGTCTTAGCATCTGGAAGGTTCCTGACATTTGTTTGGTGTCCAAATAACCTTGGTCCCACATCATGCTTTTTAGGAAGGACACTTCGCTTTTGGTAATGAACAATAACAATTCCCCGGCTTCAGTAAAATCGCCTTGGGCCGCAATCAAGCTCAGGCTTTTGATGCGTTGATCATTCTCTTCGGCCATGGCCGCGGCGGTGATCATGGCTAATGTACCTCCCAGGCAATAGCCCATCAAATGAATTTTAGTTTTGGGGAGAATGGATGAAATCGCATCCAAGGCGGCCATTGCCCCTAGTCGGTAATAATCGTCCAGGCCAAGATTTCTGTCATTGGAGTCGGGATTGCGCCAAGACACAATGAAAACGGTGTGGCCTTGTTGGGTAAGCCAGTTCACCAATGAATTGTTTGGCAACAGATCCAAGATGTAGTATTTCATTATCCAAGCAGGCAAGATCAACAGGGGTTCTTTGTACACTTTTTGGGTTTGAGCTTGGTATTGGATGAGTTCAATCAAATGGTTTTTATAGACGACTCTGCCTTTGGTGATGGCCACTTGTTTTCCAGGGATGAAATGTTCCATCCCTGCAGGTGGAGAACCCGATATTTTTTCAATCATGTCTTGCATGGCCAGTTCGGTTCCACGAATGAGATTGCGTCCATTGGATCGTAGGGTTTCTTGCAATAAATCCGGATTGGTCAAAACAAAATTGGAGGGGGATAAGGCATCTAGAATTTGTCTCATGCGAAAAGACACCGTGCGTTTTACGGGCGCTGCAAGGCCTGGGACTTCGTTGGTGGACAACAAACACCATTTTTCCAGTTCTAAAAACAGCTCGGCCCAGAGTCTCCAAGGATATAAAGACCAATTGTCCGTATGAAAACGCACGTCTTTGCCATCCGCGGGTTTGCTTTCAGTCAGAAGCTTGTAGAGGTAATCCTGAGCATTTAACAAGGGAAATAGAGCCAATTCCAGGATTGTTCCTGGGGATTGAGCCAGTTGACTCATCCAAGAGAAATAGGCGGTTCCCAATGCCGCGGGGCTAATGCCCACAGTCCATTTCCCTAGATTGGATTGAAAGGATTTGTTGATGAAATTAAACAAGGTATTTTTTTCTTCAGGATCACAATCTTTGCAAGCTCGAACAATGGCTTTTTTGATTTCAGAACTTTCTCCATTGTTTTGAATCAGAGTTTGTTTCTTCGATGAATTCATGTTCTACGTCCTGTAGTGTATTTTCATACCTCAGTATAGCATTTGCTTTGGGGAAATTAGAAAGTTTAATGCGCTTTATTGCAAAGGAATAATCAAGGTGTTTTTTTAATGTCAAATTCGATGACTGCAACTTAAATATGGTATACTTGCCCACAAAAAAATTAGGGTGTGTTGACACTTCACCTACTACGTCTCGCGACTTAGGGGCTGAATTCCAACACACCCTAGATTAATTATTTATTATACAATTGAGGACAATGATGCAAAAATACAAAATAAATTCAATCGCTGTAGTTTTAATCGGTTTGCTCGCAGGTTGTCATGCCCGTACTTTATCCATGGGCCCAACATTCAATTCTTTTCCTAGTATCAATCAAAACATGGCTCAATCCGTGCAAGATGCATTAAGCCGAAATCCGGATCCTCAGGTTGCTCAGGTTCATGCAAGCATGAATCAAAATACGATCATTCTAACCGGTTACGTGAAGAAAATTCGTCAAAGCGACACAGCCGAGCAGATCGCTCACCAAGTTGCTGGTGCTCAGTCGGTTGAAAACAACATCATTGTGAAACCTTAAAGGATTGATCGGAATGAAGGCTGTGCATCCTTAAGATTCATGAGGTGAGGAATGAATGCGAAGTCCATGTTGTTTCCAAGCTAAAATGCCGCCTTCGAGATTATAAACCTCCAATTTGGGGTTTTCAGCCAGCAACTTTTCACAGGCAAACTCGCTGCGTACCCCTCCTTTGCAATGCATGACTAGCTTTTTGTTGGTGATGTCCGGTAAATTGTTCAAGGACACCTTTGCTAGAGGCTGCAATATTGATCCAGGAATGCGCTCTTCTGCAAATTCCTCGGGCTCACGAACGTCTACTAATACAGCCTCCTGTGCATCCAGCCATTGCTTTAAAGTTTTCGCTTGAATGAATTTAACCATTTACAGTTCCTTATTTTTCATCGTGTTTTTTTTCCGCAATTGCAATAGCCTTGAAACTTATTGTACAACCATGCAATCAAAAACCCGGTGATGAATGCATCCACAAAGCCAATGATTCCACCCCATACGCTTCCCATAAAAGAAGGCGCATACCCAATGTAAATAGACCCTAGGGCGGTAACAAATGCATACCCATAAGCGTAGTAATAAGCAGCTAAGCCCATTAAGAATATGGACAAGCCCCAAATCACACCTAAGGACAAACCCAAACCCAAAGGACTCATTCTATTATTGGCCATTTTATTCTCCTGAATAACAACCCTTATTATAATTATAGCTGAGACTTAGGCCCTAGCTTTTCTTGATGAAGGCAATCAGGGTGGGTAACAGGGAAATGAACACAATCGCGTAAACAACCAGAGTAAAATTATCTTTAATAAGAGTCAGTGAACCCAAAAAGTAACCCAGACTTAAAAGGCTCCCTATCCAGAGTAGGGCGCTTATTACATTATATAAAGAAAAATGCATCCAATTCATAGCGCCAATTCCTGCAATGAAAGGAGCAAAGGTGCGTATTATAGGTAGAAAACGAGCTAAAATGATTGTTTTTCCACCGTGTTCTTCATAAAAGCGATGGGTGTCCTCCAAGTGCTTTTTATTCAGCAACCAGGAAGATTTTGCTGTAAAAATCCGTGGACCTATCGCTTTGCCTATCAGATAATTGACTTGATTGCCAAGCAAAGAAGCAATGAAGAGCAAAACAAATAACGCGAGTATGTCTAATGGATTATTGGTTTGTGCAGCCAGACTGCCAGCAGCAAACAACAGAGAGTCTCCGGGTAAAAATGGGGTGATGACTAATCCAGTTTCACAAAAGATCACCAAAAACAAAGCCAAGTAGGTCAAAGTTCCATAGCTGGTGACGAATTGATTTAAATACACGTCGATGTGTAATAAGGTGCTGAACAACTGATGCAAATAGTCCATTAGGATGCTTCGTATGAGGGTAAAAGACATTCGGAGAGACAGGGATTCGAACCCTGGGAAGGTTGCCCTTCAACGGTTTTCAAGACCGCCGCAATCGACCGCTCTGCCATCTCTCCGAGGGTGATATTAAAATAAGCGTTCTCATTTTGCAATTGTTTTCTGTGTTGAGTGAAAAGTTTTTTCTAGAAAAAAGCCTAAGAATATTCGCAAAATAAATTGTCCTGGGTATAATGACGCAAATTTCTACGTCACCTTTGGATTCCAATGGGGCACAATTAAGGTATTGATTTATGAATAAAATACAAACCCTGTTTTTGATTTGTCTATTGGTGGCCAATCCCGCTCATTCCAAATGGTGGGGGAAGTCCAATGAAGAAAAAAATCCCTTTGAAGGAATGACAGCCAAACAACTGCGTGAAGAATCAAAAAAAGAATTGAGAAACAAACAATACGCCAGTGCCGCAAAACGTTTGGAAGCGCTGGAAAGCATGTATCCCTTCAGTGACTACACTGAAAGCTCGCAAATGGATTTAATTTACGCCTATTATGAAAACGAGGATTACCCTTCGGCTGCCGCAACTGCTGAGCGTTTCATTCATCTGTATCCGCGTGCAGAACGGGTTGATTATGCCTATTATTTAAAAGGATTGTCGAATTTTCAGCAGCTTCGCGGGGTATTTGCCAAATACTTGCCTATTGACGAGTCCTTAAGAGATCCTGGTACTCAAACCCAGGCTTATGCGGATTTTGATCTTTTGATTCAAAGATTTCCAAACAGCCCCTACAAAGCCAATGCCTTGCAACACATGATTTATTTGAGAAATATGTTCGCACGACAAGAGTTGCATGTGTCGCAGTATTATTTTAAACGCAAAATGTACGTGGCGGCCATTGAAAGAGCCAACTACCTAGTTAAAAATTTCCCACAATCCCCCTGCGTACAAAATGCCCTAATCATTCTTTACAACTCCAACCGAGCTTTGGGTTTGAATGCGGCGGCAGAAGATGTGATGACGGTGTATCAAGCGAATTATCATACGGATGTCATGCCAGCTGTAGTGACTAACAAGGTGGTGTAGTACCGTAGTTGCTAAGGAGCGCAATCCGGGATCTATGACGAACTCCCGGATTGCGCTGCGCCCCAGCCAGGCTACGGGTTCTGTCGAAAATAGAAAATCCAAGTTATACTACCCCCAACAAAAATACCATTAGATTAAATAATGCTCAGTTTTAAAGGACGACACTTTCCAAAAGATTTAATATTGACGGCTGTGAGATGGAAACTTGCTTATCCTTAAAAGCTACCGAAATATAGAAGAATTAGCAGAAGAGCGTGGAGCAGATTTAGATCACTCAAGGGTTCAGAAATGGGGTGTTCATTGCACCGCAGCTGGAAGAGTAGTTCATAAAAAGGAAAAAACCTGTTGGTATTAGTTGGCGAATGGATGAAACGTACATCAAAGTCAATGGCAAATGGTTTACCTTTATCGTGCTGTAGATAAAGAGGGAAACACCATTGATTTTATGTTGTCTGAAACCCGGGATCGTCCTGCTGTATTGAAGTTTTTTGAAAAAGCCATTGGTTCTAGTGGACTACCCCAAAAGGTTAATATA
>CAWAUF010000018.1:0-79393 GCA_963785145.1 uncultured Gammaproteobacteria bacterium | reverse complement strand
CACATTCACAGGCTTCTCGCCCTCGGTGAAATTTTATTAAACAAAAAGGAACATTTTTAAATTTGAAATTGAGAGGACATTATCACTTTGGTTTGACATAATAATTGGGTCTACCTGACTGCGTCAGGTATTCGACATTACAATGCTTCGTTAAACTACAGCTCCTATGTTGAGGTGTAACGATGTTTGGAATGAGACAGAGCAAAATGGTTGAACGTCTACCACAAGCGAACTTTATAGAGAATCCATTAAAAATTATCCATAAAGATATCAATAAACCTATTTATCTATCAAAACAACAAAATAAATGTTTCCTCCTACTTTTTGAAGGATTAACTGCAAAAGAAATAGCACACAAAATGAATTTGTCATTCCGAACAGTACAGCATTACTTAGAAAGAATTCGCGAACTTCTCGGTTGTAAGGATAATAAGGAGTTGATTATTAAATACTATAAGCAGATCAACATTTAAAACTTTTTCTAAAGCATAATACTCTTTTTTAAACAAACGATTCGATAGAATTCATCGATGAAACCATAATTACTATCTCATTTGGTGACTAAACATTAGAGATTAAAATATGGTATCATTGCAATTTTTCAGAAATTTCGTAAATAAATAGGGAAGTATGAGCATTTTATATAGATCACCTCTTCTACAGGTAAAGTTAGTTATCTTTTTTGGAACGATACACCTAGGTAAGCAAGCTTATCTTGATCTTCCCTTAGAGGTCAAAAGAGCTTTAAATCAGGCCAGCCATTGTATTTTTGAACTAAATAGAGTGGTGTCAGAACGCTATTATAAAGAAGAAATGCTTCAATGGGATTCGAGATGGTTCAAGAAACAAAAGATATTTTCTCCCACTGATATTCCCAAAGAATATCTTGAAAGCGCAAATGAAGAATTAAATGCCCTGTTGGCACAAGGAAAAATCACTCAGCCCCAAATTCCAGGCTTGAGTGCCTCCCCCTTAAGGTTAGCACATATGGTTTTTTATCCAATAGATGATATGCCAGAACAAAAACCTACCGACATCTTAGATGAGCAGTTAATAAAATATGCTAAATCCAAACATAAAAAAATAAGTTATCTTGAAAGTATAAAAGAGCAGTCGGATATGCTTTTTGGACGAAAGTTTAGCTACTTAGAACAAATTGAGATCTATTATTTTATGAGGGACTCAGTACGAAAAAAAGGCAGAGAATTTGCAAGATTAGTGGATTTTGAAGAAGCCTATCAAAAAGAAGATAGCATACAAATGCGAAAGTGTTTAAGCCCTGAATTCATGACCTCTCAGGAAGCTCCGGAATCTGCTCGGCGTTATTTTAAAGGAACAAGTACTGACAGAGATATTACCATGGCCGACAGGATGAAGCCTTATTTGGATGAAGGAAATGCATTTGTAGCAGTTGGAGGGGCTCATTTAGATGGAATAGCTGGAAAATTACAAACTGAAGGCTATAAGGTGGAAGCTGTTTCTCTAGGGTCACAACGTTATGCAATTGACTACGTCATAGATGAAAAAGAGAAAGTTGCGGCCTTTATAAAAATTTATAATGCTTTATATGTAGCACAAACCAGTTTTTTTAAAAAAAGAGGCTTTCTTCCTAATAAGGATACAGTAGTGTCTTGGGGGCAAATAGAAGCTTATGCTTATGACTTTAAAAATGCACGAACAGCAAAAGCATTCGCCTTGGCAAGCGCTCATTATAAGAAAATCTCCTCAAGCAATACTGAGTTACTAAAGGAAATCTGTAAGGAAGGTTATTCGAAAAGCTCCAGTGTATTTGGTCTTTTTAAGAGAACCAAAACAAATTTAGATGACCCAAAGCAGGTTGCAAAGGCTTCCTCTAAAACTAGAACTGGCAGCGTCCGAGTTGTATTAGACTGTTAATGCATTTTCATTCCATTGGGGGCTGAAAAACCTACCAACAAAAATTGCGACCTAAATCCAGCAATATTTTTTTCCCCTAAATTAACGCAGCCAACCACCATCTTTCCTACCAATGACTCAGGATTATAATGGATCCACGGACGCCTCGTTGCGTCCGTTGGTGAATAGGTTTTGATATAGTAAACTTGGCGTTGAAACGTGGATCAGCTACCAGAAAATTTATTTTTGATAGCCCCAATGATTGCCGTGATCACACCTCCAGACATAGCACTTGTGGCCACATCACCGGATATTGAAGCAAGGTTCATATCCGCAAGCCCCAAACTGTTGAGTACACCCATGGCTTGTAAAATCCAAGCTCCAGCTACACCACCTACGGCGCCGGCAATGCTGTTGCCCATGGCTCCTAGGGATTGGTCTTTTACAGCAACTCCAGCAACGTTTCCCCCTACACCGCCACTTACTGCATTGGTAATTAATCCTAAAATGTCCATTCCATATCCTTATGTTTTTATTTACCGAAATGAGTACAAGATGACCATTCAAAGGGTAAGCAATGGTCAACAGATTCTAGCTTAGCATGAGAATCCATTTTTAAAAATGAATTCGCATTTAGCTATTTTTTTGTTCATCTGGATTTATAATTGACACTCATGTTTTTTTTCACTACCATGCCTCATTCGAAATCTCTTTAGGAATACCATGAAACGCTTTCAAAAAACGGTTTTGTTTGTTGGTTTATTCACACTAAACGCTTGGGTTTTTGCCAAAGCAACCATAGATGCAGACGTGGTTCAAGCAATCAAACGAGTTAAATTGTCCAGTTCTGCATCCTCTGCACACATTTCACTTTTGTTATTCTTAAATAAGGACGCAGAAAAAAAAGCCGTTCTTGAATCCTTGAAACAAATCCAAGGCATTGAAGTACAAGATTTGGGTTTTATGCCAGCCATTGCCATCAAAGCCCCCTCAAATCCAACCATACTCCAGCAGATTGCAGAAGTGCAAGCCGCAGCACAAGTGTCTTCCTATAAACCGGCTGCCTTGGAATTGGATAAGACTCCTCAAATTCTAAAACTGGCACCTTCTGAGACTTATCCAGATGTCAATAATTGGTGGGCACATGGGTATACAGGAAAGAGGGGAATTGTGGGGCTCATAGACACTGGAATCGATTTCACGCACCCTGCCTTATCTCAAAAAAAATTGATCATACGGCAAGAAGAGGGCTCCTATTACTCCGATTATTTGAATGGCGTTAAAGAACCTCATGCCACGGGTATGGCCTGTATCTATGGCAGTAATGATCCGAAATTCAAGGGAATAGCCTTTGATGTCCCCACCATCGTGTCGGGATTAGCCGGAGCGGAAACCGCCGACACCTCCAGTCTGATGTTAACCATGAGCACTTTGGATTGGATGTTGAATCGTTCCAAAACCAAACCCACCCTCATCAACTACAGCATGGGCAATGGCAAATTAGCCGGCTCAGATTGTCCTGAATGGAGTGGGCTGGCGAAGGTTATGGATTATGTCATCAATACTCAAAGAATTCTGTGGGTGAAATCAGCTGGCAACATGGGGTACATAGCCCCCACGGATGCTTTTCCTTATGCGTCCACCTTGACCGTCCCTGGGGACAATTACAATGGCCTTACCATTGCCAACATGAACACCATTGTGACTGAAAAAGGACAAAGTGAAAAAGTAATCGACCGCAATAAACACCTGATTAAAAATACAAGCAGTCGTGGTCCTACACCCTTTGGCCGACGCAAACCCGATTTAACAGCCCCTGGTCATGACACCCGAACTTGTGCGCCGGATCCAATGGTGTATGCTTTCAAATACAGCCCAGCGATGGATTATAAGGATGGCTATAGGCTAGTTGGCGGTACCAGCTCTGCAGCTCCTCATGTGGGTGCTTCAGCCTTGTTGATGCAAGACGCAGGCATTACCGATCCCATGGCCATCAAAGCCTTACTCATCAACAGCGCCGACACCTGGACCGACGCCGGAACACCGGATTCAGGACATGGACCCATCATGGGATCGGCCTGGAATAGAACCTATGGTTGGGGCTACATCAATATGGAAAAGGCCTTCGAACAAAGAACTCACATCGTCCAAGCCGAGTTGACTCTAGAAAAACCAAAAATGGAATTTAGAACCCAATTGAAGCGAGGAGAAAAAATCACTTTAGTGCATGAAAGACGCGTAGGATACACCAAAGAGGGCAATCCTTGGAAGTTAAGCCCCTTGTCACTCGAGGTGATCGATTTAACCACCAATCAATCCATAGCTAAAGACAGCAGTTCCATAGACAACGTGCACCAAGTGTCCAATTGCACTCGCTTAGCCAATCAAAAAGAATGTTCCAACGAGGATAAAACCATTCCTGTTTTAATCAAAGTGTCATTAAACGCTCAAACAATCGAGGGATCCAATAGCGAACCCTTTGCACTGGTGGCTGAAGAGGCTTTCAATAAGTGAACCTAGGGGATAACACTATTCATGCGAAAAAATTAAACCCTCTTGCAAAAATCAGCCAAGGCCTGAATACCTCGTTTTAAATCCTGCTCCTTGGCTCCAAAAGAGAAACGAAAGTAACCTTCTTTTCCAAAGGCCAGGCCTGGGACCAGAGCCACATTTGCTGTGTTCAATGCTTGTATGCAAAATTCGCTGGAATTGCTTTCATTTACGCCTAAGCATTTCAGTGAACAAAAAAGATACAATGAGGACGCAGGAGGGCTTAATTCCACATCGAATTTCTCCTTTAGGGCTTGGAGGAGCGCATCTCGTCTGGCTTGCATGGTTAGTCTTATCCAGTTGTTGATTGTAGCAAATTCACTTAAGGCAGCCAGAGCCGCCCATTGACTGATGGTAGTGACCCCACTGGTGCTTTGACTGACTAAGGAGGATAAGGGATTAATCAGAGCAGTGGGCGCGAACACAAAACCAATTCGCCAGCCGGTCATGCCTAAATTTTTAGAGCAACTTTGAATCACCACCACACGATCTTGATGTTCTTTAAAGGCACCACAGGAAATAAAACGATTGTCCTCATATACCAACCCACTGTACACCTCATCAGATATCACCAATATATCCTGCTCACTGGCAACCAGAAGGAGGGCGGCCAACTCAGATTGGGTGTAAAGAGTGCCGGTGGGGTTGGTGGCATTATTGAGTATTAAAATTTTACTCTTTTTCGTACAAACTTGTTTAAGCATATCTGCTGTCAGCTTCCAGCCCTCTTCTTCTATGGTTTCTATCACAACGGCCTTGCCACCAAACAATTTGGTCATCGCAGGATAGGAAACCCAGTAGGGAGAAGAAAAAATGACTTCATCGTCTTTTTGCAAAAGCAGTTGCAGCAGCAAATAGATTCCAAATTTTCCGCCATTGACTACTAGGCATTCTTGGCTTTGAAAACGACAAGCATAGTGCTCATTCATCCAAAGGCTGGCCAGATTTCTCAATTGGGGAATGCCCGATACTGGGGGGTACAAGGTTTTTCCTTGTTTTAATGCATCCTCTACCGCTTGAACAATAAGGGGATGTGGGGATAATTCCGGTTCGCCTGCGGACAGATTAAATATTGGGATGCCTGTATCCATTTTTTGTCGAGCTATGGAATTGATAGCGACTGTGGGGGAATCGCTTAAGGTTTTGATTTCACGCATGGCTTTCATGTTTTTGCACCTTTCTGGAGTGAGCCATGATGAGTTTGAATAGATCTTTGATGAAGCTTGCTTGGATATGGTGTTTTTCAGACAACTGGCGATAGTAGGTAAACAGAGTTTCTTCTCGCAGCGGATCCAAGATGGCTTTTCCATGAATGGATTTTAATTGGCCAATTTGTAGGGATATTTGTTCGCGTTTGGCCAAATGTTCGATGATGATCGCATCGATCGCATCAATTTGTTTTCTTAAGCCCTCAATCGTCTTCATGCGCTGTCCTCCTGGTTTCTTACTACAATAAAAGCAGTCAAATTGGGATTGGTGTCATGTATGTTTTTAGCCAAAATGTCTAAACCATAGAGGCTTGCACAACGTGCAGGCGCTATCACGGCCGTGGATGAGTTTAAAAGGCCTGTGGATAAATCTTTAGCCGCTTTGGCCGTATCCACCCATTCCACTTGTTGAATGTCTGGCAATTGGGTTTTTAAATAATGTTGGCATTGGGCTAGTCCCTGAGGATGAGAAACAATCTGACTGATTTGATTTGTTTTTGTTCCAGGTAAAACCAACAAACATTGGTTAACAGTCAACCAAAGATCATCAATGGGAGTAAATGCATGTTTTCCCATCGCTAAAAAGGCCGGTTTTACCAGCCCACCCAGAAGATTGACCACTGGAAAAATTCCAAGATCAATCTCTTTGCCTTCAATGGCAGCAAGCACGCCCTCCATGTCCAGCAAATAGACCAATGATGGCTTTATCTTTTCTCTTTCCGCATACAATAAAGCCGCTTCTTCGGAAAAAGAACCCAAATCGCCGGACAAGCCCAGATGCAGTGTTTTCATAATGGTTGCATCTTCGCTAAAGTCAAAAGAAAGGCTTCAGTGTCTTCCCAATTCAAACAGGGATCGGTAATGGAGAGTCCAGATAAATCAAGGCAGGAGGGACAATCCACGTCCACGCTTTGGTTGCCTTCTTTTAAAAAGCTTTCAATCATAAAACCCTTAACCAACTGCCTTAGATCGGGACGATTTTTAAGGTTGTTGAGGATTTCCAACACGATGTTGGGTTGTAAATGGTAATTTTTTTTCCCCTCACGAATGCAATTGTCGTGACTGGCATCAATGACCACGGAAGGATTTTGAATGTGGTGTTTTTTCATATGAAGCATCACTTCTTCCAAATGAGCTATGGAGTAATTGGGTGTATGATCCGCGCCGCGTAAAACCAAATGAGCATGCTTGTTGCCATGGGTTTGCACCTCGTCTCTATCAAAGACGGCCACATGAGGATGTTGGGCTGCAATGATACTGTTGACGCCTATGGCTAGGGAGCCGTGAGTTGGATTTTTCAAGCCTACGGCACAATCTAAGGCTGAGGCAAAAATTCGATGCTCTTGGTCTTCGGTACTGCGTGCACCGATTGCAACCCAAGACAGCAATTCGATGAATCCTTTGGCATTATGAGTGAATAAGGCTTCATCCGCTATGGGCAGTCCCATTTCGATGACCTTCACCATCATTTCCCGAGTATATTTCACCCCAGCGGCAACGTCTGGAGAGGCAAACACATCGGGTTGATTCACTGGACCCGTCCAGCCTTTGGTGGTTCGTGGTTTTTGAATGTATACTCGCATGACGAGTTTTAAAACATGTTTCACCCTATCGTTTAATTGCAACAGCCGTCTGGAATACTCCAAAACTGCATCCTTAGGCCATGCTGAACAAGGACCAATGATCATCAAAAACCGTTTATCCTTGCCTTCAATGATGTCTTTCACTTCTTGCCGGTCTTGCATGATTTTTTTTTCAGCTTGGGCTGACAAGGGGAAAGCTTGAATGATTTCTTCGGCAGCAGGTAGCCTTTTGATCAGGGTATAGTTCATGTTTATCCTTTATTCATTGATTTGAGACTTTGCAAATCAGTAACATTTAAGTTGTGTGTATAAAGTATAGTATTATTTTACTGCAGAGGTTTAAATCATTAGGTCGATATAGTTCCAATTTTATCATATAGTTAGAATAGAAATACGTACCTGTAGTCCCTTTTTGTGACAAAATAGAAAAACGTGCATACAATCTTCTGCTTTTTTCTACTTTTTTCTTATTTCACGATCTTGACCAAGACAGCATGTAGGCATAAGATTCACATCGGCTTTGAAGCTCGGTGAGATGGATTGGTCTTTCAGGGAATGACAAAAATCTTATCGTCAAGTTCTGATTTCAAGCCTTTTGATGCCAATGCCCATGTCATTTTTTCCAATGTCATACAAGCAAAGCCACTCGTTGATAGTAACCTCATGGAAGAATATTTTTGAAGTTGTCACATTATGAAAGAATTTAGCAGTAATTTAAGCACAGCAGATGAGGGTTCCTTGCTTGAGGAAAAACTCATTCGTGCATTTAAAAATCATTCAGTTGAAATGTCCATCAAAGAAAGAGTCATTTCTTTTTTTGATTTAGGATTTGATTCCAGTCAATTGATGAAACTGGTGAATTCTTTAGAACAGCAATTTCAGCTGCAATTGAATCCTGCCCTATTGTTTCAATACAATACATTTGAGAAGTTGATTTCCTATTTGGAATCGGTATTGCCAAAAAATCTGGAGGACAACACCTGCTCCGGTGAATTCAGAGAACAGGACCTTGCAATCATTGGCATGTCCTTTGAATTGCCGGATGCAAAGGAGTTGGATGAACTCTGGACTAATTTAAGCAATGAAAAAAATTCCATCAAAGCCGTGAATAGAAATTGGCCTTACACCCCCTACCCTTGGGGCGGGTATCTAGAGGATATTTCAGGTTTTGATCCCTGGTTTTTTAATATCCCGCCCTTCAAAGCCGTCTTGATGGACCCCCAAGAGCGTCTGTTTTTAGCCAATGCCTGGCATTGTCTGGAGGACGCAGGGTATGCACAGAAGAAAGAACAGAACATTGGCGTCATTGCGGCAGTCATGTTCCACTCATACCAGTATTACGGTGTGGAACAAAAACAAAAAAATTTGGATGCTAAAATTCCCCAATCTTCAGCTGCCAGCATTGCCAATCGGGTATCTTATGCATTGAATTTAACAGGCCCGAGTTTTTCTTTGGATTCCATGGGGTCTTCATCGCTGACGGCCCTTGATTTGGCAAGTCGTTACTTAGCAGCCGGTGAGGTGGATGCGATGTTGGTGGGGGGAGTGAATCTATGCAGTCATCCCTTCAAATTAGCCGGTTTATTACAAGATAAATTGTTATCACCCAGTGGAGTCAGTGCTCCCTTTGGTCAATCCGCGGATGGGTATGTCCCTGGAGAAGGCGTGGTGGTTTTCCTGTTAAAAAATGCCAAAAAGGCCATGGCGGATGGGGATTCCATTTATGCCTTAATCAAAGGAATTGCAATCAATCACGGCGGTGAGAGCAGTGGGTTCACCGTCCCCAATGCCAAAGCGCAAGCGCAGGTCCTGCATGCGGCTTTGCAAAAAGCAGACATTAAAGCGCAGCAAGTCCATTACGTGGAAGCCCATGGAGCCGGAACCTATTTTGGAGATCCTATTGAGTTTGAGGGCATCCAACAGGTGTATGGTCAACGGCTCAAAGACAAACCTCTTTACGTGGGTTCCATCAAAGGCAACATCGGTCATCTGGAGTCGGCTGCAGCCTTAGCCAGCATTCTCAAAGTCATCGCCCAATTTCAGCACAATTGCTTAGCGCCCTCCCTGCATGCTTCCCCCTTTAATCCAGCTTTGAAACTCAGTGAATATCCCATACACATTGTGACTCAAGCTCTGCCTCATACTTTCTTGGAATTTGCAGGCATCAGCAGTTTTGGTGCAGGGGGTAGCAATGGCCATTTGATTTTGAAGAATTTTTCTAAAAATCTCATCAAACGAACCAAAACTGGTTTTAAAAATGAATCCTATTGGGTTGATGAACCCTCTGCCCATGATCCCCAGCCCAAACCTTCTCTCCATGCCTGGGGAAATGAGATAAAAAACATTCAAGCCTATCAACGCCGTTGGATTAAACAAGAGATGGAGAGCCTGGATTTAAGTCCTTATTCATCCTTATTGGTTTTCTTAAATTCTTGGCAGCAAGAATGGGTTAAAGCGCTGTTTGCATCCATTGAAGTCAATCAACCTATATATTATGTGTTCGTGGATGATCAGCAACAATTTAAAGAAAGTTTGCATTCTTTGACTGGAAATTTGGTCCCTCTGATTTATTATTTTGCTGGAATGCAGGAGGATGAATTCTCTACCAGTTCTTCAATTCGTTCACAAAGTCAGGCTCTAGCGGCATTCATTGACCTAGTCACACCCTTGCATTCTTTTCCAGAACTTACTCTTTATCTATACAGCAATCGTGTTCATACTTTGGATAATGAGCTGGTTTATTCAACTCAGGTCCCTGATATCGCTCAAGCTTTGAAAAAGGAACACCCGCATTGGATGATAGAATGCGTGGACATTGCCATAGACTTCAATGAGGATTCATGGCCCGGGACAAAACCCGAATTAGCCAAGACTCAGTATCCAGACCAAGGACAATGTAGGAAGATAGACCTGTTAAAACTCTCCATTCACTCCATCAGCCTTGAGCAATCAGGGGGGGCTTTGCCTGTCCCTTCAGAGCACGGCGATGCTGAGTATAGGGATATTCCTCATGAGTTGTTGCTTTTCAATCAGGCTTTGATTGAATTGGATCAGTTTTGTTTTCATTTAATCAAATATAAATTGGTTACTCAAGGCCTCATTTGGAGTGAATATAAACCCAGTTTCATTTCAGGACTCAGCGATTATGCAGACTATTTCATCTTTTTGCTGACTCAATTAAAAGAGTTTGAAAAAACACACCATGCGGACACAAATAAGAATCAAATCAAAACTTTGGACAGTTTGTTGCAGCAACGATTGGAATTAAGCAAGAAATATCCGTCCATGGTGCCCTTTTTCAATCTCTTAGCAGTATGTGCCGATCATTTGGTGTCTGTTTTGCGGGGGGAGATTACAATACAGGAGGTTGTGTTTCCTTATGGTCACGATCATTTGGTAACCGCCATCCGGCAAGACAATCCGCTGGCTAATTTTTACAATCAGCTTATAGCGGAACAAGTGGACCAGTTGGTGGCGGTTCGTGATAGGCCGGTACGCATATTGGAATTAGGAGCAGGCCTTGGAGCTGCTACGACAACGGTTTTGAATCTATGCGCACACAATGTGCATTATATTTTCAGTGACACCAATCCACAATTCCTGTCCCAGGCCATGAAGACCTTTGGACATCATTCTGGTTTTCAGGCCCATGTTTTGGATATCAATAAACCCATCTTAAATCAAACCGTAGACGTCATCATCGCCGCGAATGTGTTGCATACTGCAGGTGAGATTCGTTCTTGTTTGATGGAACTTCGTTCTTTATTAAACCCTGGTGGATTGCTCTTGATCACTGCGCCAACCGCAAATAGTTTATTTTTGGCCTCCAGTTTTGGCTTATTCAAACCAGGGCAAGGAGTCCAAGAAGATCAGACGCTGCAGGCCGGTGCATGGATGACTGTTTCTACCTGGAAAAAGATGTTAGAGGATCTGGATTTTAATGTCCGCATACATCCAACCTCATTGAATTTGCCTCAATCCATGTTTATAGTCACTTTTCCTCCCCTGGTGAAGACAGCAAATGCAATGCACAGAGTCGCTTGAATGGTAAGCCATAGGAGTCCTACATGTTAGATCGAGTGATTGAAACCCCCTGTTATAATTGGCATGAACTAAAAACATCCCTTCAATTGGAGAAGGCAATTTGTATTGGAAAATATCGTGATCCACTTCATTCTCAAGGTCATTTTTCAGATTATTTGAGTGGTGTACAACCCTTTGTGGCAATGCGTGCCTTGAAAGACAGTCATTTGGTTTTGTGGGATAGCAACGCATTGATAGGGTATTGTTCTTATAATGATGCTCTGAATGTGAGCTTTCACGTGTTTGACGATTTGATGCAAGACGCTGCGGTGATGAATATGGAATCGTGGAGTGGTAATAATGGCTTTATTTTACGGCGATCAAAAAGCGGCTGTGATGTGACTTATTATTTCTCATTGCTTCATTCACATGCGCTAACTGGCGAATTGAGCGTGTCTCCATGTTTTTATTTCATAGAAAATCCTAATTTTTATCTCAGTTCAGAAGCACAGGCCAGCATCGGTGACTTGTTAAAAGCCGAGCCCATCTGCTTGAAGGTTAGAGAAAATCAAATCCTATGTTTTGATAAATTTCACTATCAAATGCAATACAATCCTGATTTTTCTTTTGTACGAGTTTGTAATGCCTAGTTAATTCACAAGAAACGTATTTGAAGTGAGCTCATCCATGTTATCTGTGATGAGGTCAACGTCGTGTATCATTTGTGTAATGAAGGCAGACTTTTTGAATAAACCATATTGAGTAATACCACCAACCACTAGGCCAGTTGCGGATGCACCTGCAAGCAATCCAAGCGATGCCCCTTGCATTGCACCGCTAAACAAACCCATGGCACCGGTCAGGGCAGCACCCACTCCAGTCCATGAGCCTGCGGCAATACCAATGCCTGCGCCGGCTAAAGCACCTAGAGCGAAACCGATTGCAGCGGCAAAAACGACAACCAGGCTTTTGAAGAACTTTTCGCAACCAGAGATTTGGGTGCATCCTTTGTATTTTTTCATAATGCTTTCTATGTTTCTTTTTTTCAACTCTGGGGTTGTAGAAGGATTGGATAATACGGCATCCAATTCATTCAACATGGTAATCGTACTTTCTATGATTTTAACAGTAGGGCTAGCCAATATGGTTTCATAGGTAAGACCTGCTGCAATTTTTTCGTTGAGGTCCTTGGCTAGATCATCGGATAGTGCAGTCAGTGCCAACTCGAAATCGGATTGAAGAAAGTCCCCTTCATTCTCATCGTTTTCTAAAGATAGGAATTTATCAAGAAAAGAATTACAGGTGATGTCTAATTTTGCCATGGGAGCTATAAAAGGCAATTGATTTTGGTGTTCTCGAATCGCTTCCAAATATTCTTCTAGGGAATCCGTATTGGATCTACAGACTTGTATTGCGGTAATTAATCGAATACCTGCCAGTTTATTTTTGCACTCATTGACACCCGCTATACGTCGTTTATTCGTATCAAAATAGACAATGGATTTACAATGATTGTTGTGTCTTATTAAGGTATTAAACATCAAGGCCTTAAAATAACCATCATTTGTTTTTTGCTTGGAATGTAACTCAATGATCAGTTTGCATAATTTGGATTTATAGTATAGGTTTTCTGTTTCTTGATTTAGTGTATAGTCGGTTGTTCTAGAAATGTATTCCGAAATGCCAAAAATGAGATCACTTTTAAATTGGTTGTCTTTCTGAAAGGTTTTATAAGCCTCAAAATCTTCTGCATACAAGGTAGAAGCCTCAGTAAAGGCATGACCAATCTCGCCCACGGAAAATTCAGCTGCCTCCAAATGAATCGCACCTTGATTCAATTGTTCAAAAAGGGTTGCAAACGCAATTGGGTTGTCTTCAGAATCGTAAAACTGACCTCCCACGCTAAGCAATTGTTTATCAGGCGTGTTCCAAACACAATCTGCTGGAGTGGCAACGGCTAAAACACGAAGACCCTTTGCTTTTAAAGCATCAATCAATGCCATTCTTTCCAAGACAGATTGTCTATTAAAAATCATCTCTGAGCATAGAAAGACCTCATTGATGCCGCTACTGGTCAAAGAAGAAATTAAATTTTCATTGAGGGTGGTGACGCCTCGGGGTGGATCTTGTTCCATCACTAAAGCATTCCAATCCAAAACAGCAATCGTTTTCTTATCGGTGGAGAAATGATTTATCCATTCCGGGGTATAGTGAATGTATTGTTCTATTAATGCTTGATGAGCTCTACGCTCCAACTCTAAAATAATAATTCGTCTATACAACACTTGCATTCCTGCAGGATTTTGACGAATCAAGAAATCCAAATGGTCCATTGAAAAATCAGGGATGTATTCATTCCATTCAATGCCTAAGGTGGCCTCATCACCTAAGCTGTGTAAAGCAAAATAGGCTTTGATTTCAGCCAGTTGTTTTTCTTTATTGTCTAGATATTGTTTTCTCAAGGTAGCGATTAAGAAATCAATTTCTGTATCCGAATTGAGGCTCGCACAATTTTTAAGTTTAGTTATGGCCGGATGTTCTAAAAATTCAGGACCTTGTTGATGAGGATATCCGTAGATGAGAATGGAAAATGTCTTGTGTGCATTGATAAAACTCACGAATTGTTCACGAAACGCTGGACGATCGCACATGTCGATTGAAGCAATGCTGTCATTGTACTCAGTCCAACGGAGTTTGAGTAATGCAATTAATTCATCATTGAATAAGACCGTCTCAAAATTCATTTGTTGATCGGAATAATTTTTAATATCCGTTTGCAAACGAGCAAGTGCCATCTTTTGATGTTGGAAAAAATAATGTTTGCTTTGTTCAAAATTTTCTGCGGCATTGAAAGAAATGCCATGCTGAGATAGGTCTTGCTTTGTGATTCTAATTCGCAACAAAGGATGGTCGGTTTCATAAGGAATGAACTGTTTAAATAAGATGCCATGAGGATTATCCCATTCTCTGGGTAGATGGCATGGATGAGAAGACGTGATTGAAAATGGCGTGGGGAAATCACCGGGACCTAGGATTTTTGCATCGCCAGATATGTACATATAATCCAAAGGAATGTCGTATTCTTCCAAAGCCTTCCAAAGGCTTAAGATCATGTTTTTGTAATCTGTGTCGGTAAAATTACAATAGACTGAATTGGGGAATTGAATGCAAACGTCCTTTCCTCTTTGGGTCCTATCTTTGCCTAGACGACTGGTGGTTCCATCGTAATTACTGAGTAAATCATGGGTACTTGTAATTTCCCATATCTTTAAATGAAGGTCGTATTTTCGTACAATTGGAGTGATGATGCGGTTAATATCCTTATAACTCTGACCCTGCTTATATGGAGCAATTGAAATTCTTAACTCCCACATTCCTAAGGCTTGGTCAGGGGTAAATTTATTCGCAATAAGCGTATGATAAGGCATAATGGATTATCCAACTGTATAAGCAATTTTTAGTGTCGAATGATACAACATTCAGGTCAAGAAAAGAATAGCAAACTGCGATTTCTTCTAAAGATAATCGGCTTAAATACATGTAAAAGAAAGTGGCTACATGCTCAATGCGGAGTCTGTCCAGCTGCTAGAGGGGGTGTCTTGAAGCGCATCCCCCTGCTTTAAAGGAATCGACTTGCTCTCAAAAGGATGCTTTGTTTGCACTATTTCATTGCCTTGGCTTTGAATGGATGGGGCGAACCGCAGTGGACTTGGAATCAACTTTTTTGCTTCAGAGGGCTGTTTACTCAAACAGCGTTCAGTTATTAAATAAGCTGCACTGAGTGCGAGGAATAGACCAAAAAGAACCGAGGCCCCCAAAATCAAGCTGCTGCTGATAGCAACCGCAGCCCCAGTGGTAAACACCAGAGCAGGTAGGGCAAACCCTCCGGTGACTAAAGTGGATAAGAGTAGTCCGCTTATCAATAAGGCACTGCCGCCTAGCAATAGGACAAAAGAAAAATCCGAGGCCAGGACTTGTTTGAACCAGGAGTCTTGTTTGCCTAAGACTAAGTCGATGGCCAGTTTCATTCTATAGGAATTAAATAAGGTAAAAAGGGTGGTGAACACCATAATTCCCAACGGAATTAAGGGTAAAACAGCGATGCCTACTTTTGAAAAAACAAGAATAAAGGCCAAAAAGCTGAGTGTGCTAAAGGCGATGATCCATTGATTTTGTTGAACATTTTTTTTCAAGAACAGATTGAGTTTTTGGTGTTGAAATAAATAATCCAGAGTCCCATTCAAACTGATGTCGGTAAAATATGCGGCTTTATCTTGGGAGGTCATGGAGCAACTCTTGCCGCCTTGTTCACTCACCAAACGCGCGCACAGGCTGTCGTTTAAACCATCGCCTACAAACCAAACGCCACTAGGCTTGCATGACTTAGAATTCATCAATTGTTTTAAAAAACTCTCTTTATCAGCCGGTTTTTGTGCGGCTAAAATAGCATCGGGATCAAAAATTCCCCCCATTTGTTGGTTGAATTTTTCTGCGGCCAAAGAGGTATCACCGGTTAGTAAAATCAGTTGTTTGCCTTCTTGTTTTAAGCGTTTGAGTGAGGCTAAAACGTCGGTTCGTATTTCTTGTTGGATTAAAATGACCCCTTGGAATACCTTGTCTTCCGCAATGTAAATGGGAGTAAAGCCTAATTCCAGGCCTGTTTGCACATCGAAAGACGGGGTTAAAGGCATAGGCATTTGCAATTCTTCTTCAATGTATTGCAGATTGCCTATGTGGATTTTCTTACCTTGAATCTTGGCGGACAAACCTCGATTTTGTGGATCATGTTTTACCTCTTGGATGTCTTTTATCAGTGGATCGGTTAATCCATGCTGTTCACAAAAAGCAATAATGGATTGTGCAAGCGGGTGCTTCCCGCCTTGGTTTTTCTCTAAGAGATAAATTCGTTCCCATAATGACTGCGAAATTCCTTGGTGGATGGCCACTTTGCCCTTGCCGGTGGTGAGTGTTCCCGTTTTATCAAACACAATCGTATGCATGTCATCACAACACATACCGCTGCTTTCATCGCGCAGAATAATGCCTTTTCGTCCACGATTGTAAGTACTCAACAAATGTGGCAGTTGATCAGCAATGGCCATTGTACAGGGGCAAACTGTAAATAAAATACCAGTGACGTTTTGTAGAATCATAGAAAGGGTGACAATCCCTAAAGCAAAAGGCATCAATACGGATGCGATTAGACTTAAAACGACGAGGGCAAGATACAGTTTATGGAATAACTGGTTTGAAAGGGCTTTTTTCTGCGACGAACTTCGGTTTGCTTTGAACAACAGTTGATTCAAGGTACTGTGGTAACTGTCTGCAAGGGTATAAATTAGTACTTCTTCGCCAAGATTAATGGCCCCAGCAGGAACAGCATCCGGTGGACTTTTACTTTGGTTGAGTTCCCCATTTAAAAGTGAGTTATCCACAGTCGTGAATCCTTGGACAATGAAACCATCCACTGGAAAACAATCGTCACGTTTAATTTTAACCAACATGCCTTCTTTCAATAAATTTTTACTGCTGGATTGAGCACTCTCTTGATCCAAGATGATCTGTGACATGAGGCGTTGACAAGCCTCTGGCTGTTTCTTTAAGGAAAGAAGTTGCTGTTGTTGTTCGGCAGTTAAGGGGTAGTGAAGGTATTCTTGATTCATTTGGGGAAATAAAGAACGCATTCCCTTCAAATGCATTTTTTGAGATTTTTTCATGACCAGGCTTTTGATTTCATCCATGCCATTGATGATGCTTATCAGCAGAATCGGCATGATGTAGCTCATAAAGACCATAGAAAAGTTATGTGCCAGCGGCATTAAAATGGAATGATAAAGCGTATGCGATAAGGAGAGAAACCAACCCAGAGTGATGGAGCCTGCCATGGTTGCAATGCGTTTGCTGCGAATATTGTTAACGCATTGAATGATATAACTTCGAGCTGTAAAGGTACTTGCCAAAAAAGACAGGGTTGAAAGACCAATGGTAAGCAAAATCGAAGGCGGGAACAGGAGGGATAAACTGGTAATGGCGATCACAGCCAATAGATTGATTGCAATATTAAGCCAGTTGATCCGATTGGAAGCATGGTCATCCATTGCGCTGGCTTCAATTACAGGATAACCCACGGCATCCAGTTGTTCTCGCATGTGATTGGACAAAAGGTTTTTAGTTTCTGATGGCAATACGTCCTTGTTCTGCTCGCTTTCAATGAAAATGAGGATGCGATGAATGCCCAGGGCTTCTGGTTCTGAATCAATGATTATCTTTGCGTCTTCAGGCAGATGATTGTTCTTTTTAAACTCATTCAATTGCAAGGTATTTTCTACGTTGCTTCCACACACATCACACATAATACCTGGAACAAGAAAGGACTCTTTGTAAATGATTTGTTTCATTACTTGTCTTGTTGATAATGATTCAATGGGTGGATGTTACTGAATAAGTATAAGCCCATCAACCTTTAAACGTAATTGTAGCGAACCCTAGTTGGATTCAATGAAAAGGCAATAATTTGATGGTCACGGGTTGATTATTATCCGGTCCTACTTGCAAACTTGAATCCATGTGCCAATAGTCATCGTATGGGGTTGCATAGGTTCTTGCAGCGATGGAATGATCGATTAAGATCTTGGCATAGGTATTGTAGAGGTATTGGCCAGATTTGCCTAGATAATAATATTCAGGAAAGCCCTTATTCGGCATCCCATTTTGTCCCCAATAGCTAGGGTTTCCTAAAACGCCGCGGTTAATGGTTGCAGCCAGAAGTCCTGCAAATTGATTTCCTATTGGCTTGATTTGTCCTGCTGCCGCATTTCCAGTGGTAATTTCAGTGATGGTTTTGGTTTTTCCATTTTCATCCACTAAGAGGCTGTCATTGGATAGTTTCTTCAGGTGAGTGTATTGTGTGCCACCGTAATTGAAATTAAAATATACTCCAGTCCCCTTGGTTGGATCATCCATCATTAATTCATCCAATCCTTTGGTTATGGCAGGTTCCCAAAGATTGGGTAAGTTGGTATAAAAATGCTGAGGAGAAAAAATACGAAGGGTTTCTTCGCCATCCTTGAAGAAAAATCGATCATTGTATAAATCCGACTCCATACTCATGGCCTGTTTTAAATCATGGAGGATGGCTTGTCGAGTAGATTCGTCTTTAAAACCGGTTTTCATATTTCCCTGGATGAGTTGTATGGGCATTCCAAAAAAATCCACGGAGGTGGTATTCCACACAGCAGTGTGTGGGGACCAACCCATCTCTATTTTATCGTGGACATATGGATAGGTTGCCAAATCAGGGATGCCTTCCAGTGGATGGGTTGAGAAGTACATTCGAGCACCACCTGCAATGCCATTCCCTGGAAGATAAATGGTCTTCATAGTGTGATCCAAACGGATTACGTTGTCGTTAAAATGAAAAGTTTCAGAATAAGTAGCGTTTAAAAAATTATAGAATTTTTTGGTGGCGGATCCAAAAATGAGGGCATAAATGGGTACCCCGGTTTGATTGTCTAACTTTATCGGCACGCAAGTTTTTTCTGCCACACAGCTTGGCGATCCATGTACTGCACTGGTTATTAAAATGCTTAAAGCAAACAAAAAATACTTTATGTTCTTGAGTTGAGACATTGGATTATCTGATAATAAGATTGTTCTTTATATTATCCCATGATATTAATTTGTCTACAAGCCCTGTATTTTTTTTTCAAATGAGAGGAGCTAACTTGCACGATTTAAATGAACAAGGGATGAACCCCCAATCCGAGGTTTGCTGCCCGAACTGCGGAAGACAAAACACCTGGCTTCCTGACAATGCCTTCAGACCTTTTTGTTCCCATCGTTGCAAATGGGTCGATTTGGGTGGATGGGTTCTCGAAACTCGAAAAATCCCAGGGAACTCAGTGGATCCACTTGCCTTACCTAATGACGATTGACTAAGTCAACACAGGTTAGTGGCTTATAAGAAGAGCCTTGATGACTGGGTTTGCTTTCAAATAAATACAGTTTGGAGACATGAATTTTAGGAATGACTGGAATGATGATTTTTTGTAATCGTACCTCATCCATCGAATGGGTTTGAAAACGAGCTAAAGTCAGATGACCTCGAAAGGCACGAGTTTCTATGGGATAGCCCAGGGGCAATAACATGTCATCCAGTGTTTGCACCAGTGCCAAGCATTTTTTTGAAGGTTTCATACCCAGGCACAGAAGCCTTGGATTCTTTGAGTTTGGAAATAATTCCAATGGGCCCAGTTCTAAATAAAAAGATCCCATGTTTTTAAATTGAGCAGAAATGTTCTTTAAGACGTTTGGAATATGGTCCTTCTTGAGGTTTGGTATGAATTTCAAAGTAATGTGTAAATCTTGTATACGACTCCATCTTGCATGGTCCATTTGCAGATGAGGATTGCTTTGTATCTTTCTTGCAATCTGTTGAATCGATTCTGGTATTTTCAGCGCGAAAAAAGTGCGTATGGTTTGTGTCATTCTATTTCCTGTTCTTCCAATGAATGGATTCCACTTAGAAGATGGCACTGCTGACTCCCCTGTGTGTTTCGTCTCAGGTGGCCGCTTCTATGTGCCATTTGGGTATTGTTTCCATAGTCTGGGCATTTTGGGACAATGAGTCTCCCAAAACCAAGGCTGAGAATAGAATAAAAAAGTAGCCGCCATTGGCCAATAATAAAAAAGAATCACACCAATTGGCCGCTAAAAAGGCTGCCAATACCCCCACGATCAAGGAATGATTGTCAGTGTCACGGGTTGATTGATAAATTGTGAAGAACCAATAAAATAAGAAAAGAAGTCCAATGAGACCATAATCCACTAGAAATCCCCAATATTGGTTGTGGGGATCCCCCAAGGCAGGCCCCCAATCTGGCACAGGATTGTCTAAAATAAATCGATAAGCAAACCCCCCATCCCCATGTCCTAGAATGGGCTTTTCTTTAAAAATTTTATGAGCATATTCAGCAAATTGTAATCGATACCCCAAAGAGGTGCTTTTGGAGCCCTGCTGAAATTGTTTAAAGTCTTGAAAAGCGAGTTGAACATGGTATTTCAATGTGGGACTTTGGGAAGCAACCACACCGCAAAATACCGCTAAAATGGGTAAGTAGATGAATAATTTCCGCCAAGAAATATGTTGTAAAATGAATACAAGGAATAAGACAGAGAATACTAAATAACCCGTTCGTGAGGAATTGACAAACAAACTATAGGATGAAAATAAAGTACTCAACATCAAATAAAGCCATCGTTTTTTTTCCAATGGCTTGAAGGCCTGCAAGGCAGACAAGTAAGCTGCAAATGCCACCAATAAGCCTGTATCAATTCGATTTAGAAAGGCTCCACTGTCAAGTAATGGTTTATTGATGTCCACAAAATTAAAATTTTTAAACACTGAAACGGCGATCGTGATGCACATAGATAATAAAAAGGCATTGATGGCAAAGGTTCTACTGCGTTTGTTTTGAAAAGCCAAGGCTAGGAGGGGTAAATAAAGCACTTTTATATATTTGCTAAAATAAGTGAATTTCAAGGTCCAATTGGCTTGGCCGGTGAACATAGCCAAAACCAGAATGCTTGATAAGATCAAAGTGGCTTTACACCAGGATTGGTTTAATAGGGATGCCATTTGTTGTTTCAAGGCTGGTGTCATTAAAATGAGTAGGCAAGTAAGAGTTAAAAAAATGGACTTTAATGAATTGCTCAAAGGGAAGGTAAACATCGTGGTGATCAGAGAATAAAAAATAAATTCCTTATGAATTTCTTTAAAGTGCAGCACAAATCACCTATAAACACGTTAAGGTTTGTTGACAATTGCTCTATAACCCGCACCATTCTTACGTCCCGCCCTCGCGAGAAGTAGAGGTGGGATGGATAGCCAACAGAATATTTAAAAAAAGTATACTAACAATTTATTTAGTAAAAGTTAAGTTTACTCGTTTTAAAAATTTCAATCATTCGCCTAACCATGTGATTGATTACAACCAGATTGCTGCAGAGGTTACCATGATTTTAGGAAGAGGATTGTATGTAAGTGATTGACTCCAGTTTCGTGAACCAGTGAAAAATTTAATCAACCTCTGATGATTTTTAATTCAATATATTATTTTTTTACACAGTAAATCAAAACGGGAATCGGGCGAAAATCGGCTTTTTTCTTTCGCCGATCATCTCGAAGCAAGACTAACTAAACCCTGCACGTAAACAATCATGAATATCCAACAATCCGATTGGTTTCCCTTGATCATCCACTACAGGAAGATGCGTGACGCGACGATTATTATTTTTCATATCACACATAATGGCTACTGCTTCTGCAACCAAGGTATTTGCGGGAATGCTTAGGAAAGAACGATTCATTATTTCTTGGCCTTCTTTGGATTTTTTCCAGCGTCTAGAACGCGATAGGATAGAATGACCATCATTGAATAAATTGCGCCGCAAATCGCTGTCCGTAATAATGCCTGTGAGTATGCCTTGATCATTGGTGAGAAAAATGCAACCAGTTCCTTTTTGGGTCATAATTTCTATGATTTTAACCATTGGTGTGCTCGCATGCGTAATAGGCATTTTATCTCCTGTTTGCATTATTTGTGATGCCGGCATGAGTTTTTGTCCTAGCTTTCCACCAGGATGAATATCTTGGTAATTTTGTGCTGTAAACCCTTTTTCCTCTAGTAATGCAATGGCAAGCGCATCTCCCAGAGATAAAGTCAAGGTGGTTGATGTAGTGGGGGCAAGTCCATTAGGGCAAGCTTCTTGTACTGCAGGCAATAGCAGCAAAATATCAGCATGTTTTGCCAGAGTGGATTCAGAGGCACTCGTTAAACTAATCAAAGGAATGGCATACCGTTTTGCATAAGCGATGATATCCTGTAATTCTTTTGTCTCCCCCGAATTTGAAATCGCCAAAATGATATCCCCACGCACTATCATACCCATATCTCCATGAGAGGCTTCGGTAGGATGTATGAAAAAGGAAGGAGTGCCGGTTGAAGCAAATGTTGCTGCGATTTTCTTGCCTATATGCCCTGATTTACCAATGCCTGTGACGATTACACGACCTTCAGCCTTTGCAATCATCTCCACGGCTTGAGTGAAGGTGTCATTTAGAAATTGGTTGAGTTTTCTCAGTGCCTCTTCCTCAATAGTAAGTACTCGGCGCGCTGTGTTAAGCGGGGAATTTATGACTGGTTTGGCTTTAGGCGTCTCAAGGGTAAGCATCTGAAGTATTCCTATTTTTTAATTCATCAAATTTTAACATGGATTCATAGAATAGTTTATATTGAATATGACAACCATTGACATTGCCGTTACGTCATCCTTTATCCTTAGCAGTGTAGCCTCCATTTAAATGGTTGGACTTAACATTTTCTTAATTTTAATGTGTTAAAATTCCTAGAAGTTTAAATGAGTCTAATCAACATGACTTTAGAATCGAAACAATTTGAGAATGCGCATGGCGTAAACGAGCTAGCAAGCATAGATGGGAATTACTACACAATTCATGAAAATCAAGATTTTCTGGATCCTAATTTTACTTTATTACTTACTCCTCAATCACAGGATCTATTCAGCAAAGGCTGTCCAGGTCAAGGGTATGTCGGGTTGGTTGATTTAGAAACAGGTTTTATTCATCTACTTCCTGCCTTTAATCAAGCCGATGGCTTAATAAGAAAAGACAAGGATGGCAAAGAATTTGCTTCAAATAAGTTCGTTGAATCCAGAGGAAAATTAGGTGCCTTGGGTGATTTGCATGGGCAAGCCTGTTTTAAGTTGTCTTTGCTGGATAAATCTGGTAGTCGAAAAAAAGTATTGGGTTTTGGCATTTGGAAAAATGGAGTGGGGATCAAGTTTTTAGACACTCAACCGGAACGCAGTGGACTGGTTCCAAATGAATATTTATTCATCAAAACTCACAATGGACACAAACTTCTGTATGTGAATCAAAATCGAGAAATAACCGCTTTAGACTATACAGCAATTCTTGGCCCTGTTTTTGTGTCTTGGTTGGGACAGGCTTCTAAACCGCTTTCTGAAGGTCAAAGAAAAGCCATAGAACATGATCTGAGAGATTATCATAAGAGAACCTACCCAAATCAATGCGACTTAAGTATTAAATGCGCTAAAAACCGATCCACCAGCCAAAACAGTTATGCCATCACCCATACTGAAGAATTTTCGCGTTGGTTTCATGCAAGAAACGCTGGACATACTGCTCATCTGGATGATTTAAAAAGAGAATTGCCTTTAGCTGTTTTTCAAAAAATTCTAAATGCGCTTACCCATTCGCTCAAAATGAAACCCATAGATGCTTTGCGAGATTCCTCCATCCCCAACGGTATAGATGGCATCAAACCACATTTTGATCTAGAAGAATTTTGGCAAAAAAATCGCGCGCAATGTCTATTGGAATATGGGGTTTTTACCAACAATCTCGAGCTCATAGCAGTTGCATTGCAACGCAACGCCAAAATCCATTATACCTCTTCCAACATGGTGAGGTGTGCACTAGAGCATAGGGATGCCAATGCCTTGCATTTGCTGTATTCAAAAACCACAGAGCCTGAAGCTCTGTTGAACCAAATTCTGGAAGAATTAAAAAACCGTGACGTCTCTTTTTGGGAGCTGGTCATTCAGGCATTAAAAACCAGCAATGGACAAAAACCGGATTTTCAAAAGCAGTTGAATCAAAAACTATGTAAAGCGCTGAAAGAAAATAAATCACAAGAGGCCATGCTCTACTTATCTGCAGGGGCTGATCCCAATTTTGAAATCCCTGAAAACAATTGCAAAGTTTTTTGGCAGGCCTTTGAAAACAAGCTAGATCAAGTGGTTGATTTCATGCTGGGCTTAGAACTATCAGAACACACCCGTCAACAAAGCATTCTTCTGCTGATGAATAGAAAAACAGAGCAATCCATTGAACTCCTTAAAAAACTATTAGCCAAAGGTCCCATTGATTTAAACATCATCCGTTTCACTCAAAGCAACTATTTTGCTCTGCACGCAGCCATAGTGAATAATTGGTCTGTGGAAACCATTCAATTGCTGATTGATCATGGAGCCAACGCAGGGAATAAAGAAAATGCTAAGTCAGAATCAGCCTTAGAACTCGCTCTTAAATTCAATCGATTGGACCTCATCCAGATTTTTCTGGCTCCTGCCAAAGAGAATCGTACTCACTTGCCTAATGCACAAGTAGAGCTCGTGATGACCAATCTCTTGGCCAAGGGTCGGTTTGATCTAGCTGTCAGTTTCCTCGAAAACCACGCAGGTAAAATCAGTCAGGCTATCAAAGATCAACTTTTATTGAAAAGCATTCAGGCTAAAAATCAAGCGGATGCATTGAAATGCTTAAGAGCAGGAGCCAGTCCCAATCATTTTGAATCTCCCGAAAAAGATTGCAAAGCCCTTTGGCTGGCCATTGATAATCAATTACCTCAAGTGATTGATTTCATGCTGGGCTTAGAACTATCAGAACACACCCGTCAACAAAACATTCTTCTGCTGATGAATAGAAAAACAGAGCAATCCATTGAACTCCTTAAAAAACTATTAGCCAAAGGTCCCATTGATTTAAACATCATCCGCTTCACTCAAAACAACTATTTTGCTCTGCACGCAGCCATAGTGAATAATTGGTCTGTGGAAACCATTCAATTGCTGATTGATCATGGAGCCAACGCAGGGCATAAAGAAAATGCTAAGTCAGAATCAGCCTTAGAACTCGCTCTTAAATTCAATCGATTGGACCTCATCCAGATTTTTCTGGCTCCTGCCAAAGAGAATCGTACTCACTTGCCTAATGCACAAGTAGAGCTCGTGATGACCAATCTCTTGGCCAAGGGTCGGTTTGATCTAGCTGTCAGTTTCCTCGAAAACCACGCAGATAAAATCAGTCAGGCTATCAAAGATCAACTTTTATTGAAAAGCATTCAGGCTAAAAATCAAGCGGATGCATTGAAATGCTTAAGAGCAGGAGCCAGTCCCAATCATTTTGAATCTCTCGAAAAAGATTGCAAAGCCCTTTGGCTGGCCATTGATAATCAATTACCTCAAGTGATTGATTTCATGCTGGGCTTAGAACTATCAGAACACACCCGTCAACAAAGCATTCTTCTGCTGATGAATAGAAAAACAGAGCAATCCATTGAACTCCTTAAAAAACTATTAACCAAAGGTCCCATTGATTTAAACATCATCCGCTTCACTCAAAACAACTATTTTGCTCTGCACGCAGCCATAGTGAATAATTGGTCTGTGGAAACCATTCAATTGCTGATAGATCATGGAGCCCATGCAGGGCATAAAGAAAATGCTAAGTCAGAATCAGCCTTAGAACTCGCTCTTAAATTCAATCGATTGGACCTCATCCAGATTTTTCTGGCTCCTGCCAAAGGGAATCGTACTCACTTGCCTAATGAACAAGTAGAGCTCGTGATGACCAATCTCTTGGCCAAGGATCGGTTTGATCTAGCTGTCAGTTTCCTCGAAAACCACGCAGGTAAAATCAGTCAGGTTATCAAAGATCAACTTTTATTGAAAAGCATTCAGGCTAAAAATCAAGCGGATGCATTGAAATGCTTAAGAGCAGGAGCCAGTCCCAATCATTTTGAATCTCCCCAAAAAGAGTGCAAAGCCCTTTGGCTGGCCATTGATAATCAATTACCTCAAGTGATTGATTTCATGTTAGGCTTGGAGCTTACAGAGCACACCCGTCAACAAAGCATTCTTTTTTTAATAAATAGCATTAAAACAAATCATCCAATGGATTTACTCAGACAATTAATAGAAAAAAAACCGCTGATCAAATTAAATGGAATCTGTTTTACTTCCAGTGGCAATTCGTTTCTACACAGTGCCATCATCAATGGTTGGCCAAAACCGGCCATAGAGCTTCTGTGCTTCCATGGTGCGGATCTCTATCATCCTAATGCTGAGAAAAAAATTCCCAAAGATTTGACTTGGGAAAATAAACGCGAGGATTTAGACGAGGTATTAATACCTTTAGCTCCAAGTTGGCTTGAGGTAAAATCAGAAACAAAACTCAAAAGCCCAGTTTTAGTAAACGACTTATGGAATCAATCAACCGCTTTTGCAACCTATAAAAAAATGTTATCTCAACGAATTGTAGGGGACGATTGTCTTCTACATGCTTTGGAAATTCTAAACCGCAAGATCCGTGAGGTTTTCCCAAAAGGCTCAAACGCCTTCGATCCACAGCATGCTCTAGTAACTGCATTCAAGGCGATCACCGCTTTGTATCAGGATTCTTATTATACTGCATCCATCCAGGATAAAAAAAACATCGATGATCTGGTTTCCTATACCTTCAATGTACCCAATGCAGCGGGAATGCAAGTTTCAGCCGCACAAGCATCCACGATTCAACAACAAATGAGTACCAAAAAATCGCTTCACCCGGTATTACAAGCCATTAGAGGTTTACTCATGCTGGTGCTATTATCCGGTGCTGCAGTCAGGATGCTTTTTACCAGAAATGGATGCGCATCCGGGTTTTTTCCCGGCACAGGCATTTCAGGTTATGGTTTCTTTAATCGAATGTTTCCTTCTCAACGGGATCTTTCTAAAACGCAACCCATTGTCCATGCGCTCAATCTGTTAAAAGTCAATTAAATTCATTGGGTTAAAATCGTTTGGTATACCTATGGCAGTAAGGCATATGTCCGGTTTTTTCATAATACTCTTGATGCTCTTTTTCTGCCAACCAGAATACACTGACAGGCAAAACTTTAGTGGCCACTGCATGACCTTTTTCTTGCAAGATTTGAATTAAATGTTCGGCTACTTTTTTTTGATTTTCATCGTAATAAAAAACCATGCTTTGGTATTGCTGTCCCCGATCCGGCCCCTGTCCATCCTGTTGTGTTGGATCATGAATTTCAAAAAAATACTTCAAGAGGTTTTCATAACTTAATTCTTCCGGGTTAAACACAATGCGTATGGCTTCATAATGACCAGAGGATCCACTGCATACCTCATGGTAAGTCGGTGCGGTAGTATGCCCACCGGTGTATCCTACTTCGGTTTTTAATACGCCAGGAAGTCGACGTAGGTAATATTGCACACCCCAAAAACAACCCGCGGCTACTATTGCTTCCTCAGTTTGCAAGACGTTTGAGTTTTCAACAAAATCCAGACTTAATGAATTCACACAAAAGCGTCTATTGGTTTTAGTAAAGCCTTCCCCATCGAAAACATGGCCTAAATGAGCCTGACAGTGAGCGCAAACAATTTCTGTTCGAATCCCATCTGCATCGGGTACTTCTGTTACGGTTTGACGGATTGAACCATCGAAACTTGGCCATCCACAGGAGGAATTGAACTTTGTTTTGGAATGAAATAAGGCTCTACCGCAACTGCGACATAAATAAGTGCCACCTTGTGTAGCATGATTGTAAATCCCGCTCTGGGGAGCTTCTGTCTCTTTATTACGAATGATTCGAATGATGTCTTTGGGTAGACTGCTGTCTTTCATTTCTATGCACTTCCTGTGGGGATTTTAGATCATAGCAACTGAGTAAGAATTAATTGGATTCAGAAAACATCGAGCTAACGGATTCTTCAACATTGACACGTTTAATGGCTTGTGCAAGCATCTCTGCAAGGCTCACGACGCGAATTTTATTGCACTGTTGTGCCTCCAAGGACAAAGGGATGGTATCCGTGACTACGATTTCATCCAACACTGAATTTTTGATATTATGAACCGCAGCCCCGGATAAAACCGGATGCGTGATATAGGCTCTCACGCTTTTAGCGCCACTGTTTTTCAATTCATGCGCAGCAGTACACATAGTTCCTGCAGTATCCACGATGTCATCCACGATGATGCAATGTTTATCGGTTGGGTCGCCAATGATATGCATGACTTCGGATTTATTTGGACCACTGCGTCGTTTATCGATTATTGACAATCTCAGCATCGTTTAAACGTTTTGCCATGGCTCGAGCCCTAACCACACCACCGACATCGGGAGATACGACCATAAGCCTGTCTAAATGTTGATTGATGATGTCTTCATAGAGGATGGGGGTTGAGTAAACGTTATCCACAGGCATGTAAAAAAAACCTTGAATTTGATCCGCATGCAAATCCACCGTCAGAACGCGACAGATGCCAACCGATGCCATCATATCGGCTACGACTTTTGCTGTGATGGGTACTCGAGCAGACCGAACGCGCCGGTCTTGACGAGCATAACCAAAATAAGGCACAACCGCAGTAATACGCGCAGCAGAAGAGCGTCTCAAAGCATCTGCAATGGTTAAAAGCTCCATTAAATTGTTATTTGTTGGAGAACAGGTGGATTGAAGGACGAAAACGTCTCTGCCGCGAACATTTTCTAAGATTTCAACAATAGTTTCACCATCACTAAAGGTGCCTACGATTGCTTTACCAATAGGTATTTGTAAGTGAGAAGATATTTTAACGGCCAATTCTGGATTTGCAGTTTCCGGTAAAAATCATCATGGTTGACATGGATAAAGAAGCCTTAATTGAGTGAATCACTTTAAACACATAGCAGAAGACAGCCAAAAAGATATTATTATTATTTGAGCGATTGTTTGAACGCATCCTTCCAGGTTATCTTCTGCTGTCTGTTTACTTGAATCTAGAAAAAAACACTTTCCTTAAGATTAAATCGCGCTTTTAATTGAATCAATAAGAAAATGGCAGGGGTGCTAGGATTCGAACCTAGGTATGCAGGGATCAAAACCCTGTGCCTTACCGCTTGGCGACACCCCTAAAATTTACGGATTCTTAAAATTCGTCCTTGAGTTCGATATTAGCATCCTTCCCTGCAAGCTGTTGCGTATTTTGCAGTTGTTTTCACAAGTTGTCAACTTTAAAAAAGCAAATTATTCATACAAATTTCATTTTCCACGTTTTTTAAGCTTTCAGAGCCCAACGTTTAATGACCACTTTTACTCTAAGATCATTTCCTTGCAGACGTATTAGGGTAGGTAGAGCCCTGCCATTTATGGAATTGTATTGATAGAAATTGATTTGGTAGCCATTTTGTCTAAGGATTTGTAGGTGTTTGGATTGATCGTAAAATGCGGATTTGACCTGTCCTGGAGCTGGAAGTCCTCTAATCCAATAATACAGGTTGCCTACCGGTAGCCGAATGCCGGTTTGCTTCAACAACAATTCTTCGGCATTTTTTGACATGGATTTTTTATGCCCACTTTGAAAATAGACTAGGTTGCCTTGTTTGCTGATCATGACGGATCCATTGCCTAGAGGGCCCATTAAACGAATTTGATAGGCTTGCGGCCCTCTTTGCAACCAATGCAATGTGGCGGACCAGCCCTTAGACTTATTTTTTGCAGCAATTGCCCCAACAATTTCCCAGGCGGTAATGCTGGCTATTTGAGAATTGGTTTTTGTAGCTTTGGATGATTTATTTGCATGGGGTGCAACTTTTGCCTTTAAAGGCGAGCAAGCCATGAATAAACTGAAGAAAATAAGAATGATCATGCGTTTGGTGTTGAACATCTCAAACCTATTTTATGTGGTTTTTCATTCAACGATACGGTAAACTCGGGCTATTTGCAAATCATATCAACCACATGTCTCTAAAAGCAATTTACCCCGGAACCTTTGATCCAGTAACCAATGGTCATTTGGATATCATTTCTCGTGCGGCAAAGATTTTTCCTGAATTGATAATCGCAGTAGCTTCCAATAGCATGAAAAAGCCTTATCTCCCTTTACAAACCAGGATCAACTTGTTGAAGGAAGTGCTTCATGACCTACCAAGCGTAAAAGTGATGGGTTTTGATAATTTACTCATTGATTTTGTAATGGAACAAAAAGCCAGCATCATTTTGCGGGGCTTACGAGCGGTGTCGGATTTTGAATATGAATTTCAATTGGCTGGAATGAACAGAAAATTGTCTAAACAAATTGAAACTTTATTTTTGACTCCCTCAGAAAATTTAATGTTCATTTCTTCCACTTTAGTAAGAGAAATTGCGATGTTGAATGGGGATGTTTCTCAATTCGTCCCTGAATGCGTGGTCAAAGAACTGGCTAAAACGAAGTAAAACCCCCATCCCAAAATGCTTGTATCTCTTGCTTTAAGTGTTCAAAAGATTGCTGAAGTTTTTGTTTGTCCTGCGGCACTGCTTTCACTTCTTCATGAAAATGAGGTGGAGTTCCCCTGAAAAAAATTATGCCATTTAAAGCATTAGTGTTCGGACAAACCGGGTAACCAGTAAAAAGCTTCCATTACACCTGAAATAAATGTATGGTTTTCGAACATACGTTTATTTCATTCATTTTACTAATGCTTGAGCAAAAATTCGTGCAAAGTCTTCAAGCAGTTGCTTTATTGTTAAAAGGCCGTTACGCCCTCGAACTGCTCAATTGATGAAAGCACAGTTTGCAGCAGGAAGTGTTCTTGTGCGTTCATGGAATCAATTGAGTAAAACCAAAGGGGTATGTGGTGGGTTAGAACATCAGCAAATTGGTAATATCCAGATTTGCTTTTATAGTTACTCACCCACCAATTCTTTAATAGCCTGGTAGGTTTTCTCAATGAGCTCGTCTTTATGTTCCAGTGTGAAAGTGGCTGCATCGATTGGTTTTCCAATGTGTATTTCGGCTTTTTGGTATAAATTAACATTCGAAGACCGGGCAGGAAGAATATTAAAAGCCCCTCGTATTCCTATTGGGATGATGATTGCGTCGGCCTGAATGGCCGTTATGAATGCTCCTTTTTTGAAAGGAGCCAATTTCCCATTCTTGGAGCGAGTGCCTTCAGGAGCAATCCATAACATAATGCCACTTTCCATTAATTTTTGCGCATCAGCCAAGTCTTTGATGGCTTGATATCGATTTTTCCTATCTACAAAAGGGAATTCGGCGGCTGACATGCCCTTACTTAATAGGGGAATTTTTGAAAGCTCTCTTTTAGCCAGCATGCGAATGGAGTGATGTGGGAAGGCTTTAAAACTAAGAGGAATATCAAAAGCGCTGGAATGATTGCACATTAAAACGATGGCCCGTCCAGATGGAGGCTTGTAGTGGTGAGGATTGATTACCTTGTATTGAACATGCACGGCATTCAATAATTGGTCCACCCAATTGTGAATGGTTTTATCTACCCAGGGTCTGGTCGGAGTGCTGAAAAAATATTTAAATACAGAGCGCAAGCACACCATCATGGTATAAAAAACTAAGGTACAAATGATCCACGCTGTTCGAATTCTGCCAATTTTCATGATGGTAGCAAGTGATCACAAGATGACTTATCATACGATAAGTTCATTAAATTGCCCAGAGAATTTAATAATTAATCTTTGAAAGAGCTATGACTTGTCTTCATGATCAATGATTCGCCCCTTTTCTTTTTTTTGAATGGGTTTATGAGCAGTCTCTGATGGAAAAAAATAACATTTGAGCGCATAGCCAATCCAAAGAATACCACCGATTATCAACCCCCAAACCAGCACGTAAGCAAAAACAAACAGCAGAGCTAAAAGCAGTGCGATGGAAATCCCTACGACAAAAAAAGGCACTAAATTTTGAAAAATGAGTGGTTTATCCTTCATCATTGCTTCTCTCCAATCAATTGATTCTTAAGTTAATTATCGACTACATCTCAAAAGGATGCAAATTTATGTCTAAAATGTGTTATCATACGAGTAATAGGGTAGTTGATTTTTTGTAATAGGTCACCCACATTGGCTGAATGCAGCACCAACTCATTTTGAGGAGTGTGACCTCTTACCTTAGTTTATACGCATTGGATAGGGGGTATTATGCTATTTGGTTACTTAAATTTGTCTTTCTGGGGCTATGTAGGCGCCACCGTGATGTTCGCGCAAATTACAATAGCAGCCGTCACCATCTATCTGCATCGCTATCAAACGCATAGAGCACTGACCCTTCATCCTATTGTTAGCCATTTTTTTCGTTTTTGGCTTTGGATGACTACAGGTATGGTTACCGCCGATTGGGTGGCTATTCATCGTAAGCATCATGCCTCATCGGATGTGGAGGGCGATCCTCACAGTCCAGTGGTGTATGGCATTAAAAAGGTTTTTTGGCAGGGAGCTGAACTGTACCGAGAGGCTCGGAAAAACAAAGACATGATAGCCAAATATTCTCATGGAACGCCTACGGATTGGCTTGAGCGGGACTTTACTCCAGACATTCGGACAAAGGTATTGGATTCATGTTAGGCATTGATTTGATTCTATTTGGTGTGCCAGGCCTTACCGTTTGGGCCATCCAGATGATGTGGATCCCTTTGTTTGCAGCCGGCGTATCAATGGGTTGGTCATTATTGGGGCTACAGAAACTTTGAGTGCCCAGACGCGGCAACCAACATTATCCCTTGGGGATTTTGGATTGGCGGTGAGGAGTTGCATAATAATCATCATACCTTTGCTTCTTCAGCCAAATTTTCCGTAAAATGGTGGGAGTTTGATCTTGGATGGTTGTATATCCGCATCCTCTCCTTTTTAGGTTTAGCCAAAGTGAAGAAATTGCCACCTAAACTTGCGGTTGAAGAAGGCAAACTCCAGGTGGATCTCGACACGGTCAAGGCCGTGATTTCGAATCGCTTTCAAGTGATGTCTCATTATTATAAAAAAGTAATCAGACCCATCCTCAAGTTGGAGAAAAATACTGTTAAGAAAACAAAGAAGAGAAGAAACTGTTTCAGCGCGCCGGCAGTTTGCTGCGTCGTGAAGATAAATTGCTAACAATCAAGGCCAAAAGACGTTTGAATAATTATTGGAGGCCCGTGAACAATTGAAAGTTGTTTATGCTTACAAACAATCCTTGCAAAATGTGTGGTTAAAAACAGCCTCTTCTCAGAAAGATTTGGTTGAAGCTTTGCAGCAATGGTGTCGTCAAGCTGAAGAATCCGGCCTTGAAGTGCTTAGGCAATTTTCCCAACAAATTAAAGCTTACGTGCCAGTTTATTCGGCGCAGGGGTAGTTAACCTCTAAGTCAGTATTCGTAGTCCAGGTTTATCAACCTGGCTACGACGTTTTTGCACTTCCTATTCATCTGTTCATGTCCTTTTTTGATAAAACTCATATTCTCTCCTAATATTAATATCGTCTGTACTTTGAACTCATATCAAACAAGGAGCGGTTATGGAACCTAAGATAGCAATCGTTACTGGTGGAACTGGAGGAATCGGTTCGGCAAGATGTCAGCGACTTGCTGGGGATTACAAAGTGCTCGCTTGTTATTTTAAAAACAAACAACATGAGGAAGCGAAGAGATGGCAGGCAGAACAAAAAAATTTAGGATTTGACATGGACATCGCTTATGGTGACATCACTCAGTTTGCCGATTGTCAAAAACTAGTAGTCGACGCCATAGAACAATACGGTCAGATAGATCTCTTAGTGAATAATGCGGGTATTACAAAAGATTCCAGATTGCAAAAAATGACGGCTTTGCAATGGCAAGAAGTCATTGATGCCAATTTAACCAGTGTATTTAACATGACTCGAAATGTGATACCCTTTATGTTGGACAAATGCTATGGGCGCATTATCAGTATTTCATCCATCAATGGACGTAAGGGTCAGTTTGGTCAATCGAATTATGCCTCCAGCAAAGCCGCTTTATTTGGCTTTACCAAGAGTGTGGCTTTGGAAGTAGCAAACAAAGGGATCACGGTAAACACCATTTCACCAGGTTACATTAAAACCCCCATGCTTGCCTCCATGAGAACAGAAATATTGGATTCCATTGTGGGGAGTATCCCTATGGGTCGTTTGGGAGAACCAAAGGAAATTGCCGAAGCCGTGGCCTTTCTTGCTTCTCCTGAATCGGGTTTTATTACTGGAACAAATTTGGATGTTAATGGCGGGCAATACATGTAAGGCTAGAAGATGACAAGATTAATCAAAAAATATAAAAACCGTAGGCTTTATGATACAGAAATTAGCCAATACATCACCCTGGAGCAATTGCAAGAATACGTTGTAAAGGGCCTAACTTTTAAAATTGAAGATTCAAAAACAGGGAATGATATAACCAATTCCATTTTACTGCAGATTATTGTGGAGATGGAAGCAGGCTCCACCCAGTTTTTGTCTCCTGAGATTTTACGACAAATCATTTGTTTGGCCAATCATCCCATGCATGCCTCACTGAAAACGATGGTGGAGCATTTATTCCAGATGATGGAAAAGCCTTTGCACAACAATCCTTACCAACAAGCCGTTGACACCTGGAATCAACAGATGAACACTATGGTGGATCAATGGCAGGATCTGTTTAAAACCAGCCGTAACAAATAAAGCTCTGTTGCATTGCAAAAGGAATGGTCAATAAACTTGACAACGGTATGGCAAAAGATATACACTTTAATTGTGCACTGCAACATTAAGGAGTAAAATCATGAACGAACAACAGTTTGAAAAGTGGAGTGAAATGGCTAAAAAAATACAAGCGCCTTTTCTTGCCATCGCCGAATTAAACATGAAAGCCTTACAAGATTTATCTTATTTAAAGCCAGAAGAAATAGCCCAAATTAAAAAACCAGAAGATTTCTTAGAAAAACAAATGAATCTGGCGGTTGAAAATGGTCATAAGGCTTTGGATTATATGCAAAAATCCTTTCTAATCATTGAAAAGACACTGACTGATCTGATAAAGGAAAGTAAGAAAAAGTAGACTTAGAGGCTGTAGCCTGGAAGAAGCGCAGCGGAATCTGGAATTGGAGTGGCTCCAGATTCCCCGGATTTCGCAGCACTTCATCCAGGCTACGATTTGTAGGGTGCATAGTTAGAAGAGTCCTCGGTCTCTAAAAGCGTGCCTTTAGGCTGTTGTTTTTCGGCCCAAAGCATCGTGATGTTGTCCACAGCTTCCTCAAAACTTGAAAAAATAAACCCACCGGTTTTTTTGATTGCAGACGTGATCATTAGATTTTCAGGTAAGGAAAAATTCTCCAGCGAATTTCCTTTTTGGTCTAAAATCAGTCCATCTGCATGGTGGACCACATCATTGTTGCAAACCATTGCCGCCACTCTATCCATGAAACTTCGATTGACCATGCCCTCATAATAACCAATGATCAACACCCCACCAGGGGCATGTTTCGCTTTGGCCCGCATATACCCAGTTTCAAAAGCAGTACCTACGTCCATGGATGGACCGTGCCAAGGGGTCATGTTGACGAGAATCACTTGTGACATATCCATCAAGGCTTCATTCGCTTCGGCAATTTTTAAGGCAGTTGCCTCATCGGCTTTAAATTCGGGTATTGGCGTATCCAAAGGGTAATGGCCCACGCAACCTTGTTCCTCAATCATGCGTTTTTTCATGGCTCCAACCGCCGCGGGTGCAGGGTAAAAAACATCGGGTCCGGCTAAATAAACGTGTAACTTTTTATCTTGACCTGGCTTTTCTGATTTTACATCGGATGGTATTTTTCCAAACATAATGATTCCTTATGAAAATTCTTAAATCGGCAGGATTATATATTTTTTTGCCAGCAATGCCATTAAAATGTTCTTTTTTTTTCTTAAATTCTGATTATTAAGGGTTCATCCGCGGCTTCTCTTTCTTTAACACCTTTTTCTTCTGGTACAGAAAATAAAGCGAAATAACCAGCCAAAGCTTGTCTACCTATTTCTGGATGAGCCATCGTTCGACGGAAGATTTCTTCTTCCTGTTTTGTTTCTATGGACGTAGCCTGGCCTCTGGAAATGGATTTATGATATTTTCTATGCAAATCATGACAAATACCCAGCAATTCGAATGCTTTCATGCTGGAAGTAACCGCCTTGGTCTCGCTTTCGCTTAAATTCTTTTGGCCTAAGTGGACCAAAGACTGGATGCCTTTGTTTTCTTCAATTTTTTTAAAGCCACCATGACACAGAGTAGCCAAACCTCGTGTCAGGGGTTTTATAAACCAAGTCAAGGGTGTGGTTGTAATCTCTACAGCCCCACGCACTGAAGAGAATAAACCATCAGCAAACAGTTTCAAATTGAAAGTAAAAGCACCTTTGATGATTTTAATTAATCCAATGAGTGCATTGGCCAATCCAACCAAAGGCTGTTTAAAATCTTGTGTGATTCTGAGCTTTGCTTTTATAAGGTTTGAGGTAATCGACGAAAATTTTTGCAATTTTTTTGGTCGTATGAATCAAAGGCACATAACCCAATTGCCAAAATTGAACCGGATCATAAGCACGGTGAGGGAAGAGTTTCCACCGCTTGTCTTTTCCTAAATTGTTTACCAAATAGTCGAAGTAAGTTTGAATTTCAGGGGTCAAGTCTTCATCGAAATCGGCTTGTGAACCGTTTTTGAACCACTGCACCGTTTTCATAAGTGCCATGGCACTTCGGATCCATAAAAAGCTGTACATACCCACTTCGTCGACTTTTTTAGGTGCAAAGTCTTCTAAGAACCAAGTTTGGTATCTCAACAAATTGCTGTCCAATGCATCTACGGTATGGAATGCCTCTTGAATGGAAGCCTTCATGATGGATAAAAATTTAGCAGTAGCTTCAAGGCCAGCATTTAACCCTTTAAAATAAGACAATCCTAAGGCTGCGTCTCCTTCCAAGACCACTCGAGCATCCCCATGAGCCCTGACCACTTCTTTGGCATGAGTGGCAGGCGCTTCATTGACGCTGATGCGTATGGATTCTCTATCAAGGTCTTGTCCTAGTGACTTTGAATCTTGTATTTTTCGAGTCAGGTAAGCGGTCAGAAAGGAGTTTATTTGTGCCGGCAATTGAGGTGCATCGATTATAGCCCGCTCTGAATTCACGGTGGCAAAAGGCTTTAAAGGATTTTTTGAAGTCGCCTTTTGTAAGGCAAGGAAATCCGCTTTTGAGATCATGATTTGCATGGTCACCGGAGTTTTTCCCTGATCAAAATGACCGACGTATTCATTTCCAATCAAGCCCTTTCTTGCCATCAGTTGTAAAAACTCCTGGGTTTGAATCCCTGGGGCTTTGGCTTGGCCATTGATCTCATAACGCAATTGCAAGACGTAATCGTATTCATGCTTCACTTGATTGTCTTCGGAAAATAAGCATTCACTGACCACACTGTGCGTGCCATCTGCACCGATTATAAGCCTTGCATTGGGGTATTCTTGTTGTATGCGTTGTTCAATCTCCTCTGTCTTGACTTCTTGCTCCCCACGGATCTCAACTCCTAAGTCTTGGGCCATTTGGGTAAAGGTTTGTTGCAATGCATTGGTACGGATGTGAGGATCTTTTTCCAATTGAGCTACAAGAGCTTGCAATTGGGGATCATTTTGGCTATCGGTGGCCTTGATTAGAGCTTTGAGCTGCTTGGGATCCACGATTAAAGTATGCGTTCTTTGATATTGGGCATATTTTTCCAGTACCACTATCTTGAGTTCTGAATTAAGCCGTTTCATTCCCCGAAGCATTAATAAGCCCTATAGGTCCTGCTCCAACAATGAGTACATCGGTATCTAAAGCCATGATGAATTCCTGTGTTTAAAATTTTGGTTATTTTATTATATTTGAAACACAAATGCGAATCGATTAGGACTTGCAAATTTAAGGCAACAAGATACCATGTGGTAATTAAAAATAATAATAAAGGCGGTTGTAGGCCTGATTTATCATTTGGATTATGCAACCATCAGTAAGGATATGGAATGAAGCAATTAATTCGACTCAGTGTGATTTCAAGTTTGGCCTTCAATACCCTGGCCTTTGCCGCAAATCCAATGCCAGGGTTTTATGGAGGACTCTTGGGTGAAATTTCTCATGGACCCGACAGCTACTTCATCGTCATGCCTGATTTCATACTGCCTCCCGTGACTCCAATCGCTAGGGTGAATAATAATAAAATTGGTGGCGGTGGTGGCGCTCAAATTGGTTATCGACTATGCAACTTTCGTGCAGAAGCGGAGCTGCTTTTCAACTACATCAATTCACAAAGCTTGAATGTGGGAACTTGTACGCTACTCAGTCCTCTTGTTCCTTTCACCGGTGACTGTTTAGAGGATAGTTTTCTTGTCAATGGAACCGGTTTCAAAGGCAATACGGCTGCCTTGTATGGCATGATCAATGCCTATTATGATTTTTTGAGAACAGATCCCGAGTGCAATATTGTTCCATACATTGGCCTAGGGATTGGTGCCGTCAGGATTCGAGATACCATTAATTTTGTGAATACGACTTTGCCATTACCTTTAGGCGTCAATTCTTCTTATGCAGCCAAGGCCAACTTTAACAGCACAGCCGCACAAGGAATCCTTGGAGTCAATGTATTTTTAGACGATTTCACTTGGATTGCTATGGATTACCGTTATCTCGCTACGGGTACTATCAACAGCACAGGTACCCTCAGTACCGCCGATTCCTTTTTGATACCGGATAACATTCGCTACGCGCTGCATACCTTGAACTTTACCATCAACTTTTCTTTTGATAAGTGTACGAATTAACTCATTTTTTTAGCAACAGGGGTCTCTAGTCTGATATGCGGTTTACCTTGAGGTTCTTGCCATAAGGTTACAAACAAAACCATGACGATGGGACCAATGAATAAACCCAATAAACCTAGGGTTTCAACGCCGCCTAATATACCAAATAAAACGGCTAAAAAGGGCAGTTCAATTGCCCCACCGATGAGGGCGGGCTTGATGAAATGGTCGGCTACGAACATAACAATGGTTCCCCAAATGACCACGATTACTGCACCGATGATGCTTTTGGTTGAAAATAAAATAAGGGCTACAATTAGGAGCACGATTGGAACCACGAAGGGAATCATGGCAGCGAGTGCGGTGATGAATCCCGTTAATGTGGGTGCAGGAAAACCCACAAGCGCATAACAGAATCCCCATTAAAACACCCACGCCTATGCCTACCACAATAGTACCATTGACCGTGGAGCGTAAAGCCTTGGGTAACTTGTCTGCATAACGAAACCATCTCTCACCTAAGCAATATTCGCCCACGTGATGGATTTGTAAAAGCAATTTGTCGCCATCTCTGTAGAAAAAAAACAAGGTCAGCAAGGTAAAGCCCACTTGGAAACTTTTATGTGCCAAGCTAAAACCGATGGTTTTAATGTAATACCCCGTTGGACTGAGTGAGAGATGCCAATTCGAAAGCAAGTGCCGGAGAGAACCGGGTTTTCCAATGTTTTCATCCCAATAGGCCACTAATTCATTGTTGATGAAAGGAAAATTTTTTAAAAAACCTGGAGCTGCATCACCATTTTTATTGAGATGTTGCAAAAAATTGACGAACAATTGAGTTTCCTTAACCAAAATGCCCAACAACCAACTCAAGGGAAGCAGCAGCAGCAAACCAATCAATAAAGTGAAAACCAAGGCAGATGTGTTATCAAATCCGAGGAACAGGGTGCGCCAGCGGACGTACAGCGGGTAGGTTGCAATCCCAATGATGGCGGCCCACACGATGGAGGTGATGAAATTTTTGGCAATAAACAAGGTAAGACAAATGATACCTATCGTTAGGCCCATACTGATGAGTTCTTTATGATTTTCATTTAACATGAAGGCTCCAAACTAGAATATGCAATAGGATCCATGCGGGTATCGCGGCCAACAAATCATCCAACATGATTCCCATGCCCCCGGGTAATTTTTGATCCACAAGGCGGATGGGTTGGGGTTTCCAAATATCAAAAATTCGAAACAAAATGAAGCCCCAAACCACCCATAACCATCCAGGAGGAGCTAAAAACATGGTTAATAAATAACCAACTACTTCGTCCCAAACGATGCCCTTGTAATCTTGTATTCCTAAATCACGTGTCACTTTGTCGCTGACCCAAACGCCTAAAAAAAAGGCTAAAATCGTGGCAAGCAAATAAATGCTCCAATGACAGTGCATCAGCAACAGATAAAGCGGCACCGCGACCAGAGTGCCACATGTTCCAGGCGCGAAGGACGACAAGCCACTGCCAAAACCAAAGGCAATGAAATAAACTGGATCTTGCCATACTTTATTGGCTAAATGGCTAGCAGTCATGGTTTGTTCTCATCCTTATAAAAATGCGTATAGCCACAAGGCTTTAATTCCTCTAAAGAACCATCCTCCATTTGAATTCTTAATCCAGGGTTTTTTTCAATGAAACCAATGGGATAACATAAGACACTCGCGTGTTTGAGATCATCCATCAAAGCGGCTAATCGCATTGAGGGCACTGTAAAACACAATTCGTAATCATCACCGCCTGTGAGGGCTAAGTCAAGAGCTTGGTGCTTGCAGTAAGTATCCAATAAAGGATGGATGGGAATGGCATCGCGGCTGATGCAAGCACCCACCCCGCTGGCTTTGCATAGGTGATTTAAATCCCCACTGAGTCCATCGGAAATATCAATGGCAGCAGACGCATGAGCGCGTAGAAAGGGGATTAAATCCACTCGAGCTTGGGGATGGAGCAATTTCTCCATCAACTGGGCTCTGTCCGCGGTTAAGATTTTTTCATTTAATAGTTTGAGGGCAAGGGCTGCCCCTCCCAATTCCCCGGATACCAAGATCACATCTCCAGGTTTTGCCCCACCTCGTAATATGGCTTTGCCTGTTGGCGCAAGTCCCATGATGGTCAATGTCATGGACAAAGGGCCTTGGGTGGTATCGCCTCCGATTAAATCCATATTGAATTGATTGAGACTGGCTTTTAAACCTTGTGAAAAAGAATCCAACCAACTGGGATTGATTTGGGGCAGGGTGAGTGCAAGAATAAGCCAATGAGGTTCCGCGCCCATGGCAGCCATGTCACTGACGTTCACTTGCACGGCCCTAGTGGCAATGTCGTAGGCATCCCATTCTGGAAGAAAATGAACACCAGAAACCAAGCTGTCCGTGCTCACCAATACATTCATTTTTGGGGGGATTTGCAAACAGGCGGCATCGTCTCCTATGCCAACAAGGACGTTGTCCTGCTTGAGTGGGATGCTTTTGAAAAATTGGTGGATAAGGGAAAATTCATCCATGGCCGAAAGGCTGCTTATTCATATGCAGATCCCAGGCCTATCTCAATAGAACGCACCTGTCGTGCTAAATTGTTTAAGACGCCGTTGACGTAACGATGTCCGTCCTGGGAGCCAAATTGTTTGGTGAGTGCTATGGATTCATTCAAGACGACCTTAAAAGGAATTTCTGGACAGCGCAATAATTCAAAGGAGCCAATGCGTAAAACGGTACGCTCTATGGGATTTAGGTCGCGGATGTCTCTGTCTAAAAAGGGAGAAAAACTGGTTTCAATAAAAGCAAGTTCTTTGGGAATACCATAGAGTAAACGACAAAAGTAATCGCCATCGACTTTTTCCATGTTGTTGTTGCTGCGAAATTGTGCTTCTATTTCGGTGAGTTCTGTTCCAGACATGAGCCACTGATACAGGGCTTGTAAGGCCAGTGTTCGTGCTCGTTTTTTACCTGTGATCGATTGTTTTTCCAAGGTTACTCCGGTTACATAATTTGCTTAGGATGATTCGTCTTTATTCATTTCATCAATGGTGTGTCTGAAATCACTGACGTCCTTGAATCGTTTGTAAACAGATGCAAAACGCACATAAGCCACATGATCCAATTGAAATAATTCTTTCATCACCAACTCGCCTATCAATTGAGAATCCACCTCCCGTTCACCCCTACGACGCAATTCTTGGGTGATGGCATGAATTGAATTTTCCAGTTTATCGATGCTTACAGGCCTTTTTTCCAGTGCTCGCAGCATGCCTGATCGCAAATTGGTTTGATTGAAGGCTTCCCGTCTGCCATCTTGTTTGATGATCAAGGGCATGATGAGTTCAGCGGTTTCAAAGGTGGTGAAACGTTCATGGCATTTCAGACATTCTCGTCTACGACGCACCTGTGCCCCATCGACTACCAGGCGTGAATCCACCACTTTTGTATCTTCTGTTTGACAAAATGGGCAATGCATCATTTATCCATAAACTGGGAATTGTCGACACAGAATCAATGCCTGAGCCTGGACGCGACGTATGGTTAGGTCGTCATTCAGATCATCCAGTATGTCCGCTATCCAGTGTGATATTGTAGAAATCTCTTTTTCTTTCAGTCCTCTTGTGGTTACTGCAGGGGTGCCTAAACGCAGCCCGCTGGTAACGAAAGGAGAGCAAGGATCATTGGGCACCGAATTTTTATTGACCGTGATGTTTGCCTTGCCTAAAGCCGCGTCGGCGTCTTTGCCGGTTATTTTTTTATTGATCAAATCCACCAACAGCAAATGATTGTCGGTTCCCTTGGAGACGATGTCAAATCCTCGGCCTTGTAAGACCTCTGCCATGGTTTTGGCATTGTCTAAAACCTGCTGCTGATAGATTTTGAATTCAGGCAGCAAAGCTTCTGCAAAGGCCACGGCCTTTGCAGCAATCACATGCATCAATGGCCCGCCTTGCATGCCTGGAAACACCGAGGAGTTGAGTTTTTTTTCAATCTCGGGATTGGCTTTGCACAAGATCAAACCGCCTCTTGGGCCTCTTAATGTTTTATGGGTGGTTGTGGTGACCACGTCTGCATAAGGCACTGGGGAGGGGTACAAGTCCACTGCAACCAAACCGGCCACGTGAGCCATATCAGCCATTAAATAAGCGCCCACATTATCGGCTATGGCTCTAAAACGCGCCCAATCCAGTACTCGGGAATAGGCTGAAAATCCTGCAATGATCAATTTGGGTTTGTGTTGGATGGCCAAAGCTTCCAGTGCATCGTAGTCAATCAAACCCGTTTGAGCGTCTACCCCATATTCTACTGCCTGGTATAACTTTCCAGAAAAATTGACTTTGGAGCCATGGGTTAAATGACCACCATGAGGTAAGGCCATGCCCAAGATGGTATCTCCCGGGGATAATAAAGCCATCATGACGGCAGCATTGGCTTGCGAGCCGGAGTGAGGCTGCACGTTGGCATAATCGGCTTTAAACAGTTGTTTTGCGCGCACTATGGCCAATTCTTCAGCCTGGTCTACGTACTCGCAGCCTCCGTAATATCGTTTTCCTGGGTAGCCTTCGGCGTATTTGTTGGTCAATACGGAGCCCTGTGCCACTAAGACTCGAGGACTGACGTAATTTTCAGAGGCAATGAGTTCTATGTGATCTTCTTGCCGGCGTTTTTCAGCCTCAATGGCTTTATACAGTGCTTCATCAAAATTTTGCAGGGTAAAATTTTCATCAAACATGCTTGATCCTTAAAACGTGGACTATTGACTTTGATTGAAGGGACATTTGCTTTTAGGGAATGTTCCCAGTAAAAATGGCATTAAGGATATCACTGGACATTGGACAAAACAACATGAAAAACAGTTGTTTTTTGTACAATAGATTGAGCCTTGAGTTAAACCAAGGCCCATTCTACTTGTCCGTAGGGTTTAATGCCCTGGTTCAGTACTAGCAGCTTGAATTTGGACTTGGGCAGGTTCACTTGCTTTGGCTTCTTCGGATTTTTTCTCTTCTGGAGATTTAACCGGTTCAGCGATTTTGGGAGCAGTCACCTCTGCTTTCACTTCAGCTGTGGGTTCAGGTTTGATCACCATTTGTGGAGGGATTATTTTGGTCTCTTCGCTTTTTTGTGGAGCAGGTGTTGGTTTTGCCTCAGGTGCGGTGAGTTGAACCGGGGTAGGTGGTGTGGGTTGCACAGGCTGTGGTGCCGTGGTTTGAGGTCTGGCTTGTGCGGATTGAGTCACAGAAGTCTGAGGCCCTTGCCTGCCTCTTTCCCGTGGAAAAACTGTGGAATGGGATCGAGTAATCACCACTGGATTGGGATTGCTGACTTGTGCTGGAGTTTGCGGAGGACTGATGATCTGTACCTGAGATTGAGTACGATTGTATCTGTTTTTTTCAATTTGAACCTGAGGTTGAATCACGACCACTCGATCTCTGCCCCGAGAGTCATCGTATCCTCTGGGTTCATCATACCCTTGAGGAACCATTCGACCACGAGGTGGAATGATGACGACTGGTGGAACCGGAGGTCTATCGGGTAATATGCGACCACGAGGTGGAACAATCACCACTGGAGGTACAGGGCGTCTGTCCGGTACTCTGTAATGATGGTGGTGAGAACGAGTGACCTCCACTTGTGGTGCAGGACGCTCGACCTGTACCCTAGGTTGTACGTGCGATTTTTCTGCGTCTTCACAAGAAGCCAGCAGAGGTAAAATAAGAAGACCTGCTAACAGTTTTTTCATAAAATGTTCCTCAGAAAACATAAAGAGCATCTAACATGCTCTTTATTAATGGATTTTTACTTGGCTGTAATGGATGCTTGCAATTTATTTTGTAAGTAATTCACATGAACGTCGCTGCCTAGATCCACCCATCCGGTGTTGTAGGTAGGAGAGTAATAGGATGTGATTCGAATGTTACCGAATCCAGCATGACAATAGCCATCATAGATTAAACTGATGGGCAGGAAATGGTTAGGAGAAACCACCCAAGTGCGATAATAATTGTCCACGTTGGTTGATACATAAACATCATACCCATCAAAATAAGGGTAACGAGCGGTGTCATTAAACACTCGAACCTCACAACCCATGGTTTGATTGCTTGAAGCAGCCAAACGATCGGGGTTGGTTGCATGGGAGTAACTGGCATTTTCTGCAAAAGCCGTTGAGATTAAACCAAAACACATAACAAATAAAAAGGACTTCAACTTCATTGCATTCTCCTAAATTGAATGGAAACTGCATGGTAACAAAGTCCTTAAATTAGTCAATGGGTTTTTACGGAGCCCATGAAATAAATAAAATGTTTAGTCTGTATTGACAAATCGCAGGGGTCGAGTAGCTCAAGTACAACTTTAATGTCAAATATTAAACGGGTTGAGCTATAGGATTATCGTCTCCAAGTTCTCCCTCCACTTGCACCGCATTACCTACCTTTGCCGATTCTTCTTGCATCTTTTTCAATTGTAAAAAAGAGCCTGCACTGTCTCTGGTTGCAAAGAAACCACGCTGAACTGCAAAAAATTTAAATAAATTGGAATCTTTGTTTAAAGATTCATCAATCAATTGGGTTTTACTGGCATGATCCAAATGACTGATGTAATCAATCAACAGCTCCTTCGCATTGGAGGTTGTTGCTAGTTTCATCATAGAATCAGACGAGTTTAAGGAATACTTTTGCCATCCAATGTCAGTACTAAATGATTTCACACCGCCTTGGTCTTGCTTGATTTCATCAAGAAGCAGTTCAGCCATGGTGGTGTTGTGATTTTTAAGAGGGTCTTTATGGAAACGTTCATGGAAGGCTTGTTCTATCTTTTTGTCCTTGAATAAGCCAGTAAGCACTTTGCTGGAGGATTCACCATACCAGGGTTTATAATCAGCACCATTTGCTAAAAAAGCATCCACCATAAAGGGATTTTTCCATGAGGCGGCCAATTCCAAAGGGGTCTTGTCATTGCTTTTGATTGTTAAGCTGCAACCATGAGCTATCAACAAAGAAACCATGGGTGTATCTAGACGTTCAACGGCTTTGTGCAATAAAGATTTCCCTTCTAAGGTTATGGATGCCCCAGCTTGCAACAATTGTCTTGCGATTCTCGTGTTTGCCTGCGCTTACTGCCTGAAACAAAGCCAAACCATACTGTTCTTTCAGCAGATGGTCTTGAGTAGCTGGGTGCTTTTTGCAAAGGAGTAAAATGCAATTCCATATGTTTTGAGGCGGGTTAGCCCAGGTTTTAAAAACGAATTGGATTGGAGTCAGACTCTCGGTGTTCATGGCCTTGTTATTGCAACCGTATTGCAATAACAAAGCAACCATCCGCTCGTCTCCTGCACTGACTGCATGATGCAACAGGGAATTGTTGCTGTCATTGTTTCTGAATTCAAGCATTGAGGCGCCTGCATTTAATAAGGCTTTAGCAGCCTCGTGTTGGCCACCAGCGACAGCGTACTGCAGTGCCAGACCGTAATCTTTTTTCAAAATGTCATCACAAGCCGGATATTTTTGGACAAAACCAATGATGCGTTTCCAATAGGTGTTCGAAGAGGTTGCATGCGTAGCAAGAGAAGAAATTAAGTCGTTGTTTCGGTAATAATCCTTATAATTGAGTTGATTCGATTTCTTTTGATGTTTTAAAAAACAATCGATCATGGCATCAGAAGAAAAGACCATCACCCAGAACAACAAGGAGATGTCGTAAGGCCTGCTTCTGGCATTGTCATCACATCCTTCCGTTTCTAAAATGATCTGTGCTCGTTTTGTATCCCGGGACTCGACAGCCAGCAATAAGGCTGAATGCAATCCATCTAAATCAGAGTAAGGCATGGTGTTCTCCAAATGGTGTTTGAAAAGCGCCATTGTAACATATTTTTATTATCTGTCTAAATAATTTCATTAATCCACTGGCCCTATTATTATAAGGATTAATAATTTCCATATGATACAATCGGATAAACGTTGTGAACCCTTTGGAAGGCATAATGAATAGGCGTTTAAAAATCATGATCATTGGCTTGGTGCTGGTTTTCGGGGGCATCATTGCCTTTAACCTGATCAAATCCTTCATGATGGCTCGATTTTTTGCAAGCTTTGAGCCACCCGCTGTCAGTGTTTCTTCAGCCACTGCCCAAGCCGTCGATTGGCAGCCCAGCATCAGCACCATTGGTAATTTTGTTGCCATGAATGGGGTGGACATCAGTGCTCAAGTCACAGGCAATGTGGTTCAAATAAGTTTCGAATCCGGTCAATACGTATTAAAAGATCAGCCTTTGATCACCATTGACGACAGCGTCGATCAAGCTTTACTGAAATTCAATCAGGCGGATTTGGTTCTTAAGGAAGTCAATTATAAAAGACAGGTTGACTTGTTGAAAAAAGGAGGCACCCCAGTTTCCAGTGTGGATGAGGCCAAAGCCAATTTACAACAAGCTCAGGCTAAAGTGGAACAAATTCAAGCGCAAATTAATCAAAAACACATCAAAGCTCCCTTTGATGGACATGCTGGGATTCGTCAGGTCAATTTAGGTGAATACATCACTCCTGGCAAAACCACGGTGGTGACTTTGCAATCCTTAGATCCCTTGTATTTGGAATTTTATCTTCCCGAACAATTGTACAAACAAATCGCAATCGATCAAAAAATTTCTTTTTCAGTGGATGAATTTCCCAACATTCTGTTTGAAGGGGTGATTACAGCGTTGAATTCAAAAGTGGATATCAATACGCATAATGTGCAAATACAAGCCATATTACCCAATTGTCCCAGTGAAGGACTTCAGGATCCAAAACACAGCCCCTTGATTAAAACCCGTCAAGAAACAAGAGGCTCCAAACTCATTGTATCCTGTAATTCTGATCTGAATAAAAAAAATAAAATACGGCACTTTGCATTCATCCCTGGCATGTTTGCTTCCATTTCAATTATACAGCCCGCAGAACCTAAAACGGTGATCGTCCCCTCCACAGCCGTCTCCTACAGTTTATATGGTAATTCCGTTTACATTATAGAGAAAAAAGAACCGGAGAAAAAAAATAAAACCCAGAAAGACCGCTACACCGTAAAGCGTGTCTTTGTGAACACGGGTGATCAGCAAGGCAATTACACGGTGATCAAGAAAGGAATCAATCCGGGTCAATTGGTAGTGAGTACTGGGGATTTGAAATTACAAAATGGAACCGAAGTTGTGATGAACAACGACATCAAGTTGGATGATACCCCGCATCCAGACGACTTGGGTCAATAGGATTAGCCATGAATTTTACCGATATTTTTATTAAAAGACCCGTGCTTGCAGTAGTCATTAGTCTGCTTATTTTTCTTTTTGGCATCAATTCCATCTACAACATGCCCATACGACAATATCCGCGCATGGACAATACCGTCATTACGATTACAACCAGTTATCCTGGGGCAGATGCCAATCTCATTGCAGGCTTCATCACTACTCCTTTAGAAAATGTGGTTGCCAGTGCCGAAGGAATCGATTACATGACTTCATCCAGCGTGCAGGGATTGAGTACCATTACGCTGAATATTAAATTAAATTTTAATCCGCAAGTGTCGTTCACCGACGTCATGTCTAAGGTTCAACAAACCATCAATCAACTGCCTAAAGAGTCTCAATTGCCGGTCATTTTAAAAACTTCAGACGCTTCCACCGCCTTGATGTACATCAGTTTAGACAGCAAGGACATGACTCCTGAGCAGATAACCGATTATGCAACTCGAGTGGTCAAACCGCAACTGCAGACGGTGGATGGTGTTGCCAAGGCTGAGATTTTAGGGGGAGCGGTCTATTCGATGCGTGTGTTTTTAAATCCAATCAAAATGGCCGCATTAAATGTTACTCCAGAACTGGTTGCTTCGGTTTTAGCCAGCAATAACTTTTTGACTGCTGCTGGTAACACTAAAAGCGAATACGTTGCCATTCATATCACCGCTAAAACCGATTTAAATAATGACAAAGAATTTAGCGATCTCATTGTTGCGCAGCAAAAATGGCTCATCGTGCGCTTAAGAGACATTGGCAAAGTCGAATTGGGCTCGCAAAATTATGATACCTCAGTGACTTTTAATGGGAAAAAAGCTGTATTTTTCTCCATCACACCAACGCCTACAGCAAATCCACTGACCGTCATCCAGCGATGCACGGCAATTGTTTCCATCCATTGTCAAAGAGTTTCCACCTTCTTTAACGGTACCATCGTCTACGATGCCACCGACTTTATTCGCGCGTCCATCAATGAAGTCATCCATACCATTGTGTGAGGCCGCCATCATTGTTATTTTGGTCATTTTTTTCTTTTTAGGCTCCATTCGTTCGGTCTTCATCCCTGTGGTCACCATTCCGCTGTCTTTGATTGGGGTCTGCACCCTGATGCTGTTTTTAGGATATTCACATTAATTTACTCACCTTATTCGCCTTTGTTTTAGCCATTGGGTTGGTGGTCGATGATGCCATTGTGGTCGTTGAAAATGTTCACCGCCACCTTGAAGAGGGAAAAACACCTTTTGAAGCGGCCATTATGGCGCACGTGAAATTGCAGCCCGTCATTGCCATGACTATCACCTTGGCTGCAGTGTATGCACCCATTGGTTTTATGGGCGGTTTGACCGGCGCTTTTTAAAGAATTTGCTTTTACCCTGGCCTGTGCTGTCATCATTTCAGGGATCATTGCCTTGACTTTGTCGCCCAATGATGTGTTCTAAAATTTTATCAAGCTGCAATAACAGTGGGAAATTCACTCATTTTTTGGATAACATTTTTCGATCAAACTCAAAATTCGGTATCAAAGCACATCTGCAAGTCTGCTGGAAACTCGCAGTTTTGGTGCTGATTTTTGCTGCCGCCATTTTGCTGATGCTGCCTTATTTATATACGCACCTGCCACAGAAACAGCACCTGAAGAAGATCAGGGCTTTTTTTTTGTCGTCGGCACTGCACCACAGATTGCAACCATCAATTACATTGAAACCTTTACTAAACGTTTTGATGACATTTATAAGAGTTTTCCTGAATAGATATTATTTCAGCATCAATTCGGCAGCCACCGTTTCGGGCATAGTTTTTAAACCTTGGAGCCAACGAAGGACAATCAATTTACTTTGAAAAAACCTTTGCAAGATAAATTGAACAAAGTGACTGGGTTTAAAACCTTTGCCATGATTCCTCCCCCTTACCTGGGGGAGGAAATGGTACCCCGATTCAATTTGTAATTAAAACCACGAATGATTTTCAAACCTCTTTTTGTATTTCTAACCAACTTATGCAAAGGCCCAAGAAAGTGGTTTGTTTATGTATCTAGATAATAGTCTTAAATTTAATCAACCCCAGGTGAACTACAATTAACCGCTCGAAGGCTTCCGGATTTGGGTCTTGATATGCAAGCGATAGGTAGCAGGCTTGCATGTGCCTTGTCGGGTAATTATGTCAATTATTTCAACCTGAAGGGCGAAGTTATCAGGTCATTCCGCAATTAGATCGTCAATTTCGGTCTACATTCGAACAATTAGGGCAAATTTATGTACAGAACGGCCAACAATAGCAATGGTACCCTTTCAACCGTCGTCACCCCTGGAAATAAATACAGGCCAATGCGGTTTCGCATTTTCAACAATTGAATTCAGCGACAATCCAGGGGGTCATGATGCCAGGCATAACTTTAGGTCAGGGGCTTCACTTTTTCAAGAAGACGCCGAAGCCCTGTTACCCAAGGGTTTTACCTATGATTATGGCGGTCGCTCGCGACAATTCATTCAAGAAGGCACTGCACTGATTTTTGCCTTTTTCTTAGCGGTTATCGTTATTTTTCTTAGTGCTTGTCTGCTCAATATGAAAGTTTTCGTGACCCGTTCATTATTTTAATTAGTGTGCCCATGTCCATTTGTGGCGCACTTATTCCCATTAACTTGGGTGCTGCCTCGATTAATATTTACACTCAAGTAGGCTTATTACTCTGATTGGCCTAATCTCAAACATGGGATTTTAATCGTCGATTTTGCCAACCACTTGCAAGCGCGAAAAAAATTAAACAGCAGGCGGCTGTAGAAGAGGCTGCGGCAATTCGTCTTCGACCCATTTTAATGACTACGGCTGCGATGGTCTTTGGTGTCTTTCCTTTGTTGATTGCCACTGGGGCAGGGGCGGTCAGTCGTTTTGACATTGGACTTGTGATTGCGACTGGGTTATTGATAGGAACTGGTTTCACCTTGTTCGTGGTGCCGACTATGTATACCTACATCGCAGAGGATCAACAGACCGAGTTCTAAATCGGGTTAAGTCTGATTTTGTGTTAATCCTGAAGTTGGACTATCATTAGTAGTCGTAAACAGGATATCCTCACCGGATTGAGGATTTTATGAAATGGAGAAAGGAATGAAGAAATACGTAATGATAGCCATCTGTTTAATGGGATTGAGTGCCTATGCCGCTGATTCTGAAACCTCCCCTTTAAGTGCACCTGCACCTTCACTGGAGCCTGTACCTTCCACTGTACGGCAATCTGCACCCGCACTTCAGTCGTCTTCATTGATACAAACATGCCGGACTACCTGACTAATCCCCAGTGCCAGGATTGTGTCGCTTTTTTATTAAAAGTGGATGGTGACAAAATCAAACCCTGCGATGCGATGAAAGCTTCACGCTCTGAAATGCAAACTTGCCAGGACATAATCGTTGAAAAAAAAAAGCCATTTTAGGCATTGCTTGTCCCAAAAAATAACCACAAGGCGATGTTCGATTTTTCCCAAGACGTTGATCGTAAAAAGTCGGACATCACCTCGAACATTATGGATAAGCCTGAGGATCAAATTTTTTGTGTTTTAATGTGTCGAGCCTGAAAGGAAATTAAAGGAAGAAGCCTTAGGAGGAGATGGAGATGTTTTTTTGTTCAGACGAAAGATGAGAGCATATTCAGTACCAGTGGTGATTTGCCACTCTTTTGTGATATTATCCGACCCTTTATCAGCACGGGCAAGAACATGGATAAAACCTATTCACCAGAAGCAATTGAACAAGACTGTTATAAAAAATGGGAAAATCGTCATTATTTCCAGGCACATGGCGATGGCCAGAGTTTTTGCATCATGCTTCCTCCTCCCAATGTAACCGGCAGCTTGCACATGGGGCATGGATTTCAACATACCATGATGGATGCTCTGACCCGTTATCACCGCATGCTGGGTGATAAAACGCTTTGGCAACCTGGTACTGATCATGCTGGCATTTCGACTCAATTGGTTGTAGAACGTCAATTGGAAGCAGAAGGCCTTTCTCAAAAGATCTCAGTCGCGAAGAATTTCTTAGAAAGGGTATGGCTATGGAAAAATGAATCCGGCAATGCCATTACCCAACAAATGCGACGTTTGGGTGCATTCAGTGGATTGGAGTCGTGAACGCTTTACCATGGATGAAGGCTTATCAGCCGCAGTGCAAAAAGTATTTGTGCAATTGTATGATGAAGGACTTATTTATCGCGGCACCCGTTTGGTCAATTGGGATCCAAAATTAGGCACCGCAGTCTCTGATCTTGAAGTGCTTTACTGAAGAAGAAGATGGCTTTCTATGGCACATTCGCTACCCTGTTGTGGATTCAGATGAATCCCTTGTTGTGGCAACCACTCGGCCTGAAACCTTGCTAGGCGATTGCGCAGTTGCCGTGCATCCCGATGATCCGCGATTCAAACACCTGATTGGCAAAGAAGTTCATTTGCCTTTGTGTGATCGAACCATACCCATCATTGCCGATGACTACGTGGATCAAGAGTTTGGCTACTGGTTGCGTTAAAATAACCCCTGCCCATGATTTCAATGATCATCATTGGCAAACGGCATCAGCTTACCATTGATCAATATTTTCACTAAAAAAGCAGCCATTAACAAAAATGCCCCCGTCAAATATCAAGGGATGGATCGCTTTGTGGCCCGGGAAAGATCATTCAAGATCTGGATTCAGCAGGGCTTTTTAGTCAAAATTGAACCGCATAAATTAAAGATGCCACGCGGTGAAAAATCAAACGTCATCATTGAACCCTTATTAACCGATCAATGGTATGTGAAAACCAAACCCTTGGCCGAACCAGCCATGGAGGCCGTGAGGAACGGTGAAATTCGTTTTGTTCCAGAAAATTGGACCAAAACTTATTTCCAATGGATGGAAAATATTGAAGATTGGTGTATCAGTCGTCAATTATGGTGGGGACATCGGATTCCTGCTTGGTACGATGACCAAGGCAATATTTATGTGGGTTATAGTGAAAACGATGTTCGTTTAAATACAACATTAGACGATTCCACACCTTTAAAACAAGATGAAGATGTTCTGGATACTTGGTTTTCTTCGGCGCTTTGGCCTTTTTCCACCTTAGGTTGGCCGGAACACACTCCTGAATTTGAACAATTTTATCCAACTTCTGTTCTTGTCACCGGGTTTGATATTATTTTTTTCTGGGTTGCCCGCATGATCATGATGGGATTAAAATTCACTGGAAAAATCCCCTTCAAAGATGTCTTTATCACCGGACTGATTCGAGACAGCGAAGGCCATAAAATGTCAAAATCCAAAGGAAATGTTATTGATCCCCTTGATATCATTGATGGCATTGATTTGGAATCCTTGATTGCAAAACGTACTTCCAATCTAATGCTGAGTTCGGTCATGGATAAGATAATCAAAGCCACCCGCAAAGAATTTCCAGAGGGAATCAAAGCCTATGGCACCGATGCCCTACGGTTTACTTATTGCTCTTTGGCATCTACCGGTCGCAATGTCCGTTTTGATGTGGGACGAGTAGAAGGCTATCGAAATTTTTGTAATAAATTATGGAATGCTGCACGCTATGTGTTACTGAATACCGATGAGGAACAAATTGATTTTGGGGATGGGGCTTTTCAATACACGCCTGCTGATCTTTGGATTTTATCGACTTTGCAACGTGTGATTGCAAAAGTGCATCATTATTTTGAAAATTATCGGTTTGATTTGCTAGCGAATACTCTTTATGAATTCGTCTGGCATGAATATTGCGATTGGTATTTGGAATTATCCAAACCCGTACTTCAAGACGAACATGCCCTGGCTGCAATGAAACGAGGTACACGCAGAACATTAATCCACGTATTGGACCACATACTGAAACTCCTGCACCCATTCATGCCTTTCATCACAGAAGAAATATGGCAGCGAACCACCAAATTCACCAGTGAAGACGGTGCAAGCATCATGTTAGCGAATTACCCTAAGATCGATGAAGAATTTTTAAATGAGTCCATAGAAGAAGAAATGGAGTGGTTAAAATCAGTGATCCAAGCTTTGCGCACCATTCGCAGCGAGATGTCCATTTCCCCGGCAAAACTCATCCCACTTAGTATTCGCAATGCGGATTCATTGCATGAACGAATAGAAAAATTCAAACAAACTTTAATGGTTTTGAGTAAATTATCCACTATCCATTACTTAAACTCTGAAGAAGAGGTCCCCATGTCGGCTACTGCGGTTGTGGGTGAGATGGAATTGCTCATTCCCATGGCTGATTTAATCGATAAAAAAGCAGAACTGCTTCGATTAGCAAAAGAAGTGGATAAATTGGATACGGCCATTCAGCTGGCCGAGGGTAAGTTGAATAATCCTAAATTCACCGATAAGGCTCCCCCTGAAATCATCTCCAAAGAAAAAGAAAAATTGGCTCAAGCCCAACAAGCAAAAGAAAAATTACTGCAACATAAAACAAACATTGAAAGTTTATGAGGTGGTTTAAATTAATTCAAGCCATGTATTAAGGCTCTTCTAACTCACTTCAATTTAATCGGATCCAACTCGGGTTCGTAGCCTACGCCCCCGGAGATTGAAGTTAGTTCATAAGGTTTTCAGACTCTGTATAACTGCTCGCACTGACGCCCCCATTATCCACCGTTTTTTTGACTTTGTATTGATTTTTTTGCCCATAAAAAAATCAAATATGATTGACTTTGTTTTTAAAAGTAGTACGATGATCATTATTTATCGGATAATGATCTGATTTAAACTTATGATCAGTGGAGGATGAAGATGACTATTGCTGATTCCTGTTTAGGATGTACTATTAAAAAAAATCCGGACGCTGCAAAAACACTGTTTGCAAATCAAGTACAGGAAAATTATTCCATAGCAGCGATGAAATCATTGGCTGATTTAAGACAACAAATCGATTGCATTCCTCATGATTGTTCTCATACCCCCGCTTTATTGGGTTTTATTCGAGATCTTAATGCATTGCATCATGCTTTAAACCGTCTAAAAAAAGAATATCCTTCCTGGATGATTTATTCCATTGCAAAAAAAACTGAATCCATGCTGGTTCATTTGTCTGCATTAAATGACCACGGCGGCGACAAAGCGGAAGTTTTTCAAATCAATGCTAACCGCATTGTTCTAGAATATCAAAGAAGTGTAAAACAGCTGTTCATTCTGAACCAACAGCTTAATATTAAAAACGTAAAAAAAGATCAATTATTAAGCTCGCTCGTGGGCAGCATAGTAGGCGCGTTATTAGGTGGTATTTTAGGACCTATTGGGGCATCTTGTGGGGCAGGGATTGGCTGTTTTGTCGGTAATAAAACGGCTCTATTGTTTTCAAATCGATTTTTCAAAAAAGTCATTCAAATCGAAAACACATTAGAAAAGAAGATAGACAACATCATCAGCAAGGCTAGAGAGGTGACTCATGAAATAAAGGATGAAGATATAGCCACGGTCTTGTTATTCAATTAAAATTAAAGTAATTCTTCCATATCCCGCAAAATCCGGAGTGGTGCATCACCTTGAAAAAAATCTCTTGCAGCTTGCAATGGGTGCATTGCTCTCTTTTTTTTGCTCCAAACTTTACAGTCTTCAGGAATATTATCTTTGCGGTTCTGATGAAGACGGCTGCTATGATCATCGATCTTGTGCTTGTATCCCCCGAATTGAAACCAAGCCACAGGAACCTTTTTGTTTTGATTTCGATCAATTAACCTGTCTGCCCTTATCGCAACAACCAGGTTGTTATCCTCTTTTCATTCATGACAATCAAGGGGAATGTCTGGCTACCATTTTTCAAAGCGAGCCCAAGCCCGCATGTCCTTTAGTCTCTTTGGATTTTTGTTTGGAAAATCACATTGTATTTTGCGATCCCAGTGGTCAACCAACCAGTTGCGGCTAATTGATTTTCTGTTTGTTTTCTAGATCTTGATTTACAAAAATGTTAAAATAATTCATCTTGTAATTTATTGGAGCAATCATGCCCACCCCTTTTGAAGATACAGCAGCCATTCCCCCATTAAACCCCCAAATGAATTTAGTCGAAGACATTCAAGCTTATTTTTCCCAACCACGGGTGCCAGAAACCTATTTTTTTAATCCAGACGATGTATCCCATACCAACACATCCGTCAATGCCTTGGCTGCAAGCATTCAAAGTCAACACCGGTTGGCTAAACCCACCATGATGCCCATTGGTAAACTGCGGGCTACTCCGACTCAAAATACCAAGGCCCAGGGTAAACAAGCCTCTTATCTGCTGCTTGGTTGTGATTCCTTTGCAACTGCTCATTTTCAAAGCATGACAGGAGCCATTCGTCAAGTGGCCTCACAGTTTAATTCTGGAGAAGCAAAAAGCCCAAAACTTACTCCTCCTCATTTATTTCGACACGATGCAACTCAAGGTCCGGCTGAACAGCGTACCTGTGGCAGGGCGGCGATTGCCCGTTATGCTTATAGAAGGGATTGCGATTCCTTTGGCGTCATTTTAGCCAATGAAACCTGGAGAAATGAATTTTTAAAAATTTTTGATTATAAATTCGGTTATTTGATCCCCTTGCCTGGGAAAGAACAAGAGTGTTTGAATTTCTTGAAAATTCACCTGGATGATCTGGTTCTCAATGTAGAACGAGTGACTATAGACAATACCAACCCACCGGTTTTTGCAATACAAGTCTTGAATGCAAGTTTAGCCTTAGGGGCCTATGATGTGTATCACACCCATCGCGATGCTACAGCCAAAATTGCCTTAAATCAAATCAACAAACTGTTGCTTGAAGCGCAATACATGGCGGTGGCTAAGATTGCACTTTTAGAAGCTATTGCCAATCCCCAAAGGCGCATTCCGGTCTCCTTTACTTTTGTTGGCGGTTCAGCTTTTGGTGCCGATCAATCCATCATTGCCAATGCGTTAAATCAAGCCATTGACATGATTCAAAGATCCAAACAGCCAAACCTGGACATCTGTATATCCTGTTGGTCCAGTTACGAATTAGGTATATACCAGCAGATCGCTGGGAAAAATCAGTTGCAAGCTTTGAACCACATTTTAAGCAATAGTCAGGTTTTAACTCAAAGCCAGCTGCAAAGTCGAACTCTTTCAGAGGTGATGGAATTTAAAGAGTCTTCAGTTCAAAATTCAAATATGAATGCAACCATCGTCCATGCCATGAAAATGGCCATAGCGGATCTATAGTAAAAGTTGTATGCTGGGTAATACCGAGTATGAATTGAAAAGAAACAAGTTAGATAAGATCTTTCAAAATTTAAGCACCAACTCAGCTGATACAGCCTTAGGACGCCAATGTTTGATAGCCTTTATGCAAGAGGCTTGTATACCAAGGGAGGCTAAATGGAGTCTCTTTACTAGCAAATTCGGTGAAACCGCTTCGGCCAAATCATTTTATAAAAACTTATCAGAACCTGCAAAACAAATTTTATTCTCTGAGTTTGAGTGCTTGGATGAGTCCGTTTCCTATTCTGACCTAATCAACCACATTGCAAACGCGCACGAAGGCCCCAAAGAAAAGCCTTCCAATGTCCGTAATAAAAAAGTGACGTAGTGGATGCAACGCCAGCGGAATCCGGGGTTTCTGTGTCTTCGATGATCCCGGATTTCGCTGGTGCTGCATTCAGGCTACGAACACACTCGATGCTTGATCCACCACCCTAAAAAAATCGTACTCAATATCCCTAAATACAGGCCAATATTATTCCAACCAACTCCCACCAGTTGCAAGGCATCGGGTGAATGAAAAATTGAAAACGGGATGGCTAATAAGACATCCATGATGGCAGAACCCGCCACTAAACCACAAGCTGTTAAAGTTCCTTTTTGCTTTCGACTGATGGTTTCGTCTTCGGTCTTGCTGATTTTGTTTAATCGCGCTTGCACAAACCATGCAATCATTCCGCCAATAAACAGCGGGAATGAAGTGGAGATGGATAAGTACATGCCGATGGCAACCCCTAAAATAGACAAATGGATGTAGCGTCTTAATTTGAAAACATAATTTATACAAATAATCAGACCAATAATGGCAATGCCTACCAACATCATTCCCCAAGGTAAAGAATTGCTGAAAACAGCTTCTGTGATAGCGGCCATTAAGGCGGCGGTGGGTGCGGGGAGGGATTGACTTATATCCATACCAGAATGAGGCATCACCCCGGCTATGCCATACACATTGAATAACAACTGCATGACCGGAGGAATCACCAAAGAAGAAACAATGACTCCTAACAGCAACATCACTTGTTGTTTCCAAGGCGTTGCTCCAACCAGTTGTCCCACTTTTAAGTCCTGGGTGTTGTCATTTGCAATGGCTGCAATGCCAGTGACCACAGAGCCTATGATGATGGTGATTGCTTCTGCCGCTTGAATTTGTTGAGCCGTGAGGGGTAGGGGTATAATGTGGTTGATGATTGTAAACAGCAACCAGGCAGCGAAAAGCATGCCTGAAATGACTACAGAACTTCCTGGGCTGGCTGTTACTCCAACCATGCCAGAAAAATAGGCGGTAATGACGGAAAATAAACAGCCAATGAACAAGACATAAAAAACACACAATAACTGGAGTTTTATAGAATAATGACCATTCAAACCGGCTTGATCCATTGGAAGAATGAATTGAAACAACACAAACAAAACCAGTGTAATGACGCTTATTCCAACTAAAATGAAGATCCAAGGAATGTCTTTGTCTACTCGAGGAATGACTCTTAAGGTTTTGTCTTGAATTCTATAAGTTCTTACAGACGCTTGGATGCTTTTAATGAGGGGTTTTAATAGGTTTAAAAAAGTCCAAATGCCAGCAAACAACATGGCCCCAATTCCTAAATAGCGTAATTCAGAGTTCCAGAGCAGGGTTGCCGCTTTTTCTATAGGGTATTGATTTAAAAAATGGGGATAAAACTGGCTGACTAAAGGTAAAGCAAGCAACCAAGATATGATTGCCCCGGTAAAAATACTGATGGCCATTTCATGACCAACCAGATAGCCTGCACCAATCATGGTGGCTGAAAATCCAGCTCCTAAACCAAACAAACAGCGTTTTACCGCAAACCAATGAGTCCAACTGTTGGCAATTATTTTAAAACCGACTTGGAATAATTCAATCAATCCACCAATGGCTCCCCCAATGAATATGTCCTTTATCCCGGTTTTTTCAGTGGAGGTTTTCAAAACTTCGGCTATGGCTCGTCCCTCAGGGAATTTCAAAGCCGGATCCTTCACTAAGACACGGCGCAAAGGAATGGAAAATAAAACACCGAGGATGCCACCACAGACTGCAATAAAAAAATTGGTCAAGTAATCAAAATGGTTCCAAAATCCAATGATGATCAAGGCGGGGATGGTATACACTATGCCACCGGCAACGGCTTCGCCAGCCGATGCGGCCGTTTGCACTGCATTGTTTTCAAGCAGGGTAGAATTTTTAAAGAATCGTAAAATACCCATTGAGAGGATGGCTGCTGGGATGGAAGCAGACGTAAGTATGCCTAATTTAAGTGCAAGGTAGGCATTGGACATGGCCAATAAAACCGTCAGAATAATGGCTAAAATGATCACGCGAACACTCAATTCCGCTACTTGTGCTTCGCTGTTGATGAAGGGTATGTCGCTCATTAAAAATCCCAATGAAGAACTTGTTGTGGTGGTTTAAGCCAAGACGAGTGGTGAGAGGTATCGTAAATATCCCATTCTTGGGCTGTGAATTGGTGGGGTTCAACATCAAGTAATAACCAGGTCAAAAAAGTGGCCACTGTTTCAGGTGATATCAATAGTTGTTGGTCTTTAAGTCGTTTGTAAAAACGTACTTGGTCTGGATCCATGTTTGCATCGGTTCTCGCAAGGTGTTGCATGTCTGTATCTATAATCCCTGGCATGACGCTGGCAAAAGCAATGGAATCGGATTCCATTTGCCAGCAGCGAGTTAACATGGCTAAGGCGGCTTTACTACAACAGTAGGCTGCCCAACCTTTGATTGGAAAGTAAGCCACTGCAGAGCCTATGTTTAAAACTCGGGCATTTTGCAATTGGTTCAGTAATTTTTGGGGTAAAAATAAAGCGGCGTTTAAATTCGTATTGAAGGCATGCTGCCATTCTTTCGGCTGCATTTCTATTAAAGGCAGGATGGGTTCTAAAGTTCCCGCATTATTCACTAAACCTGAGATGGGAATGTCTTTGACTCGTTGGTAGATAGCATCCAGTCCTTCCATGGTGGAGACGTCTGCACAAAGATAATCCATTTGATGAGAACCTTTGGCCGTATTTTGTAAGCGACCTTCACGTCGGCCTATGATCAAAACCGATTCACCACGTTGCGCTAAAGCCAAAGCCAGAGCGCTACCAATGCCACTTCCACCACCGGTGATTAAAAACACAAGGACCTCTTTTCTTATTTTTACCCAGAATGGATGATAACAGACATTTTCATGACTTGGGATAATAATCTTCCTAAAAAATAATCGCACCGTTTTGGATAAGTTTGAAAAAAATTGCTAGACTAAGACGCCAAATTAAAGCAAAATTCTAAGATATTCAATTAAGGAGTATTTTTCATGAAGAAAATGAGTTTTTGGATGGCCTGTGTTGCTTCACTTAGCTTGATAAGTTTTCCGGTCAATAGCGACCAAAATCCCCCAACAGAATCAATTCAAACCTCAACTCCGGCTGATTCTAGCCTGTCCGACGCGCCGCCTGTAACTCAAGACTCACAGACCAAGCCTGTGACTGCTCCAGTGCCTACAGATCCGACCACAGCAACTACCCCTGTGATCCCCACTCCAGCGGCTCCAACCGCTCCAACTGTTCCGACAACGACTTCTCCACCCACTCCAACACCCATGGAGTCACCCACACTCATTTCTCCACCTGCCAGTCCTTCCAGTGATCAAACGCAGCCTGCAGTAAAGCCAATTTGCAGTGTTCCTCAAACCATTGACGTGTCCACCATTCAAGCTTGGGCTCAAGAGGCAGCCATTCAATTGTTTTCAGTTGAGAAAGGAAAGTTGGATGACCATTTGAAGAACCTTGAAGATCATTGCTTTACCTCCACAGGATATGCGAGTTTTATAGAGGCATTGAAAGTATCAAAAAATTTGGATGCCATCAATTCCCTCCAATTAGCGGTAAGTAGCTCAGTGGATAAAACCGATGTCAAAGACAACAAGATGAAAATCGTATCCAAAAATATGTGGAGAGTTACAGTTCCTCTAACGGTGGTTTATCAAAACGATAAAAACAAACTCACTCAATCCATGAGCGTGGACATCACCGTCACTAAAACAAACGATAAACTTGGAATCGAACAAGTCATAGCCAGCCTCAATCCCGCAACCCTTCCTGCCAGTTCCCCCTTAAAACCTTGATCATTGTTGCAGAAAGGCTCCTCTCATCCCATAGAAACAATCGGGGTGAGAGGCTCATTTCAAAAAATGAATTCACTTGGGATAAAAAATCATGCGGTTCTTATTTAGAGGCGCCTTGTGCCTGGTCACTTTTAGCGTGCATGCCAATGTAATACAGTATTTTGCAGGGATTAGTTACAACAACCCTGCTGAATTATTCAAAACGAAAAAGTATCAATTCATTCTTGGAAACGTTGGGTCTTACGCTGATTTAAAATTTGCCGGATCGGTACTGAACTTCAATACCTTTCATTACGATACAGGCATTAACAATTCTCGCACCATTACGCTGATGCCCTATGGTCGTGCGGCTAAACGCTTGGATAAAAAAACTGTCTTTGCGGTGGATGTGACTGAGCCTTTCAATTCAAATCTAAATTGGCGAGACCATACTTTCACTCGTTTTGCCGTAACTCAAAATTATTTAACCGACGTGGATGTAAGCCCGAAACTGGGTTACAGTCTCACTAAAAAATTACAAGTGGGTGGGGGTGTTAATTTCAATTTCTTAATTCATAACGAAATCAATTGGGCTTACCCTATCAGCCCAACCACTTCTGCAATCTTAAATAACCAAACCTCAAGTTTTGGTATAGGATATAATTTAGGATTTACTTACCTTTTTGATAAAAAGAATTTTTTAGGTCTGACTTATTATTCACGAATCAGGCAAAACACACAGGGTACCAGTACCTTTAGCATTTACACAAATCCCAATTTAAGTTTTAGTTTTTACATGCCGGCAACCACTATTTTAAGTTATACCCACGTCTTTAATAAAGAATGGCTCTTTAATGTCCAAGGTTTTCTCAGTGAGTGGAATGCCAATCAATACGTTCGATTACTCAATACTGCGGTGCCACCACCCAATCAAGATTTTTCTTTTGAAATGAGTTTTTCAAAATCCACAGCCTTGCTCTTAGCTCTGCGTAATCAATTCAATAAAAAATTAGGGCTTACCCTGATCGGTATGAAAGACGACGGGCCAGAAAAAAATCACTTGCGGAATCTGGTCTTTCCCTCGGCCATACAATACGTCATTGGTTTGTCAGCGGATTATCATGTGAATAAATGCACTACTCTGGAAGTGCTCTATGGGCATGTGTTTTCATGGCCAAGGATCCAAAACAGCGTCCTAATCAACAACGTCATTCAGCCGTTTAGCTTCGGTACGGTCAATATCAACGCGGAGGTTTTGGATCTTCGAATCCGCTGGGATTTTGATAAGGTTCAACCGCCCTCTAAGAAATCATCTAAATCGAAACCAAGTCAGTTAACCAGACCAATCCTAAAAGGAGCGGAGTGAGTGGATTATTGTTGGATGCCATTTTGATCGGCATAGGCCAGTATAACGACTTTTGTGCCTATTTTCATGAATTCCTCATTAAGCCACTTAGCAGCACTAGGCAAAACACGCACGCATCCGTGACTGGATGGGTGCTCAGGAACTTCATAGGCGGCATGTATGGTAAACCCTTGATAAAAATACATGCAATAAGGCATTTTTGCTCCACCGTTGGTATCCACCGGGTATTCACCTGAACGGCATTCAATTCCCCGTTTATTGTAAACGTGGAATGTTCCGGTAATCGTGCGGCAAGATTCGCTTGGGTTTTCTTCGCAAGCATCCACACCCGCTGAACCACTGCCTGTCATCAGGCGATGGCCTTCTTCATCATAAGCTGCCCAAGCAGAGGCTTTGGGATCAAAAACGAATTGCCGTTCACCAGATGCTGCAATTTGCATTGGAAAATATTTGCGGCCTCGTTTGTCTCTTAAATAATGAGTGGTTCTATGCACCTTACCTGCATCGTCTGTAATCAAAGTGGATTCATCAAATTCCACGCAAGAAGACAGGCTTAAGGTAAATAACACACTGCCTAAAAACAACAACTTATTCATTTATATTTTCTCTCCACAAATTAAGGTGCATTGCTAGGGTAATATAACTCAAGGCTATACACACTTTTAAACTTTTAACCGTTTGTATTTAATACGGGAAGGCCTCGCGGCTTCATCACCTAATCGACGCTTTCTATCGGCTTCATAATCGCTGTAATTGCCTTCAAAAAAGGTGATTTGTGAATCCCCTTCAAAGGCCATCAAATGGGTACAAATTCTATCTAAAAACCATCTATCATGGGATATGACAATGGCACAACCTGGAAAATTAAGAATCGCATCTTCTAAAGCGCGTAAGGTTTCCACATCCAAATCATTGGTGGGTTCGTCAAGTAATAAAACATTGCCGCCACTTTTTAATAATTTTGCCAGATGCACTCGGTTGCGTTCACCACCGGAAAGTTGAGACATTTTCTTTTGTTGATCAGTGCCTTTAAAATTAAAACGTCCTACGTAAGCACGGGAAGGCATTTGATAGCTACCCACTTGCATAATGTCATGACCATCTGAAATTTCTTGCCAGACGGTTTTATTGTCGTCCAAATGATCGCGCATTTGATCCACATAGGCCAATTGCACGGTTTCTCCCACTTGAATAGTACCCGAATCTGGGTTAACCGCTCCAGTGAGCAATTTCAAAAAGGTGGATTTACCAGCACCATTGGGACCAATGATACCTAAGATGCCGCCTTGAGGCAGCTTGAAATTCAAATTATCGATTAAAATTCTATCTCCAAAGGCTTTGGAAAGTTGTTTTCCTTCAAGCACCATATCGCCAAGGCGCTCACCTGGTGGAATATAAATTTCATTGGTTTCATTGCGTTTTTGAAATTCTTTTGAATTCATTTCCTCAAAACGAGCCAGTCTTGCTTTGTTTTTTGCATGCCGACCTTTGGGGGAGGTGCGCACCCATTCCAATTCCGCTTTGAGAGAACGTTGATGCGACTCTTCTTGTTTTTTCTCCATGCTTAAACGCGCTTCTTTTTGCTCAAGCCAGGCTGTGTAATTGCCTTTATAAGGGATCCCTTCACCGCGGTCTAATTCTAAAATCCATTCTGCGGCATTATCAAGAAAGTATCGATCATGCGTGATGGCAACCACTGTACCAGGGAAGCCCTCAAGGTAATGCTCCAGCCAAGCAACGCTTTCTGCATCCAAATGGTTGGTGGGCTCATCGAGTAACAACATGTCCGGATTGGACAACAACAAACGACACAAAGCCACCCGTCGGCGTTCGCCTCCAGATAATTGACCCACGACTGCATCCCACTCAGGTAATCTCAAGGCATCGGCTGCAACGTCTAATTTTCTATCCAGATCCCAGCCGCCATCGGCCTCAATCGCATGTTGCAATTCACCCTGTTCTTCGAATAAGGCATTCATTTCTTTATCGCTTAAGACTTCAGCAAAACGCAGATTGATGGCGTCGTATCGAGCCAATTTGTCTTTGATTTCAGCAACGCCTTCTTCAACTACTTCTCGTAACCGTTTTTTCAAGATGTAATTCAGGTTCTTGTGCCAGATAACCAATTTTAATCCCCGGTTGTGGACGGGCTTCGCCCTCATGATGAGTATCCACCCCTGCCATAATGCGCAATAAAGTGGATTTGCCTGAGCCATTCAATCCCAACACGCCGATCTTCGCTCCAGGATAAAAACTCAATGAGATGTCTTTTAAAATAAAGCGCTGATTTTCAACGATCTTGCTGACGCGATTCATTGTGAAAATATATTGTGACATATTTACTCCAACTAAAAAGGTTTACCATTCGAGAACGATTTTACCCGATTGTCCCGAGGCCATCATTTTGAAGGCTTCTTGGTATTGAGCCACAGGAAAATGATGCGTCAGAATGGGATCAATGTGTAATCCACTTTGCAACATCGAAATCATTTTGTACCAAGTTTCAAACATTTCTCGTCCATAGATGCCTTTGATTTCCAATCCTTTAAAAATGACATGGTTCCAGTTGATCGCGGTGTTTTCGGGTGGGATGCCTAAAAGAGCCACGTGTCCGCCATGATTCATAGCCTCCATCATGTCATTTAAGGCTTTGGGATTGCCTGACATTTCCAAACCAATATCAAAGCCTTCTACCATGCCAAGCTCAGAGGCCACGTCGCTTAGTTTTTGATGCGTGACATTGACAGCTCTTGTGGCTCCCATTTTTCGAGCCAAATCCAAGCGTAAATCGTTCACGTCGGTAATCACCACGTGGCGTGCACCCATGTGTTTGACTATGGCTACAGTCATAATCCCAATAGGACCGGCCCCAGTAATCAAGACATCTTCCCCCACTACGTTAAAGGCTAAGGCGCAGTGAGTGGCATTGCCTAGGGGATCCAATATGGAGGCTTGTTCTGCTGTAATGTCATCTGGAAGAACGATCACATTGGAGGCGGGTATGACTAAAAATTCAGCAAAGCAACCGGGTCTATTCACACCCACGCCCAGGGTATTGCGACACAAATGTCGTTTCCCGGCTCGGCAATTGCGGCAAAACCCGCAAGTGATGTGGCCTTCGCCAGAAACTCTTTGTCCAACGTGCAAGCCTTTGACTTCAGCCCCAACCTCTACAATTTCTCCACAAAATTCATGACCCACGGTCATAGGAACTGGGATGGTGGCTTGGGCCCATTTATCCCAATTGTAGATGTGGATGTCAGTACCGCAAATTGCAGTTTTTTTAATTTTAATGAGGACATCATTGACGCCACATGATGGAATAGGAATCTCTTCCATCCAAATGCCGGGTTCTGGCTTGGCTTTAACGAGTGATTTCATGCAGTACCTCTGTTTATTATATGATTGAAAATTCTTGACCAGCTGTTTTAAAGGCTTGCAATGCCTTGTCCAGATGATGAAGCTCATGAGCTGCTGACATTTGAGTACGGATACGGGCCAAACCTTTAGGAACTACAGGGAAAGAAAAACCCACCACATAGACACCCAATTCCAACATACGATCAGCTATACGACCTGCTAAACTGGCATCGCCTAACATGACAGGAATGATGGCGTGTTCCCCTGGAATGAGATTAAAGCCTAAATCGGACATGCCTTGACGAAAATAGAGACTGTTGCGTTTTACCTGTTGGGATAACTCATTGTTTTGACTTAATTTATCCAAGACAATGCATGAGGTTTCGGCAATGACTGGAGCCAGAGTATTGGAGAATAAATAGGGTCTGGAGCGTTCGCGCAACCATTCAACGATTACTTTACTGGAACAAGTGTAGCCGCCAGAGGCACCACCCAAGGCTTTGCCTAAGGTGCCTGTTAGGATATCGATGCGGTCAGCCACGCCAAAATGTTCAGGCGTACCTCGACCTGTGGCTCCCATAAACCCGACCGCATGAGAATCATCCACCATCACCAGGGCCTTGTATTTGTCTGCAAGCTCACAAATGGCGGGGAGGTTGGCTAAAATTCCATCCATTGAAAATACTCCATCGGTTGCGATGAGACGAAACCGAGCGTTTTTGGCAGCAATCAATTGTTCCTCAAGGGCTTTCATGTCGTTGTTGACATAACGCAATCGGGTTGCCTTACACAGGCGTATCCCATCGATGATGCTGGCATGATTTAGGGCATCGCTGATGATGGCATCTTCTTCGTTGAATAAAGTTTCGAAAAGACCCGTATTGGCATCGAAACAGGAGGAGTAAAGAATGCTGTCCTCTTTGCCTAAAAATTGACTGATTTTTTGTTCCAAGCGTTTATGAGGCGTTTGGGTGCCACATATAAAGCGAACCGATGCCATGCCATAACCGTATTGTTCAAGGGCTTTTTGCCCTTCGGCTATGAGCATTGGATCATTGGCCAAGCCCAAATAATTATTCGCGCACAGGTTGATCACCGTTTTATCATTGACTTCAATGTCGGCTTGCTGTTGACTGGAAATGACTCGCTCGCCCTTATACAAACCTTCTTTTTTAAGTACTTCAATGTCTTTTTGAAGACGGTTGATTAACTGATCACGCATAACATGTTCCATATGAAAAAATGAGGAGGACATAATATCAAATTTTAAACATAGTAACTACCTTCTTCTTCCCTTCTGAAGCAATTCAAATTCTCTTGTGAGCTACCTCTTCTTGAGGCCTAATAAATGCAACATAACATTCAAGTTGAAAAATGTACTTTCATTTTGCCTGAAAAAAAAATACAATGCGTCAATCTAAATAGCAATAAGCAATTAATTCGTGTTTTTATTAGTCATTTAGATTATTTATTGTAATGTTTAATTTTTAGGAGTTTAAAAATATGCCTGGTTTAAAGAAATTAACTCGCATCCGCATAGATATGAATCGTTACTCTGTGGATCACTATCTTGAAGACGTTTTGGCTGAGGAGACCCTTGGTAGAAAGCGCATCGATCTGAGTTGGTATCGGATTGGCACAGTAGGTCAGAACATAGACAATGTTTTATCAGCTATTTCTGATGACGTTAAAGAACTGGATTTAAGTTACAATCTACTCAATCAACTTACTTCAGAAGCTTTTGAATATCTTCCTCTTCATTTAACTTATCTATGCCTTGCAGGTAATGAGTTTACCCAGAAAGATGTGGAGGGTTTTTTACCAATCATCACCAAACGTAACTTAGCCACTTTAGACCTAAGCGACAATCCAGAAATTAATTCAAACAAACTGCTTGAAGTTTTAAATGCTCATCCACGCAAGCTGACTGAAGTAATTCTTTCAAATGGGAGCCTTATTTCAGTAAATGGTCGTTTTGTGAAATCAGAACCAGCGCCCGCAGCTCCAACAGACGTTGAAAAATCTGAAGCAAAAGTTGAATTTAGCATGTAACTCAAAACGTCGACTCCCTTGCCCGCGATTTGTGGGCAACAATCACTCCAATTTATTCATACCTAACGCGATGCTCAACTTTTCACGGAAAGTTGAGCATCGCGTTATTATAAGCAAAATTCCCTGCAGTTATTTTTTCCCATTAATTCTTAGCGAAGAATTGGATTTCTTGTTAGAATTAGGCCGAAGGTTAAACAGGAAATATAAATGAACAACCAAAGCGCACGCATTAACATGATTAAACAACAACTTCGCACTGGCGACGTATTAGATGCATCCATTCTCAGTTTGTATGAATTAATTCCTAGACATGAATTTGTTCCCGAGCAATTTTCTCACTTTGCATACTCCGACATGCAAATTCCTCTTGTCCATGGTCAAAGGATGTTGAATCCTTTAGAAGAAGGTCAAATCTTACAAGCTCTGGGGCTGACTGGAAATGAAACCGTATTGGAAATAGGCACAGGGACTGGGTTTTTTACTGCACTTTTATCTAAATTGAGTAAGAAAGTGATCACCGTGGATTATTATTCTGAATTCACAGCCAATGCCAGGAAGCATTTGCAAACACATGCTTGCAATAACGTGACATTCATTACCGGGGACGGCAGTCGAGGGTGGTTGGAAAACGCGCCCTATGACGTGATGATTCTTACTGGTGCGGTTAGACAACTCACAGAAACGCATTTATTACAAATCATACCCGGTGGAAAATTATTTGCAATTGAGGGGCAATCTCCAGTTATGAGTGGAAATTTGTATCAACTAAGTCAAAATGAAGTTTGGCAAAAATCAGTTCTTTTCGAAACAGACATTCCTTATTTTGTGGATAATCTAAAGCAAAAAGAATTTATTTTTTAGGGACGCTTCGAAATGAAACGAACCTTGCTGTATGGTCTATTGTTTTGCTCTGTTTTTTCGAGAGTCTTTGCTTCGGATTTAATGGATATTTATCTTCACGCTTTAGACAATGATCCCATTTTTAAAGCGGCTTATGACCAGTACATGATTACATCCGAAGCGATACCCCAAGCGCGAGCCGCGCTTTTGCCTCAATTGGGAATGAATGCCATCACGGGTCGCAATTATTTAAAGGCTTTGGCTGGGGGGTTTAGTACGGACGATTATTATGCATCCAGTTATTGGCAATTCACTGGCTCTCAAGCTCTGTTTAATTATCAAGCCTGGGCGCAAGTTGCTCAAGCCAAGGCTTCGGTTAAGGCAGCTCAAGCCACTTTCAATGATGCGGCTCAAGACTTGATGCTGCGCACGGCCAAAGCCTATTTTGACGTGCTGTTAGCCCAAGACAGTTTGAGTTTTGCCGAAGCCAAAAAACGTGCTAACAAAAGACAATTCGATCAGGCTACTCAACGGTTTCAAATTGGTGTGGTTGCTATTACCTCCGTGTATGAAGCTAAGGCGGCCTATGATCAATCCAATGCCACGGTCATTAACGCTAAAAACAACCAAGTGAATCAAAACGAAAACCTTAGAAAATTGACCAACCACTATTATGAAGGTCTTGCTCCTTTAAGAAATAGTAAAATTCCCTTGGATAAACCCGAACCCAATGACGTCCATCAATGGGTGGATACTGGGCTAAAACAAAATTATAAATTGTTTTCTGCCAAATACGCCTTGGAAGTGGCTAAAGAAAATGTGAGGGCATTATCCGCTGGCAACTGGCCTGTTTTTTCGATTCAAGGCAATGCTTCCGAGCTTCGTAATGACGTGCTTGAAAATTCAGTTTTCGTTCCTAAAGATCAGGTCGAATCCAACATCGCTTTGGCTGTAAACATTCCATTTTTTCAAGGTGGGTTGGTGCAATCCAAAACACGTCAAGCGCAGGCGAATTTTCAATTGTACAGTGAGCGATTGGAACAAACGTATAGAGACGTCATTGTAAACACCAGGATTGCATTCAATACAATTATCGATGGCATCAGCAAAGTACTTGCGGATCAACAAACCCTCATTTCTCAGCGAAATTCACTTCAAAGCACCGAAGCTCAATTCAAAGCCGGTACTCGCACCATGGTGGATGTAACGAATGCACAAGAAAGATTGTTCGAGGCTCAGGAGCAATTGGCCCGCGATCAATATTCATTCATCCTTGCCATGTTGCAATTAAAATATTTAGCTGGTTCTTTAAATGCAAATGATTTGGAGCTGGTGAATTCATGGTTGGCTACTACCAGGATAAATGGATTACCTCCTACTAAAGCCGATTGTTTAAAATAATGAAGCAGGATACTTTTATGTCAACGAACCCCTCTGCAATTGAAAAAAAATTATTACACTATTCAGGTAAGGCCATTGCTGATTTTAACATGATACAAACTGGGGATAGGGTGATGGTCTGCTTGTCCGGGGGCAAAGATTCGTTTACCCTCTTAACCCTATTGAATCATTTAAGGCGCCGGTCAGGCAATAAATTTGAAGTCTTTGCTTTCACTTTGGATCAATCCCAACCCGGTTGGAACGATACGGCTTTGCGGCATTGGCTTTTGGAACATAAGATTGCTTATGAAATTTTAACTAGAGACACCTACAGCATTGTGAAGGAAAAAATTCCTGAGGGCAAAACCTACTGTTCTCTGTGTTCACGCTTGCGACGTGGTATCATTTATCGTTATGCTGAGGAAAATGGTTTTAATAAAATCGCTCTCGGCCATCATCGCGATGATATGATTCGTACATTGATGATGTCCATACTGTATAATGGGGATATTCGGTCCATGCCGCCTAAGTTATTGAGTGATAATAAGAAACATATTGTGATTCGTCCCTTGTGTTATGTTCAAGAAAAAGACATAATCGCCTTTGCTGGGGAACAAGCTTTTCCAATCATTCCTTGTACCCTTTGTGGCTCACAAGAGAATTTAATGCGGAAAAAAGTGACTCATTTAATTGATCAACTGGCAATTGAAAATCCCAAGGTACCAAGCAACATGTTGCATGCTTTACAAAGTTTAAAACCCAGTCAATTAATGGATCAAAGCCTGTGGAATTTTAAACAGCTGGAAAAGGAATTATTGACTTCGTATGTTGTAGATGCTAGAGAAATTGAGTTTGAAAAATTGGAACTGGATGAAACTGAACATGAGGTATAGAAGATGAATTTCCGTAAATTCCGAGTGTATGTAAAACGTTATTTAAAATTTGATTTCGTTGCAGCCATCGTAGTATTTCTGGTTGCAATTCCCCTCTGCTTGGGCATAGCCTTAGCCTCTGGCGCTCCGCTTTTTTCTGGGATCATCAGTGGAATAGTGGGAGGGATAGTCGTAGGCAGCTTAAGTGGTTCACAAGTGAGCGTCAGTGGACCTGCTGCGGGCATGGCCGCCGTGGTGGTGACGGTGATTGCTCAATTGGGAGATTTCAATGCCTTTTTATTGGCCTTGTGTTTGGCTGGTTTTTTACAAATCATCATTGGAAGTCTTAAGGCCGGTTTTATTGCCGATTACGTCCCTTCCAATGTGGTGCAAGGTTTGCTGTGTGCCATAGGTATCTTGTTGATCATCAAGCAATTGCCACTGGCCTTTACTCTTTCAGCTGATTTCAATGAACTGAAAACCCATTTGTTGGAGACTACCGAAGGGCTTACCTTGTCTCCTCTCTTGGCCATTTCCAATCACATCAATTCTGGGGCTATGCTCATAACCTTTATTTCTTTGAGCATTTTGATTTACTTTGACAAGACCAAACATAAAATTTTGAAAGAAATCCCGGCACCCATCATTGTGGTGATCATCGGTGTGTTGTTGAACGAATTTTTTATGTGGACTTCTTCTCCTTTGGTTCAAGATTCCCCACAATTAGTCAACATTCCGAAAACCGAGGGTCCGGTGGCTTTGTTAAGTCAATTGCAATTTCCGAACTGGACCTTTTTTACCAATCCGAAGACCTATTTTTATGCCTTCATCATCAGCATCGTGGCTTCGCTTGAAACCTTACTGAATCTGAAGGCCGGTGAAAGATTGGATAAAAAAAGGCGGCACAGTTCATCCAGTCAGGAATTGATTGCTCAAGGCATAGGGAACCTTACTTCGGGACTGATTGGTGGCATACCCATCACCTCCGTGATTGTTCGAACATCCATCAACATACAAGCCGGTTCCAGTACCAAAGTATCGGCTATACTGCATGGTGTGTTTATTTTACTGGCAGTGATGCTCATACCCGGTGCTTTGAATAAAATCCCCTTGTCTTCTTTGGCTGCCATTTTAATTTATACAGGGTACAAATTAAATAAACCTGAAATTTATCGCAACATATATTCACAAGGCAGCGATCGGTTCATACCTTTTATAGTGACCTTCATTTGCATCATTGCCTTTGATTTATTAACTGGGATATTGGTTGGTCTGTGTTGCAGCCTGTTTTACATTTTAAGATCTAACAGCCAGGCTCGCTTTGATTTGATTAAAGAAATTTATCCTAAGGGCGAAATCAGCCGTTTGGTTTTGCCTCAGCAGGTCAGTTTTCTCAATAAAGCGCCCTTGATAGCTGAATTGAATTCCATTCCTAAAAATTCTCGGCTCATCATAGACGCGCGTCCTACGCATTTTATCGACAAAGAAATCTTAGAATTGTTAAAAGAATTCAGGGATGAACAGGCTCCCAATAAGCAAATTTCTTTGAATTTAATTGGTTTTAAAGATCATTATGACATTCACAATTACATCGATTTCATCAACGTAACCACCTTTGATGTGCAGGCGAATCTGACTCCTGCAAAGGTTTTGAATATCCTCAATGAAGGCAATTATCGGTTTTTAAATGACATTCGCATCCATCGTTCCAATCAAGTTGACGTGAAGCTGACTTCAAAAGCCCAACATCCCATAGCCGTGGTTCTTGGATGCATAGATTCCAGGGTTCCGGTGGAAACGATTTTTGACATGAGTTTTGGTGACATGTTCTGCGTACGTATTGCAGCCAATGTGATCAACGATGACATCCTTGCCAGCATTGAGTATGCCTGCAATGTGGTGGGTGCTAAGCTGATTGTCATTTTGGGTCATACCCAATGTGGCGCCATCCTATCGGCCTGTGATGGTATAAAAAAAGGGCATATTACCCAATTGCTTGCGAAAATCAAACCCGCTATCACGGCTGAAACCGAGATCCAAACCAACCGCAACAGTCAAAACCTGGCTTATGTCAATCACGTGACCGAATTAAACGTAGCCAACACCTTGAATTCAATTTATTCTAAAAGTTCTATTTTAAAGCAAATGATCGATGCCGATGAAATTTCCATGGTGGGTGCTGTCTATGAAGTGCACAGCGGCAAGGTTCGATATAAAAACTATAGAGAAGATTTGATCAAATTAAACGGTAACCAAGACGAACATCTGGCCAATAAATTAGAACAATTATTGCTAGAAACAAAAATAGTATAACAATACCCTACTTTAGGAGTAGTAATGCGCGCATCCCAATGGTTTATCTCAACCCTCAAAGAAACGCCGAATGATGCAGAAATCGTTTCTCATCAGTTCATGCTTAGGGCCGGGATGATTCGTAAACTGGGTTCAGGACTTTACACCTGGATGCCTCTTGGACTTAAAATCTTACGCAAAGTCGAAAACATCGTTCGTGAGGAAATGAATGCCATTGATTCCATGGAAGTGTTGATGCCGGCGATACAGCCGGCTGAACTTTGGCAAGAAACAGGACGCTGGGACACCTTTGGCGGTCAACTATTAACCATGCAAGACAGCAACGACCGGGCTTATTGTTTTGGACCAACCCATGAAGAGGTGATCACCGATTTAATGCGCCATGAATTGCAATCCTACAAACAATTGCCAAAAACCTTCTATCAAATCCAAACCAAATTTCGTGATGAAATCAGACCGCGTTTTGGAGTGATGCGCGCGCGTGAATTCATCATGAAAGATGCCTATTCTTTTCATTTGTCCCTGGAAAGTTTGCAGAAAACCTATAAGAACATGTACCGAGCGTATTGCAAAATTTTTGACAGAATGGGTCTGCAATACCGCGCAGTTGAAGCGGATACAGGGGCTATTGGTGGCTCTGCATCGCATGAATTTCAAGTATTGGCTGAAACCGGTGAAGATCTTATTTTTTACAGTGATTCAAGTGATTATGCCGCAAACGTGGAGCAAGCCACCAGTTTGCAACCGATAAAGGCCTCAATACCTTCACCAAACAAGATGGTAAGCGTCGACACCCCATACGTCAAAACCATCGCTGAATTAACGCAATTCTTAAACATATCCAGTCATCAAACCATCAAAACGTTGATAGTCAAAGGCAAGGAACATCCCATGCTGGCCTTGGTTTTAAGAGGTGATGACGAACTCAATGAAGTCAAAGCAACCAAACATTCTCTGGTGGCTTCACCCTTGCAATTGATTAGCGAAGAAGAGATCATAAAAGCCTTGAAAGTACCCCGAGGCTCATTGGGCCCTGTGAACTTAAACATTCCAATCCTCGTGGATCACATGGCTTTAGCCATGGAGTCTTTCGTCTGTGGTGCCAACATCGCGGATAAGCATTACCTTCATGCAAGTTGGGATAGGGATGCCAGTCCATATGAGGCCTATGATCTGCGCAAGGTCAAAGAGGGCGACCCAAGTCCTGATGGCAAAGGGTATCTTCGTTCTTGCCGGGGCATAGAAGTAGGTCATGTTTTTCAATTAGGGGATAAATACGCTAAAGCCATGAATGCAGCGGTTATCAATGAAGCCGGACAATTACAAACTCTAGTGATGGGTTGTTATGGTTTGGGCATTACTCGTGTGGTTGCAGCGGCCATTGAACAACATCATGACGAAAAAGGCATCCTTTGGCCGCAAGCTCTGGCCCCTTTTCAGGTAGTCATCATTCCCATCAACATCCAGAAATCGCAGGCGGTTAAAGAAAAAGCTGAGCTTCTTTATGATCAATTATTGAATTTAGGAGTGGATGTATTATTGGATGATCGCAATGAAAGGGCGGGGGTTTTATTTGCCGATCAGGATTTAATCGGCATCCCTCATCAATTGGTGATCAGCGATAGAAATTTAGAACAAAATTTGGTTGAGTACAAAGTGCGCGCCACGGGTGAAACCCAGAGCATCGAGTTGAATGAGGTGCTTGAGTTTATTCGTCGGGAAGTGAGACCCTAAACCAATTGCAACCTGTTTAAAAAACCAGATGTCCTCTCTTATTGGACCAGGGCAACCTGCCTTGAATAAAATTAGCCGGTCAACGTACTAGTATATTGCACTGGCTTTTGTTATTTTAAAGCAATCATCTTTACACCCGCATACGTATACTATGGCCTCTAATAAGCCTCAAATTGTTTTTGATAAAGAACAAGAGTATTTTCAATGCATAGGCAATTGGTCTGTACTGGAAGTGGGTGGGTTGTTTGACGACTTCAAAAGCAGTACACTGCCCACGGGACAAAAATTATCCATCCATGGAACATCCATAACCCATCTTGACAGTGCTGGAGCCCTAACCATCATCAATTGCGTGAAGCTGCTAAGACTCAGAGCAAATCAAGTGGAATTACAGGATTTCTCTACCAACCAAATGCAACTGCTGGATTTGATAGAAACAAAAAAACTAGATTATCAAATTCCCAAAATGCCCAAAAAAAACGTTTTATACTTATTGGGCAAAGAGTCTGAACATAAAGTAAAACAAGCGGATGGGTTGGTGGTTCTAGTAGGCGATTTGACCACCAAAATTTTTCAGGCTTTGGGTTCATGGCGCCGATTTCAAGTACCCAGTATCATTTCAAATGTATATTCTGCCGGTATTAAAGCCTTACCCATTGTGGGTTTGCTGTCTTTTTTAATCGGTGTTGTTTTGGCTTACCAAATGGGTTTACAGTTACAAACCTATGGCGCCAATATTTTCATTTCCTATTTATCGGGCATGGCCATTTTTCGTGAATTTGGCCCCCTAATCACTGCAATCATTGTAGCAGGACGCACCAGCTCAGCTTACACTGCCCAAATTGGCAGCATGAAAATCAATGAAGAAATCGATGCGCTTTTAACCATGGGACTTTCTCCTACGGAATTATTGGTGATGCCCAAGACCATAGGCTTGCTGTTGGTTTTTCCTTTGTTGATTTTTTGGTCGGATTTTTTTGGCATTTTGGGCTCCATGATTGTGTCTAAGTCCTTGTTGGGAATAGGATTTTCCGATTTTTTACAACGCTTAAGGGATTCGGTGGGTTTTTATCAATTGAAGCTGGGTTTGTTCAAAGCGCCTGCTTTTGCCATTTTGATCGCCTTGGTTGGCTGTTTTCAGGGTTTCCAAGTGCAATCCAGTGCTGACAGCATAGGCAGCCAGACTACTAAAAGTGTGGTACAGGCCTTGTTTCTCATCATAGTGGCTGATGCAATTTATTCCATTATTTACAGTTGGATGAAACTTTAATGACTGAGCCGGTGATTGAAATTAAAGGGATGAAAAATTTTTTGGGAAACCAATGGGTGCATAAAGAGGTCAATTTAACCGTAAAAAAGGGTGAAATATTGGCCATCATTGGGGGTTCAGGCAGTGGTAAAACGACGATTTTGCGTTGTGTGTTGATGTTATTGCAACCAACTGCGGGTTGCATTAAAGTATTTGGACAGGACATTAAACATTTAAATGCAAAGGCTGCTTTTGAAATGCGACGTCGATGGGGCATGCTTTTTCAACACAGCGCCTTATTTTCAGCGATGAATGTGTTGGAGAATGTGCAATTTCCAATGCAAGAATTCACGCATTTAGAACCGGATATCCTGCATGAGTTGGCTCTATTAAAAATTGCATTGGTTGGTTTGGCTCCAGAAGCTGCAGGAAAATATCCCTCTCAATTGAGTGGTGGGATGCAAAGACGAGCAGCAGCGGCACGTGCGATCGCCATGGATCCAGAATTGCTGTTTTTGGATGAGCCAACCACCGGTCTCGATCCGCGAAGTGCTCGATTATTTGATGATTTAATTGTTTTTTTGAGAAACACCTTGAATTTAACCGTAGTCATGGTCAGCCATGACATGGAGTCTTTGAAACGAACAACCGATAGAGTAGCCTTTGTTGGGGATGGGAAAATTCTGAGTGTGGAACCCATCCAACAATTAATGCACAATAAAAATCCATTGATTGCGGACTATTTCAATCAATTTTAAAAGGATAAAATTCTTGGAATCAAAAACCAACTACACCATAGTCGGGTTCATAGTCCTTCTGTTAGCGGCAAGTTTTTTAATAGGAGCGATTTGGCTATCCAGTGGTTTTAACAAAAAGCAATACAAGCAATACACCGTTTATTTGCACGAAGCCGCATCCGGATTGAACGAAGATTCGGTAGTTAAATACAATGGGGTGCAGGTGGGATTTGTTAAAAAAATCAAGCTCAATAAAACCGATCCACGGCAAGTTGAAATCACGCTCAGCATTGAAAAAGAAGTCCCCATCACCACAAGTACCTTTGCCACTTTAATTTCTCAAGGCATCACTGGGGTGACTCACGTGGGCTTATCCGCAGGTTCTTCGGATCTGACACCCATTCAAAAAATGCCCGATGAGCCTTATCCAGTCATACCGGCAAAACCTTCTTTATTCAATCAATTGGATGCTATTTTAAGAGACGTCTCCGTCAACGTGAATAAGGTGAGCAAACAAGCACAATTGGTATTTAATGAAGAAAATGCCCAATACCTAAAACATACTTTAGCCAATTTGGAACGATTTTCAGACGTCATTGCCAAAAACTCAGATCACATCCACAACAGTTTAGGTAGTGCCGACGTGTTCTTTACGAATATGTCTAGAGCAAGTTCGGGATTGCCGCAGATGATGAAAAAAATTTCGCAAACTGGTGATTCAGTGTCCGAAGCCATGCTTACTGGGAAAAATGCAGCAAACAAGTTCTCCCAACAAACCCTGCCACCGGCTATTATTTTGCTCAATCGTTTGAATGAAGTGGCTGCAAATCTTGACAAAATCAGCAATGAAATGCGACAAAATCCCTCTATCCTGATTAGAGGAATCCAACCACCTAAACCCGGTCCAGGAGAATGATCGTGAAAACAGTCTGGGCTTTTTTATGTGCAACTACATTGTTTCTGATTGTCGGTTGTTCCCCGGTTAAAGTTCCCCAAAAGTGTCAATATCAATTGAACTCTTATTGCGCTACTCATTGGGATGGGGGAGGGCCTTGTCGGTTTACATTGATGGTTTCAATCCCTGAGGCTGCAGCAGCCTTTCAAACCACGCAGATGCTCTATGTAGATCAACCCTTTGAACTTGAAGCCTTTGCTTATCATGCATGGTTCAGTCCTCCTGCGTCCATGCTGTATTCTTTATTAATCAAAAGCTTGCAAAGCAGTGGGTTTTTTTATGCCGTGACCTCTAGTGTTTACGGCGAAGCACCGGATTTTCGTTTGGATACTCATTTATTGACCTTGGAACAAAATTTCCTCAAAAAACCCAGTGAAATTGAATTTTCCGCCAAAGTAGTGCTTACCCATGTCAGCGACAATCGCGTGATCGTGTCACAAATCATCAATAAACACATTCCCTGTTCCAGCGATAACCCTTTAGGCGGAGTCATTGCCGCAAATAAAGCCGTTGAACTCTTTACAGCGGAGGTGAATGACCTGGTGATATCTCATACGCACAATCCCAGAAGGCACTCTAAAAAAAATGGAGTATGAACTTCGTAGCTTGTGCAGGGTTCATCTAATTTTGTTCAAGAAAGATCATGCGTCTCGGGGTCCTGCACCGCTGATTACCTGCTTTATCTTTAATTGTACAATAGAATCGCCAGTGGTCTTGTCCTAGGGTAGTCAAATACCTTCACACGATCCAGTCTGTTCCTTTTCGTGCGTGTCTTTTCAGACCCCACCTCTCCAGTGCTAAGAAAATTTCTGAGTCGATTTTGCAAATATCCGAGACGATACTGAGCCTCGATAATAGTTTGTCCGTCCTGTTATTTTCTGATTCAACCGATGTATTAGCTGATTTGTTGGTAGTGCAACATCCTTCCTAATGATCTCCCGGATGTCTGCAAGAAATGCTTTAACATTAGCTTTACGCGATGCTCAACTTTTCACGAAACCATACGGGCCCGGGCCCGTGAGCGAGCCCGAGCCCGCCCGAGTTCCGCCTAATCTGTTTTTTTTTGCCATTTTAGTCAACATCATAACAATGCGATTCAGTAATTCTCTTGTTAATTGATAATATTCATCATGTATAATGTTTAAACGTTTGGATACCTCCAATATCGCTGCGGTTTCTGTAGCAGAACGTTTTTGCCATGCGGTAGAATC
>CAWAUF010000017.1:0-9428 GCA_963785145.1 uncultured Gammaproteobacteria bacterium | reverse complement strand
TTGGGCTGTCAAATATTTTCTTTGTTTTTTTTATTTATCGTGATTCACCAAAACAATCCGAGCCCGTGGACGTGTACTTGCCCGCGTTTTGGTAAACGTTACTTTTTTTAAACAAGGACGCTCTTGCAAAATTATTCAGAATTTGAACACGTGGGTTTCTGTCATTTTTTAAACGCGCCAAGCCATCCATGAGGCTCTCGAAAGGTACCCATGCCTTTCGACGGTTTAAAAAAGTGACAGAAACCCACGTCTTCAAATTTTGAATAATTTTGCAAGAGCCTCAACAAATAAAAAAATATCCCCAACATACTTATTTAATTGGGATAGTTCACTTTATAATACTATTGTGAAGTCAATTGAGAACGAGGGCTTTTCAATTGATTGTTAATGGATTTCATAGATTATAGCAGGTACTTTATGGATAAAAAAATATCAACCCAACGGGTTTCAAACATTTATAAACAAAAGAATGGTGAATCTTCACAGGCTTCATGTGCGATTATTGGCCAGGACTTTCTTTGCGGGAAAACCATTTTTATTGTAAGAAATCATCAGGAGGAGTATGAGCACAGGAAATTCGCATATGAGCTTTATCAAGACAGAACGTCACTTGAACAATTTGACTTCGAAGATTTGCTACTTATTTTAAGTACCGCAGTGCAAGAACAAACCATAGAAGACCTGGAAGACTGTGAATAAGAGTGTGTCGACAATCAATCTAGAATGGATATTAGTTGACGTGATCCGTTCTAGACTGAAGAAGCAAACCTATACAGATTGAAACTGGATTGATCCTGGTCAATTCATAACTTTTACATTTAGGATTCAATGATTTTTGATAAATACCGGTTTTTTTAATGAATATTTGTCTAAGCATCAGTTCCTGTTCAGGTGAGAAAATCAAGGCGAATTCCTTATCTTGCATTGTGTTTTGCGATTTGAAAATCAGTAGGGTCTTTTCTGAAAACTTAGGCTCCATTGAGTCATCCATCATTCGGGTGGCAAAAATAGGATGGGGGTTTTGAATGTCCGTCACGACCGTTTGTTTACTTCGTCTCAACAAAAGGTCCATGGGGGTTTTGCCTATTAAACCCCAGTCTACAAAAGGGATCTTTTTCCATCCTAAAGGTTGGGTATTAAGGATTTGTTCGTCAACAGCAATGCCTTCTTCTACTAATTGAGTGATGGTTAAATCAAAGTAATTTGCCAAGGAGCTGAGTGTTGTGATTTTAGGATTTAATTTTTTCCGGATAAGATCCGATTAATGACTTGTTGCGGGATGCCTGTTCGTCGTCCTAGCTCGCTTTCACTCAGTTTAGACTTTTGCAATAAATATTTTAGATTCTGACTAAGATTATGCATATTCGCCACGTGTTGTAAGCACTTTACTATTGGTAATGAGTTCAGAAACTATTCCCACCTGTTTGTTCGGTCATTTTACAGATAAAAAAAAATAAAAAAAGAAGTGATTGATTTAATCTTTTAGAGCATTAAGATTCATCTACACTTTAAAGTGTAGGAACAATACGAATCTTACTGTGATTAGGATTAGTCATGGTAATTTTTTGAAAGTTAATTCAATTCAATCTCTTACTAGATGTTGTTTTTGGTGTACCAACAAATGGAAAATATAATTTATTTCAAGGAAAAAACCGATGCCAAAATTTGTCTATTTACTGTCCTGTACATTACCTCATTATTAGCCAATCTTACGGTAGGTTTTCGATACATCCGTCTTTTTTCTCTGATACAACCGGGTGGTATTTTCATCTTCCCCATTTCTTTCATCATCAGTGACATATTGACAGAATTGTATGGCAGTGAACTGGCTAAAAAGCTGGTTTATTATGGAATCATGAGTCAATTCATATTGGCAGCCTATGCCAATTTAATAATACATATTCCTGCCCCATCTTTTCTTTTGAATCAAGACATGTATTTTCAAGTATTTAATCCGTATTTAAAATTTGCCTTTGCAAGCACTACCAGTATTTTAATTGGCTCCTGGGTAAACATCGTCTTATTAAGCAAACTAAGCGAATACGTCGGTGGGAAATATTTTGCCTTGAGAAGTTTCATCGCCTCCACTTTCGGTGAATTAATTGTCACCCTGGTATCCATGTTTATAGGCAATTACACTAGGATGAATTTTAGCAACTTACTCTTTATGATAGTTTGTTGCTTTACTGTAAAAACCATCATTTCCTTTGTTGCCATTTGGCCTGCAGCCCTTGTCGTATATAAATTACAAGGCCAAAAGGGGTATGATCTTTCCTTAAGGCACATGAAAAATCCCTTTAAATTTTGCAAACACATGGCATTGGCCGCCTGGTATGCTAAGGGGTACGTATATCAATTAGAATCCATCAATTTAGCAACCCAAAAGGCCAACCTTTATTTTAAAGGAGCCAGGCGAGTCATCAATTTACCCCTTCAAAAAATTGTTTTTAATGACCATCTCATTAATAACAGCGCATCGACGGATTCCGCTCACATTGGTTATTATTATGGGGTGCTGGAAAGTAAAGGGGAGATTGATCAATCCATGCTCATTGAACGAATGCAAATTTTAAAAAGAGGGGATTTGAACATCACCTCCATTTGCAGAGATGGGAAATTGACTGTTGAAGGCCGAGATAGCCAAATTTTATTATCGAAAAAACCCATTGAATTGTATAAAAACAAGCTGATTCTAGAGAAATTTTCTCCCTCTCAAGCCCTATACATTGGATATTTAGCGAGCATCAGCAATCATAAAGGAAATATACATTCAATCAGCAAAAACCATAATATAAGGATCATTAAATAATCCTAAGGATTTCTTGTTTGAATCACAGTCAAAACGATTACGCCTATGATTTCATGCTCATTCGAATTAAAAATCAAAGAGGCTGAGCCTGGAATTGTCGCGTTTAGTTGCCAATCAGGTGAATCGATGATAATTCCCGGAGTGAGATGCTGTCGTCTTTGAATCGCACCAAAACCAAATCCCCATCAATGGGTTGTTCAACCATACTCACAATGAAAGTGGTACCTGCTGGGAATCTAGGTTGCATGGATTTAGTGCTTTCAATGGCAAACAGCTTTTTTAAATTTTTTATATTCTCCATTTGCGCAATTTGAATCCGCTTGCTGTGGGGATTACTTTCCAGGTGTTGCTTGAAATTTGGGTCGAGCAAAGCCCCCCAATTCAATACCGGTATGCTTTGACTCAGAGGCTGTTTTAACAAAGGATTGGAGCTATTTTTCGTTAAGAGATAATCTAAAGTAACTCCAAAAAAATCAGCTATTTGTTGCAGCGTCGAGACCCTAGGATCAGAAGTGGCGCCAGTTAATAAGCGATGAATGGTGTTGTAAGGCACCTGTAAATTTTTGGCAAGATCGCTTTCATTCATTTGATGAAAATGCAGTAATTTTAATAAATTTTCAGCCAAACAATCCTCTGATTCATTCAATTTAGTCTCGATGTTTTTAAGTTTTTTCATAAGTACATTAGAATCCTGGCATTTGTAATCATCTACTGGAATTGCAGACACATTTGCGGTTTTTGACGGTGAAGTTTTTTAATTTAGCAATAACCCAGGGAAAGGTCTATTACTTTATTTTTACATATTTGTATTGTTTTTTAAAGAAAATTTTAAATTTTCAACCAATAATTCCTTTTACAATTTATCTATTGACTTTTAAGGAATAATATTTACAATAAAGTAAATTATATTTTACTTTAAAATATTGAAACGAATGTTTCATGAAACTCAAGGAGGTGTGGATTTCATTTGCGATTACTGATTCATAAACTGGAAACGATCAAATGTCTAAAAAAAACCTGAATGGTTTTTTTATGAAACGTATATATTTATAAGGATGTTTAAATGAAAGTTTTAATTGTTACAGAGCCCGATGACGTACATGCTGTACTCGTCAAATTAGCTTTAGAAAGAAAAGGCTCCAGCTGTGAGTTGTTTTTCAGTGCGGACATGCCTACACAACAAAAAAATAATATTTATCTTTCCTCGGATGATTATTCATGGGATTCTTTTGATGGCAACACCCAAAAACCGTACTCTTTTGATAGTCCTTTTGATTCAATCTGGTGGAGACGACCTCGCCGACCTTTCATACCGGATAACATCCATGAAGAAGATCAAACCTTCGTCAAAATAGAAAATTCAATTTATCACGATTCCCTTCCTTTCTTACTCAATGAAAAAGCCTGTTGGATCAATCCAATCTCCTCGCATCAAAGAACGCGGTCGAAAATAATTCAGCTAAAGCTTGCACAACAATGCAAATTTAAACTTCCTGAAACGTTGATATCCAATTCCCCGGAAGAAATCAAAACATTCATTCAAAATAATAAGGACCACAAGGTCATCTACAAACCTTTTTCTCCTCAATTTTGGTCAGAAAAGAACGGAGTTAAACGGTCTATACGAATACCATTTCCATGGATGATTTGCCCTCTGATTCCCTATTGCAGGCAGTCCCAGGTATTTACCAAAAATACGTCAATAAAAAATACGAACTGCGAGTGACCTGCTTTGGTACCCACATCAGTGCAGTAAAAATAGACTCCCAAATTCATGCTTCGGGAAAGACGGATTGGCGAAAAATCCCCGCAAGTGAATTAACCTTAGAAGAGGTGAAATTGCCCCAATCCGTTCGAAACAAAATCATTTTATTTATGATTAAAATTGGCATTGTCTTTGGCTGCTTTGACTTCATCGTCACCGAAGAGGATGAGTATGTTTTTCTCGAATTGAATGAACAGGGTCAATTTTTATGGGTTGAAGAGATTCTACCTGACCTATATTATTTGGATATGTTTGCTGAATTCATCCTGCACAAACGCTTTGATTTTACCTGGCATAAATCTAAAAATCCATTCGTGTCTCTGATCTAAACACCATAGCCTACGACATGGTAGAAGACAATTTAAATAAACACGTTTATTTAAATCAACTGAAACAAGTCGCTTAATTTGAACAATTGATTCAAATATTATGGAAATTCAGCAGTCACTCTTTAGAGAAGAGGCGATTAAATCTCGCCTCGACAGAAGCTTAGGCCAAGTTCGCATCAATGTCCCTTTGAATTACAAGTTGGTCAGTGTTTTTTCCCTGTTGTTGCTACTCAGCATCCTAATGTTTTTATTGTTTGGGGAAATTTCTGAAAAAATTGCAGTCTTGGGCTATTTGGATGCGGATAAAGGCATCGTCACCGTTCATTCTGAGCTTGGAGGAACCATTATAAAATCGAAAGCGGAAGAAGGTCAGCGCGTGAATATGGCGATGCTCTATTTGTAGCTAGCAATGAAGGCACGTTATCATACCAAAGCGCTGATTGAAAACCTCAATCAGCGTATCCTCAATTTAAAGAAAGAATATCAGTTAAAAAACAATCATTACCTCTCTTTACTCAAACTTTATGAAAAACATTACGTGTCCGTCACCTTAATCCAATCCGTGGAGGCTGAGCTTTTAGAAATACGCAATCGAATAAAAACCTTGGACTTGGACGTAATGAAATACAAACAAAGTGTGTTTCAGATCATCAAATCCCCGGTGGAGGGAGTCATCACCAATATTTTGTATAAACAAAGTCAAATCGTGGAACCATCCAAACCATTGCTGCAAATCATTCCAAAGGATTCTGAATTGATTGCGCGATTGTTTGTCCGAGTAGGTGACATTGGCTTTGTGAACCAGCATGGGATGGTTTCCATTCAATACGATGCCTATCCCACTGCTCGCTTTGGAAATCATCTGGCCAAAATACAAGAAATCAATTTGACCATCTTAACAGATGACAAAGAGGACAAACCCATTAAGGTAGGTCAACCCTATTACAAGGTGAAGGCCGAATTAGAAAAATCCTACATCCATTCGTACGGGAAAAAAACCCATTTAAACTATGGCATGACCTTTACTGGGGTTATCCGCGGCCAAAACCAAGAAAATATGGCAATGGATTGTGGATCCAATTTACAGCTATTACGGAGAGGTATTTTAATGAGTGAGGTTTTGCGTTTATTGAACATTAAAAAAAATCAATTACCCATCATAAAACAGGTGCAATTGTCTGAATGCGGTCATGTCTGCATAGCCATGATCAGCCATTATCATGGTCATGCCTTAACTCTTCAGGCTTTGCGAGAACTGGAGGAGCCGGCCATCAATGGTTCCAATTTTTTAGATTTGATACGAATTTTAGAGCGCCTAAAATTCAATACCCGCGCCATACGTCTGGATATTATGGATCTGCATCAAGTTCAATGTCCAGCCATTATCCATTGGAATATGAATCATTTTGTCGTACTCAAATCCGTTCATTCCAACCATGCAATCATTCACGACCCGGCCTTTGGAAAACGAAAAATCCCTTTGAGTGAATTGTCCAAGTCTTTTACTGGTCTGGTTTTGGAAGTGGAGAAAGCAGCTCATTTTAAGCCTATGATGTCATCCAAGCCTTTGAAAATAATGGATCTATTCAAACGAATTCAGGGGATGAAAAACAGTTTGCTCATTTTACTGATTTTATCTCTCACCATAGAGTCCTTCATTTTGTTGAATCCAATTTTTCTGCAATACATCACTGATCAAGTGGTTAGCAGCAACAATTTGAATAATTTATACACAATAGCCCTGGCATTTGTTCTCCTGACCTTGTTTCATACGACAACAGAATACATGAGAAGTCATTATCTGGTGTATTTAACCAATCACATGTCCGAATATTTCTCTTCTGCGGTTATGAATCATCTGCTAAGACTGCCTTTCGAATACTTTGAAAAAAGACACAAGGGGGATATTTTGTCCAGATTTTACTCAATTAATGAAATACAAAATAAAATGACCACGGATTCCATCAACACCCTCTTAGATGGTCTAGTCATCGTATTGGCTGTAATGATCATGGCCGTTTTCAATGTTCAATTGACTTGCTTGGTGGTTTTAAGTTTAACCTGCGGTTTCACATTAAGGATTTTTTCATACAATCATTTGAAAAATCAAAGTGAGATTTCAATTGTAGAAATGGCAAATTTGAATTCTAAATTTTTAGAAATCATTCAAAGCATGATGCCCATTAAGCTTTACTCTAAAGAGGCAACGATGTACAGGGAATGGAAAAATTATTTCATCAAGGGCATGAACGCTAACATTAAGATTGCCCGAGTAAATATTTTATACAATACAGCGAATCTATTTATATTTAACATGGAGCACATCCTGGTTATCACCCTTGGCGCTCTGTTGGTGATTAAAAAGCAACATTCCATTGGCATGTTGATGGCTTTTTTAGCTTACAGACAAACATTGGTTTGCAAAACCACCTCCTTTATTCAAAAAGTTTTTGAATACAAACTGATTTCAATACAGATGGATAGAGTGGCTGATATTTTATTACATCCTGCAGAATCCGAGGAAAAGGATTCGGTTTTAAAAGTTCAGGTTCAAGGCGATATTAAAATCCAAAACCTGAGCTATAAATATCCTGGAGTAAATCAATGCGTATTAAACAACGTCCATTTTCATATAAAAAAAGGGGAAAAAATAGCGATTACTGGTACCTCTGGCGTAGGCAAATCCACCCTATTGAAAATCATGTTGGGTTTAATCACTCCGACTGCGGGGAGAATATTAATCGACGATTTGCCTTTGAATTTGTTGGGCATTCAAAAATACAGGAGCCTTTGTGCCAGTGTGATGCAAGATGACAGTTTGATTAGTGGTTCAATAATAGACAACATCACCTTCATGGACAACGCAATCGACATTCACCGAGTGCATCAAGCAGCTCAAATGGCACAGATACACGAAGACATTTTGCAAATGACCATGGGCTATGAAAGCCGAATTGGAGACATGGGCAGTTCTTTATCAGGAGGGCAAAAACAACGCATTTTACTTGCAAGAGCCTTGTACAAAAAACCCAAACTATTGTTTTTAGATGAAGCAACCAGCCATTTGGATGCCGCCACCGAAGTGAAAATCAATCAGGCACTTAAAGAGTTGGAAATCACCCAGGTGGTCATTGCTCACCGAGAAGAATCCATTAAAATGGCCGATAGGGTATTTGTATTGGAAGCTGGTAGTTTAAAATAAGGCTACGACTCACTGCCATTAAGTGGTCACGTCATCCTGAGCTGAGCGAAGGATCTCCTGCAGTATGGAGCATGATCTTTCTAAGATTCGGAGATCCTTCGCGTAGACGGGCTCAGAATGACGTGACGACTTATTGGCAGTGAGGATACCAGGAATGAGTTGGTCAGGATCGTAGGGGTCTAAATTGGATTACCCATTACATTATTTTATATTGTGATATATATTCTTATACGAGGTCATTATTCATCAGCTACAGCTGCTTTCCATTTTGATTGAAATTGTTAACATAAGGAATTGTCATGAGATCAAATTATTTTACACTATCATTGCCGGCTTTGTGATGCCTTCATGGAGTATGGCAAATCAAACGCAAACAGCTCAGTTGGATAAAGAGCTTGCGCCACCCTTTCCTAAGTGCACAGGCTGCAACGTCCAGCCCCTCTAACCCTACAAGTACAGAAGCTGCAGCTGTTGGCCCCTCGGCTCCTACGAGTACAGATGCCGCCAGTCCATCCAGTTCTGCAAATGAAGACGCAGCGGCCCCAGGCCCAGCCGGACCTCCAAATGAAGACGCAGCAGCCCAAGACCCAGCCGGACCTCCAAAGGAAAACACAGCAGCCCCAGGCTCATCTGCTCATCCAAGCACAGATACACCCACTCCAGCAACCTCCGGCATGCCAAGCGAAAATCAACCAGCACCGGCTTCAAGTCCTTCCAGTGACAGCAACATGGCACCACCCCAGGCCACAAAGACCGAGGCTTCTTCACCAGCAATGGGTGATGCAGACAGTCTTTGCATCATCAGGCAAATCAACACCAATGAAATTGCACTTGCAAAGCAAATGTTGAAACGTCTTCATCACCGAAACAAACAACCGATGAAACGGCGAGGAAGCTGGCTTATCGCATCATAGAAGATCACAACATCATCAATGCAAGTCTGGATGCCGTGGTTAAAAAAACCAACATCATTCCCGCCACGCTGGGTACATCTAAAAATTGTGCAGACATTAAGAACGCAGGGGATGCCTTGATGAAGAAACTAAACCGTTACAAAGGTCCTGGTTTAGCTCCTCAATTCATTGATGACATGCGCCAAGGTGATTCCGATGGTCAAACCTTGGTACAAAACTTAGCCGACAAAGCCTCTAACCCAGACATTAAAGCATTTCTTTTGGAAACCAAAGGCTTAATACACGCACATGAATCCATATGGACTTAAGAAATCAGGAAAAAGTAAATCAGTGAAAGGAAGGAGTCTTTGTTGAAAGTGCATGAAGTTTAATACCTAGCTTTACTCATGCACTTAGAACTATTTTTACG
>CAWAUF010000016.1:0-15118 GCA_963785145.1 uncultured Gammaproteobacteria bacterium | reverse complement strand
CGTTAAATTAAGAAAATCCAGGGATTAGTCGCCAATGGTTTTATCGAAATATAGAACTTCCTTGTTGATTTGATCTTGAATGGGATCAATTTTGTATACGGGCAAGAGTTTGATTAAATCGATTGATCTAAGAATGGCATCGTACATCTGTGTACGAAAGGAGCAAGCTGATTCGGTGATTTCTTTAGCTTGTGAGTAAAAATCAGTGAGGGTTTCATCCAGGTGATGTGAAAATTCAAGCAGTTGGGTTACATTTTGGAGCATATTTTCTTTTAGCTCTGTGTTAAGGGAAATGTTTAATGCTTCACTTATTCGATTCAAAATATCGACGGGTTTGGCCTCTTGGGGGTGAGCCTTCAAATTACAATGCACTAAACCCTGATCAATCGCATCTTTGAGCGCTGCTTTCTCGATTTTCAAACCTGAATTTTTTAAGGTTAACTGCAATGCTCCTAAGGTTTTTTCCAACTCCGTTTTCCATTCTTGGGTTATCTGAATTAAGTAAGCTTGAGATTGACAGATTAAAGTATCTTGCCTTAATTCCAGTTCATGAAAATAATCCCCTGCCTGGATTAAATTACTCCTTTCTTCTTCTAGGGAGTCACGAATGGATGCGCCAGGAGCATCTTCAGTGGAGGCGGTTTCGCTGGATAATAAATAATCTATGAATAATTTTTGGGCATAAACATAGTAATCGTGCGTCTGTTGAATGATGATTCCATTCAATACGTTTTTTAAGGGGACGCGTAAAATGTCATGATAAAAGCCGAATTGATTTCGAATAACCGCGGCAATCTTATCCGCGGATAATTTGATTTGATATTTACCAAAAATACGTTCAATGGTTATCAATCCATAAGTAGACAACCAATGATCCGAATCAACGTCCTTTGTTGCTGCATTCATTTCAAATACCTTTTATAATCCAATTAAGAAGGTCTTGGGGTGTTTACTGATGGGGATTCGTCTACGAATTTAAATGCAGGGAAGTCTTGCAAAAACTTTTCCAAGCCATTATCTCCATTTTTTAAAGCATTGAATTCATCGGTATCTAGGATGCTTTCACCTTTAGTATAAACCCCTGTCCGGTCGCCTGCCGCATCCAGTCGTTCTTCACATCCATTTTTTTTAAGCCAAAGGTGAACCAGAGAGTTGAAATGCTGTTGCATGGATTCAGATTGTTTTTCAATCACATTTTTTCTTTGGGGATCGTGTATGTTATCCGTCTTGGGTTCCGTTAATGTGACTTCTAATTTACCACTCTCACAGGTTATTGCATAGCTTATCTCAGGTAATTTGACGTCAGTACGATCTGACCCAAATCGGGTTCTTAGATGACGCACTTGTTCTTTAACTATTTTGGTTATTTCTTGAGCAATGATTGGCTTGGGTTCGGAAGATTGAATTCTAAACAAATAACCCAAAGCTGCGTACCCTTCCATGATAAGCCGGGTGTATTCCAGTTGGTAAGTAATCGCTGTATATACACTGGTGCTGTCTTGATTTATGTGTTTGTTCGCAGTGCGGACCACATCCTGAAGCAGGGTTATTTCATGATCCCCCTCCGATTTCATAAACCTTTGGCGAGATTCAGCAACTGCTTGGGCCTGTTTTTGAGAATTTCTGAGTCCCTGTGCCTTTGTTAGGGCATCAAAATACATCTCATCTTGAATTCTGATGGCATCTTTCCGGAGGGCTTCTGCTGTTTTTTTAATTTCTTGTTGTAGCTGTATACTGACATTCACATCTTCATCTGGTCGCGGCATCGCAAATCTCCAAAACTTTAAAAAAAAACCCAACTGTCTTATTATAACTCAATATTTGCGGCATGTCATCCCAATCGCTTAAAACATAACGACCTAAATGTTGATCCCCATATTTGTATTGATAAAATCCAGGTTTATGCGTGTGTCCATGAATTAGAAGAGTCACTTTTTGTTTGAGCATGTGTTGAATCACTGAACTTGCAACCACATCCATTTCGACATTGGATTTGGTCTGCCCCATGCTGTGTTCGCGCATCGCATTCGCTATTTTTTTGCGAAATTTCAAAGGCAAGCTTAAAAAAACCAAAGGAAACAATCGATTACGTGTCAGCCATCGAAAACGTTGATGACTGTGGTCTAAGGTGCAATATCCATCACCGTGCATCAGCAGAACTTGTTTTCCATCCAATTCGATATGAGTAGGTTCCCACAGGACTTCCCAACCTGCAAGTTTTGCAAATGTGGATCCTAATAAGAAATCCCGATTACCATGCATGTAATAAACGGAAATGCCCCATTTTTTCAAATCATACAACTGCTTGGCGATGGCGCTACTCCAATCATCCACGGAGTCATCCCCCACCCAAACGTGAAAGAAATCGCCCAAAATGTAGATTTTTTTGGTTGAAAATTTTGCCCATTCGATGAAAGCATTGAATCGGGATTGAATGGCTAAATCCTCGGGATGCAAATGCAAATCAGAAATAAAAACCAACTCATTCATAAAGGCTCAATTTGAATGTGATCATCCAATAAATAAATTTGACAAGGAGCATGTATGGGTTCTATGGCATCGCTTAAACGATAAAATCCAGCAATGGAAACCAACTGGGCTTCTAGTGATTGACAAAAAATCCGCGCTTGCCTATCCCCAGAAATCCCAGCCAAAGCCCGCCCTCTTAAGGCACCATACACATGAATGGAGCCATCGGCTAGCAATTCTGCACCAAAACTGACCGCAGAGGTTATGATCAAATCCGTACCCTTGGCAACGATTTGTTGGCCGGAACGAACCGGCGTGGTGATTAATTTGGTTTTGGAAAATTCCGCCTCAACTGTTTCCAGCGCGCGTTCAATGATGGATTTGTCTTGAGAGGAGGATCCATTGAGTACGGCCAAACCTTGGTATTGGGCCATGGTTTCCAAAAAGGCATTTCCTCCTTGAATGGCGACAGGAATCATGCCATATTGACGCGCAATTTGGCACAAAGCTTGTAAATCAACCTCTTGCTGACCGACAGCAGACACATCAAAGACCACGGGTGTGCGCTCAAATAATTTGGGCGCTTTTACAACGGTTTCTGCAAAGTGTTGGGAAAACAAATTGTTATCCGCATTCAATATCTGAAGAACCGTGAAGGTATACAGTCTGCCTTTTAATTTAAATGCTTGAGTATTTGTGATATTTTCACTCATGTTGATGATACCCATAAAGGAGATTTTTGTTTATACTACCACGCGGAAAATAATAACAGAAGGATGAAAAGTGGATAAACGATGGTTTGAACAATATCAGGAAGGTGTGCCACATGAAATTGACTCAAGTCAGTATCTATCCTTAGTCGACTTATTCAAAGATGCCTGCAGCCGTCACGCGAAGCGAATTTCATACGCCAACATGGGTGTGGAGATAAGTTATGCCAAATTAGACAAACTCACTCGGAATTTAGCGGCTTATTTACAACAATTGGGTTTGGAAAAAGGGGCTCGTATTGCAATCATGATGCCCAATCTTTTGCAATATCCGGTGTCACTGTTTGCCATTTTACGAGCAGGCTTCGTGGTGGTGAACACCAATCCCTTATACACCAGCGATGAAGTGATCAATCAGATGAATGATTCCGGTACGCAAGCGATCATTGTATTTGAAAATTATGCTAAAACACTTGAAAAAGCACTCCCCTACATTCCTAATTTAAAGCATGTCATCGTGACTCAATTGGGTGATCTGTTTCCTGTGGTGAAACAGTTAATCGTCAATTGGATGGTCAAACACGTCAAAAAATTAGTACCTGCTTACAGCATTCCGCATGCGGTTGCCTTCAATTATGCCCTGCTGGAGGGACAACAATCGGTCTTACACCCAATCAAACTCGCGCATCAAGACATCGCCTTTCTTCAATACACAGGTGGCACCACCGGTGTGGCAAAGGCGGCTATTTTGACGCATGGCAATTTAGTTGCCAATGTGTTACAAGCTTTTTCATGGATATCCCCGCTGAAAGTCAACGAACAAGACATCATCATCACGGCCTTACCCCTTTATCACATCTTTTCACTCACCGCCAATTGTCTTACCTTCATCAAAGCGGGCGCCAAAAACATACTGATAACCAATCCTCGTGATGTGAAACAATTCATCAAAGAAATTAAAAACACCGGTTTTACAGCCTTTACCGGTGTAAATACTTTATACAGCCTGCTGTTGAATCACCCCAAATTCAAAACAATTGATTTCTCTAATTTAAAATTGGCTCTTTCCGGCGGCATGGCTTTGCAAAAAAACGTTGCTTTGAAATGGTCTTTGATTACCAAAACCAGAGTTTTAGAAGCCTACGGTTTAACTGAAACCAGTCCCGCGGTGACCATCAACCCCATGTATCTTGAAAACTATAATGGCAGCATAGGCATCCCTCTGCCGTCCACGGATGTTTGCATCCGCGATGATCAAGACCAAGACGTTCCGGTGGGTTCTACGGGTGAACTCTGCGTTAAAGGACCTCAAGTCATGCCAGGATATTGGAATAGACCTTATGAAACCGCCCTTTCTTTTACCAAAGATGGTTTTTTAAAAACCGGTGACATCGTGCGGATGGATGAAAAAGGCTATTTTTATTTGGTGGATAGAAAAAAAGACATGATAGTCGTATCCGGATTCAATGTATATCCCAATGAGGTCGAACAAGTCATAGGCATGCACCCTGGCGTTTTAGAAGTGGGGGTGATTGGTGTTTTGGATAAAGATTCTACAGAGCGCGTCAAGGCCTGCATCGTGAAAAAAGATCCCTCCCTAAGCAAAGAAGAGATCATCGCTCATTGCAAAGAACATTTAACGGCCTACAAAATTCCTAAAATCATCGAGTTTTTTGATGAACTTCCTAAAACCAACGTGGGTAAAATTTTACGTAGGGAACTTAAAGAAAGAGAAATGATACATGCTTAAACTAGTTTACTGTAGGCCCCATCAACTATAAAACCGTGGTGTCATCTCAATTGATCAATGATTTGACCAGTAAAACTTGATCGCAAATAAAACCCTCGAGGCAAGGTTTGAATTTTGTTGCCCTGTGCGTCAAAGCTAAAGCACAGGGATTTGCCATTTGCAGCCTTTGGTCTGACTTGCAAATAGTCTCCGGTTCTGGCATCCAGGGTTTCGAGTTGGCCGGTGCTGATGAGTAGCGTCAAATGATTCCAATCGGCTTCTAAAACAGTCTCTTCTGCTTCATTGGGCGACCAGAGGAAACCGCGTCCGATTCGTCTGTGGGCATAAGGAATTTCTGTATCGCCCTCTATTGGGATCCAAAGAATTTTTTTTAATTTGGAGTAACATTGCGAGGTTTTCCAGGTTTGCTGATGAATGGTAAGCAAGGGTATGGAGGTAATGAAGGTGGATTCAGCGGGCTTTCCTGAGGCCGCTATGGGGATTGTTTTTAGCTCTATTCCCAGTGTTTGAAAATCCGGTATGGCTTGATTGCTGGCCTCAGCCCCTAAAAACCATTCAACGGCTTGACCAATCCAACCTTTTCTATGGTTTGAATCCATAGGTATAGCCATGCCAATGTCCAAACTCAGCTGAGCAAAGCTCAATCCCTCCATTTGACGGCAACGATGTAATAACTCAGATTGTGTCTTTGGAGCCGTCTTTTGGAATAAAGAAATCACCGCATTCCTCTTCAAATTTAACTGTGATCGGATCGATTGGATGTCGAATGCCTGCTGCTTTAAATTGTGCCGTGATGGCAAAAAGTAACTTCGAGCGCACAGCATAGCGGGTATGCATCTGCACGTTGATGAAGTATCGGACTTCAAATTCTATCAAGGCCTCGTCGATTTTTTTAAGAAATACTTCAAAAGGCGGGTTGGAAACGATTTCAGGGATGATGGCCAAAACATCCAAAATGAGTTGTTGAACGATCACCGGATCATCGGCTCGGCTGACTTTAATGGGCACCACCGTGCGGACGATGCCGTCTTGATGAGTCCAATTGATAAAAGGTTTGTTGAAGGTTTCAGCATTGGGTATTAATACCTCGGTATTATCCCAAGTGGATACTCGCATGGACCGAATGCCGATGTGCGCGACCTCGCCTTCAAATTCTCCTAAGGAAATCAAATCGCCCTCTCGCACCGGTCTTTCAATGAGCAACATCATGCCACCGACGATGTTGTTCGCAAAATCCTTCAAACCAAAACCCATACCAACCGCCAATCCCCCAAGCACCATGGACATGCCGCTTAAATCAAAGCCCAAAACATGCAAGGTGATGATGCCTCCAAACAAAATGACTGCGTATTGAGTAAACACAGATAAACTATTGCGAATGCCTGGATCCGTGGTATTGGAGTATAGCCAACGATAACTGAATTCACGAGTCCATTTTGCTATCCAATAAAATAAGGCCACCAAAAATAAAAACTCCACCACGCTTTGTACGGTGATGTGAATGCCGGTGACGTGAATGATGGGATAGCGAAAGAATTTTTCAAATTTCAGCATCAAAGCTGAATCAGCATATAAGCCAAACAGTTCAAAGAGCAACCAGAGGCTCAAGAGCAATAAGGCCAGTCTTAAAATTTTATCCAGGGGTTTTAAAAATACTTCTATCCACAACCACCCGTTGTGCAGGGATGAAATCATGGTTTCGGATAAAAACTCCAAGGCATCAAACAGTAAACCGCGAATTAAAATATAGCCCACTAGGATCATTAAAATATAAGCTTGATAACGACTCATAATCCAAGCCAAATTAAAAAATCCAGACAATCCAATCACCGCCGTGGTAAATAAGGTGACCGGGATTAATATCACCAATAAGGACAGGGCATTTTTAATGTATCTTTTCTTCAATCGCATCAAGGGACTTAACACATCTAAAATAAGTACCCTGCTTTTCCAAGCCACCCAAGAAACCGTTAAGATAAACAACATGAATAATCGATTGAAAATATCTTGCAACAAAATGGACAAAGGCAATAAATGACTAAAGGTCATTAAAGCAGCAGTCCAGCCGCCAAAAAGCAGCAGCCATTTGATTCGATAATACAATTTGACGTCTTCACCGGAATAATCTGAAATTCGCTCCAACAAACCCAGTCTGGCGATTAAAATAAGACTGCGAAAGATTATCCAAATCATGAATAAATTAAAAAACAATTCATAATTTGCGTAGGCCATGTTGGTGTAATAAAACACAGCCATGAACATGGATAACAAGCAAAGCAAAGGGATATTGCTTTGGATCAATCTTAAAATTCCATCGTAAAGGTAACCCGTCAGCCGGGAACGTTTTTTATGAGAACTCAATGATTTTAAAAACTGATTCAAAATCAAGAAAAATGCCATACACATCAGTAAAATGACGCATAATAAAAGAGCATGCAAATTATCCAACCAGCGAAAACTATCGTAGATCTTTAGAGTCAAACTCTTCGAGGCCTTATAAAATAAACCAGGAATGGCTGCTATTTTTTTGAGGATGTTGGACCAGGAATTGGTTCTATATTCCGCCAAACTTTGACGAGCGGAGGTTAATTTTTTATATTGATTGCGATAGTCCACCAAATGCTGTGCCCAAGCTTGAGTGGTTTCATTTAAAAATTTCAATTGTTCACCGATTCTTTTTTCCAATGCCTTGACGGACTTTTTAAAGTCAAAAGAAGCATTCAAGATTGTTTCTGATTTGAGTGTTTTTGCAATCTTTAAAGTGGATTCAATCAATTTGCCGGATTCATCGATGGCATCGTCGTAAACCTCAATCACATGCTGTAAAGTTTTACTGTCTGCATTTTTAAGCAAAGATTGATTGACTTTGACCACATTTTTCTGCAAGGCCAAGGCGTTCAATGCGTTTTGAATGAAAGCAATGTTTTGGTTATTAATCAATGTCTTGGCTTCCACGTCTATGGAGCTGCTGTCTAAGGGTTTTATGGGATCGCTGTTGTGTTTATACAGGATTTCAAGTTCGGTGTTGAGTTCTTCTTTGGCTTTTTTAATGCCCTTTAATTGTTTTTCCAATTGAAAATTCTGGTTCCATTGATCTAATTTTTGTATGTGTTGGTTTAATAAATCTTGAAAATGGCCTGCAGTGGACAAATTGTCTTTGATTAGATCCATGGTGATTTTATTGCCTGACAACAAGTCCGTGTAAACGGACACTTGAGCTTGAACGGTTGGATCGCCGCTACCCAGTGGCAATTGCTGCAGGTGTTTTAATTTTTGAGTTTGATCTTGTTGTTGTTTGAATTGATATTCTAAAAAGTCATTCAAACTGTCAATCTTGGCTTGATTGAGCATAAGCATAGAATGGATCCTTTGCTTTGTGTCTAGAAATTCGGACTCCTCAGTTGGAAGCTTTTGCTGCTGTAGCTCTTGAATGCTTAAATCCAGGCGATTTTTTTCTTGGCTCAGGTATTGGATGAAAGTAGCCGATTGGTCTTGTGTTTTGGCCGCGTGAACAGCAACAGCCGACACGGCCATGAATAAGAACGAAATCCAACACATTCCATGCCTTTTTAAATAGGCATGGAATGTGTTATTTTTTGGAAGGATTCGGGCCAAGTCGTATTCCCAGTTCTTGCAGTTGAGCAGCACCGGTTGCTGAAGGTGCATTGGTTAACAGACAGGATGCGGTTTGGGTTTTAGGGAAAGCGATGACCTCTCGAATGGAACTGGATTCGGTGAGTAACATGGCTAAACGATCAATTCCCAAGGCAATCCCCCCATGAGGCGGAGCACCGTATTGCAAAGCGTCCAGTAAAAATCCGAATTTATCGCAAGCTTCTTGTTCATGGATGCCGAATAAATCAAAGACTGCTTGTTGAAATTGAGGTTGGTGGATGCGAATGGATCCTCCGCCAATTTCATAGCCGTTGATGACGATATCATAGGCCTTGGCTAAGGCTTTGAACGGCTCAGCCTTGAGTTTCTCTGTGGATAAATCTTGAGGTGAGGTAAAGGGATGATGCATGGAAATGCAGCTTCTTGGATTGATGATCTGCCTCAAACATGGGCCAATCGACCACCCAAAGCAATTTCCAACCCTCGGCTAATAAGTTTCTATCCTGACCCAGCTTCACTCGCAAAGCTCCCATGGATTCATTGACAACCTGGTTTTTATCGGCTCCAAAGAAAACCACATCCCCTGTTTTTGCCTCCACTCGCTGCAAGATGGCTTTAATCGCGTCTTCGGAAATGAATTTTATAATGGGCGATTGCAAACCAGCCAGGCCCGTTTCCAAGATCGTTTACTTTGATATAAGCCAGACCTTTAGCGCCATAAATTCCTACAAATTGGGCATAATCATCCAATTCTTTTCGCGTCAGTTCACAGCCATTGGGTAATTTTAAGGCAACCACTCTGGAGTCTTCATCATTGGCAGCTTTTGAAAACACTTTAAAATCACAATCCTTGACCAAATCGGCTACATCCACCAGTTCCAAAGGATTGCGTAAATCGGGTTTATCACTACCAAAACGGCGCATGGCCTCAGCATAAGTCATTCGCGGTAATTGGTTCGGGTAAATCCACATTCAGGGTTTCCTTGAACACTATCTTCAACAAGCCTTCTATGAGCTCTAAAATGCTTTCTTCATCAATAAAGGCCATCTCGATATCGAGCTGGGTGAATTCAGGCTGTCTGTCTGCACGCAAATCTTCATCCCGAAAACAGCGAACGATTTGATAATATTTATCAAAACCAGACATCATCAACAACTGCTTAAATAATTGTGGCGATTGCGGCAAGGCATAAAACTGCCCCGGATGCACGCGAGAGGGCACTAAATAATCGCGCGCGCCTTCAGGAGTTGCCTTGGTTAACATTGGGGTTTCGATGTCAATAAAATGTTTTTGATTCAAGTAGTTGCGAATACAGGCGTTCAACTGATGCCTTAACTTTAGTTTTTTCTGCATGGCTGTACGGCGAAGATCCAAATATCGATATTTGTAGCGTAAGTCTTCGTTCACCACTTGATGATCATCGGGTAAAAATGGAGGGGTAGGCGATTGGTTTAAAATTTCAAGAAAAGTGCCTAAGACTTCAATCCTGCCAGTCTCCATTTTGTGGTTTATCATCCCTTCAGGACGTTTTCGTACCTGACCTCGAATGCGTACTACGAATTCACTGCGCAATTTCTCTGCAATTACAAAAGTGGCTTGATCTTCGGGTTCGTAAACCACCTGTAAAATGCCCAAACTGTCTCGAATGTCTAAGAAAATCACACCACCATGATCGCGTCGATTATGCACCCAACCGCAAACCATCACCTCTTGATTTAAATCGTTTTCTGTCACTGCAGCGCAGTAGTGTGTACGCATAAAATCACCACCCGATTAATGTTTAATTTTCTTTTTGACAACTTCAGTAGGATGAGATTGCACCACACCTAAAGAAATAATGAATTTTAAGGCCTCATCAATGCCCATTTCCAGCTCGATGGCTTCGGTCTTAGGAACCAGGATTAAAAAACCAGAGGTTGGGTTAGGCGTTGTGGGAATGAATACAGAAATCATGTCTTCTTTGGTTTTATCGCTGATTTCAGAAATCACCCCACCGGTTTGAAATCCCACGGTCCATAAACCTTTTCGGGGATATTCTATAAGAACGACCTTACGAAAAGCCTCACTGTTGGTTGATAATATCGCATTAATGACTTGCTTTACAGCATTGTAAATAGAACGCACCAAAGGAATTTTAGATAAAACCGATTCCCCCCACCGCACCAGCCTTTGACCAAAAAAATTGGTGGCCACAAGACCTGTGGTTAACAATAAAATAAGCGACAACAGCACGCCGAATCCTGGAATGTGATAACCCAACAATTTTTCTGGCAGATAGGCACTGGGTATTAAAGCCAGGGTTTTATCCAACAAATCAATGATGAAATTTAAGACCACGATGGTGATTAAAATGGGCAGCCAAACCACCAAACCGGCTAATAAGTAACCGCGTATGAGCTTGGAATTCACGAGGCATCACCTGAGTTTTTTTGTGGTTTGGTTTCGGTGCTGCTTGCTGCTGGACTGGATTCTTTCAAATCTTTAGCAGGGGCCGCAATGGGTTTAGAATCAGTGGTTTTAGGCTTGTCTTTAAAGTCCGTGACATACCAACCCGTCCCCTTCAATTGAAAGCCAGCCGCAGAAATAAGTTTTATTACCGTAGGCTGTCCACATTGAGGGCATTGGGTGATGGGTGGGTCATTGAATTTTTGCATCAAATCAAAATGATGATGACAACTCGAGCACTGATATTCATAAATTGGCATCGTAAAACCTCTATCGCATTTAATAAATAACTCTTGAGTATAACTTAAGTTGGAATAAAGGAACAAGGAGAAAGTAATTCCAATAACAAATCATACTTTACATACTCCTGCTCCAAACGGATCTGCATATCCATTGAATTTCCGCTATAGCAGTAATTGAACCCAAATATAAAAGAATCTACAAAAAAAGTGGTTTTTTATGACTTCATTCGGTCTAATTTAGTTTAAATTGACATTAAATTATGTTAAATGATCCAATAACTTCCATGCATTATTATGTAAGTAAGAAATTGGGAGTATTTAAAATGCCTGAGGAAAGTAAACAACCACAAGTTAACCTGTTGTTCAAAACCAATCAATGCCAATTTCATCTAGATAACTTTTCAGCCCTAAGATTTGAACGCCATATAAGCGGTGGCTCAGGTGGGGTTTATGTATTGAGATTCCTTCAACAGGCAAATTATATACTTTTAAAGCGCATGCAATAGTTTCCCATTTACAATAAGAAATCATCTCCGATACCTTATATCAAGCTGCTGTCTGTCCTGTTCCTCAGTTTGCTGTACTGGACCAGGTCCCAGCTTGCCTGCAAGATTCTGGTTTGCCAGGCAATGGAGTGTATCGATTGGCTGAATTTATTTCCTCTAGTAAACCAGGCAATCAGCACTTCATTAAAGAACAATTGGCCAAGCATTTTTTAGTCGATGCCTTGATGGCTAATTGGGATATCTGTGTGGACTTAAAAAATGTCATTTTAGGCGCTGATAATGTCTTGTATCGCATTGATAATGGGGGTGCCTGGCGATATCATGCAACTACAGGCTTAAAGGATCTCAGATACGGCTTTTCATATGGTTGAATTAGACAACTTGCGTAATCCTAAAATCAATCAGGATGCAGCCTATGTTTATAACTCATTAAGCAGAGCAGAGTTAGTTAGCCAACATCAGGATCAAAAACGATATTGAATTTGTCAAAAACATAATAAGGAGCAACCGCTACAACCATGAGTGTCTAGACATTATGATCGATACCCTCGATTTGGTTGGAAAAAACGCCTCTAAAGAGAACATGGAGTGAATTAAAAGCATATTAAAAAGTGATCAATTAACCCCTGACATGTTTTACAAAATCATTAGCCAGGCTGTTCTGGAAAATGATATAGAGTTCCTAAAGGTTGCATCTAAAAACCCACAATTTTCACTTAAATGTTGCGATGAGACCATCAGCATCGCTATTATGCTAAAAGATAAACAGTTTATTAAAGAATTATTGATTAGCAAGCCTTTTTCTTCTGAGGGCCTGAGACAACTGATTCAATATGCTATTGCGAAAAACGACATAGAAGTCATTCAATTATTAAAACCCAAGCATCAAGAAGCAATGTTTAAATGTGCAGTTATCAATAAGAAACTAAATTTTGCAGAGTCATTATTAGAAGATGAGCTCTGTACACCGGAATGTTATGCAACTGCTTGGATGCAAGTAGATGGCTTAACTGATGCAATGCGTTTAAAGTTGTTAGACCATAAATATTTCACTCTAGAGTTTTTCAAGGAAAATAAAGACTGTGCTAATCGAGCTTTTAACATATTTTTGAGAAAGAGAGAACGCAATCTAAAGCTCCTTCAATACTGGCTTGCTTAGATGAGCCAACTCAACAAAAAATCCTCGGGGAGGGTTGGCCGAAACCAGTACCTCGGAACATACTTCATTATGTTGAAACACGCGAACCAAAGTTTTTGCCAGAATTGGTTAAGGTAGAAGGAGTCGAACCAGCAGGAGAATTAAAGCGGATGATTGATGTAATGGAAATTCCCTTTGGTCTCAGGATCAGTATCCCAGGTTGTAGAATTTATACATGTTCAGCGTCGTAATCCAAACTATTGCAACGATTAGTACCTCCAAAAGAAGATGGTGGAAAGAGAATAATCCATGCAATACTCAAAGCAGTGAAAATCAGAATTTTATTGCTAGTGGCTCGTTTTCTAAATACGCAACCACATAAATCTGTAAGTTTTCTGAACTGCCATCCAACACCAGAACTGTCATTCCCGCGTAGGCGGGAAACCATCCCTCATGTACCACGATCTCTATTTAATGAGAGATTTTGAATTATTGACTACAACCTATGATCATAAAGATAAAATTACGGTAAAATCGACTATTTTTCATGGTGAAAGGTTATTGAGTTGATAGGGATTGCAAAAAAAATAACACTAACGGAAAAACAATTTGATGTTTTAAGTCAAATTGTAACAAGCCGCACACATCGATTGGATCATATTGAGCGTGCTCAAATTATCATACTGTGCTCCGAGTTAAAACCAAATGTACAAATCAGTATGAAATTAGGCATTTCAATAAGCACTGTAAAAAAGTGGCGTAAACGATGGCTAAAAAATGAAGAAAAACTTTTGTTGGTTGATGAAAAGGAAAAAGGAATCAACTATGTTCGAAAAATTTTGGAAATATTAAGTGATGAGCAACGCTCTGGCGCCCCATGTACATTTACAGCGGAACAAGTATGTCAGATAATGAGTTTGGCCTGTGAAAGGCCTGAGGACAGTGAACTACCAATTAGTCATTGGAGTTTAAATTCCCTCATGAACGAAATAATAAACCGCGGAATCGTAAAGACAATATCACGCAGTCGCTTGTCTGTTTTTTTAAAATCAAGGGAGTATAAAACCTCATAAAGTGAAAGGTTGGTTACATACACCAATCGAGGATAAAGTACTTTTTAATGAGCAAGTGGCAGGTCTTTGTCAATTGTACCATGATGCCCCCATGCTACACGCCAACGGAATTCACCTCATAAGCTGTGATGAAAAAACGGGCATACAAGCATTGGAGCGACAGGTTACTCCAATGAAAGAAATGCAAGTGGAGCGCCAAGATCCAAGCTACATAAGGCATGATACACAGTGTTTGATTGCCAATTTCGAGGTGGCTACTGGAAAAATTATTGCGCCGACTATTGGCGATACGCGCAAAGAAGAAGACTTTGTTAATCATATTAAAACTACGCTTGATACTGATCCGAATGCAAAATGGATTTTTATTGCTGATAACCTAAATACTCACCAATCTGAAGGTCTTGTTAAATTAGTGATTGAACGTCTGGGGCTTATGCTTAGCAATGATGATATTGGAATAAAAGGGAAGTCGGGTATACTACAAAGCATGGAAACAAGAGCTCAATTTTTGTCGGATACATCCCATAACATTCAGTTTGTTTATACTCCTAAACATGCCTCATGGCTTAATCAAGTTGAAATTTGGTTTGGCATTTTAGTAAATAGGCTCTTAAAACGCTTATCAGTAAAATCAACGGATGAGCTTAAAATTAAAATTTTGTCATTTATCTCATATTTTAATCAAACAATGGCAAAGGCATTTAAGTGGACATATAAAGGAAAAGTCCTGAAAGCTTAATCGCCTATAAAACAAGTCCAAATTTAAGGAACCTAAACGATGGAAAAGCAATATTTCGTTTATTTGCTTGCAAGTAAACCCTATGGCACTTTATATGTTGGTGTAACAAGTAACCTGATACAGCGTGTTTTTCAACATAAAGAAGGCTTAGTAGATGGTTTTACCAAAAAATACAATGTACACCAACTCGTGTATTATGAAGTTCACTTAGATATAAGAGAGGCGATATTACGAGAAAAAAGAATAAAGAAATGGAATAGGCAATGGAAGATTAATCTCATTGAGCAAAACAACCCTCATTGGATTAATCTTAGCATTGGATTATGTTGATGGATGGTTTCCCGCCTACGCGGGAATGACAGTTCTGGTGTTGGATGGCAGTTCAGAAAACTTACAGATTTATGTGGTTGCGTATTTAGAAAACGAGCCA
>CAWAUF010000015.1:0-78119 GCA_963785145.1 uncultured Gammaproteobacteria bacterium | reverse complement strand
TGCTCAACTTTTCACGGAACCATACGGGCCCGGGCCCGTGAGCGAGCCCGAGCCCGCCCGAGTTCCGCCTAATCTGTTTTTTTTGCCATTTTAGTCAACATCATAACAATGCGATTCAGTAATTCTCTTGTTAATTGATAATATTCATCATGTATAATGTTTAAACGTTTGGATACTTCCAATATCGCTGCGGTTTCTGTAGCAGAACGTTTTGCCATGCGGTAGAATCTACTTTTTTCGTTAGGGGAGAACTCTCCTGAGCCCTCAGCAATATTCAATGAGATCGATGTCCCAGCTCGTTGAAGTTGGTCGGTTAAATAAGCTCTGCCGCGAGGAAAAGCTGTAGTGATTTTATCAATGAATACCACAACCTCAATGGAGGCTTGGTATACATCCAATTTTTCAAAATCGAAATAACTCATAGTTGGATTTCCTTATAATTAAGTTTTGGATTTGAAACAATTTCCTGTTGAGTGACATAGCGCTTTATTGTAATTTGGTTCGCTAAAAAGTGGGGCATTATCAGATAAACTTCATATGGCAGATGGATTGCCAATGCCTATTTGCCATTTTAAACGCGCGGGATTTAGTTCCATCTTTAAGGGTATTGCATCCTATGGTTACTGTGCCTCCAAGAGCGAGACCTACTACGGCTTTAAAGGCAATCTTGCCATTGGTTCCGATGGGATGATCACAGGAATCACTGTGACGCCGGCTAACATTGATGAACGTGAATCATTATGGGACATCATTGGAAACATTCGCGGTCTTTTAATCGCAGATAAGGGTTTAATTGGCGAGGATTATCAAGCACAAATCAGAGAACACACACAAGTTAACTTGCAGACACCATTACGTAGCAATATGAATGACCCGAGAGGGAGGCATTTTAGTCGCTGGCTAACATCAACAAGACGACTGGTTGAAACATTTATTGGGCAACTATCGCAGCAGTTTCACATCGAAAAAGTCAGAGCAAGAGATTTGTGGCATTTAACAAACAGAATTGGGAGAAAAGTACTAGCGCATACTGTTTGTATGATGGTCAATAAAATATTAGGAAATCCTCCCTTACAATTTGAGTGCCTTGAAATTGTTTAAAAACCGGGCTCGGGCTCGCTCACGGGCCCGTATGGTTCCGTGAAAAGTTGAGCATCGCGTTATAAATCTCTTTTTATACGCTTCATTTTCTGTATAGGTGCTGCATTTGCTAACTGGGCCTTTACCATCCTTGGGTGTAAGTTTTCTCGCAAATCAGGACAGGCCAAACCCACCGTCATATTGTTATCCATTGGATTTTGATCTTTAAACAATCAAACTGTCTGCCTATGACAAATCAGCACCCCTAGCGCTCAAATCGCTGGCTCCAAGTCCATTAGAAGGTTATAATGGCTAAAGCCATTTCATGGGCAAATCGTTGATTGGAGAGTTTCATGAGTTGTATGACAAAGCCCACTACATTTCAAGACATCATTCTCATTTTACAAAACTATTGGGCCTCTCAGGGTTGCATTCTTTTACAACCTCTGGACCTGGAAGTGGGGGCGGGCACCTTTCACGTGGCCACTTTTTTACGTGCCATTGGTCCTGAGCCTTGGTCTGCGGCTTATGTTCAGCCCAGTAGACGTCCTGCGGATGGACGATATGGCGAAAATCCGAATCGTACGCAACATTATTACCAATTCCAAGTCATTTTAAAACCCTCCCCCTTAGACATTCAGGAAAAATATCTGGATTCCCTGCGAGCACTGGGTGTCGATCCCTTAGCGGATGACATCCGCTTTGTAGAAGACAACTGGGAATCGCCCAGTCTTGGAGCTTGGGGATTGGGATGGGAAGTCTGGCAAAATGGGATGGAAATCTCCCAATTTACTTATTTTCAGCAAGTGGGTGGACTGGTTTGCAAACCGGTCACCGGCGAATTAACCTATGGTTTGGAACGACTGGCCATGTCCATTTTAGGCGTGGATAATTTTTTTGACATGCCATGGAGCCAGACAGAGCATGGGCTCATCACCTACGGCGACGTCTTTCATCAAAACGAAGTGGAGATGTCCACTTACAACTTTGAACAAGCGGACGTTGAGCAACTCTTTAAACAATTTGATTACTATGAGTCAGAAGCACACCGCCTCATCGCCATACAACTTCCGCTCCCAGCCTATGAGATGGTCCTCAAAGCCTCGCATTCCTTCAATTTGTTAGACGCACGCAAGGCCATCTCCGTCACGGCAAGGCAGGGGTTTATTTTAAGATTGAGAAAGTTGTCGCAATCCGTGGCTAAAGCCTACTACGAAAGGCGAGAAGCCTTAGGATTTCCCATGCAAAAGGTGCATTATGGTTCATGATTTCATATTTGAATTAGGCTGTGAAGAGCTGCCTTCTGCCAGCGTTTGGCCTTTAGCCGACGCTTTTGTCAGTCAGTTACTGGCTGTTTTGGACAAGGCACAACTGCAATACGGCGAAGTAAAGCGCTTTGCTACCCCAAGACGTCTTGCGGTTGTGATCCACGATCTGCAAAGCAAACAAGAAAGTCAAAGCAGCATGCGTCGAGGTCCCGCGGTCTCAGCCGCTTATACCGCTGACGGCCAACCCACCCAAGCCTTATTGGGTTTTGCTTTGTCTTGCAAAGTGGACCCTGCTCAATTGTCCCGACTTCAAACAGACAAGGGCGAATGGATTGTTCATGAAACTAAAGATTCGGGAGCTCAAACCAAAGATTTATTGCCAGGCTTTGTAAACCAGGCCTTAAGTGCCCTGGCCATTGCCAAACCCATGCGCTGGGGAAATTGCAATGAAGAATTTGCCCGCCCCGTGCATTGGGCTTTGATGATGTATGGAGATGAAGTCCTTGAAAGTCAATTGTTAGGCATTCAATCCTCGAATCAAAGCCGAGGCCATCGTTTTCATTGTCCACAAAAGTTGACCATTTCCAGCGCTGCTCAATACGAATTGCAGTTGCAGGAAGCCTTTGTCGTCGCGGATTTTGCTAAAAGACAGGAACTCATCAAACAACAAGTGAATGAATTAGCAAAGGCTCAGGATGCCATCGCCCTAATGCCTCAAGCTTTGTTGGATGAAGTCACCTCCATTGTGGAGTGGCCGCAATCTTATCTAGTCTCTTTTGAAAAGGAATTCCTTGAAGTGCCTGCAGAAGCATTGATTGCAGCCATGCAAGTGCATCAAAAATGCTTTGCCTTAAAAGACAAGTCTGGACATTTACTGCCTTATTTCATCACCACGGCCAATATAGCCAGTACCAATCCAACTCAAGTGGTTTTAGGCAATGAAAAAGTCATGCGTGCACGTTTAAGCGATGCCGCTTTCTTTTTTAAACAGGATAAAAATCAAAAATTAAGCGCATACATCCCAGCAACCCAACAAGTTGTTTTTCAAAATAAATTGGGTAGCCTGTATGACAAATCCCTACGCATTCAAGCCCTGATGGAACATTTAAGTCAGATCTACCCCATCACTGCAGAGCACAGCCAAAGAGCAGCCTCATTAAGCAAATGCGATTTAATGACCGGGATGGTGGGAGAATTTCCAGAGTTGCAGGGGTTGATGGGTTATTATTATGCCCTGCATGATGGTGAAAATCCCTTGGTTGCTCAAGCCTTGAACGAACAATACATGCCGCGTTTTGCAGCGGATGAGTTGCCCCAATCCAATTTAGGAACGGCCTTATCTTTAGCCGATAGAATAGACACCTTGGTAGGGTTATTTGCCATTGGACAAAAACCATCCGGCATCAAAGATCCCTTCAAACTAAGGCGCCATGCCCTGGCCGTGGTGCGTTTGTTGATTTCTATGCCGGTTGCTTTGAATCTGAGTACTTTAATTGAGGAGGCCTTGCTCCCCTTTGCCTCCCTGGTTCAGGACAAAGATCCCATTTCAGACTTAAAATCCTTTATTTTGGAGCGGCTGCAATCGCATTATCAAAGTCAAGGATTTGCACCCGAACTCATTTTAGCCGTTCGTGCACGTCAAAACGAATGGTTGTTTGATCTGGACAGTCGTTTAAATGCCTTAAAATCCTTCATCACCATGCCTGAAGCCAGCTTTTTATCTGCGGCTTGTAAACGGGTGAATAATATATTAACTCAAAATCAAAAAGATGGGATTCCAACTCAAATTGAGGACCGCTTACTGGCAGAGGATGCTGAAAAAGCTTTATTTGATGAGATGATCAACATCTCGGCCTCAGTCGATGAGTTATACCTTAAAGCAGATTACAGCGCCATACTCCAACAATTGGCCAGCCTAAAGGCGCCCATCGATGTGTTTTTTGATAAAGTAATGGTCATGGTTGAACAGAATGCTCTAAGAGGCAATCGGCTTGCCATTTTGGCCAAATTACAAAGCGTATTGCAAGGAGTTGCTGATATTTCTATGTTGCAACTATGAAATCAAAACAATTCATCCTTTTAGACAGAGACGGAGTGATCAATTACGACTCCTTGGCTTACATAAAAACCCCGGATGAATTCATTCCGATTCCTGGAAGCCTGGAAGCCATAGCCAAATTGACTGAGGCCGGGTATTCCATTGGAGTGGCAACCAACCAGTCAGGTGTAGGTAGAGGTTTTTATACGGAGAATACTTTAAAAGCCATTCATGAAAAATTGATGCAATGCGTCGAGGCTCATGGAGGCCGAATTGATGCCATTGAATACTGCATTCACATACCTGAGTTGCATTGTTGTTGTCGCAAACCACAACCTGGGATGCTCATTGCCTTGGCAAAGCAACTGCAGTGTTCCTTGAACAAAATTGCCTTTGTTGGCGATCGTGTGTCAGACATTCAAGTTGCATTGGCCGTCGGCGCTACTCCCATTGTGATACTGTCCTCCATGACCGATAGGGAACAATTGAAAAATTACCCCGAGGTGCCAGTGCATCATTCCTTAATGGATTATGTAAAACAGATCCTCCATGATTGAAATCAAAGCCTTAACATATGAAAAGGCAGGTCACTTGGAAGAGAGATTGACCTTAAATATTCCAAACTGTTCACCATTGTTTGCTGATTTCACCGCTGCCACTTGGAACAAAAGAAAGGCGGCTGGGAAAAAACAAGGCCTGATTCGAGCTTGTAAACCCGCACCGGGAATCCGCATTGTGGATGCAACCGCGGGGTGGGGCCGTGATGCAGCCATTTTGAGTAGTTTCGGCGCAAAAGTCCTGATGTTAGAACGCCATCCGTGGATGGCCATTTTATTACGGGATGCCTTAAAGCATAGAAGTGATCAGGATAAAACACTCATGGATCTGGATTTTTTAGAGGTGGATGCTAAAACCTATTTAAAGGAGCTGCAGCCCTGCCAATACCCGGATGTGATTTACATTGATCCCATGCATCCGGAACGCAGCAAGGCCGCTTTGGTTAAAAAAGACATGCAAGCCCTGCAAAAGCTTATCGGTGCGGACGAGGATGCTTTGGAGTTGATCCAATGCGCTCTCACTCGTGCCAAACAGCGCGTTGTAGTTAAGTGGCCACAAAAGCGAAAACCCTTGCTGCCCCCCAGTTTAAGCTTTGATGGTAAAACAATCCGTTTCGATGTGTATATTCCTAAGCCATGAAAAATCTGCCATTCTTTATTCATTTTCTAAAAAAATAGTCCATAATTAATACATATTCTTACTTAAGGACAAAAAAATGAAATCTTCAAAACACGTGGAAACGGACAAGCCTCCCTACAATATTGATGAAATTCGAAGAGAGGCCAGTAAATTCTTAGACGATGGAGCAGTGACCCAGGATTATCCCTTGGATATAGAACAGGCTTGTCATTTACTCAATGAAGCACTTGCAACCGAGATCTTGTGTGTGCTTCGATACAGGCATCATCAAATCATCGCCAAGGGCATCAACAGCATTCAAATCGCCGCAGAATTTGAAGAACACGCTTTGCAGGAAGAAAATCACATGCTGATACTTGCAGAACGCATCAATCAGTTAGGCGGCAATCCTGATTTTAATCCAGCAACCATCATGCAAAGAGCCAGCACACAATTTGGTTGTGGCAAGGACATTCAAACCATGATCAAAGAAGATCTGGTGGCTGAACGCATTGCGATCATGGTTTATAGAAAATTGATCATTGGTTTGGAAACGCCGATCCCACCACGCGACGTTTGTTGGAAGTGATTTTGGCAGAGGAAGAAGATCATGCCAATGACTTAGCCGATTTATTGCCTACCATTGGGGCATCGGTGGGGAATGAAAGCGACTACCACTAAGGAGGTATTGTGATTAAATTATTCTCCTGTTTTTTGGTATTATTGACTTGTATGCTGGTATCCAGTCTTAATTTTGCAAATAAAAATCAGAATACGGGCAGTAATGAAACATTAAACAAACCATATCCGGACTTTTTCGTATGTATAAAGGATTGCGATCAGAACAAAAAACGCATTATACCACGAATCAAGCCTTTGAAATAATATAAGAGGACAACCCAGGATTGAAATAGGTTTTAAGCAATTCAAACGCAGAGGTCATCTCTTCTACCAGGTTAAAGGTGGGATTGATGATCCATAAACCGCATCCAGTCATTCCTTCTTTATTCGCGCAATTGAGAAAAAATTCCATGCGCAGGGAATTTTTAGCCCCAATGGCCTCCATTCCGCGCAGAAGTTGCTCCGTATGGCGTTTGTTGACCAGAGGATACCATAAGCAAAACACCCCGTTTGTAAAATGAAAATAAGCTTGTTTGATGGCCGCAGGGATTTGTTTGTATTCCTCTTTTAACTCATAGGAGGGATCGATGAAAATCAAAGCTCTTTTCTCTGCAGGTGGTAAAAGTGCTTTCAGATTGCCGATGCCATCGGCGTTGCTGATGTGAACTTTTTTATAAAAACGAGGCATTGCATTCAAGGCTTCAAATTCTTGGGGATGCAGTTCGCACAAATACAGTCTGTCTTGTTTGCGTAATTGGCTGATTGCCAAGTAAGGAGAGCCTGAATAATAGCGCAGTTCTTGCTTCGGATTGAGTTCTTCAATGATTTGAATGTAAGGGTTAAATACAGGCGGTAACTGGTTTCTAGCTGCCCACAGCAGTTCAATGCCTTCTTTATATTCTCCGGTTTTGAGTGCCTGTTTATCCCATAAATCATAAATCCCTTTGCCAGCATGGGTTTCAAGATAAAACAGAGGCTTATCTTTCAGGGTTAAGTAATGTAAAAGGCGCGTTAGGGTCAGGTGTTTGATGACATCGACAAAAGCACCGGCATGATAACCGTGTTGATAACTCAGCATAAAACCAATCTTGAAAGAAACGTGCTGTATTATATCAGAACTTATTGAATACACATCAAATGAAACATAAATTTGAGTTGCCTCATAATGACTAGTTCAAGCGCTCGAAAACTGAAACAATGAGGAGCCAGTGCTGACCCTTTCGTAGCATATGATGCACGCACTGTTTAAATTTATTTAAATTTGCTTTAAAATTAAAAAATATACTGTATAATATCTCTAAAAGTAGGAATCATTTTCATTATGCGGTAAATTACAACACTGGAGACATTTATGAGTAGCGAAAAAAATGACACACTTAAGGATCATATCAGACGCCAAGGAGCAAACCCAAATGCATATGTACAACAGGTAAGCAAAGATTATGACAGTGCCATGGAATCAATCAAGAAGGGTCACCCTCTTAGCCATGATCAACGTTCTGCTTTACATGAAGCTGAGTTTAGAGGCTTCGGCTTATTTGACGCAAACAGCAAACTAAATCCTTCAACACGGGAATATTTGAATAATAATGGGGCAAGTTATCTCACATTCGGAAGATAACTCAATACTGAATTGGTGAAATGACCCCATTGTCTAGACCACGGAAAACCAACAAACGCCGTAGGCGCTTCACTAAAGTAGGGTCGCAGGGATCCTATTTTTTTAATGGTTGATGTGGTCTGTCATTATTCCGCACTGTAGAAAATCATTTTGAAATTTTAAAATACAAACTTGAAGTGAACTTCAAATCTAGTAATTCTGGGTGAGCTCAAATCCCTTTAAGAAAAGATGAAAAACAATTTCTTTTATCCTTGACCGGGTGAAGGTTTTGAACCTTTTAATAATTCCTCGAATAAGGCTGCAGTGCTACTGTTCTTTCCTTCTTTTGCTAAGGGATGATTTCTTTCAACTTCTTTAATGGCTTCTGAAATCCCCATGGTTTTTGCCAACTCTTTTAATTGTTTTAATGCCCCTATTTTGTCTGGGCCTCTTTTGAAGAATGACATGGATGGAAACAATTTTTCTGGTTTTATATAAGTACTGATTAAGTCGTCTTTTTTTTCTAAAGTTTGAAGAAGAGTATTTATTTTAACCAATTGATCCAAAGTAAGAGGGGTGCCAAATTGCTTTTCTTTAAATGAAAGCGCATATGCCTTTTGCATATTTTCGAGTAGTGTTACAATCTCTGGGTCGACCTCCCTCCATACCTTCTGCTTAAGTGCACCAGCAAGTGAGAGTTTTCCATTGATAATATTCGCCAACATATTATTGTCCATGCCTTGTTCATATTTTCCTTTCAATAGAGAAGGCTTACTCCTCAATTTATTCAACAAGCGAGTCAATTCATTTCTTTGATCTTCTGTAAAATCCTGAACATAAGGCATAGCAGAAGGTTTTTCTACCTTTTCTTCAGCAAAGCTTTCAGAGTCCTCATAGGTAAAGTCTTTTCCAAGGATGTTTTTTCCATCATCATCGATTAAACCTTGATCATATAACATGCGTTGAGGCGGATTGCTTAATAACTCATAAGCCTGATTTAGCCGTTTAAACTCTTCTGGATCTCCGCCGGGTTTATCCGGATGGATAACCAGAGCCCTTCTGCGAAAGGCTTTAGTAAGCGTTTCTTGGCTTGCTGTTTCATCCTTAATGCCTAAAATTTCATACAATTTCTTTGTCATGTTGCAGATCTCCAAGATTTATCTTATTGTACAATTATAGATCATAATTGGAGTTTTTTCTAAGGCAGTTGCTTAATTTTTTCTTAACATTCTTTTGATATAATGGGCAAAACACTTCCATTTTCTTTTGCAATCACAACTTCATAAGGGTATTCACGATGTTAAGTCCAAACTATTTTTTTCATTTATGGTGGCGTAATTCCAAAAGTACAGCAATCAAGGGATTTTCGCTTTTGCCCAATCACAGTGTGATTAATTTTGGCTTGGCTGTAGGACATTTTTTTCTATTTCCCATCACCATAATTCCTTTGCCCTTGTTTAAAACCATAGTTGATTTTGCATCCAGATTCAGTAAAGCCATCCCCAATACCCAGTTAGAAGGCATCCAAAAGACGCTCAAAAATATGGGTGCTGAGGCTTTCGATGGTTTAGTGGAGCAGGCAATTGGGCAGGTGAAACAACCTAAATCTAATTCAAGTCAAGTCATGCTAAGTGCAATGCTGGGTTATGCGCAATTGGACGAAAATGCTCGGGATGAAGGAGACATACGCCAACAATTAAATTCTAAAATAAGCCAATATCTGCAGGATGATAAAAACAACGGTAAAAAACTGCTGTTGACTTTATTTACTGGCATCAAGCATCACGGAGAGGAGTTGGACCTTCAAGTGGCCAATGGAAAGCAGGGAGAATTTCGATTTGGTCATTAAAGAACTGGAGGTTTGAGTAGATCTGTTGAGTTACCCGGCAAACCTACTCAACTGACGGCTATGGGCCCAGGCTCCACCCTTATGAGCTCTCAATACCTAATGCGGTCATACCTTCGGCTAGTGGAAAAGTATGCTGACCAGGATAAACTAAATATAAATGATCCAACTTTAGGGTGTCACTGGCAATGCGCATGGATGGGTTCTCTTAGGAGCATCTATGTATTTAAATTCAAAGCCGATTTTTTTACCCTCTTTTTAGCTTGAATTTTCGAAGTTTAATCTCGAATTTACAATATATGAATTGCTTTTACAAGCAGTCTGCTTGCTGTTTATATTGTAAGTTGGGCCAAGGCCCAACTTACAATATAAGATAGATATTTAATGAGTTCTGCTTAGAGCAAACCTGATTAACCCATATAGGCAATTATTATATCGGATACCTCCTCTGTGACCGAAGGCCTGGTTTCGAGATTTGTAGGGGTAGGGGATACATCGGTGTTAACTGTTTGAAAAAAACTATTAACTTGTTCAATTTGGTAGTTTTTCGCAGTTTGGATTAATTTACGAGCATATCCGATAAAGACATCTAAGAAATCATCACATAAAGAATTTTGATCCTCTCCATTTAGAGCATGGCTTTCTTGACGTTTAATCATATTGTTCCAATTAGAACCACTTGCTTTTGTTTTAATTTCTATAGCTTCTGTCACCATTTGATTTTGAATGCCCATAAATCGTACAAGAGTTTTTTCTTTCACAGCATCAAAATCCATACTTTGTTTAAGATGCTTAATGGTAATTGCATCCTTGTTAAATGAAAGGGTCCAGGTTTTGATCCGGAGGTGGTCTACTCCAGAGGAAGTATGAAAACGGAAAGTACCAGCACCATTTCGCCTATCCAAGCATAAATCAACTGATCGAAGGTCTTGAGCATAATCTAGTGAAAATTTAGCTTGACCATTTTCAATGGTGTGGGCGTAAACGCTGGTTAATCTGCGGTGAGCCAGTAAGATATTATTACAAATACTTACCAGTTCTTCTATTTTTTCTTGCGACATATTGTTCTCCAAAGTTATAATTTATCTGACATTTTATCACAATGTATTATTTTAAGTCAATAAATTTTATTTTTACCGAGTTGGTCGTTGGTCAGTAACATTTATTTATGAAGAAACATAAATGCACAACCTGAGCTATAATTTTTATATAAGGTGAAAACAAGGGGACTATCATGGGTTTATATGAAGATCATCATTCTCACTCTTATTCTGATTTCAGAGAAGAAGATTATGGCGAACCTGAAGACTTGAGTCATAAGAAAAAAATCAAGCGTTTGCTGGAAGAAAAACTAGAGCGTAAGCGTCTAAGAGATGAATTTAAGGATGAATTCGATGACTTCAACGACGAAGAATTCGATTGGAGTCAGCTGGATAAATGACTAAGTTTGGCCGCCATGCAGGTGTTTTCCAGTAAGGAAATGATGGTCATAGGGCCAACTCCACCAGGAACTGGGGTAATCCAAGCGACTTGATGCATTGCTTTTTTAAAATCCACATCGCCGCGTATGTTTCCATCTGGCAACCGGTGCATGCCCACGTCAATTAAAATCTGGCTTTTTTGAAGCCAATCGGTGTCAATGACGTCCATTTTTCCAGTGGCTACTATCACTAGGTCGGCCATGGAAACGAATTTTTGCAGATTGGGGGTGAATTTATGGCAAACGGTTACGGTTGCGCCTGCAAGCAATAATTCCAAGCTCATGGGGCGCCCTACGATGTTTGAAGCCCCAATGACCAGTGCGTGTTTTCTTTTGACCTCCAATTGATAGTGCTGCAACAAATTCATAATGCCTAATGGCGTACAGGGTCTAAGTAAAGGATTTCTTTGCGCCAGTCTTCCAAGATTGTAAGGGTGAAAGCCATCGACGTCTTTTTCAGGTTTGATGCGTTCTATGATTTGATTTTCATTGATGTGTTTGGGTAAGGGCAATTGAATCAAGATGCCGTCAATTTCTTGGGATTGATTCAATTCATCGATTAAACGCACCAATTGTTCTTGGGTCGTGTCGTAATCTAAATCGTAGGAATGCGAGACCAGGCCAACTTCTTCGCAGGCTTTGCGTTTGTTTTTAACGTAAATGGCTGAAGCAGGATCGGAGCCAACAAGCACAACAGCAAGTCCGGGTACGCGCTGATCTTTTTGGACAAGTCCTTGCACCTGTTGTTTCAATTCGTCTCGACGAAGTGCCGCTAGCTTTCTGCCATCAATCAATGAGGCTGACATAATATTCCAGAGTATATTCAGGCCGTGGCCTTAGGACATGATTTGAGAATTATGGATTACAGGTATGATAAAATCAATGGAAACAGAGGTCTTGCCTGACTAAATCAGCGATACCCTTTGATAAACCCTCAACCTATTTTGGGCCGCGGACTTACGGGAGGACTTTGGGAGTCAATAGGCTCAGCAGGCTCAGGCTCAGTAGGCTCAGGCTTAGTAGGCTCAGTAGGCTCAGGCTTAGGCTTATTCTGTTGAGGACTTTTTGTGTCAGCCCCACCATTCAACCGACTAAATGGATTTGTGCTATTCAAAACGTTTGCCATTTCAATTGGTTCCCTAGTTGCAGAATTGTTCTTCACCTGGCGTGCAGAATCAACCAGTGCATTGGCTAATCTGGCAGAGGCTTTTTGCATTTCATTGGGAAAGACTCCCAGCTCCGAAACTGGATTATCAAAAACCGAACCTTTTATGTCTTTCATTAGAGTACCTGCTTTGACCGAATCATAAAGTTTCTTGGATGCAGTCAATCCTGCAACGGCAATGCAGGCTCCCAATATCAGTCCAATTGGACCAAAAGCAATGGCTCCAATTATAGCGCCCACAATTGCAGCACCTATGAGAGGTCTGAAGGTATCTTTAAACGAGAAATTGCAGGTTTGAGCGCAGTAGGCCTTTGATTGTTTGACAAAATCAGAAAACTGAGCTTCTTGATTCTCCATGCAAGCCAAATAATTACCCATGTTTTTTACAGTAGCTTTATAATTACTTTGAAGTGTTTTCAAACCGTCTGGATCATCTTTAAGCTTAGCCTTTTCATTCCGGTATGTGTTTATGTAATGGATAAGTGCCTGCTCGACTTCGGCATTGGATGTTTTTTTTACTATTTCATCAAATGTCGATTTAAACTCCAGTTCTTCTGCTTCGAAGGGCATTTTGCGAGATAATAATTCATTCTTCATTTCAGACATATCATTCATCCAATTAAAACAACAGAGCATATGTATAATATTATATCATTTTTTAGGATAAGTAAATGGCTGGCAACAATCCTGTAGTGAAGAAATATAGACAAAACCCCTAAATTATTATAAATTAGGCTTTTAATCAGGAATTACTAATGCGCATTGCCTTAGTGATTGAATACGATGGTAGCCAATACCATGGTTGGCAGGCGCAACCCGGTTTGCACACAATTCAGCAAGCAGTTGAAGATGCCTTATCCAATGTTGCCGATCAAAACGTCTCTATAATCTGTGCGGGCAGGACCGATACTGCCGTGCATGCTACTAATCAAGTCATCCATTTCGATTCGGATAAGGCGCGTTCCATACGTGCCTGGTTTCATGGGGCAAATTCTTTTTTACCCAAAGACATCTGCGTGAAATGGGGTAAGGAAATGCCGGATGACTTTCATGCGCGTTATTCGGCTCAATCCAGGCGTTATCGCTATGTGATTTACAATGGGGCTATTCGTCCTGGATTGTTGCGTTCCAATGTCACTTGGCAGTATAGGCAATTGGATCACCGATTGATGCAGGAAGCGGCTCAAAGTTTGGTAGGGGAGCATGATTTCACCTCTTTTCGTTCAGTCGAATGCCAATCCAAAACACCGATGCGGATGATTCAAAACTTGCAGGTCAAGCGCATGGATGATTTAGTTATCCTCGACATCACCGCCAATGCCTTTCTACACCACATGGTTAGAAACATAGCCGGGGTACTCATGGCCGTGGGATCAGGAAAACATCCCGTAGGCTGGGTAGAGGAGGTTTTAAAGGCAACAGACAGGCGGTTGGGCGCTGAAACCGCTCCACCTTATGGTCTTTATTTGGTTCAAGTGACTTACCCAGAACATTTTGGTATTATAAAGCACAATCTGGGTCCCCTGTTTCTTGGAGTAAAATAATTGAATTCTTTGCGGCTAAGGGTCAAAATGTGCGGTATGACTCGTTTAGAAGACATTGCGCAGGCGGTTGATTTAGGTGTGGATGCCATTGGTTTTGTCTTCTATTCTAAAAGTGCGCGTCATGTTTCCAAGGAACAAGTCAAGCCACTCATCAAAACACTGCCTCCCTTTGTGGACGTAGTGGCCGTTTTGGTGGATCCAGATGAAGCATTCGTCCGAGAACTCTTGGAAGAGCTTCCCATTCAATTGCTTCAATTTCAAGGGGATGAGTCGCCAGACTTTTGTCAGCAATTCAATAAACCCTTTATTAAGGCGATTCAAGCGCAGCACGCAGCTCAAATTCAACAAGCCATGGAGCAATTCAGTACCGCTAGTGCCATATTATTGGATACCCCCTCGCAAACAGAAAAAGGGGGTACTGGTGTTCCCTTCAATTGGCAACTTATTCCTGAAAACCTGCCCAAACCTTACCTTTTGGCTGGGGGGTTGAATGCATGCAACGTCCTAGATGCGCTGAAACAGTGCAAACCCTATGCGGTGGATGTGTGTTCTGGGATTGAACACGTTGCTGGAATCAAGGATCATGAAAAAATGGCTGAATTTATGAACGCAATATGGGGTAAACCATGACCTATGAACTTCCTGACGATCGCGGACATTTTGGTCCTTATGGCGGCATGTTTGTGGCCGATACCTTAGTCCATGCCTTATCGCAATTGGAAGCGGCTTATGAACAGTACAAAGACGATCCTCTATTTAAAGCGCAATTGCAAACAGAATTAGCCAACTATGTTGGTCGACCAAATCCGCTGTATCACGCCCAAAGATTGAGTCAACAATTAAAAGGCGCCCAAATTTATCTGAAACGAGAAGATTTGAACCATACTGGTGCGCATAAAATCAACAACACCGTGGGCCAGGGGCTGCTGGCAAAACGCATGGGAAAAACCCGAGTCATCGCTGAAACCGGCGCTGGCCAACATGGGGTGGCCACGGCCACCATCGCTGCGAAGCTGGGCTTGGAATGCGTCGTTTACATGGGTATAGAAGACATCAAGCGACAATCCAGCAATGTCTATCGCATGAAATTATTAGGCGCCACCGTTGTTCCAGTCACTTCTGGCTCCAAAACCTTAAAAGATGCTTTAAATGAAGCGATGCGGGATTGGGTTAGCCATGTAGACAATACTTTTTATATCATTGGAACTGCCGCAGGACCCCACCCTTATCCCACAAATGGTTAGGGATTTTCAAAGAATCATTGGGGATGAGGCAAAAAAACAATGCCTGGAAATCACCAAAAATTACCTGATGCCCTGGTCGCCTGTGTGGGTGGAGGTTCGAATGCCATTGGACTGTTTTATCCTTTTTTAAATGATCCAGCCGTTGCCATGTATGGAATCGAGGCTGGGGGAAAGGGTCTCAACACGGGTAACATTCGGCCTCCTTAACGGCTGGAAGACCTGGGGTTTTACACGGCAATCGCACCTATCTGCTCTGCGATGATTTTGGTCAAATTAAAGATACTTACTCCGTATCCGCCGGTCTGGATTATCCTGGAGTAGGACCAGAACATGCCTATTTAAAAGACTCTGGCCGAGTCCTCTACGAAGCCATAAACGATGAAGAAGCGCTGCATGCCTTTCGTACTTTAACGCGTGTGGAAGGCATCATGCCAGCCCTGGAATCAAGCCACGCGGTGGCTTATGCGTTGAAATTGGCTCCAAGGATGTCCAAGCATGAAAACATCATCGTCTGTTTATCCGGCAGAGGAGATAAAGACATGCATACTGTAGCTGAGATTGACGGAATTACATTGGATTAAATGATGGTGTATTATGAATCGAATTGATACTATTTTGTCAGAATTAAAGGTCAGTGGGAAAAAAATGCTAAGCCCTTACATCACCGCAGGGGATCCGCATCCGAACCTCACGGTCAACATCATGCATGCCTTGGTTGAAGCCGGAGCGGATGTTTTAGAGTTGGGCATTCCCTTTTCCGATCCCATGGCAGAAGGCCCGGTTATCCAGCATGCCATGGAACGTGCTTTAAGCCACAACATTCGCTGCCAAGATGTCTTGGAGATGGTCAAAGAGTTTCGCAAACAGGATCAACACACAGCCCTTATTCTCATGAGTTATGTGAATCCCTTGAACAATACGGCTACGATGGATTTGCCCAAGAGGCTGTTGATGCAGGCGTCGATGGGACCATTCTCGTGGATCTCCCACCAGAAGAAAGTACTGAGGTCGCAAAAATCTGGAAACAACACCACCTGTACAACATCTATCTGTGTTCACCCACCACTACTCAAGAACGCATGATTTTGATCAATCAAATGGCCGAAGGGTATCTCTATTATGTCTCCTTAAAAGGAGTCAGCGGTGCCGATTCGCTGGACATCAACTCATTAAAATCGCAATACCTGCAATTAAAGGCGCAAACCAAACTGCCCTTGATGGTCGGATTTGGCATTAAAACAGGCGAAATGGCTGCAAAGGTTGCAAGTTTTGCGGATGGTGTTATAGTAGGTGCAGCCTTAGTCAATCAACTTTTTGAGAGCTATGAACGCGATGGAAACCCACTTCAAGCAGGTGTCACTCTGATCAACTCGATGCGAGTTGCAATCGATAACAATGGAACAACAGCATGACCGACTTAATTGAAAAACGCCCACATTTTATCAGACAATTGATTAAAGACGATTTGGCAAATTGCAAACATAAAGCCATAGTGACCCGATTCCCGCCAGAACCCAATGGTTATTTGCACGTTGGACATGCAAAATCAATTTGTCTCAATTTTGGTTTGGCCGAAGAGTTTTCAGGCACTTGCTTGTTGCGTTTTGATGATACCAATCCCATCAAAGAAGAGGAAGAATACGTCAATGCCATCATAGATGATGTGCGCTGGTTGGGTTTTGAATGGACGTGCACTGACGCATTCCTCGGATTATTATCAAGAACTGTACGATCTGGCCATTGTGCTCATTCAAAAGAACTTGGCTTATGTGGACAGTCTGAGTATGGACGAAATTCGTGCCCATAGAGGCAATTTATTAGAACCTGGTCGCGACAGTCCTTATCGCAATCGGTCCATGGACGAAAGTTTGGATTTATTCAAACGGATGAAAGCTGGTGAGTTTCCGACGGCACTCATGTGCTTCGAGCAAAAATTGACATGCAATCGGGCAATATCAACCTGCGCGATCCAGTCTTGTATCGCATACGCCATGCACATCATCAACGCACTGGAGATGAATGGTGCATTTATCCTATGTATGATTATGCCCACCCGATTTCAGATGCCCTGGAAAAAATCACGCATTCCTTATGCACCCTTGAGTTTCAAGATCACCGGCCTTTATATGATTGGTTGGTTGATCATTTGCCTTTACCGGCAAAACCCATTCAAACGGAATTCGCAAGGTTGAATCTCTCCCACACCGTGACTTCCAAACGCAAATTGCGAGAATTGGTGGAGAAAAACATCGTCTCTGGCTGGGACGATCCTCGATTGCCTACTTTACGTGGCATGAGAAAACGAGGTTATCCGCCTGCTGCCATTCGACAATTTTGTGAGATGATAGGCATATCGCGCAGTGATTCAGTCATTGAGATGTCTTTATTCGAAGAATGCGTGCGTGCGGAGTTGAATAAAACCGCCAAGCGTGCCTTTTGCGTGATGGATCCTCTCAAAATAATCCTGGAAAACTATCCTGAATCGAAAACCGAAACTCTGAAATGTCCCTTTTTCCCACAAGATCCGGAGTCTGAAAAGCGTGACCTGCCTTTTTCTAGAGAATTATTCATTGAACGTTCCGATTTCATGGAAGAAGCGTCTAAGAAATTTTTTAAATTAACCCTGGGGGGAGAGGTTCGTTTGCGCTATGCTTATGTGATCAAATGCCATGAGATTGTGCGCAATCCTCAAGGGGAAATCATCGAGTTGCGTTGTACCTATGATGAAAACACCTTGGGTAAAAATCCTGAGGGGCGTAAAGTGAAGGGAGTTATTCATTGGGTCTCTTGTGCGCATGCAAAGCCGGTCACTGTGTATCAATACGATAGATTGTTCAATGATCCAAATCCTGCGCGAGAGGACGATTTTTTACAGTTTTTAAATCATAATTCGTTACAAACACTGACCGCTTATTGTGAACCTTCTTTGGAAAAACAAGATTGTGGCGAGGTTTTTCAATTTGAACGTCTCGGTTATTATTGTGTGAATGCACAAACAGATGGGCAGGTACAAGCCTTTCATCGTGTGGTTGATTTAAAAGACACTTGGGCAAAATAGCAGGGACAAGCATGTTGTATTTATATAATTCTTTAACTCGAGAAAAAGAGCAATTTGTACCCATCCGACCTGGAAAAATTGGAATTTATGTGTGTGGAATCACCGTATACGATCGGTGCCATTTGGGGCATGCGCGTTCCATGGTGGCCTTTGACGTCATCGTAAGTTACCTTCGTTCTCAAGGCTTTGATGTCACTTTTGTGCGCAACATCACCGACATCGATGATAAAATCATCCATAGGGCGAATGAACGCGGCATACCCATTGCTGAATTAACCTCCCAATACATTGCTGCCATGGATGAGGATGCTCAAGCTTTGAATATTTTAAAACCGGACATTGAGCCACGTGCTACTGAGCACATCGATGGCATCATTCGACTGATTAAACGTTTGGTGGATAAGGGAAATGCTTATCTCAGTGAGGATGGCGATGTGTGTTTTCAGGTGGATACCTTTGCCGATTATGGGAAATTGTCTCATAAAGATCTGGAGGGTTTGGTTTCTGGTTCTCGAGTCATCGTTGCCCAAGAAAAACGCTCCCCGCACGACTTCGTACTTTGGAAAAAAGCGAAAGCCAACGAGCCGGCTTGGGCCTCTCCTTGGGGAGAAGGCAGACCGGGTTGGCACATCGAATGTTCGGCCATGGCCATGAATGATTTAGGCGAACAATTCGACATCCATGGCGGTGGCTTGGATTTGCAATTTCCTCATCATGAAAACGAAGTCGCCCAAAGCGAAGCGGCCACGGGCAAAACCTTTGCCAATTATTGGTTGCATGTGGGTATGTTGCAGGTAAACAATGAAAAAATGGCCAAATCGGTGGGTAATTTTCTGACCATTGAAGACGCATTAAAAGACCATCATCCTGAAGTACTGCGCTATTTTTTATTAAGCAGTCATTATCGCAGTGCTTTAAACTACACCGAAGAAAACGTTCTCAATGCCCACAAAGCATTGACTCGATTGTATCAAGCCATCAAGGACTGTCCTCAAACCAAAGCGGGTGGGGTACTGGATGAGCACTGGATAACCCAGTTCAACCAAGCCATGGATGACGATTTCAACACACCCATCGCATTGTCGGTGTTGTTTCAATTGAGTCGAGAGTTGAATAAAACCAATTCGACTGTGTTGGCCTCCACTTTAAAACATCTGGGCAATCAATTGGGACTCTTACAAGCAAGCCCGGGCTCCTTTTTACAAACCGGCTTTACCCAGGACGATGTGGCTGGAATTGAGATGCTGATCGCTGAACGTGTTCAAGCCCGCAAAGACCGCAATTGGGAAAAATCGGATGGGATACGGGATGAATTATTAAGCCAGGGAATTGAACTGGAAGATGGAGCAGAGGGCACAATTTGGCGCCGATTGATGAATTAGCTTGCAATGCTCGGCTAATTCCACCCTAGCAACTACACCACTGCCATTCACAATTAAGAACCATTCCTAATGCCTGCATCTGTATCCTTGCCTAAAAACTATCCAACAATATCCATAGTAATCACTTCCGCATCTGACAATTTCAGTTCAAAACCACGGCTTCTCAATCGATGAACCTCAGTGATCTTTCTTAATTCAACAGACAATACACAGCAATGATAAAATCTTCAACTGACACAGGGTAACTTCTTGTAATTTCTGTTTTGCGAACCAAAAATTACAATAAAATGCTGTGTTTTTCAAATTTAGTTCAATTCAGGATGGGAAAAGTCGAACATCGCGTTAATCTATGACCACCACCGATTTTTTTACACTCATCATCTATTAAGCAAAATACCGTAATGATAAAGTCCTCAATTGGCATAGTGCTACTCCTTGTGATTTCTGTTTTTAGCGAACCAAATTACAATAAAGCGCTATGTCACTCAACAGGAAATTGTTTCAAGTCCAAAACTTAATTATAAGGAAATCCAACTATGAGTTATTTCGATTTTGAAAAATTGGATATATACCAAGCCTCCATTGAGGTTGTGGTATTCATTGATAAAATCACTACAGCTTTTCCTCGCGGCAGAGCTTATTTAACCGACCAACTTCAACGAGCTGGGACATCGATCTCATTGAATATTGTTGAGGGCTCAGGAGAGTTCTCCCCTAACGAAAAAAGTAGATTCTACCGCATGGCAAAAACGTTCTGCTACAGAAACCGCAGCGATATTGGAAGTATCCAAACGTTTAAACATTATACATGATGAATATTATCAATTAATAAGAGAATTACTGAATCGCATTGTTATGATGTTGACTAAAATGGCAAAAAAAACAGATTAGGCGGAACTCGGGCGGGCTCGGGCTCGCTCACGGGCCCGGGCCCGTATGGTTTCGTGAAAAGTTGAGCATCGCGTCAAGATATCTATGATCATCTTTATCAAACAAGAAATATGGACGTTTTTCTGGTGATAGGGAAAATTACTGTAGCAAATAATCGGGTTATCTCTTTTAGAAACATTTTTTATTATGCAACTCGAATAAAAATAATAATAAAAAAATAAGATACCCATTCTTGCAGTAATTTGATATAATAATCGGCAAATTTCAAGCCTTGTAAGGATTGCCAGTGTCAGGTTCTGTTGCGGATTCCAGTTACTTTGTTGCCCGGAATGACTCCATGGCTTGGGTTGTCTGTTTGTCTGCCGGGCTCTTTTTCATGTATGAGTTTTTTCAACTCAATATTTTCGATGTCATCAACCAGCCCTTACGCGAAGCCTATCACATCAATGCCACTCAATTAAGCTGGATGTCCAGTGCTTATTTATGGGCAGACATTTTATTTCTTCTACCTGCCGGTCTTATTTTAGACCGTTTTTCCACCAGAAAAGTCATATTAACCGCCTTATTCGTTTGTGTATTAGGGACTATCGGTTTTGCCAGCACGGAATCCTTTCTCTTGGCTTCTTTCTTTCATTTTTTATCCGGCATAGGCAATGCCTTTTGCTTTTTATCTTGCGTGGTATTGGTGTCTCGATGGTTTCCACCGAAAAGGCAGGCCTTGGTTATTGGATCCGTGGTGACCATGGCTTTCATTGGAGGCATGTTGGCGCATACGCCCTTTGCCTACTTGAATGAGCTTTATGGGTGGCGTACTGCTTTGTTGATTGACGGTGCTGTCGGTGGCTTGTTGTTGGTTTGGATTTATTCGATTGTTCAAGATCAACCCAGCCAATTGCCGCTTCAATTCAGCAAGGGCCGTAGTTTAGGATTCATGCGTGCTTTGACCAATTCACAAAATTGGTTGGCCGGTTGTTATACGTCCTTTCTTAATTTGCCTATCATGGTTTTATGCGCCTTGTGGGGGACCAATTATCTTGAAATCGCTCATCGTTTAAGTTTCATCCAAGCAAGTAATGTGGTGAGTTTGATTTTTATGGGGTCTATCATCGGCAGTCCCTTGATTGGCTGGTTGTCGGATGTCAGTGGTAAGCGTAAACCCCTCATGATAGCAGGTGCTGTAGCCACTTTAGTCACCGCCATGCCTTTGTTTTTAGACCTTGCATTGACCCAATTCACCTTGAGCATTATTTTCTTCGCACTCGGATTTTTTACCAGCACCCAAGTTATTTCTTATCCATTGATTGCTGAAAGCAATCGTCGCGAAAACACTGGGTCTGCCACTGGGATTGCTTCTGTCATCATCATGGGCGGTGGAGGCGTTGGACAAGTTTTATTTGGCTGGTTGATGGCCAAGCATGCGGGTCCATCCCTGACCAATTACACGGTGGTGGATTTTCAATTTGCCATGTGGATGTTTCCCATCGCGGCCTTTGCGGCTTTAATTGCAGTGTGTGTGACTAAAGAAACCCATTGCAAGCGACTAGTTGAGGAGTAGGAATGCATCCGGTGGCTCATGAGATTCAAGATACGGAGGCTTATTCTTCATACTTACCCTGGATGGTTTGTTTTGCAGCAACCTTGTTTTTCTTTTATGAATTCATTCAAGGAAACATGTTTGCTTCCATTGCATCCAACATCATGCAGGCTTATCATATCCAAGCGGATAAGATGACCTATCTGTCCAGCAGCTATTATTTATCCAATGTCCTGTTTTTATTCGTGGCTGGAATCATACTCGATAGATTCTCCATTAAGAAAACCATTCTCATTGCCATGTCCCTTTGTGTGGCCTCCACCTTTCTCTTAGCCACCTCCGATTCTTTTTACGTGGCTTTGATTTGTCGTTTCGTTACTGGTATTGGTGGTGCCTTTTGCTTTTTAGGCCCAGTGCGCCTAGCTTCTCAATGGTTTCCTCCCAAACGCATGGCTTTGGTCACTGGAATCATCGTCACCATGGCAATGACAGGGGGCATGTTGGCACAATATCCCTTAACCAAGTTGGTGGCTTTGGTGGGTTGGCGTCAAGCGGTTTTGGATGTGGGTTTGCTTGGCTTAGTCATGCTGGTTGTCATGTTTTTTTGGATCCAAGAAAACCCCACTGCACCCAGAAGATCAGGCCACTCCATGACCCTAACCAAAGCCTTTGGGAACACCTATTTAAATACTCAATTTTTTCGCGCAGCCTTATACACCAGTTTAATGAATATGGCCATTGCAGTTTTTGGTGCCATGATGGGTACCCTTTATTTGGAACAACGTTTACCCATTCAAACCGAACAAGCCGCTATGGTCAACGGCATGTTGTTTTTAGGAGCCATCATTGGATCACCTTTGGTGGGTTGGATTTCTGACAAAGTGGGTTTACGGGTTTTGCCCATGAAAGTGGGCGCCATTCTGTCTTTTTTGATTCTTGTTGCCATTCTCTATTTGCCTGTTTCTTTGACAAAGATGACGGTGTTGTTTTTTTTACTCGGCTTTTTTACTTCGGCTCAAGTCATAAGCTACGCATTGGTTGCCGAAAGCAGCTCGCCTTTGCTGACTGCTACTGCGATTAGCCTCATCTCCATTTTGACTCAAGGCGGTTATCTGGTGTATCAAAACCTCTTCAGCATCTTGTTGACTCGTTATGGGAGCATGCATGTGATTCAGGAGGTTCCTGTGTATCATTTGGCAGCTTATCAGCATGCCGCATTGATTTTACCCATCGGTTTGATCATTGCCCTGGGAATGACTTTGGGTTTAAAAGAAACCCATTGCAATCGGGTTGAGCATTAATGGCGGGTCGAGTTTGCATCTTGCTGATGGATTCTTTAGGCATTGGGGCTAGTCTGGATGCGGCTCATTATGGCGATGAAGGTGCAAATACGCTGGGGCACATCTATGAGTACTGCATGGAGGGGAAAGCGGATAAAGCAGGACTAAGACAGGGCCCATTGGTACTTCCTAATCTCAGTCGATTGGGGCTATATCATGCCCTGGTTTCAAGTTCGGGAATGAGTTGCATTGATTTGTCCACACTGTCTGAGCCTGAAGCTTTGTATGGTTATGCTGTGGAGCGCAGCTTGGGTAAAGACACCCCCAGTGGGCATTGGGAGCTCGCTTGTGTACCGGTGCTATTTGAGTGGGGTTATTTTCCAGACCAACCCTCTTGTTTTCCAAAAAAATTAATCGATTCCTTAATACAACTAGCCAACTTATCGGGAGTTCTAGGTGAAAAACACGCCTCTGGAACGACTATTTTAGAAGAGCTGGGAGAAGAGCATCTTCGTACCGGTCAGCCCATTATGTATACTTCGGCCGATAGCGTGTTTCAAATAGCCGCCCATGAGGAGCGTTTTGGTTTACAAAACTTGTATTCTTTGTGTGAGATTGCTCGCACTTTGGTGGACGAATATCAAATCGGTCGCGTGATAGCACGCCCCTTTATCGGTGAGCCGGGTGCCTTTAAACGAACTGGGAATCGTAGGGATTATTCCACGCCTCCGCCAGAAGAAACCTTGCTTGATCATTTAAAAGCGTCGGGAAGAGAAGTGATAGCCATAGGGAAAACGGCGGATATTTTTGCGCATCAGGGCATGACGCAAAACATCAAAGCAGATGGCAATCAGGCCTTGATGGATGCTACTTTGGAGACTTTCCGTCATCTTCCAGCCGGCGGGCTGGTTTTTACAAACTTCGTTGATTTCGATTCTTCTTATGGACACAGACGTGATGTGGCAGGTTATGCTCATGCATTGGAAGCCTTTGATGCAAGGCTTCCCGAGCTGGAAGCCTTGCTTAAGATGGATGACTTCGTTGTGATTGCTGCTGATCACGGTTGTGATCCCACTTTTCCAGGGTCGGATCATACTCGAGAACATATTCCAGTATTGGTTTTCGGCCCAAAAATAAAAAGACGGTTCATTGGTCGTCGGGATACCTTTGCCGACGTAGGTCAAAGCATTGCTGAGCATTTGGGAATATCGCCTTTGTCTCAAGGGTTGTCTTTTCTTTAATCTTTTTTCTCCTGTCATCCATTGATTTTTAATAACCTGCCCCCATTTATCCATTTTTAGCATCAATAGAGGTTTTAAATTGGAACAATATCGAGGTACAACCATTCTGTCGGTTCGACGAGGAAATCATGTGGTCATAGGTGGAGATGGTCAGGTTAGTTTGGGGGCCACCATCATGAAAGGCAATGCCCGCAAAGTCAGGCGATTGTATAAAGATCAAGTGATTGCCGGTTTTGCTGGCGGGACTGCGGATGCCTTTACTTTGTTTGAACGTTTCGAAGCCAAACTGGAAATGCATCAGGGCCATCTGGTGCGTGCTGCAGTGGAGCTGGCCAAAGATTGGCGCACAGATAAAATATTGCGCCGGTTAGAAGCGATCCTGGCTGTAGCCGACTCCAAGGCTTCTTTGATCATCTCTGGCAATGGAGATGTCATTGAACCAGAAGAAGGGTTGATTGCTATCGGCTCAGGTGGACCTTATGCACAAGCTGCGGCCAGGGCTTTGCTTAGGAACACCAAATTATCCGCCAAAGACATCGTTCAAAAAGCATTAGCCATCGCAGGTGAGATCTGCATCTACACCAACAACCATCTAACTATAGAAGAATTAACCAATGACAGTAAACAATAACATGGTGATGACTCCCCGCGAGATCGTCCAAGAATTAGACAAACACATCATCGGGCAAGACGATGCAAAGCGAGCCGTTGCCATTGCCTTGCGAAATCGTTGGCGTCGCATGAGGATTGAAGATCCAGTCTTGCGAAATGAAATCATGCCTAAAAACATTTTGATGATAGGTCCAACCGGTGTGGGTAAAACCGAAATTGCAAGACGTTTAGCCAAGCTGGCCCATGCACCTTTTATTAAAGTGGAGGCCACTAAGTTCACCGAAGTGGGTTATGTGGGGCGTGACGTGGATTCCATATTGCGGGATTTGACAGACATTGCCATCAAACAAGAACGAGAATCGGCAATGAAAAAAGTCTCCCATTTGGCTGAAGATGCTGCAGAAAATCGAATTTTAGACATTTTATTGCCTCCGGCTCGAGGCGTTTCCGAGGCAGAAAAAGACTCTGCAGCCAGGCAAGTGTTTCGCAAACAGTTGCGTGAAGGCACCCTGGATGAGCAAGAAATTGAAATCGATGTCACTGCCATGCCCGTAGGCATTGAAATCATGGCGCCTCCGGGAATGGAGGAGATGACCAATCAATTGCAGTCCATGTTCCAACAGGTGGGGTCGCATAAAACCAAAACTCGTAAAATGACCATTGGCAAAGCCATGAAAATCGTGCGCGAAGAAGAAGCCAGTAAATTAATCAATGAAGAAGACATCAAAATCAAAGCCATTGAAAGCGTGGAACAAAACGGCATCGTCTTCATTGATGAATTGGATAAGGTCGCAAGGCGCGCTGAAAACGCAGGCGGTGGAGATGTTTCGCGCGAGGGAGTGCAACGCGATTTGTTGCCCTTGGTCGAGGGCACTACGGTTTCCACCAAATACGGCATGGTGAAATCGGATCACATTTTATTCATCGCCTCCGGCGCTTTTCATGTGTCCAGACCCTCGGATTTAATTGCCGAGTTGCAAGGTCGATTGCCCATTCGGGTGGAATTATCCGCACTGTCCGTAGAAGATTTTGTGCGCATTTTGACCGAACCCAAAGCCTCATTAACCGAACAATATGCCGCTTTGATGGCAACAGAAGGACTTGAATTAACCTACGATGCCACTGGAATCAGGCGCATTGCCGAAGTGGCCTGGCAGGTCAACGAGCGTACGGAAAACATCGGGGCAAGGCGGTTGTATACGGTCATGGAGCGCTTATTGGAGGTGATTTCCTTTGAAGCAACGGATAAATCCGGCGAAAAGGTGCACATTGATAAAGCCTATGTTGAAAAAAATCTAGGCAAATTGGTTGCAGATGAAGATTTGGCGCGTTACATTCTTTAGATTGTAACGATTCACCCAAAGACCGCAAAGGAGTAGATGCATGTCTGTACCCTATGTTTTAATTTTATATTATTCACGTACCGGATCCACAGCACAACTGGCAAAATACATAGCCCGTGGGGTTGAGAGCCACGCAGGCATTGAGGCCAGATTACGGACGGTTCCTCCTGTCTCAGCCACTTGTGAAGCCGTGGATAAACCGATTCCAGAAGATGGAGCGCCTTACGTCAGTTTAGACGATTTACGAGATTGTCAGGGATTGGCTTTAGGCAGTCCCACGCGTTTTGGGAATATGGCCGCTCCTTTGAAATATTTTTTAGACAGCACCTCCGCGCTTTGGTTGGCTGGGAGTCTGGTTGATAAACCGGCCTGTGTGTTTTCCTCCTCAGCATCCATGCATGGTGGGCAAGAGACAACACTCATCAGCATGATGATGCCTTTGATGCACCATGGGATGATTTTGCTGGGGGTTCCTTACACTGAACCTACCTTAACCACCACTCAAAGCGGGGGTACTCCCTATGGTGTTACCCATGTGGCAGGCGTGGATAACGAAAACGGGATCAGCATGGAGGAGATGACCATGGCCAAATGTTTGGGTGAACGTTTAGGCCGAATGGCTTTGAAAATCCCGCATTAAGGCTGCGCCTGCATGCGGGCTACAAGGGATTAACTTCCAAGTTGGAAAGATAAAAGACTTTGCTCTGCTGCCTCGTCTTGAGGATAGAAAAAGGTGTCTTTGTTTTGACTCACCAATGGCAGGCTGGCTGCATAAATCTGCGCAGCTCCCGGAGTTCCTTCCAGCATTTTAGCCACTTCCATTTTTGTGTTAGCCAACAAAGCAGCTCCTGCTTTTGAGAGTTCTTCAGAATCTCTTTTCAGTCTTTCAATTTCTTGCTGTTGTGCCTTGAGCATCAAGTCCATTTTTTCATTGCCTACCATGCTGGTTTTCACATGATCGTTGGAATGCTGGGTGATGGCTTGGGCTGAGGCATTTTCGAGCTCGTCTACCATTCTCGGATCAGAGGGTTTTAAAGTGGTGATGGTCAATTTACTAACCACCGTATGCGCTATTCCTTCTACCTGTCTTAAATCGTCAATGATTGAAAGAACCACTTCGCGGGTGATGTTGGGTTGATTGAGCTTTTTATACAAGCTTTTTAAGGTTTCTGGGTTGAGTATGCCATTGCTCAAGGTATCGATGAGACTGGTTATTAAAGCTTTATTGAGTGGTTTCCTTAAGTCCTCTATGGTTGAATTGATTTGAGCAATCACATCCTTATTCGTATCCAGCTCCCATTGTTGTACAGCTTGATATCTATCGCGTACGTATCGAACCTCAGGCTCTAATCTCGCCAATGTCTTTAAATCGGGAACAAGCTCCTCTACTTTATTGGAATCAAACTGACCTTGAGATACAATTCTTTTAAGACGATTGATTATGGTCGAGTCATGGTAGCCATCGTCTACATAACCGATCAAAGATTCTGCGGTTGATTTTTTCAAAGTGACTAAAAGGCTTTGTATGACCCCATTGATTTTAGTTTTCGTTTCAAGAACCAAGCGTTCATTTAAGGCCGTCAGCACTTCTCGGACAATAACCCCTTCATAAAAAGAGTAATCCACCTTTTTCAAAGCCATGCCTCTTATGGATATGAAGCTGTTGATCTGTTTAACCAATTCTTTGGTGGCTTCTTGTTTGATGAGTTTGGAGATGTTGTCTGGATTGATGGTTAACTTGCCCGCATAGCTGGTTTCCCTGCAAAAATCCTGGATGGCATTGTAGGGTTTTATCAGTCTATATTGAAGCACGGCCTCAATGTGTAGGGGTACTCCATCCTTGTCCACATTAAGTAGTCGACCAGATTTGTCTTTCACTTCTTTGATGCTTAGAGTTAATAAAGAATTCTTAGTCGAAATTCGACCAAAAAATCGTGCTATAGGACTGATTTGCGTCACACCTGGAGACAGCATCACCAGACGCTCGGGGTTGTCCACCAGAATGCCGCCTTTGCCTTGAGCGGTTTTTGCAAATAAAAAGCGTTTTTGTCCGCTTGGTAAAGTCACGGTGATGTCCTGACCAAAGGGATCATTCACTGGCACGATGGTGGCATCGCTTAATTCAAACACATGAACACCTGGCATGGAGGTCAATAGCCTGTAGTCATCTGATCCCATGACATAGGACTGCACGAAAATCAATTGCCCAGGTAAGACCTTGACCACATGTCTGTCACCATGTGCAAAATGCATCTGGTTTAAGGATTGGATTCTGACAAAGCTTACTCCTGGCTCTCTTGCAGTAAAGATGTGATCTCCAGGGCCTATGAATTGAGGTTTTTTTTGATTTAAAATGAGGCCGACACTGCCTTCAGGTACGGTTACCCATTTCTGACTGGCTGGTGAATCATTGGCTACTAATCGAGCTCTGGCTTCAGTCCACTGCATTTGGGTTTCAATGGGTATGCCTTCATAAGTGGATTGAAGAGCAGGGCCGGGATCAGCTCTTAAGGCTTCTTGAATGATTTGCACTTTAAATTCTGCAAAATAACGTTTTAATTGGTTTAAAGTGAACGTGGGACTTATACCCGTTAAGCCTAATTTTGTTTTACCATGCACCAACTTTCCGGCAGAGTCTAACAGCGTGTATTGAATGTGGTCCTCAAAAAGAGGCTCGGGAGCACGAGGTCTGTGTGCATCGAGGTATCTGTCTACATCCTCTCTTTGAGCTCTGAGCTCTGCAAGTTGGTTTTTATTCTCTGCAATCATTGCATTGAATTCTTGCAGCTGCATTTGGTACTCGATGGCCTTTGCGGCATGCTCTTCTGCATGCTCTGTTTTTTTATATACATACAAATACAGTGTGCGTTCTTTAACCATAGAAAAGGAACTTTTCTTTTCCTCAGGCTCCATTTGATGAGTTGGAAATACCTCCAGGTCGTATGTTAAAAAACGAAAATAGGCTTCGCTTTCTTTTGGATTAAAACAAAAAGGCCTCATTTCAGAGGTTATAAAGGACGAAAATCGTGCCGCTTGATGATTGTCTTTAGAGACAGCATGATCCTTTCCATAGTTTGCAAAATCCTCATGATTCATTTTCGCTCCAGGCATATAGATCTCCTAATTGAATAATTTAGAGTAAATTGGGCCTTGGCCCAACAATATTCTTTAAAAAGTTGGGCCAAGGCCCAACCTACTTTTTTACCTGAAGGATTGTTGGGCTCCTTTTCCGGCATCTTGGTCTGGTAAATGCACCTTGACTGCCTGATTTCCAGCCGCTTGTTCTGGGGCACGCGGCGCAGCCTGGGGATTTCCTTGATTAAAGAATGCATCTGGAAGTTGAGCATGTCCTGTTTTGGGTGGCATCTGTCTGTTGAAGATTTCACGTGCACCAGGAGTGGTGTTGAGAATTTTTGCTGTTTCTACAGCAGCCTTCGCTACCTCAAGCATCAGGTTGCATTGGGCTTTAGTCTCTGCAAATTCCAAGGTTCTTACTTCGCCTTGTTTTCTCAAATAGGCAATTGTAAGTTCTTGGCTTTGAGTCCACACTTTCATGGATTCCAGTTCTGCTTTTGCCTTGCCTAAATTGACACGGACTGCAGAGGCTTCTTCAATTGCCTTAAGAACCGCAGGATGAGAAGGGGTGTATTTCATAATGGAGACCTTATGAATTTTGACCTTGCCTTCTTCCAATTGCGCATTCATATTTTGTACGGCTTTGGATCCATCGTAATCGGGTGGTGGTTCTTGATAATCCTGATAAGCCGGGGCAGGCACACAGGCATCGAATTGGGCTTGATTATTAAATACAATGGATTTGCCATTGAAATCCAACTTCACGGCTTCTGCAGCGGAATCTTTGATGGCTTTATAAATCCCATTGGGACCAAATTCTTTAACCGCATGGTATGGATCGATGATCTGATATCGGACGTGGGCTTCGACATCGAAGGTGATGTTGTCTTTGGATTTGATGCTTTCCAATCGTACCTTTTCAATGTTCTTTTTATAAGAAATATAATCGTAGAAAGTCCAAGAAGGTGGGAGATAGAACATTCCAGGCTTCAATATGCGCAATTGACCTTCATTGTCATAGCAAACCGCTACCTTTCCTTGGGGCACTTTTACAAAGATGACTCGACCAGGCTTACGTCCTGCAGGAACTTTTTCTTCTTCTTTTGGCTTTTCTGCTTTCACCTCTGGCTTGACATCAGGCTTTTTAACCGCTTCTTTTTCATCGTTTTTTACCCACAACACTTGCTTGCTGGTGTCTTGAACTTCTCTCACCGTTCCAGAGGGCAGCTCAATCACATGCGTGCCTTGAGTTAAAATTCTAAAATCGTCCATTTTAGTCGGATCAGTCACCTGCCACATCGCTTGACCTTCCACGCGGATGATGTGCATGGTGCCATGCGTAATGTGCTTATTGGTGGTGGCTACTAGCCTTGGCTGAGGTTCAATTGGGAGGGTATACTCTGGGGATAGCATATAAGATCCGGGTGCTAAAAATACCGGTTTGCCCTGATGATAAGCCAAACCCACCTGTCCTTCTGGAACAACGATGTCCGGTTCATTTCCAAATCTGGATTTCACCAAAGTTGCACAGGGAATGCCTTCGTAATATTCATAAGGTGAGGCATGGATTTGCTTTGCTTGAATCGCTGCCTTCAATACCTCGTCTTTCATGCGAATGGCTTGGCGCATGGTTAATTCATGAGATTCGACCAAAATGGAAGTACTTGCGGTGACTCGATGACCATTCATATCCAATAGGGTGTATTGAATCTTATTTTGCGGATCCGCACTTAAATAAATGGTATTGGGTTCTAAGCTAGCAGGGTTGGCCGATAAACGAAGATCGTACCAGTCTCTTACTGTTTTTCGAGTATAGTAAGATCGACTTTGTTCTGGATTTAAACAAAATTCAGCCAATTCTGGAGCTATGTTTTCACCATGCCTATCCAACCAATGATCATCACTGGATTTTGCGTATTTTTCCCCATATTTCGCAAACTGCTCTTCTTCCTCTTCCTTTCTATCCATTTCTGCAACCACTACGGCGGCTTGATGTTCTGGAATGATATGAGACATGAGGTGTGGTGCTTTTGTGGGTTCCATTTTTTGTTCTAAGTGACGTCGCATTAGTAAAACTCCTGGATGGTTAATTGTAAAAAATTGCAGGCGGCAAATATATTGCAATAGACGAAACAAATCAATCAAAATAGAAAAATTTTATGTTGTAAGGATAATAAAAAATCATTCGACTGGATGTTTTTGATGTACTTGGGCACATCCATTACATTTTAATTTGGATGTTAGGTCTTTGCATTTACCTTCGTTGAAAATCACTATATGATGTCACGAAATTCAAGTTAATTAATGGCAATCAGGAGATGATATGAGTTTTTTTATAAGCGATGCAGTTGCTGCAGTGAACAACACCCCAGCAGCTCAATCAGATGGTTCTTTCTCACTGATCATGATAGCTGGCATCTTCGTTTTATTTTATTTTATGTTGATTAGACCTCAAAACAAACGAGCTAAAGAACAAAGGGATTCTCATCAACCGCCTCAAGAAAGGCGATGAAATCATCACCTCCGGTGGCATGTTGGCTAAAATTGTAAGCTTGGATGATCAATACATGAAGGTAAGCCTTGCCGAAGGGGTAGAGATCAATCTGCAGAAAAATGCAGTGGTTAGCGTATTGCCAAAAGGCACTTTAAAATCCATCTAAGGCTAGGAAAACGTAAATGCAAAACAAATATCCTTTATGGAAAAATCTAATGCTGATTTTCATTGTGGTCATTGGGTTTATTTATGCCATACCGAATTTATACCTTGAGAATCCAGTGGTTCAAATTTCCGCTGAAAAAACCCCCGCCGATAAAGATCAGTTAAAAAAACAAGTAGAAACCATTTTAAAAGAAAATAAACTGGAATATAGCTCGGTGATCCTGGAAAACGAGGGGATTGAGGTTATTTTTAAAACCACGGATGCGCAATTATTGGCTCGAGACCTGATTAAAAACAGCCTGGGCGCGAATTATACCGTGGCTTTGAATCTAGCCCCCAGTACGCCTCATTGGCTGGAAATGTTTCATGCAAGTCCGATGAAGCAGGGACTTGATCTCAGGGGAGGGGTGCATTTTCTATTGGAAGTGGATGTAGACAGCGTCGTGGCCCGTAGATATGAAGGCCTTATGAAAACCATAGGACAAGATTTACGTGAACTGGGTATTCGCTATTCGGGTATTCGTTACACCGCCTCAAAGGGCATTGAATTGCGTTTTCGAGACGAACCATCCCTAGAAAAAGCACTGACTGAATTAAAACAAAAATTACCCGAATTGGTTTATGTCAAAGGCAAGGACAATTTAACCATCCTCGGATCGCTTTCTCCGACAGAATCCAATACGATAAGACAAAATACCATTGAGCAAACCATGAGTATTCTTCGCAATCGAGTGAATGAATTGGGCGTGGGTGAAGCGGTGGTGCAACAACAGGGTGCAACCCGGGTTGCAGTGGATTTACCTGGAATTCAAGACGCAGTCCGAGCGAAGCAAATCTTAGGCGGTACTGCCACTTTGCAGTTTAATATGGTGGATCATACTAATGATCCGCAAGTTGCCAAACAAACCGGTGCCATCCCGGTGAGTGCTAAGCTGTACATCATGGAAGGAGAGCCGATTTTATTAAAAAGGCAAGTGGTTTTAAGCGGTGATTCCATTACCTCCGCGGTTTCAAGCTTCGATCAACAAACCGCAAGTCCGGCCGTGCAAATCCAATTAGGGGGTGGCGGTGAAACCTTATTTACTAAGGTGACTCGCGAAAACATTGGCAAACGCATGGCCGTAGTTTATGTAGAAACCAAAACCACCATGCAAATGATCAATGGGGTTGAAAAACGAGTGACTCGTAAGGAAGAAAAAGTGATCTCAGCTCCGGTCATTCAATCCGCCTTAGGCAATAATTTTCAAATCACCGGCCTTAAAGATCAAAAAGAAGCAAGTAATTTGGCTTTGTTGCTCAGAGCGGGTGCATTGCCGGCGGCAATGGTTCCGATTGAAGAACGGACAGTAGGGCCTTCTTTAGGTAAGGAAAATATTCGTCGGGGTGTTGTTTCTTTACAAGTGGGTATGGGTCTCATTTTGGTATTGATGTTGCTTTATTATCGATTTTTTGGCTTAGTAGCCGACATTGCCTTATTGCTTAACTTGGTTTTGTTAGGTGCTCTATTATCCCTCATCGATGCAACCCTGACTTTGCCAGGCATCGCCGGGATCGTATTGACCGTGGGCATGGCAGTGGATGCGAATGTGCTCATTTATGAACGCATTCGTGAAGAATTACGCAATGGCCTGTCCCCACAAGCTGCGATTTCGGCAGGGTATGATAGGGCTTTTGCCACCATCCTGGATGCAAACGTGACCACTTTGATTGTGGCCATCATTTTGTTTGCAGTTGGAACTGGTCCAGTCCGAGGATTTGCAGTCACTCTTTCTTTGGGACTATTGACCTCCATGCTCACAGCGATTACCTATACCAGGGCCATTGTGAATTGGTATTATGGTGGCCGTAATGTGAAAAAATTATCTATAGGTATATAAAAGGCGACTCAGATGGAATTTTTTAATCCGAATTCAAACATAGACTTCATGGGGGCTCGTCGCTGGACGGCTACCTTTTCCATTTTAATATTCATTGTGTCCATGACCGCTTTAGCCATTCATGGGCTCAAATGGGGGCTTGATTTTACTGGGGGAACGCAGGTTCAAATCGCTTATTCCCAACCTGCGGATTTGCAATTGATTCGAGAACAGTTGAATAAAATTGGGTTTAAAGAAGCGCAAGTGGTGAGCTACGGTACTTCCAAAGACGTGCTGATAAGCATCGCCCCTCGTGCCGACATGGAACAAATGCATCTAGTGGAAAAAGTGATGCATGCATTGCCTGGGGCCACCAAACAACGCGTGGAGTTTGTTGGACCTCAAGTGGGACAAGAGTTGGCCACCAAAGGAGCCCTGGCAATCTTGGTTTCTTTGATAGCCACCATGATTTACATCGCCATGCGCTTTGAGTATCGACTTGCTGTGAGCTCTGCCATTGCATTGATCCATGATCCGGTGTTGATATTGGGTATATTTGCTTTATTTGGTATCGAATTCGATCTGAAAGGCCCTGGCCGGTCTGTTGGCCGTTATTGGTTATTCCTTAAACGATACCATCGTGGTGTTTGATAGGGTGCGGGAAAATTTCGTTAAAATTCGACGCACCAGCTCTTTAGACATCATGAACATTTCCATCAACCAAACTTTATCCAGAACCATCATGACCTCCATGTTGACTTTATTCGTCGTGGTTGCCTTGTTTGTGTATGGAGGAGAAACCATTCGTGGATTTTCATTGGCCTTGATCATAGGCATAATCATCGGAACCTATTCTTCCATCTACGTAGCAGGAGCTTTGGCTGTGGCAATGGGATTGGATAGAAAAGATTTTTTACCCAGCCAACGTAAAGAGTTGGATGATCGTCCTTGATATTCTTTCATTATTCATGTGACAACAGAGAGTCTAGCTTTGCTGCACAAATAAAGTCGTTGTGAGACAATCCACCTAGAGCATGAGTCATGAAACTGACTCGGCAGTAGTTGTAGCCGACTTCTAAATCCGGGTGGTGATTTTCCTGATTTGCAATCCAAGCCAATGCATTGACGAAAGCCATGGTTTCATAAAAATTTTTGAAAGCATAACTGCGTTTGATGCTTTTATGGTCTGAATTCACCTCCCATCTCTCATTCAACTGAGTCATGAGGTGGTGAATTTGTTCTGGATTGAGTGCCGCGCCTATGCCCTCGCAAGAAACGCAATGTTTGCTTTTTAAATCACTCATGGGGTCTATTCCTTTTGTCGTCAAAATGATATTCATGATAGCATTCAATGGCCTATTTCAAAACGTAATTTTCACCAAAAATCAGGGCGTGCTTTTGTCCGTGTTTTGGTTAATAGTTACTTCAAAACAACCATTCGGAGTAAATTGAATGAAAAGATGCCCATGGGTTGGTGAAAACAAACCGCATTATGAACAGTACCACGATGAGGAATGGGGTGTTCCCGTACATGATGATCGGAAACATTTCGAAATGTTGCTGCTTGAAGGCGCGCAAGCTGGGTTGAATTGGGAAACGATTTTGAAGCGGCGAGAAGGATATCGTGCCGCATTTAGAGCATTTGATCCCAAAGCCGTTTCCTTGATGACGGATGCGGAATTGGATGAGCTCCTCCATCATGCAAACATCATTCGCAATCGTTTAAAAATACGTTCAGCACGGCAAAATGCCAAAGTGTTTCTGTCCATTCAACTGGAATTTGGTGCATTTGACCACTACGTTTGGTCTTTCGTTCACGGCAAAACCAAATGCAATAGTCCGACATCCATCCAGGAGATTCCAACTCAGAGCCCAGAATCTATGGCCTTATCTAAAGATTTGAAAAAAAGGGGAATGAGTTTTGTTGGGCCAACCATCATGTATGCCTATATGCAGGCTGTGGGTTTAGTGAATGATCATCTAAAAAGCTGTTTTCGTTCCTCACCTCTTTATGTTCACTGATCGTTAAAGTGCCTAAATCGTCATGACTTGAAGTTTGGTGCAGATAATCCTGATTTAGAGACTTTAAAGAAATATCTAATTGTTTTAATGTGGGTCGATTTTTGGGGTTTTTATCTAAGCAAGCATCGATTAGGGGCTTTAGCGCTGGATCAATATCGTTTAATACATCAATCATAAGTACTCCAAGAGAGTAAATGTCCATTTCTACAGTAGCTAGAGACGAGTTTGGGGCTACTGACCAACATTCTGGAGGAATGTGCTCGTATTTGGTTTGAAGCTTTTCTACTGTGGTTTGATTGGCTTTCTGAAAAACGAGGCGATCAATTGGGGTGTTTATGTGTGTGGAAAGACCGCCGTCAATGAGATAACTTTTTTGGTAGACGCTATCGTAATAGATGTTATCCGCTTTTAAATCGACTACGATCATTCCCTTTTGATGACAATCATTCAATGCCTCGACAGCCGAATAAAAAAGAATCCTTTGAAATTTAGGGTTATCTATTGCAAGCTTTTCATAGGAGACATAGGGAATATAAGGCAGAACCAATCTGTATCCATCTTTGGTATTGAATAAGTGAGATTGATTGTTAGTATAAAGGGTATGAAAAAATGTGTGTTTATTAGTCGCTTCCTCCAAGTCTTCCTTTTCCTTCACTGACTTTAGAACGACTACTTCTTTGCGCAGTTGTGGTTTATTGGAACGAGATTTGAAAAGTCTAGCATGAGCGTAGGTTCCAGTTCCAAGCCGTTTTTCGGGATAATAAGTGGTTTCTCCATCGCTTTCGTACTCGGATTCATCTCCAATGTCGTTTGAACGGATTTTAGAATGTTTTTTATAATGTCCCATTATGAAACAACTTTAAACTGTATTACTCTCATTTTATCATATAGGAGCATATTGGTCAACGATAAATCTAAATTACAGATCTAAGCTCAATGAGACCACTCCCTTTTACAATCCTCAGGGCGATTTCATCAAAGTTTAAAAATTACTCAAAAAATGAAGAAGTTAATTAGGAAACGATGCTTATTGGGGATTAAATTATAGTATTTTTTGGGATATCATCATATTTTGCAATTTTCATAACAAGAGAGAAGAATGCCTTACAACAAGCTCAGCCAAAACGAAGATAAGGAAGCAAGCACTGGTGACTCAACTTCATCCAAAGTATCAAGGGCTGACAGGCAAGTGTCTGGACCTATCTCAATTGACTCAAGCGTGGCTGGATTGTCATCCTCTCCAATTTTACCAGAAAGCCCAAAAGGTCGACCCTTCAAGTCAATATCAATTATATTAGATGACAGCATTCCTCCCTCTCCCCTGTTGTTGCCAAGACCATATGAACAATCGCACTCTTTTAATTTTTTTGAGACAGCATCCTCTATTGGGCCAGTTAATACTCAGGCTACACACTCTTCTAGTTCAACTATTACACAAAATAAGCCGATATGACTGTGTTTTTTTGAGGTTCAATCTAAGGTTTGGACGCCTAAAAATTCTTCAAAGATTCTCCTGGTTAATTTATCGGCTGCCTCCTGACCATTGGGGTGATGAAAAAAATGATTACGAATGGCCGCCGAATTCGATCTTGGATCGCCCTTTTCTTCCTCATGAGCTGAGGAGGGGTTTTGTGATCGCCCCATTAAAAATGCATGCACTTTGGGTATAAGTTGGCTACGTTTATGAAATAAGTCCAGCTGCCTTGCAGTAAAATTATTCTCATTTAAATTAATTTTAGCCATATGTTCTAATGTATTCATAAAATCTATGATGTCATCATCGCTCCACTGCCGAGAGGCAGTTTGTAATTGATTACAACTCAGATTAATGGCTTTTAAATCCAGTCCGTAGATGAATTCAATGAACTGTTTAATGGTGAATACACCTTGACCTAACTTATTGTTATCTAAAAATAAGGAAGTTACTTGGCTATTTTTGAGTTTACTTAAAAGGGGGAGGAGTATCCTCGATGGAATATTACCCAGATCATTAGAACTTAGTACCAAAGTTTGAATCATACTGTTTGCTATCGCATCAAACAGAAGAGTAAGTTGTTCCTCAGTCCATTGCCCTAAATTATTGTTTGATAAATAAAGAGTGGTCAGTTGACTGGAAGCTAAGCCATGAGTAAAGTTTAGAACTTGTTCTAAGTTCCACTGACCCAAATGAGTGCCACTAAGAAAAAGTTCTTTTACCCTGCTTTGATTAATGGAATTCATTAAAGTCGCAATGCATAAGGGGCTTAAGGTACCTAAAACATTTTTACAAAGACTAAGGGCTGTGTATTTTATTAAATTCATTTGAATGGCAAAATTGGCAAATTGGTTTTCAGTCCAAAAATTGACACCAGTTAAAGACAACATCAATTGAGGGGCGTCCGGGGGTGGTTCTTCGCTTTTTTCATCCTTGGCCTCGAATTGAGAGAAGAGTTCTGAGCTATAGATAGGAGAAATCATCGGCGTTGACAGGACTGGCCTCGGAGCTGGAACCACTGGAACAGGAGCCACTGGTGCAGCTAAAGAAAAAACATTGGCGAGTAAATTCAGGCTTAAAACTGGATGGTTGATAATTTTCCATACCCTACCAGGCCAGGACCAAGCAGAAAAAAAGCCAGAACGAGCCCCATGAAGTGCACCACCGACGACACCCAGTATGGGAAACCCCAAAACATTAAACAAAAGACGGGGCAGAAAGCTTACCGAGCTACGAACAAATCCTAAGTTCCATCCCTTAGGCTTAGTAGTCTGATAAGTATACCAAGCTCCCAAAAATGGACTGCTAATGAGGCCCGTCAAGATACCAACCACAGCACCGAAACTACTACTTACTATCTTAGTTAGAGCCATTTTATTATCCCCATATTTATTTGGTATGGCGATATTACCAAAAGAAACTTAAGAGAAACTTAAGGTCCTTGGCAACATTTTTTGAGTAATTTTTAAACTTTTGATGAAATCGCTCTGTAGAACCCTTCATTTCTCCATTTGCTTAATAAAACCTTAATTTCTGTACTTTATAATTTTAAGCTGGCATGGATGAAGGCCCACTTTATAAACTTCAATCATTATACCTAGTATAAGAGCTTTGAATTTTGGTAAAAAAATGGATTTATATAATAATTTAATATCATATTGAATGATAAATATACATTTGATCTATTTTGTTGTAACCAGGAGTAAGCCATGACCAGTCCAATAAAGAAAACCAAGCACAGACAATCACCCGACAGGCAACCTTTGCCCATCGATTCGGAGGAAGGGATCACAGCGCCTGGTTCTGGCATCAATCCAGAAGAAAAGCCCTCTGAGCGTACGGCTGAGCTTGCAATTGATCAATCGATAGCGGCGCGGCATTTATTGTATTATCCAAATGAAGCTTGTTTAAAGGTGCTCACTCGTTGCGCTGCTGGGGTTGATTCCATCATGGGGCGCCTAACTCACACTGAGGATGAGATAGGAAATCTTGAGAAAGACGAAATTTTAATCAGTATGTGCACGAGGTTAATGGCGGACGGAGGAACCGGGGGTATTCCTGGTTTTGACTGTGCGCTGGGTGATCTCGTGGCGATGAAAAATACGAAGTCCGCTGACTACCATGATGCCCTGAAATCACTTGCCAGTAAGTGTCGAGCGAACATGAGTCAAATAACAAACGCTGCGAGTATAAAAAGCCCTGATGGTGCGAATGCTCGTCAAGCCATTTTGTCTTTTATGGGGGATCTTGGAAGCATTGAACCCAAGGACACCTGTTTGGGCAAGGAATACAAAGGGCCTCTTTGCGATCCCAGCCTGGTGTATAAAACCTATTTGGCGGGGTTATATGAGTTACGCAGTAAAATCATGCCACTACCCATACAGCTTACTGAAGATTCGATGAAGGCCTTTGAAGCTCAATTTGAAACCGCTAAAAAGGCAACTTCCTTGCGAGGGGGAGGGCTTTCTGCACATACTCATACTCCTTTTAAGAAAAAAGAGCGTGCGCCTGAGGTTTGGGACCTCAACCAAAGACTTGGACTGCTCAACATGGGACCGAATGCTGAAGCCAAACTGATGGAATTACACCCGGATCACAAACAAAGGTTAGTGAATGCTTCCTGGCCCACCTATTACATATCCAAGGAAATTACTCAAAACGTCCTGGAGCCCGTGACTGGACACGTATCCAGTACCTTCGGTGACATCGTATCCACTATGAACATGCTCCTTGGCGTTCCCTTTGAAAGAATGACTAAGGAAGATCCATCTGGTACTTTGGCAGCTGGACCTGAAGGCTTTTGGACAGGTGAAAATCTGGCTGCTGAAATCGGTGCTTTGGCTTCTGCAGGACTAATCGTTGCAGGGTTTCACTCGGCGGTTGAAGTGTACCAGCCTATGTGCACATTCAGCACCGGTTCAACGGCAAAGATATTGGGGCCAGAAGCCGTGGACATCACGAAAAAACAGGTGGCTGCACTGCGACATTATGCTCACTCTTTAAAGGACGAAAGTCGTCCACAAAGTTTTGAGCATCAAGGTTACAAACTCAAGAAGAAAGATCTTAGTCTCAGTCACAAAAGACTGTTGAAAAAAGCCAGAAGCCTTGAAAAGGCAGCTACCAAGTCCGTCGATATGATTTCACTCCTCCAGGGAGAAGGCGGTACTTTGGCAACGATTGAAGTGTCTCGGGTATTGTCTAATTTTTCGAGCGATCCAAAAGGGGTGCGTGAATTGTTCAGTTTAAAATCTCGATTGGAAGACTTGGGCCAACGTGGACATACTGCTGAGCTTGAGCGAGCACGTGCACTGGAATATTCCCCTAACCAGAACCAACTGAAACAGGCCATTCACCTTGCCGAAGTCGCATCCGATCATTATGCTATGTTAAGAGCCGAAGTGACGCAAACGGCATCAACCTCACGAACAGCAGATGAAAAGGCTATACAAGCAAATTATAGAGCTGTAAAGGCAAACCAAGCAGTACAGGATACAACTAAAGCCTTAGGGGATGCTGTACGTACAGCACGCGCAGGCTGGGGTCTAGCAAACCCAAAAACTGCAATCGATGCAATAGAACCTTTAGAAACCGCGAGAATTCAAGCCATCAAGGAAGCAAAAACTGCAAATGCAGAAGCAGCCACTTTAACGGCTGCAGCTTCTAATGCCCACAAACAGGCAAAGGAGGCAGTTAGGCAAGTGAACCTGGTACAACTGCAAGCAAAACTTGCACGTGCAGAAGCAATTGCTGAAAGCAAAGAATCGCTGGCAGAAAAATTTCAAGCGAAGGCTGTGGAAAAAGAAAAGGTTTTATTTGATGCGACAAAAGCCACAGAGGCAGCTGCACGGCAAGGGTGGGGTTCAGTCACTGCCGATTCCACAAGAAAAAATTTAGAACCATTAGAAGAGACGAGAAAGCAGGCTTTCAAAGAAGCAATGGCGGCAAGGGCAGAAGCAAATGAGGCCAGATCAGAAGCAACTGCTGCAAAAGCAAGAGCAACTGAATTGAAATCAGAAGCAATCGCTGTGAGAAAAGAAAGAGCCTTATTTGAAAAAAGCCAAGATCAATTTTTCGCAGTAAGGAATGGGTCGGATAAAAAGCAAGCTCTTAATCTTCAGGCTGGAGTTCAAATTGGGGTTATTTAAAACAATTTTAGGCGTATTTGTTCATTTTTACTTGCTTAGGTTGGGGCTTGGCTCAACCGCAATGAATGCAAATGGTGATTTAGTTAAAAATCCACTATACTTACCACTAATGGAAATCAATTCTTCAATTCCTGTGGGGGATTTTTTAAGTATAAGGAATACTATGCGAATAACAACCGAAACTTTACGTGGGCTCTCACCTATAGACTCTTACAGCCACGCCACTTTGCATACCGATGCCAAGGAGAAAACTTTGCTTGAAGAGGTCTTGACTGAGATCAGCAGTGCATTGTCTGTAGTTCCTGTTGTCGCAGAGAATAAGGTAAGTATTTCTTATCCTGATCTCAAGGCTTATGCAGAAATTCAAGGCCGCGAAGCCTCAAGAGCTCAGTCTGTGCTTTTAGACATGTACCATGCCCTGAATCATGATCTAAACGCTGGTCAAGAAGTCAAAACCGAAGGTTTTCAGGTCCTAGAGAGCAAGCCAGGCGCATACCGTGGCCATTCAAAGTCAATCCAATATTTCACTCATCCCTATCCGGCTGGGCATTGGGCCCTCAGGGCTTCGGCCTTAGGCGATCCCAATTTTATTTCCATTTTGAAAATTTCCGGCATTCGCTTTTCGGTGCAGCTCCATCCCACCGATGCACGGGGTTATCGATTGCTTTTAAACATGGTGGATAAGGATATGGCCAGTACTTTCAACCGACCTTATACGGATGAAGAACAAGCGGCTTTAAACACCGCCCTTTCGTTTATGTCTTCAGTCTACTCTGGGTTAGGCATGACCGCGACCATGACCGCAGGCAACAATGGACAAAGTCTAAGTCCCAATGGCACCATCCTCATGGGCAATGCCACAGAACCGTCCTTATTATACGGGCATGTGATTGGTCGGGGCGATCCAAACCATAGTTACTTTGGTATGGTGCCTTTACGCGGACCAGATGCTGGAATCGAGTTCAGCCTGGGTGGAAAAGCTCCGGAGCCTGGAAACACAGCAAGAGTCGCTTGGTGTTTTGATGAACTCAATGCCACAGCCGATGCAATTGCTTCGGCTCTTAGCGAGAAACGTGCACAGTCAGCCTATTATCAAACACACATACAGGTTGAATCCATACGGCAAGTTCCGCATTCTGCGATTGAATCGGACAACAGTCAGTCCGTCACCACAGACACTATTCCCTCTCAGACTGTTCAAGAAAATAAGCAGAGCGCAGACAATGCCAGATCAAAACAATATTTCGTTCACAGGTATCCGGCTGATCATTGGGCATTAAAGGCCTTAGGGCCAGGGGATTCTCATTTCATCTCCGTTTTGAATATTTCCGGCCGACGTTTTACAGTGCAGCTTAATCCCACCGATGCCAGGGGGTATCGTTTGCTCATAAGCTTAAGAGACAGGGACATGGACTCAACCTTCAATAGGGCATACACCGATGAAGAAGAAGCGGCCTTAAACACTGCGATTGCTTTGATGAAATCGGTTTATGCAGATTTGGGCATGACTGTGGACACTGCAATTGCCGGCAATAATTCCCAAAAGTTAAACTCCAAGGGGGAGGTAGTCATGGGCAATGAGCATGAGCCTTCGCTATTACACGGTCATGTGATAGGTCGTGGTGATCCAACTCAGTGTTATGTTGGATCCGTGCCTCTACGCGGGCCGATTGAGGGATGGAATTCAACATGCGTGCCAACGCCCCTGAGCCAGGAAATACAGCAAAAGTCCCCTGGAATGGGGAGGAACTAATTGAAGCAGCCGACGCCATTGCAGAAGCACTTACTCAAAAAATCGAACATTCGAAGTATTATCAACAGCATGTTCGTCTGGAAAGCATTCGGTCTGTCGATGAGCCTCAGAATTTAATCTTTAAAAATTAGATTTTCCATTGCATAACCTGCTTAAACAGTGAATAATCCCCCCATCGTTTGGGATTAGGAGAAACAATGTTTACGACCAAACGTTTGAATGTACTTTTAGATCATATGCATGCCTCGGAAAAAGTCGGTCCACTTAAAAACATCAAAGCGAAAATCACCATCATACGCCATGGACAAACCGTTTATAATGCACCTAAACCCAGGTGCACATTTTAAAATTACAGAATTTTAAACAATCGTCACAACATGTTTTGAAGCGCGATCAAGATGTGGACGCTGTCAGTTCGGGTCTAAAAGACGAGCTCTTTTGGAAGCTAATTGTGAAAATAGAATTGACTTTGATGCAATAAAATAACATCATAGTCCCATTTAACAGTAATTAAATGAGCACTTTGTTTTAATGAGAAAGAATGATGTCTATTGTATGTGAATAGAGGAGTTTTTAAATCATTCTTGTTCAGAAAAAAATGGACAATTTATTTTAAGGTTGTTGTTATGGGACGTTATAAAAATAAAGCGAATGAAGCATTAGATGATTCAGAATATGAAAGCGATGGAGGAACAACCTATCATCCTGTAACGGTTCTTGGGAGTGGTGACTACGCGCGTGCCAGACTGTTTCAATCTGGGCCTCAGTTGAAGCCTAGCTTGACCAAAAACCCAAATTCAAGTACCAGCTTGGATTCAAGCCCAGCCCTGGGCTTAAACCCAGTATCTAAACCGAATTCAGTCTCAAGCCCAAGCCCAAGCCCAAGCCCAAGCCTACACTCAACCCCAAGAAGATTAAGAAGAAGGCCAAGCTCTAGCTTTGGCTTTAGCAAAGCCGTAGTCGTTTTATCTTCAGTCAAGCTGCCTGAAGATAAAGGCGAAGCTTCTATTAAACAAAGATTTTTTAAGACCGTCTATACAGACAAGCAAACTCACTTATTCAATACCAAGCCCGGCTACAGGCTGGTTGTACCCTATGTACCCTATGTTCCCTATGAAAAACTTGAAATGGACAATCCAGAATTTCAAAGAGTTCTTTTTTCCTCGGCAATAGATGCATTACATGAGTGTCATCAAAAAGGGATGATCATGATTTGATTGAAAGCGGATAACATTTATTTTGATGCCGCTACCAAAAAAAGCTATTTGATTGATGGAGGCCTTTCTGCCCCAGCAAACACGCCTATTGATCCCCTTGCCTTTCAGAAAGTCAACAAGGCCACAGTAGAACAGTATAAAATAGATTACGAGCACATTCCCCCGGAATGCTGGTCAGTGAGGCCCATTCCCGTAATGGCTACTCGAGAAATGGACGTATACTCTCTTGGGGTACTCATGAATGATGTGTTTGATGAAACCGATGAAAATTTAAGTGCCTTAATCGAGGACTGCTTAGCAAAGGATCCTAAAAAGAGACCCACCTTGGAACAATTAAAGAATCGTTTGAAGGATGACATTCCGCCGCTTACTTTGAAATTTTCAAATCTCCAGATGGAGTGAAACCACCTCATGCCTCAAATTTTACTTTGATATAATATTGACTCATGGCCTGAAGCAGTCTTGAATTTTGCCTCTGGGTGCCTATGGTCATTCGCATGTAATCATTCATTTGATAAGGGTGGAGGGGCCTTAGGATGATGCCTTCATTTAAAAGAAATTGATATAAACCAATGCTGTCCTCTTGGCAATTAAAGGTGATGAAATTGCAAAAGATTGGCAAATAGTTCAATTGCAGCTTATCCAAACCCGTGCACAATTGTTTTTTGCCTAATTCATTGTTTTTTAGAGTTTTTTGAATGAAGCCCTCGTCTTCTATTGCCGCTTCGGCAGCAACAAGTGCTGCTTGATTCACCGTGAAGGGTAATTGCAGACGGTTTAACAGGGTAATGATGTCAGGATGGGCAATGGCATAACCCAATCTCAAACCAGCCAAACCATAAATTTTTGAGAAGGTTCGGGTGATGATTAAATTGTGGTGTTTGGCTAACCAGAGGATGCTGTTGCAGCTCAATACAGTGGAGACGTATTCATAATAGGCTTCATCCAGGACTAATAGGGTGGTTTGAGGTATGTTTTCCAATAGGTGTTTTATCTTATCCTGACTGATCAATAAGCCGGTTGGGTTATTGGGGTTGGCTAAAAAAATCAAGGCCGTGTCATTTGTACAGGTTGAAATCAATTTATCCACCTGAACTTCCCAATTGGAATCCACGGCAACCGAGACCACTGGAATATTAAAAGACTTGGCTTGAATGGCATAGGTGCTGAAAGCATAATCGTGCGTGAGGATGTGTTTGTTGCTGTGAAGGGCAAAGCAATTCAACAAGAGCGAGCAAATGAAGTCTGAACCATTGCTTAAAAAGAGCTGTTCCTCAGCGATCTTGAGTTTCCTTGCCAATTTGGGCATCAAAGAATGATTGATGGGTGAGGGATAGGTGGCAATTAAATGGGATGACATGGCTTTTAAAGCCTTCAAAGCCAATGGACTACAGCCCAAGGGATTTTCATTACTGGCCAATTTAATGATGTCTTTTAAGCCTTTTTCTTTGGCCAGCTCGTCTATGGATTTCCCAGGTTTATACGGGATTAAGGAGCGTATCCCTGGATGTGGTCTGTTTAGAAAATCGGTGGGCATATCGCTAATCCTTTAGTTTATACGACGAGGTTTAGGACTTAATAAAAGTGTAGCATACCCAAACATATTATTTTATTTTAACCACTATCCAGGTCTGCAACAATAAAATCAAAGAAATCAGACTTGCTCCAAAGGTAAACCACAGGTAATGGATGATTTGAGTGGCGGGCAACTCTTCTCGAAACACATTCAGTAAGACGGATCCAGACAAAAAGGCTACCATAAATGCGGACACTAGGACATTGACTGGATCAAAAATCACCGAACACAACCAGCCAATGAATAAGGCAAGAATCAGCAAATAACGTCCAACCTGATCGAAGCGTTTTTTATAACTACGTGAAAATTTACGATCGGTTAATACGAAATGCAAGGCCATGGCTGTAGTAAATAAGACCGTGGCTGTGGCACTGGAATAGGCGCGCACCGACATGGTGTAGGTGATTAGAAAATTATAAAGGCAAAACATGGCTAAATGCAAAGCATACACCAATTGATCGTTGTGTTTATAGGTGCCTTGGCGTTCTGCCAGCAGATCAAATCCATAGTAAATGATAAAACCCCCCAAGGCGATGATGTAGATGAACAATTCAGTAAAGGGAGTGAGCCATTGATGTTCGGATAAAAATTCACCCATGGGCTTATTGGATTCCACTAAATTGGGCAACATGTGTAAAAAAACATAAGACACCGCAACCCCGCCTGAAAAAGAAGAAAAGGCCTTTCCATTGTCAGGAAATTGTTGTGAAAACCAATGGCTTAAAAAATGAAAAGCCATCAAAAATAAGGTGGCTGCAAAAGCAACCCATAGGTGGAGTGCGTTTATCCATAACATGATGTAAATCCTTTTGATTTCAATTGTCTACAGGCCTAGTGTCAATGAATTTGGAATGGGTTGCAACCCTTATAATTTGATAAAAAAACTTGCGCCAACTCTCGTTTTCCATTAGCCTAAGCCTTGGTCCAACCTAGGAAAGTAGATGAATCAAAAGGGATTTTCTTTGATGGAAGTTTTGTTTTCTTTGATTTTAGTAGCCACTGTTGCCTTTGGCTTATTAACCAGCCAGCAGCAAAATAGACAATTATTGCAACAGCTTATTCTGCAAGCTGGAGCATCTCAGTTTTTAGATGAAGTTGAAGAGAATTTAGTGCTGAAACGAGATGCCTTTCCCAAACCACCACCACCGTATCAATTCAATGTGAAGCAAAGCCCTTCAAGTTTGATTTTAGAATTGAATTACTTTCAAACCAAAGATCCTATTAGACGATTGTTCATGCGGATTAGTTGAGGAGAATCCACATGAAGGATCAATTGGGTTTTAGTTTAACAGAACTTTTAATCAGTCTTTTTTTAGCCAGTCTGATCCTTACGACGCTCACCAAATTGTATTTGAATGATAAACACCAATACATGAACATGAGAAAGCTCTTGGACAGCCGCTTTGACTTGCTCTGGGTCAATGATTTACTTGCAGACAGCATCCGGCGTGCTGGGTTTACACCTTGCTTAGGTCTTGATGCTCTAAAAACCGTGGATAGACGCCTGGGGAAAGGGTCTATTGCAAGTCTTAGCATAGGGAGCAGCTCGCATCCATTTCTACAAATCAATCGCATGAGCGAGAATTTTGCTTCTGTTTTGGGCATCATAAGTCCAAATAAAATCATACTGTCGCATCGGCCTAATGATAAACGCCCGATGCTGATTGCCGATTGTCATCATGCAGAAGTTCACACGCTGACTTCAATTCTTCGCTTAAAGTCTGGTTATCTAGTCACTTTGACCAAACCCTTGCACTTTTCCTACCCTGACATCACATATGTCGGTGAATGGTTGGAAGAAACATGGTTTATCAAACCCAATCCGGATGGGGTGAAGGCTTTGTATTATCAATTGGAACAAACTGAAGAACTCAGTCCCTTAATCCATTCTTTGGACATTAAGCAAGGCTACGTCAATGGGAAGCGGTTGCTTGAAGTGCGTTTGGGGTTGGATGAAGATAAAACCCATGCATTGATCGTGGCAGTGCGTGGCTCATGAGGACAATAGAGGAGGGTTTTGTCTTCATCATGACTTTGCTGATGGTTGCTGTCATCAGCTTATTGGTATTCACGGCCATGCAACAGAACTTATTGTATTTAAAATCAATTGGGGCAATGGAAGTGCAGCACAATCGATTTTATCACCTGGAATCAATTGCAAGGCATTTGCTGCAGGTTAAAATTCAGGACAACTTGTGTGTAAAAACAGGAGATGATGCCAATCAAACGGTGCTTCAATTAGAGCATAATAAGGGGTGCTCTGTAGACAATGGCGCTTTTCAGTTTCAATACCTTCTGGAGGAATTGGGGGATTTTGCCTGTTTGATAGTAAAAACCCAAAAACACACTTTCTCTACGCATCATCGCAGACTTTCCATCCTGTTGGTTTCGGATGGCCAGCCTAATTCCTTATTGCAACTAAGGGAGATCACAGCCATTCCTTTACAAACTTGTGTGGCAGAACAAAAAGAGGTGGCCCTAGGAATCAGCAGTTGGCGTTATTTGTCCAGCCTGGATGAAGGAGAAAATGGGTCAAAATAAAAGGGTTCCCCTATCCAGGTCAAGTGGGTTATAGTGTAATGTCACAGTCGTGTATGACGCATCTCGGCCTAGGGAGTTTTTTACTTATGAAAATCATGACAGCAGCTTTGTGCTTTCTAAGTACTTCTCTCCTGGCTTTTTCTTGTTATGATCCACAACCGATCATTCAAAAACCCATACAATTTGATGAGCACAGGATTAAGTTAACCCGTGAATATCAATTGGATCATTACGGCATCGCTTCAAAATCCATTGAAATTGAACCCAAAATGATCGTGCTGCATTATACGTCCATCCCCACCTTCAAGACCACTTACAAGGCGCTTTATCCACCCACTTTTTCAGAAAGTACGTTTAAACGACCTGAATTACCTGGTAATTTAAACGTTTCCAGTCATTTTTTAGTAGACCGAGATGGCACCATTTATCAACTGATGCCGGAGAATTGGATGGCAAGGCATGTGATAGGGCTCAATCATTTCGCAATCGGCATTGAAAACGTGGGCGGGGTAAATGATAAACAAGACCTGACCCATGAGCAAGCAAAAGCGAATGCATTTTTGATATGCTACCTGAAGAAAAAATATCCGGCAATTGATAAAGTGATTGGTCACATGGATTATTTACAGTACAAAAGAACCCCACTATGGCTCGAAAAAAATTCAAATTATCGTACAGAAAAAAAAGACCCAGGTTTAAAATTCATGCATGAGGTGTTGCACTTAATTTCAAATTCCCACTTTTCAAATCAAAAAAAGTAGACCCATTATGAGAATAAAAAAGACACTGAGTTATTTGGTATTGGCCATAGTCATCATCGCTTTGAGCTTTTTTCTTTGGCGCCTTATTTTTCCTAAGCCAATTTTTAAAGAAGTCACTTTTGAACAATTGCCTGGGTGGCAAACCGGTGATTTTAAAAAATCCTTTCAAACTTTTCAAATTTCTTGTCGTATTTTTACTAAACAAAATCCAGAACACAAGGCAGGTACAAAAAAAATCGACTTGCAGATAAAAGATTGGCTGCCCGCTTGCCATCAGGCATTGAAAATCAACCCAGCCACCGATTTGGAAGCCAAATCGTTTTTTGAAAAGTGGTTTGTTCCTGTAGAATTTAACGTCAACAATCAACCCGTTCAAGGAATGTTTACTGGCTATTACATGCCCGTATTAAAGGGCAGCCACACTGAAACACCTGAATTCAATATACCCATTTATCAAATGCCTTCCAATTTGGTGACCGTTCATTTAGGGCACTTCTTACCTCAATACAAGAATACCAAATTGGTAGGTAGAGTCGATAAAGCCAGAGTCATGCCTTTTTATACGCGTGAAGAAATCAATAAGGGTGCTATCAAAGACACCGCTGAGGTATTGGCCTGGATTCATAGTCCTGTGGATCGAGTGATTTTGGAGATCCAAGGGTCCGGCGTCATCGAGTTTAATGACGGTAAAAAAATGTACATAGGCTACGATGGGCAAACTGGTTTAACCTATACCTCCATAGCCTCAGTGCTTATAAAAAAACGAATTTTGACCAAAGACAATGCATCCATGCACAACATAAAAAAATACCTGGAAGCCCATCCTCAACAAATGGTTGAGGTGCTCAATCAGAACAAATCCTTTGTATTTTTCCAAAAATTACCCAACAATGCAGCCTATGGCTCGCAAAATGTTCCCTTAACCCCGGGCTTTACCTTGGCTGTTGATAGGAAATGGATCCCAATGGGAATGCCTTTGTGGTTGAGTACTGTGCAACCGGATCACATCAATCTGAATCATTCCATCCCCATGAATCGTTTGATGATAGCCCAAGACGTAGGCGGGGCGATACGTGGCAAAGTCAGAGGAGATGTCTTTTGGGGAGAGGGAGATGAAGCCACGCATATCGCAAGTCACATGAAAAATAAAGGCCATTATTGGCTGTTGATTCCCAACCAAGTTTTGCCCCGTTTGGAAAAATATTTAGTGCATTAGAGTCTTTTGATCAAATCCGGGGATCGCTGTACTCTCCGGATTATGTCATCTGCAAAGTCACAAGGCAGTAAATTTCATTTACTGTTTCAGCTGTCCCTCACTGGGAATAGCAGGTATGCTGGATGGATTGGGAATCTGAGTGTTGTTGATCACCGGTGCAGTATTTCCATTCATTGCATCGGCTAAACTTATGAATTTATAGCCATTTTTTTTGTACAACTGAATGATGTCTCCCAATACCAAACTGTTCAATAAATTGGCATGAATCAATAAAATGTGTTTCACGGGCCGACCATCCGCTACCCTTGCTGCAGTTTTTTCAGCTTTTAAGGTTTGTCTCCAAATGAAGGCCAAATAGCCCTTTTTGAATTGATTAATGCTGTTTAATCGATTCCTGTAAGCGATTCTGTAAAATCGTGCATTGAATTCATAGTCTTTGGTATCAATGGTTACTGGAGCGATGATGTAGTGATGTGAATCCAGGTATTCTCTCACTTTTTGTTTTTTTGCACCCGAGCCTTCTGCCAAATAAGGAAAACGAAAATATTTAGGCTCGGTCATGACGTGATGTAGAATTTTATCCGCCTTATCAATATCCGCTATGTATTTTTCAGCGCTAGTCGAGTTTAAACTAAAATGAGTGTAGGTGTGATTTCCCAAATTAAACCCCTGTTTTCGAAAGGCTTCCAGGAGATCCCATTCGTTTTTTGCCACAGCGCCTCCGATAGCAAAGCCTGTCGCTGGGATCTGGTTGGCCACCAAAGTGTTGACAATAGCCATGAATCGTTCTTGAGTTCGTTTCAGCCTGGCTGGTGTGTCTGTGGATGAAGCCACGAAAGGCAAGTCATCAATGGTGATTGCAATTTGATGTTCAACTGCAAAGCATGGAGTATGAACAATGCAGAACAACAAAGCTAAACCCAAGCAACGTGCTAACATGATGTCTCCTTGATTTGATTAAATAATATATTAATTGAATATTTCTAGATCTTATTGATTAATAGAACTATAGTAGAGGTTTCTGGATTTCTCGACTTTTTTTTAAAATAAGTGCAAGCCCCTCTTATCATTTATGAAATATTTATATATAATGACCAAAAAATTTGCATTAAGTGGTAAAACGAAATGCCTAGTTTTATATTACCCCAAGCCATCTCCAACTTGTTTTGGTCTGAATCCCTGTCTCCAGAGCAATTAAACCGTCACGCCGATGAATTGGCGGCCTTTTTCCCCTTGCTTTATTACAGAAAGCGACATTTCAACCACAAGGCAATTGATCAATTAAAGGAGCATTATCTAGTAGATGATGATGCTACGGTCGATGAGGTGGATGAGCGCGTTTTAAATGAGTTAATATTGGATTGCTTGCGACAACATACTCGCAAGGGACTTCGTTACCTGAACCTGGATGCAGTGAACCGGGTTTTTGCTGAAAATTTGGCTAAGCATATTTTGAATGCTCATCAAGCAGATAGTGATCAGGACCTGGATTCCTGGTTTGATGAGTATGAAGACAACCTTAGGCTTCACATCATGGAGCAATTGCCGCTCATCAACGGTCAACACTGGACCTATAAAGAGACTTATTCTGAAAAAATGGACTCCTTGTCTTTTTTATGGAACAATCGGGCGCTGACCCAGGCCAGTGAGTTGATGTCCAAAATAGCCGATGCTCATGCCTTCATTCAAGCAACCAACTCATCCCCTCAATATGAAAATTCCATTTTAGCAGTCTTGGATATTTACAATTATAAGCGCAGTTACAAGCAAATTTCTGAAATCAAATCGATTGTATACAGCCTATTCAAACCCTTTCATACGATTTATTTTGAGTACAAAGACATCGCCTTTTACGAGACCAATGGCCTAAAAAAATTGTTTCGAGTCTTAATGCCCCTGGTGATTATCGTCGCCACCATCATCATGACTGCAATCTTACTCAATCCATTCACCTTGCCAGAGCTTGCTTTTGCCGCAGCCTTTGTTCCCGCATTTCTTTTGGGCGTCGCGCTGGCTTCTCAATACATATGGCTAAAAAACAACATTTACAATTCGGTTCGTGAGTTCTTTTATGGGGGTCACTACGAAATTCCCGAATTTCAAATCAATAAACGCATGATCTTGACTTTTAAAACGCGTCTTGCAGCGGCGCAAGTAAGAGAATTTTACATCAATGAATTGAATCAATGCGAAGCATTGGAACAGAAGTATCAACAAAACGAAAACTGGCTTACTTCCAATGAGCAAATGCTTAGAAAAAACAATAGCCAAAGAAGGGATACCCTGTGTTTAGAATGGTATGATATCCATTCCAGTAAAATGGCCATTGATAAAGTTCCAGAAATTGTATTGGCTCAACTTGCAAAAACCACGTTAAAAGAGACCAAACAATTGGAATCAGAGCTCAAGACAGCTCAAAGTGAAATCACAGCTTCCGTAAGTCAATTGTGTGACACCCTTAAAAGCACTCTGAATCATTGCACTCCATACACCACTCGAGAGGCTAAAAAAATCCCAATCGAGTTTTCCCATAGGCTGTTTAGACCTGAAAAATGCTTAATCCATAAATCCAATGCTGAAAAAATGGATAGGTTAAGTCAACTTTTATTGCCTCAGCCGGTTTAATTTTTTTCTAGTTAGTCCTTTGTGGTTCTCCTCGTGCGCCGGGATAAACCGGCGAGTTAGTTTGCGGATGAAATTTCCGCTCAGTGAAGGGCTAGCCCCCACACTGGACTTGAGTCATGCACCGATGTCCGCAAGTTCATTGATGAATCGTTTTTATGACTTCTTGGAAATTTCGGGAGTCATTTATTTTTTAAGAAAATGTTGGTAGGATTATTTTTTTGTAAATTACAAGGAAGTGGTATTAAAAGATTCATTGCATCTCTATTGATATTTTGTAATTTTTCGCAGATGGCAACTGCGGGCTTCCTGCCTTTGCAGGTCAATCAGAATAATAATCAAATTCTGTCGCCCTATACCTCACAAAAAAAACTTGCTCCGTTTAATACGGATGCTGTCCCCATACCAGAAACCCTCACTTTGACTACTGAGCAATTTGGCCTTGCAGGCCCTATTTCCGGAGCCCTAAACTGTAGTGATTTAACAGGCACATTTATTAGTGGACAATTTTTAAAAGCCATCACCGATTCTTGGAGAATTGGTATCATCGGCGAATACGGTGCAGGTCAGTATCGGCTAAATGGCACCATAGGATTTTTTTTAGCAGCCAAATCTTTGTTGAAAATTACAGCAGAGCAGTTTAGCCAACGGCTGCCTTAATATTAAAAGCAACGTATAATTTAATTTCATTATGATTTTTTATAAGGTGCCACATGACAGCAACAAAAACACAATTGAGTCGACTTGCAGAATTGCCTAAGGAAATTCTAACCCCATTTATTTTAAATTCTCCCGATATGCCCTTAAGAAAAGTGGCCGAGCTTGCTTGCCAATCGAAAAACAATTACGCTTATTTTAAGCCCGCATTAAACGAGGCCAAAGAAGCTCTTCCCTTACTTTTAAATGTAGTACAAGGTAACCTTGAGGCATTAATAAACCAGGTGGTCGAAAACCCTGAGCTTTACTTTAAAAAAGGGCAAGTAACAGACCCATCAGGAACAACTTTTTATAATGTTTCTGCTTATCAGCTGGTGAAGTTTCTTTGTGATGCCGACATGGATGAGCGGATTAGATCATTAATACCCAATACAATCCGTGTCCAAAGAGGTATTAGGCTGGTTGATCTGGACCTACAGGCCATTAGGGAAAAACAATACGCCCAAATCGACTGCGGCGGTGCGGATTTAGTGAAAATGGACCGTGACCCAACTAGCCTTGATTTTGAAGAAATCATGCGGTTTAAAACAACCTACACCGTAAATGGTATACATACAGCAGTGGACTTCCCCTTACTTGAAAACCCAGACGGAATCATTTACTACCAAAATCCTGTCACTAAACAGGCACAATTATACTATGCCAATCAAAACACGAAAACGGTAGAACCGCTGGAACTTAAGCTAAGCTCATCAGGGGAGCAAAAGGCATTAGACGAATTATATGCCTCATTCAATGAGATGGAAAATAACAGCGCGCGACGCTCCAACGACGAAGAGCATGCACTGCTTGCGCGCATTACCAAGCATGAGCTGTCACGCAAAGGCATTCAATACGTGCATCAAGGGAAACGTTATTGTGACAATCGCATAGAATTTAGACTTATTAATGCCTATAGAAAGTGCACGAGGCTTTATGAAGAACAACGCTGGGATGATGGAGATGATTATTGGTGCACGGGAGTTGGGGGCGCACAGCGCCAAGTCTTATGGGTATTACAGCGCTTTTGCGAGCATGGTCGCCCATTTTACCCCTTGCCTGATTTTAATGCATCGCCTTTTCAGCGGAGTTTTAAAATAGATAATGGCGTTTCGGGTGATAAATCAGTTTGCTCGGCAGGTAGATTAATAGATGGATTGGGTTCGATTTTAGCGGTATATAAAGGCTCCCGGGACGCGGCGTTTGGCGGGCTGGGTTCCGGTTGCGGGGGGGTTGCCGATCTGGTTGCCGTAAATTGGCTTATTGAAGATGCGAAAACGCGGGTGCTGGAATTTAAACCAGACGTGGAACTGACGGTACATGCTTCCCATCAGGTCTTAGAATGAGGTTTTTTTTATAAAGCCGAATCAGTGTAATTCTCGTTTATTGAAAATAATTAAATCTTCTATTACTATTTTAATACACTTATTATTTATTTAGTCTATATTAATCATTACATGGACAATAAGACTAGTTGTTAGGGGAAAAAAATGGGAATATTCCTTGCCTTGTTTTTAACGGTTGCATTCAATCATTTTTCTTGGTTTTCATTCACAACATTGCCGTCGACAATCCCTGCGGCCGCAGACTTACCTCCTACAACACAAGAGGCTCAGCAATCGCCAAACGATATAAGGCAAATGTTGCAGCAACAGGCTTCCACACTCAAACCTTTGGTGTTGGATAAAGTCATGAGGGCTTTGAAATGCACCACAGAACATCGTGTGGATCACAACAACATTTTAACGGTGATTGATTATTCCTTGCCATCTAATGAAAAAAGACTGTGGGTTTTTGATCTCAAAGAAAACAAGCTGCTTTTCCATACCTACGTGTCTCATGGCATTAAGTCAGGTACTTTGTTTACCAATTATTTTTCAAACAAACAAAACTCAAAAGCCAGCAGCATCGGGGTGTATAGAACGGATCAAGCCTATTATGGCCGCGAAGGTTTGTCCTTGAGGTTGACTGGCTTGGAAGTCAGTTTCAATGACAATGCGGCAAATCGCTCCATAGTCATGCATGGTGGGTGGTATATGAGTGAGGATTTTATAAAAAAATACGGAAGACCTGGCCGCAGCTGGGGATGTCCTGCGGTGCCCAAAGCCTTGTTTCAACCGATTATCAATACGATAAAAGGTAATTCTTTATTCGTCGTGTATTATCCGAATGAGAATTGGTTGGTGAAATCAAGGTTTTTAAATTGCGAGGGAGTTCCTCTCAAAGTGAATTTAGCCAGAGTACAAAACGAAATAAAACCCGCCCTTGGAGAAAACGAAGCGCGAGAAGACGTTTTGTTTGCTGATTTAAATAAACTAGAAGCCATTCTAACCATACCAGCGGAAACGTATGAGCACATATTTCAAACCAAACCGCCCCTTGGACGCATGCTAAGACGTCAAATTGACCATGCGGAATACATCGCTCTGAGTACGCTTGAATTCAACAATCTGGCAAAAAACAAAATAGACAATCAAGAATTGCTCAATGCACTTCATTTGGTGACCCCAGTTCTTAAGATAATTCGTGGTTATACCGAGACCCAAATGAAAATTGTACCCTTTGGGAAAGTCAAGGAATTGAAAGTGGTGGATAACAAACATTACTCCATCTCCTTTGAGTCAAAGTCAGCCGTGGGACTTAGACCCTCCAGTCATTTCATACGCTGGTTGGGATTGTAAACACTTCAGGGATTTAAATAGCGAACACACCAAGATGCCATCGAGCATGACATCGGTGCTCGAGACTACCGCCTCATGCTCAATGTTGGTTTTAAAAAAAAACACGCAGTTCTAAACTGAACAGGACATGTCTTGTCCACAACAGGTTGGGGATTTGATTTTTCCGCAGCCTTTAGGGCACTTGGCCACTTTGATGCGATCGCCTTGCCCGGTTTGAATGGTGTCTTCAACTAAGGCCGCATTGCATTTACCGCAGGTTAAATTTTTTACGCTCATACCGCATTTGCTGCATTTACATTCCATGATCCGATCTCCAGTGGTTTTGTGTTGTTTTTTAATATTATAGATTGAATTTAGGGTTTTCTTTTTTTTAATGCCTCCATTAACAATTTGGCATGAGAACCATCACACCAGGGTGGATTTTTAGTGTGTTTGCAGTTACAAAAGTGAAGGGTCTCGTTCAATTGGGCACGAATGGTGATGGCCTTGCTGCAATTGGTTTTATCACAAAAGGGTGGATTTTTACTCAAACCGCAGCCACACCAGATGTAGCTTTTGCCTTGCTCCACCTCAATGGCTATGGGTAGTAAGTGTCTGAATTCGGCCTCATTCATTCCAAGCCCTTATTCGGTTTTCTTTAAATAAAACCGATTAATAAGCCATGCGCAGATAGGCAGGAGAAGGAGTATGAAATAAGACGTATATAAGTAAGACAAAGCAAAGGGGTATGCGATTAAAATGCAACCGATGGTGACAAAAAATAGCATGCCTAGGGGTCTTAACCGATTTTTAAATGCTCTCAAGCGCTTTGCATTGACCAGGAACAAATACAGGATCAGTACCAACAACAAGGGTAAAACGTAGGTAAAGTGATACAAGGTTGCATAAAAAGCAGTTTGGACTGCATCGAAGTGGTGTTGAGTCAGCCATTGTTCAAACAGATAAAACCAATTGGTGGAGCAGGTTTGTTGATACAATCCAATCATCAAGGCCAATAAAAAGGTCGTTGCATACGATAAGAAGACTGTGACCTGATTTTGATAATGCAGTCTGGCCACCTGCACGGATAACAAGCCTATTAAAGCTGCCGGAATACGCATCCAGGGTAGAAGTGTAAAATAAATACCCATATGCCTTTGTTGGAAAAAATGCATGAGGCTTAGGGTGATGATAAATAAAAGGCCTAACAGCAGTTGATCTTTGCGATTTGGCTGCAAAAACAGGATGCTTAAAAAGGTCATAATACAGAAAATAGAGCAAGAGTACATGAGATTGATTGCTGCAATGTAAAGGGTGGTTTTAATGGAAGAAGGTTCTTTGATTTGAACTCCTTTGTTGGAATTGGCCTGTTGTTGCAGTACTGTGCTTGTGTTTTGAGTTAATTCCCCTTTTTTTTCAATGTGTTGCTTGCAATATTTCAAGGCCTGCAGCAGATCTCTGCCACTGGTTTGAGAAGTTGCAAAGCCACTCCAGCGGGAATTGCAAAAAAACATGGAGGGCACTGAGAAATCCTTGAGTCCTAATTGGTTTAGAAGTTGGCTAAACAAAATCAAGGCCTGCTTGTCATTGTTGATGACATGGCGATGGACTTTCAGCCAAGGATTGGATTGTTCTATGGATTTGAAAAAATCATCCGCCTTATGACAATGCGAACACGTGCTTGATAAAAACAATTCAACCGCAATTGTCGCTTGTTTATTTGCATCCAGCGTATACCAAGTGATGGGAGTTGATTCGGACCAGAGGTTGTTCGATGCAAGCATGCAGAATAAAAAAAGTCGTATAAGAATTTTCATCAAAAGAAATATTTAAAAGGGCAATGCTAGTAAGTATGAATGTAATTTTCCAATTGTTCAATCGTTCGCGATTGATCCTCTAATAAGTAATAAAGTAAATCGCCTATGGATAAAATCGAAACGCGTTCTTTTTTATCGTAGATTAGAAGATGTCTTCTTTTCGTTTTGGTGATGGCTTGCATGGCCTTTTCTACCACATCGTGTGGACTGAGTATGGTTACTGCGGAAAAAGCAATCTCTTTTGCCTTTGTATGCTTAGGATCAGAACCTTTGTATAAAGAACGCACGATGTCGCGTTCACTGACTATGCCCACCAAAAGATCGTCGTTATCCACAACAACTAGGGCGCCAATATCCAATTCGGTCATCAATTGAATGCATTTTTCCATCGTGTCATTGGGATGTATGTAAATGATTTTGCGGGGAGGCGACTGCAGCACGTTGTGAATTAAATTGGCCATCTCATTCTCCATGAAAATTGCTTTGCCTTGTATAAATATAGCACAATTTGGAATGTGTGGACAGGGTTAGGGACCAGGAGGATACAGTTTTAATTGTAAGAAAATCCGCAGGCGGCTGCATCTGCGGATTTCTATTTAAATTTTAATTCACTACTTGCCAAGATCCATCCGCCTGACGACAAGCTCTACCATAAATTTCTTGGGATTTTCCACCGATTAAGGCACGGGTGGTGTATTCACGGCAAGGTTGTGTGTCTTCGTAGTAGGTTCTGGTTGGTCTGACAGAATAACGGTTGCCGTTGGGATTGGACCAGGCCACAACGCGTCCTGTAGGGGCTGATTCAAGGGCATGTTGCATTTCCAGTTGATCTTGTCTATCCATGCTTCGACCGATTTGGCCACCTAAATACGCACCTGCTAGGGCTCCCACGCCAGCTGCTATTACTTGGCCTGAACCGCCGCCGAATTGGCTGCCTAATAAACCACCAGCAATGGCACCTGAGACCGAACCCACGTCTTCATTGGCGCAACCCACGAGCATGGCTGTTAGAGATAAAGTCATCAAAATTTTTTTCATCATAGGTCACCTGATTAATACGTTGCAAATCGCCTGCCATTCTATCATCAAGTTTAGTTATTATCCATACCTAGGAAAAATTATTCAAAGACTCGGAATTCCTTTGTCAGATCAGGCTGGGAGTTGGAAGACCAAACCCAATTGGTTTCTTGGCATTTAATTCGAATGATCACGGCAGATAAAACTTTGGCGGCGATAAAATGGTAGAGTAATGGGTTAAAGAGTATACCGTGCACGACTGGAGGTTTGGCATAACAATTCGTAGGCAATTGTGCCTGCGGATTTGGCGATGCGTTCTATCAACACATGATTGCCCCACAGTTCAACCGGATCGCCTAATTTGATTTCTGGGTGATGGGTCAAATCCACGGCTAAGGTGTCCATAGACACTTTTCCCACAATGGATACTTCCTGCCCTTGTATCCACACGGGTGTGTTATTTGTGATGTGCCTGGGGTATCCATCGCCATAGCCCGCGGCCACAATGCCGATGATGGCGGGTTTGCTGCTTTGCCAAGCGCCAGTGTAACCCACTTGGACACTGGCAGAGATGGAGTGAATGGCGGTGATTGCAGACATAAAATGCATGACCGGCCTTAAACCCAAATCCAGGGAAGTTTGATGGGCAAAGGGAGATACTCCATAGAGCATGAGTCCAGGTCTTAGTGCGTCCGCATGCGTTTGGGGTAAGGCCATGAGGGCTGCTGAATTGGCCATGCTGCGTTGGGTAAAGCCTGAGATGGAGATCTCATTGAATAAGGCAATTTGTTTTGCATTTTCAATGCGTTCGGGTTCATCGGCACAGGCTAAGTGAGTCATCAATCCAATGTTTTTATCCACCCAGGCACAGCCTTGCAGGGCATGCATCACCTCTGTGAGTTGAGCAATGTCCAAACCCAGGCGGTTCATGCCCGTGTTCACTTTGACCCAGAGTTTTAGAGGGCTTTTGAGAGGTGTGTTTAACAGCCACTGCAATTGTTCGGTTTGATGAAGTACCAGACTGAAGCCTTGCTCGACTGCGATTTGCAATTCAGAGGGGTGAAAGATACCCTGGAAAATCAAACACTCGGTGCGAATGCCAATGGAACGAAGCAGCAGCGCTTCTTCTATGCAGGCCACCCCAAAGGCATCCACATGCCCTTCTAAAGTAGGTGCTACCTGTCGAACGCCGCATCCATAGGCATTGGCCTTGACCATGGCGATGATTTTTTTGTTGGGCGCAAAGCGCTTCACTTGCGCCACATTGTGCAAGAGCGAGCTGGGTTTGATGATGAATTGGGTTGGTCTGGACACCTGGGTTTACCCTTGCTGGCCATTAAAGGCCAAATCTTCAAATCGTGTGTATTTGCCAATAAAGGCCACGCGAACCTTGCCAATAGGGCCATTGCGTTGCTTTGCAATGATTATTTCGGCCACACCCTTTTCAGGGCTGTCGTTATTATACACCTCGTCTCGGTAAATGAAACAAATGACATCCGCATCTTGCTCAATTGCGCCCGATTCTCTTAAATCCGACATCACGGGACGTTTATCGGCGCGCTGCTCCAAACTCCGGTTTAATTGGGAGAGGGCAACCACGGGTACGCTCAATTCTTTGGCTAAGGATTTCAAGCTGCGTGAGATTTCGGAGATTTCAGCCGTTCTGTTGTCGGCACTGAATCCCGGGGCTTTCATCAATTGCAGATAATCCACAACAATCAAACCCAAGGCCCCTTGTTCTTTGGCCAGTCGCCTGGCCCGAGTACGCAATTCTCCAGGACTTAAAGCCGGACTGTCGTCTATGTATAAGGGCGCTTCAGACAGCATGTGCACTGCAGAGGTGACTCGTGGCCAATCTTCGTCGTTTAATTTACCCGTTCGAATGCGGTGCTGATCAATGCGTCCCAAAGAAGACATCATCCGCATGGCTAAAGAATCAGCCGGCATTTCCATGGAAAAAACGAGCACGGGTTTGCCCGATTTAATGGCCGCGTGCTCGGCCATGTTCATCACCAAGGTGGTTTTACCCATGGAGGGACGACCAGCAACGATGATCAAATCCGAGGCTTGCAAACCGGAAGTCATTTCGTCTAAATCAGTCAAGCCTGTGGCTATTCCCGTGAGTGCATCGCCATTGTGATAGAGTGCATCGATTTTTTCTACGGCGCGTACTAAGATGGATTTGATGTTTTCAGGGCCGCCGTCGCCAGCAGTTTGCTCGCCAATGGCAAACACTTTGCTTTCGGCTAAATCCAATAATTCCGGTACCTCACGGCCTTCCGGATTATAGGCTGAATCTGCGATTTCAGTGGCAACGCCGATGAGCTGTCTTTGAACGGATTTTTCGCGGACAATGTCTGCATAAGCGGTGACATTGGCCACACTGGGTGTGTTATTGGCCAATTCAAACAAATACGCTTCGCCGCCGGCGTCTTCTAATTCATTATAAGAAGTCAGGGCATCCAGCAGAGTCACCACGTCAAAGGGTTGATCCTTTTTGGATAAGGTGGCGATTGCGCGAAATAAAATTCGATGTTCTATGCGATAAAAATCGGCCTCGCACAATTTATTGCTGATTTTATCCCAAACCTGATTATCCAACATCAATCCACCGATGATGGATTGCTCTGCCTCGACGGAATGAGGAGGTCTTTTTAAAGGATCAACGGTTTTTTTAGACTGTTTTAGATCAAACATTGTCTTATCGTATCCAGGTTTGTGTCCTGCCTATGGCGGATATGCCAATGTATCCGCGGACATAAAGTTTATTGCCAGCAACAGTGATTTTGGCTCTGTACATTTTACCCGTTTTTGGATCAAGAATGGTGCCACCACCCCATTCGCCGTGACCGTCATCGGTTAGTTGGCGAAGAAACTGCAGGCCTTGAATTTTTTGATCTTTAAACTCCCCAGGGCAGTTGTTGCAAATCCCGGTGTCTCCGGCTTGAGGGAAAACTCTTACAATAGTACCAGTCAATGTATTTCCAGATTGTTCAATCCGAACCACGGCTCTTTTTTCTCCAGTTTTATCATCAATGGTTGTCCAGGTGCCAACAGGGGATATTGCGGCGGACAGAGTCATTGGGGTGAATGATACTGCAAAAACGAATAACGATTTCCATCCTCTCATGCATTTACTCCATAAAAATAGACCCTTCGATGATACGACATGCTTAATCCATTTGCACCTAAAATAATTGTAATCCTACGCGATGCTCAACTTTTCACGGAACCATACGGGCCCGGGCCCGTGAGCGAGCCCGAGCCCGGTTTTTAAACAATTTCAAGGCACTCAAATTGTAAGGGAGGATTTCCTAATATTTTATTGACCATCATACAAACAGTATGCGCTAGTACTTTTCTCCCAATTCTGTTTGTTAAATGCCACAGATCTCTTGCTCTGACTTTTTCGATGTGAAACTGCTGCGATAGTTGCCCAATAACTGTTTCAACCAGTCGTCTTGTTGATGTTAGCCAGCGACTAAAATGCCTCCCTCTCGGGTCATTCATATTGCTACGTAATGGTGTCTGCAAGTTAACTTGTGTGTGTTCTCTGATTTGTGCTTGATAATCCTCGCCAATTAAACCCTTATCTGCGATTAAAAGACCGCGAATGTTTCCAATGATGTCCCATAATGATTCACGTTCATCAATGTTAGCCGGCGTCACAGTGATTCCTGTGATCATCCCATCGGAACCAATGGCAAGATTGCCTTTAAAGCCGTAGTAGGTCTCGCTCTTGGAGGCACAGTAACCATAGGATGCAATACCCTTAAAGATGGAACTAAATCCCGCGCGTTTAAAATGGCAAATAGGCATTGGCAATCCATCTGCCATATGAAGTTTATCTGATAATGCCCCACTTTTTAGCGAACCAAATTACAATAAAGCGCTATGTCACTCAACAGGAAATTGTTTCAAGTCCAAAACTTAATTATAAGGAAATCCAACTATGAGTTATTTCGATTTTGAAAAATTGGATGTATACCAAGCCTCCATTGAGGTTGTGGTATTCATTGATAAAATCACTACAGCTTTTCCTCGCGGCAGAGCTTATTTAACCGACCAACTTCAACGAGCTGGGACATCGATCTCATTGAATATTGCTGAGGGCTCAGGAGAGTTCTCCCCTAACGAAAAAAGTAGATTCTACCGCATGGCAAAACGTTCTGCTACAGAAACCGCAGCGATATTGGAAGTATCCAAACGTTTAAACATTATACATGATGAATATTATCAATTAACAAGAGAATTACTGAATCGCATTGTTATGATGTTGACTAAAATGGCAAAAAAAACAGATTAGGCGGAACTCGGGCGGGCTCGGGCTCGCTCACGGGCCCGGGCCCGTATGGTTCCGTGAAAAGTTGAGCATCGCGTTAATCCTCTCAATTCCAATCCCAATTGGAAGTGTTATAATTTATAAAAAATGAGGATGTATCAATGGCTAAAAATAATATACCTGAAGATAAAATAAGCGATTATCCAAAAAGCATCGACACACGAGTGGCTTTGTTGGAAATGTCTATTTCTCATATCAATGATACCTTAGTCCGTATAGAAAAAAGATTTGATAAAATTGATGAGAAATTTAACAAAATTGATGACAAGTTAGACAAGCTCGATGGTAAAATCGATTCCAGATTTTTTTGGTTGTTGTCTTTTACCATTGCTGGTTTTGCTTGTGTATTAGGTCTTATCGCTCGAGTTGCTCACTGAATTTAGACAAATCAGCATGACTTAAGTCAATGGCATGAAAAATTGGTTCAAATCTTCTTCGCTTAAAGCCCATGTTTGAGAGGGGTCGGTTGATAAAATTCCATTGAACAACTGCCGTTTTTTCTCCTGCATTTTTAAAATCGCTTCTTCTACCGTACCGCTAGTAATCAATTTATAAACAAACACTGGATTTTCTTGTCCGATTCGATGGCTTCTATCCGTAGCTTGATCTTCTACCGCAGGATTCCACCAGGGATCATAATGAATCACCGTATCGGCTCGAGTGAGATTGAGTCCAGTCCCGCCGGCTTTTAAGCTGATTAAAAAAATGGGCGTATCGCCTTTTTGAAAGGTGTCGACTAAAGCTGTCTGATTTTGCGTTTGACCGGTTAATTTCAGATAGGCATAATTTTTTGCATTCAATTCCTCTTCTATCAGTTTCAACATGGAAGTAAATTGTGAAAACACTAAGACGCGCCGTCCTTCCTCAACCAAATTATCCAGTAATTCCATTAAGGCTTCCAATTTAGCCGGAGCTTTCGATGAGCAATGCTGGCCTCATCCAAGGACAATAATCTTGGGATCACAGCAAACTTGACGCAATTTCAGTAGGGCATCCAATAAGAGAATATGACTTTTACCCAAACCTTGTTTGGCGATGGCATCCCGTAACTTTTTTTCCATGCTCATGCGGATGGCCTCATACAGATCCCGTTGCGGCCCGATAATCTCAATGGTATGGATCATTTCGGTTTTCAGAGGCAATTCTTTGGCCACTTGATTTTTTGTACGTCGCAACATGAATGGTTTCACGCGTTGTACCAACAGATTTCTTCTGTCTGCATCCGCCTATTTTTCAATCGGAGTTCGAAACCAAAGTCTGAATTTTTTGGCATCCCCCAAGAGGCCTGGCATTAAAAAATGAAACAAAGACCATAATTCCCCAAGTGATTTTCCAAAGGCGTGCCCGTCAAACAAAGACGATGTTCGGCCTTGCAATTGTTGAATGATTTGGGTGGTTTTGGTACGCGCATTTTTTATAAATTGCGATTCATCCAAAATAAGATAATAAAAAGGATATTAAGTGAATTTATCCTTATCTCGATGAATCATCCATAGGTGGAGATGATTAAATCATAATCCTCAAAGTCGTCCTGATGTCTTTCGCTGCCATGATAGACAAAAACCTTTAATTCTGGGGTAAATCGATGGGCTTCAGCCAGCCAATTGCCTACAAGGCTTGTGGGTGCGATGATCAATGTAGCCTGTTTTAAGCGCCCTTGTTCTTTTTCATATTGTAAATGCGCTAGGTTTGCACGGTTTTACCCAGGCCCATGTCATCGGCTAAAATACCGCCAAAACGATGAGTTCTTAAAAATTGCAGCCATCTTAATCCCTCTTGTTGATAATCTCTTAACTGGGTATTGAGTCCTTCGGGCACGGTTACCTCAGGTAACTCTTGCAGATGAATCAATTGCCTTAAGGCATTGCGTAAATGGTCCGCACCTTGCCAGCGGGCCTTGCTTGCTGCAATGGCTAATTCCGCTTCACGCATCAGGATGATTTGGTATTTCTTCATTTCCAGCGGTTGATTTTCATCGAGGTGACGGATGCCTAACTGCAGTAACAAACGCACCAAAGGTTTGATGCGTCCCAAGGGCAATGACAGCAGGCGGTTATCTTTTAAAGGAAGCTGCACCAGTTGGTCATCGGCCAGGTTGTCCAGATCATTGCCCTTGTATTGTTGAATTAAAGCCGCGATCAAAGGCACGATGTTGACGGTCTTGCCCTCGACTAGAATCCCCAATTGATAGGAAAAAAAATCATGATTTTCGGATAAGTCGGAAAACCATTCCACCTCATCGCCATGGATGACTTCTTGATACAAGGGACTGGCAAATTCTATCTGCCATCCTGTTGCTTTTAAATGAGGCAAGACTTGAGGATACAGAGCATCTAAATCGTCTACTGCGTGCACAGAGTCTAAGACAAACAGATTTTTTTTATCCACCTGCCATTGGTGTTCTTCCCAGGTATTGGCCACTCTAAGGGGTAGAACTTGATGAAGTTCTTCTATTTTCTGCGCTTCGGTCGATTTATCTCGCGGGTATTCCATTAAAATGGAATCCTGCTCACGCACCACCACATCGCATTCTTCAAAGTGAGCTATGCGTAATCCGGCATAATCAAAGGCAATTTTTGCAATGAAGAGGACCTCGTTGCTGGAATGAAACCCATGCGAATGGTGAGTGGATTTATCTAAAGCATCCAACACCAAGATGGGAATGGGTTTGATGTGTCGTTTTTCTATGGTCTGAAATACTTGGGGTGCAGGAAAGTTGGGACAGGTTTTGGACATTTTTTGATTGAGTAAGGCGGCTTGTTCTAAGGGAATAGGTGGGGCTTCCAAAAATGATGCAATTGATCCATTGGGTAGGGGGTATTTAGACATCCAATACTTGGTTTGAAAAATCAAAATACCAGGGTTCATCCAAGAGCAAGGGTTCAATCTGGGTTTCATCATGGGTTAATTTTAAAACTTGCTGACCGTTGGATGACAAAATCCATTTGCAGTTTGCCGTCAATGGATCAGTCAGATGAATGGGGATGTCTTCATTATCTCTGAAAAATGCCCTTTGGGTATGGATGATTTTTTCTAATAATTCACTGTTACGAATGGACAAATTGCTAAAATAGCCCTGAACATTGCATTTAAAAAATAAAAGAGCAATGATTTCATTGTCTTCTTTGGAGAGGTGTTGCCTTTTTGAGTCTGGCAAGGTGTTGATGATTTGTTTTTTTCCGTAGCCGCCCCGTTTTAATATTTTAGGTAAGGCCAAGTCAATGAGGACTTTATGGATCTGTTTTTCCCTTTTAAGTTGAATCAGATAGACTAAATGATGATTAGGTCCTTCATGATGGCGGCTTGCCTCTTTGGCACGAAGATTTTTCAGCCAAGCGTCTAGTTTTTTATCCAATCTGGCTACGGACTGGGGATCTATGTTTATCTTTTCTCGGTCGCGCAAGGCAAACAAACAGGCAGCAGCATGTTGACAATTGAGCTCCAGCGAACAGGTGCAACGGGCCGGCTTTACAGGCCAGGCTTTTAAATCCATGTGCACGTCATAAATTTGATTGGAAGTGTCCTTGATGCGGCCTTTTAATAACCCATCGCTCAGTCGAATGTTGAGTACATACCCTTTGTGAAAATAGTCTTGTCCGGTAATTAATGATTTGGAATCAAAGGCTTCGGGCATTTTGGAGATGGCTTCGTTGAGCATAGGACGAATAAATTCCAGGAAAAAGATCCATTGTAGTGAATTATTAGCCTGGTTGGCAATTGAATTGGCTTTTAAATTGAAAATTTAGGGAATATATTATTCGTAATGGGACCACATCCGGATGATTTTAACGATTTTAGTTTCTTCAATGACTTGATATACAAGTCTGTGTTGAAAATTGACAGGATTGTGAGATATGGCTACCTCGTCAATCGACTTATATAAGCTAGAACGTGTTTGAGTACTGTTAATAGTAGATGTCATAATAGATGCCTCATCGGATGTTTCATTCCATTGTGGCGTACGTTTTTACGTTCGTAAAGTGGTTTTAGAATGGAGAATCAACAATTCATGCATTACAGTCTAAGATTGATGGAAAGCAATGAAGACGTTGGGCATATCAACCTCCATCTAATCCTTATGCGTTAATTATAGTTCAATACATGGGATGGTATGAATATCTCTTTGCCCGAATTTAGTTTACAATATACAATAACTAAACTACCAAGTCTTAATCATGCAAGAACATTTAACCATTCTCATGGCTCAAATCGACCCGACTGTGGGGAATATTGAGCTTAACGCCAATAAAATAATCGACATCATACAAAACCATCAACAACAAGTGGACCTCATTGTGTTTCCTGAACTGGCTTTGACGGGTTATCCTCCTGAGGATTTGTTGTTGCGTATCGAATTTCATCAGGTTGCCTCCGAATATTTAACTAAAATTCAAGGGGTTACGAAAGATTGTCATGTGCTCATTGGCCATCCCATCTCCAATGGCATCCATTGTTACAATGCAGTCAGCATCGTACACAAAGGTCAAATCATCCAGCAGTATCATAAACAAAAACTACCCAATTACGATGTGTTTGATGAGGAGCGCTATTTCATTGCCGGGGAAAGAAATCCTTGCCTGATAGAAATCAAACAACACAAAATTGGCATATGCATTTGTGAAGATCTTTGGCAGCCAGGACCTGTTCAGGATTTGATTGATGCAAACGCGTCCATCATTCTTTCACCCAATGCCTCTCCCTTTGATCATGCCAAATACGACAGGCGGGAAAAATTGCTTCGATCTTATGCACACCAAGGCGTTGCTTTTGTGTATGTGAATCAAATGTCTGGACAAGATGAAATCTTGTTCGATGGACAATCCTTTGCCATGGACAACCAAGGAGTCGTTTGCGCTCGTTCTCCTGCATTTGAAGAAGATTTGCGCATTGTGCAATTCAATAACAAGCAAGAGTTGCAAGGCGTGGTTACGCCTTTACTCAATCGGGAGGCCTTAATCTATAAAGGTCTGGTTTGTGGAACTAGGGATTATGTCCTTAAAAATCATTTTTCTGGGGTGTTGTTGGGTCTTTCCGGTGGAATTGATTCGGCCTTAACCTTGGCCATAGCCGTGGACGCATTAGGAGCGGAACGAGTTCATGCGGTGATGATGCCTTCGCGTTATTCCGCGCCCATGAGTCAAGAAGACGCCCTTCAACAATTAAAAACCATGAATGCATCGCATTCTACTTTGGGCATAGAATCCATCTTTGAGTCCGTCTTATCTACTTTAGAGCCTGTTTTTAAAGACAAAACGGTGGATGTGACGGAGGAAAACATTCAAGCCAGAATTCGTGGCTTGCTGTTGATGGCTTTATCCAATCAAACTGGGAAAATGGTGCTTACCACCAGCAATAAAAGTGAAACCGCCGTTGGTTATTCTACTTTATACGGCGACATGGTCGGTGGCCTTGCTCCCTTAAAAGACGTGCTCAAAACGGAGGTGTATGCTTTGGCCAGGTATAGGAATTCACTGTCACCGGTGATTCCGGAGAGGGTTCTCACCCGGGCTCCTTCCGCTGAATTAAGAGCCAATCAGACCGATCAAGACAGTTTGCCAGAATACTCCGTTTTGGATGCAATCCTTGAGGCCTATGTGGTGAGAGATTTAAGCCCAGAGGACATCATCCAATTGGGATTTGATGCCAAAATCGTGAATCATGTCATTGAGTTAATAAAAAAGAACGAATACAAACGCAGACAAGCTGCTCCCGGAATTAAAATCAGTCCAACGGCCTTTGGTAAGGATTGGCGTTATCCCTTGACCAGTGGGTTTTAAAGATTTCCTATTTCCGCTAAATTTCCTTTAGTTTCTAGCCATATTTTTCTGTCTGCGGCGCGTTTTTTATTCAGCATCATGTCCATGAGGGCGTGGCTGCTGGCCTCATCTTCCAGGGTGAGTTGGACTAAACGTCTGTTGTTGGGATCCATGGTGGTTTCTCGAAGCTGCAATGGATTCATTTCGCCTAAGCCTTTAAAGCGTTGGACGTTTATTTTGTTTTTACTGGTTTGGTTTAATTGGGCTATGATGCGATTTTTTTCTGCTTCATCCAATGCGTAATGGACTATTTTTCCAGAATCGATTCGAAAGAGGGGAGGCATGGCGATGAAAACGTGTCCGGCTTTGACCAAGGGCTTGAAATGGCGTAAAAATAAGGCGCAAATTAGGGTTGCGATGTGAGCGCCATCGGAATCGGCGTCTGCCAAGATGCATAATTTTCCATAGCGAAGGCCAGACAGATCATCAGAGCCTGGATCCACACCCATGGCCACCGAGATGTCGTGAATTTCTTGGGAGGCCAACACTTGTGACGACTCCACTTCCCAAGAATTAAGAATTTTACCGCGTAAGGGCAAAATGGCTTGATAATCTTTATTGCGTGCTTGCTTGGCTGAGCCGCCAGCAGAATCGCCTTCTACTAAAAATAATTCGGCCTGACTTAAGTCGGTTTGCAAACAATCGGCCAATTTCCCAGGAAGGGCTGGCCCTTGGCTAATGCGTTTGCGCGCCACTTGTTTGGCTTGTTTTAAGCGTTTTTGGGCGCGATCTATGGCCAAGGAGGCGATGGCTTCGCCTTGGTTGCGATGTTGATTCAGCCATAAAGAAAAGGCATCTTTGATGACATTGCTTACGATCGCGCTGATTTGACGAGAGCTGAGTCGTTCTTTGGTTTGGCCTGCAAATTGGGGTTCTTTCATTTTGACTGAGAACACATACTGACAAGTATCCCAAAGATCATCCGCAGTCAGTTTCACTCCTCGGGGTAATAAATTTCTAAGTTCACAAAAATTGGCCAGGGCATCGAATAATCCCATACGCAATCCATTCACATGCGTTCCGCCTTGGATGGTTGGAATCAAGTTGACGTAGCTTTCGTTTAGAGTGCTGTTTGCAGATTCAGTCCACACCAAGGCCCAATCGACGGTGACTTCCTCGCTTTTGAATTCGCCGGTGAAGGGTTCATTGGGGATGTAGTCTGAGGTTAAGGTTTGGAGGAGGTAGTCGTTTAAGCCGTGCTCAAAACACCAATGGGTTTCTTCCTGGGTGCTTTTGTGAATGAAAGTCATGGACAAGCCTGTACAAAGCACAGCCTTTGCTCTTAAAATGTGCATGAGGTGTTTGATGGAGATGCGGGTGGTGTCAAAATATTTGGCATTGGGCCAAAAACGGATGATGGTTCCGGTGTCTCTTTTTTTAGTGGGGCCCACTTCTTTTAATTCACACAATTTATCGCCATTGGCAAAAGACATTTGGTGGATCATGCCATTGCGTTTGATGGTGACGTCCAATTGTTCGGATAAGGCATTGACCACGGACACACCAACTCCGTGAAGGCCGCCTGAGAAACTGTAGTTTTTATCCGAAAATTTACCACCGGCATGCAACCGCGTCATGATGACTTCCACACCGCTTAAATTCAATTGAGGATGCAAATCAATGGGCATGCCTCGCCCGTCGTCTTCAACTTCAATGGAGCCATCTTCATGTAGGGTCACGCAAATGCGAGTTGCAAAACCGGCAAGGACTTCATCCACGCTGTTGTCTATGACTTCTTGAGCCAAATGATTGGGTCTGGTGGTGTCTGTATACATTCCGGGACGGCGCTGAACCGGTTCCAGACCGCTTAGTACTTCAATCGCTTCCGCATTGTAATTGTCTGACATGAAAGATACTCAAAGGGTGATTCGATGCATTTTACCATAATTTGATTAGACTATCTCAACTCCATATTTGGGCATGATTTTTTTTAAACCATAAGCCAAACAATACATCAACAGACCAAGGCCTAGCGCGGTAATGCCCATCACTAAATAATAGTTTTTGTAATAAGGCAAACTCCCCACTGCCGATTGAATGGATTCAGGGATAGCGACCCACGCAGCAACGCGTCCAGAGATTGCATTCGACATGGAGCTGGCTAAATACCATACCCCCATGGCCAAGGCCAGTGTTTTTTCATCGCAATACAACCCTATCATGCTCAAACCAATGGCGCTTACAAGAAGTTCTGCAATGGAAATTAGAATATAAGTTAGGGCAATGTAATTGCCATTGATTAAACCTTGATGAGCTTCTACCGCTGCAAAGGCCATCACCAATAAGGCGATCCCGGACAACATGGTGCCGGCTGCAAATTGATAGGGAATGGTAAAGTTTGGGAAATGGCGATAAAAACGCGGTAGGATGGTTCCTATGATCAAAATAAGCAAAGGATTGAGCATTTGGTACTGAGCTGGGGAAATGCGTAAACCCAGAAAATTTAAATCGGAGTTGTGCTCTGCAAATATAATCAAAGTAGTGCCCATTTGATTGTAAATGATGAAAAAGCCTATGGCTTCAAGGATTAAAAACAATGCGATCAGCTGTTTGATGCGCGTGGTTCCGTTTAATCGAATCGTTGAAATAAAAAATCCCAATATACCCAGCACGCAACCCACACTGATGAGGACACTGGCAATGTACACGTGGAAATAGGCATACAAGGTGATCGCATAAATCACGGCCAGGTAGAGTGTCAATTGAGCGGCATTGTTCTTAGACATTGGCTGCGTGTCCTTGCCCCAAATCACCGAGTCGTACAGGTTGTATCTGTAAGCAAAATTTAAAGCAGCGATGGATTTGCCAATGAAGGTAAAGGCAAAAATGGATAAGGGTCCGTAACGACTGTCTAGCAAAGAGGGTGCGATGAGGGTGGCTAATAAGGCACCTAAGTTGATGGATAAATAATAATAAGTCATTGCGGCTTTTGCTCGTATTGCATCTTTAGCATAAATGTGAGAAATCATGCCGGAAGTGGTTCCCATCAATAGAGAATTGGTCGCTGGAAGCAGGGCAAAAGAGGCGATGAACAGTTGATCGCCTAGAGTATCCAAGGTATAGCCGCTCAACATGACCAATAAATAAGACAAGGCCACTAAAATGCTCCCAATGAATATGGAACGGCGAATGCCGAGAATGTTATCGGCCAGATAACCACCGAGAATGGGCATCAAGTAGCCCATGGCAGAGGTAATTCCCATGAAGGCATAGGCCTTTGCCTGGCTATACCCCAGGCCATGAGTGAACAAAGGTCGGGTTAAAAATAAAATGAGAATCGTATTGACCACGTAGACGGAAAATTGGCTCCAAAAAGTGATCATGACGATGTTGTTTGTTTGTTTTTGGCTTAGATCTAATTGGCGTAAATACCGTTTAAGTCGGGTAAACATGCTTCAATACTCCTTATTGAATCTTGAATAACAAAAGCATCCTTTTTTCACTTCCTCGCCAAAACCACATCGATAATATGCGTGTCGTGATAAGGGAAGGTAAAGATTTTACAAAACAAACGTTTCAGTCGCTGAATCAAAAAATATTTAGGTAACATTCGTATGGACAGACTGTTTAAAAACCAAGTTCCTTCAATGCCAAACAAAGCCAACTCATCGATGTTATTTAGGGTAATGGGGATTTCTAGCCTCCTGTGATCCAACACTTCAAATTGATGTTGTTTAAAGGCCTGCATCAATTCATTGGAATTGGCAGCCACGGTGGTGTTTTTCACGATGGATTTGTAATAATGTCCTACCACTGAGCTTAAAATGGAGTCATGAGAAATGAATTCAGCCAATTGTTGTTGAGCTGAGGGGAACGAGTCGTAAGTGGTTGTGATCATGGAATAATAACCGTTGGCACGCGTCATTAATTTGGCGACGTCGAATAGATTATCAATCGGGATGTAAGCATTGATAAAATGCGCTAAAACCAGGTCTTGGCTATGAGGGGGTAAGAAGCGGTTGACTTCTGCCACACTGGCTTCTATGGTCGTTAAAGGAATGGATTGTTTGGCTTGTTTCAACATCTCAGAGGAGACGTCGATGCCGGTGAAGTCTGCCTTTGGCATCACTTGAAGCAATTTTTGTAAAAAGGTGCCACTTCCCACACCCAAATCAAGTACTTTGAAATTGGGCTTCATCCCCAAATGATAGGCTTTCATCTGCTCGATGGCACAATAATGGCTCTCGCTGATGGCTCCAAAGAGGTTAGCGGTAGCATAGTTGTCAGCGATTTGGTTATACATGGCCTTCAAGGACATGCAAAATTCCTATTTAAATTCAGATTACCAGTATATCCTTAAATTTGAATATTGAACAAGACTGCATGAAAAAAGACTCAGGGCCTACGCATGAAAATTAAAATTGAATACAATTCAATCAATATGAACGCCGTTCCTACTTCCCGCGACTTGTTCGCGGGATCCAGAATCTAGCAAGACGACTGGATTCCGTGGATAAACCGCGGAACGTAGAAGTCAAGTATTTTTTCATGCGTAGGCCCTGAAAAAAGACTCACACAGACTTGTCCAAGGATGCAGTCCAATGTTAAGATTGCAAATTTTTAACAGGACGTTATTAAGCTGTAATGGAACCTAAAATATGATCTTACCTGTCATCCTTGTAGGCGGCACTGGAAGCCGACTCTGGCCTTTATCAAGAGAATTATACCCTAAGCAATTTTTATCCCTTCAGGGTGCCGACACTATGCTGCAAGTGACGCTTAGACGTTTACAAGGTCTGGATCATCAAGATCCTCTGTTGATTTGTAATCAAGAACATCGTTTTGTGGTACAAGAACAATTAACTCAGATCAATCATAGCTACACCGACATTCTCTTAGAACCAGTGGGTCGCAATACTGCTCCTGCCATTGCTTTAGCTGCTTTAAAGAGCCTTCAAAACGGCGAGGATCCCATTTTGTTGGTTTTACCAGCTGATCACGTCATAGCAGACGTCTATGCGTTTCAAGACGCGGTTAGACGAGGTATGCCTTATGCTGAACAAGGGAAATTAATCGTCTTTGGAGTTGCTCCTACCTATGCCGAGACAGGGTATGGCTATATTCATGCTCAGCAATCCCAGGAAGATGCGTTTGCGGTCAAGGCCTTTGTGGAAAAGCCTTCTGAAAAATTAGCACAAATGTATCTCGAAAGCGGCAATTACTACTGGAACAGTGGCATGTTCTTATTCCGAGCAAGCGCTTATCTTGAAGAATTGAAACTATTCCAAGCCGAGATTTATGAACACTGCCTGAAGGCATTGAAAGGAATGAAAAAAAATCTCTCTTTCATCAGCCTCGATAAAGCCGCCTTTGAAACCTGCCCTGTGGATTCAATCGATTATGCAGTCATGGAGAAAACGACTCAGGCGATGATGGTTCCTATGCAGGCTGGATGGATTGACATTGGATCTTGGGCCGCTTTGTGGAAAAATTGCAATAAAAACGAACAAGGCAACGTGCAGCAAGGGGACGTCTTAAGTTTGGACACAAGCAATAGTTTTATCCGCAGCAGCGATAAGTTGGTGGTGACCATTGGACTTGAGAATACGGTGGTTATCAATACCAAAGACGCTGTCTTGGTTGCAGCAAAGGATAAGGTTCAAGACGTTAAAAAAGTGGTGGCATTGCTCAATGAAGAAGAAAGAAGTGAAGCGAAATCGCATAGCGAAGTGTTTCGACCTTGGGGTAAGTACGATACATTGGCTCAAGGACCGCGTTATCAGGTGAAACGAATCACGGTGAAACCAGGTGAAAAACTATCCACGCAGATGCATCATCACCGTGCAGAACATTGGGTGGTGGTTTCAGGTACTGCCAAGGTCTCTCATGCAGATAAAACCTTTTATCTGACTGAAAATCAATCCACTTACATTCCTCTAGGTACCGTGCATTCCTTAGAAAACCCCGGTAAGGTTCCTTTAGAAATCATTGAAGTGCAATCTGGAAGTTATTTAGATGAAGACGACATCGTGAGATACGAAGATCGCTATGGACGGGCTTTAGTTGATGCTTAAAAAAATGGATTATTTTAGTTGTCTTTCGGTATTTTTTTAAAAAAAGATGCAATTTAATTTTTTCTTAATATTCCGTTAATAATCCTATAGTAGAATAAAGTCTCGTAGACAATTTTTTTTAGTTTTTTTGTTGTAGCTACTAAGAACACCATGGAAGCGTACTATGGAATATGGGTGGCTACTCGTTAGGGAGAATTAGCATGTTAATTTTGACACGACGCATAGGTGAAACATTAATCATAGGTGATGATGTGAATATTACTGTGCTGGGTGTAAAAGGCAACCAAGTACGTTTAGGCATTAATGCACCTAAAGACGTATCCGTCCACCGCGAAGAAATTTATTTACGCATACAACAAGAGAAAGAAGCCGACGGCTCGGATGAAGCCGTATAAATTTTCTCTTATAATGCATCTGTTTGAACGCTTGCTTTTAGTAAGCGCTCAAGCCTAGTTCGGATTATTCAAAGCGGGCATACAAATCGTAATCGTCGCTGTCCGTAACCACCACCTCCACAAAGTCACCTACCTGGATCCCAGCCTGTTTGGGTAAATAAACCAAACCATCAATTTCTGGGGCATCGGCTTGGCTGCGAGCGATGATTTCATTTTCATGGATTTCATCCACCAGTACTTTCAAGGTGCTGCCTATTTTATTTTTTAATTTATTCCGACTGATTTCGGCCTGCAGTTGCATGAATCGATGATAGCGTTCTTCTTGAATGGGTTCAGGAATGGGATTAGGCAGTTCATTGGCTTTGGCTCCCTCCACGGGTGAATATTTGAAACAACCCACTCTGTCCAATTGGGCTTTGTCTAAAAAATCCAACAATTCTACAAATTCCTCTTCGGTTTCACCGGGAAAGCCAACGATGAAGGTTGATCGCAGGGTGATATGAGGACACACTTCTCGCCAGCCAATGATGCGTTTTAAAGTGTTTTCGCTGCTGGCTGGTCTTCTCATTGCTTTGAGTATACGTGGGTTGGCATGTTGTAGGGGTATGTCCAAATACGGCAACAGCAATCCATCGCGCATGAGGGGAATGATGTCATCCACGTGAGGGTAAGGGTAGACGTAGTGTAGGCGTACCCAAATCCCCAATTGACCCAATTGTTCGCATAAATCATAAAAACGCGTGTGAATGGTTTTTCCCTGCCAGTCAATGGGTTGATAACGGGTATCAATACCATAAGCACTGGTGTCTTGTGAAATCACCAAAATTTCATTCACTCCAGCCTCTTTTAATTTTATTGCTTCAGTCAACACTTGAGCCATAGGATAACTCTGCAGTTTGCCGCGCATGCTGGGAATGATGCAAAAAGTGCATTTTTGATTGCAGCCTTCGGATATTTTTAAATAGGCGTAATGGCGGGGAGTCAGTTTAATTCCTTGTGGAGGAATCAGTTGACTGAAGGGTAAGTCAGGTGGAGGCAAGTGCGCATGAACTGCTTGAATCACGGCTTCGTAGGCATGAGCCCCACTGATGTGCAGCACTTCAGGACAAGCCTCTTTGATGAGATCGGCTTTTGCACCCAAACAACCGGTGACGATTACACGGCCATTTTCAGCCATGGCTTCTTGAATGGTATCCAAAGATTCTTTCACCGCACTGTCAATGAATCCGCAGGTATTGATAACAACTACCCCCGCATCCTGATAACTGGAGACTAGCTCGTAACCTTGGGCTCGTAGTTGAGTGATGATCCGTTCCGAATCCACCAAGGCTTTGGGGCAGCCCAAACTAACGAAACCTACTTTGGGACGTGTTGAATAGTTCATAAAACGGCTTAAGTCCTTGTTTAAAAGAGGGCATATTATATCGTAAATTAGACAGACTTGTCCATTTTGGGGATATTTTGATAGTAATTCTAGGTGAACAAAAAGTAGGGTGGGCAAAGCTTTGCGTGCCCACCCTAACTGTGATTTGGATTGGTGGGCACGCGATGCTTTGCCCACCCTACTAAATTTTTCTAATAATCAATAGCATGAATATTACGCGATGCTCAACTTTTCACGGAACCATACGGGCCCGGGCCCGTGAGCGAGCCCGAGCCCGCCCGAGTTCCGCCTAATCTGTTTTTTTTTGCCATTTTAGTCAACATCATAACAATGCGATTCAGTAATTCTCTTGTTAATTGATAATATTCATCATGTATAATGTTTAAACGTTTGGATACCTCCAATATCGCTGCGGTTTCTGTAGCAGAACGTTTTTGCCATGCGGTAGAATCTACTTTTTTCGTTAGGGGAGAACTCTCCTGAGCCCTCAGCAATATTCAATGGGATCGATGTCCCAGCTCGTTGAAGTTGGTCGGTTAAATAAGCTCTGCCGCGAGGAAAAGCTGTAGTGATTTTATCAATGAATACCACAACCTCAATGGAGGCTTGGTATACATCCAATTTTTCAAAATCGAAATAACTCATAGTTGGATTTCCT